>DATMNL010000014.1:0-8890 GCA_035568995.1 Rhizomicrobium sp. | reverse complement strand
CCTTGGCGGCCAGCGGAAAACTGTCCAGGCCGCCGGTCGCCGCGTCATCCTGCGCATAGGCCGCGCAGGTGCCCGCCAGCAACGCCGCGCTCAACGCAGCCAAAAGAATCTTGGATTTCATGCATTCCTCCCGTCGAATTTATAATTCGCTCCGTCGCTTTCTCCGGAGCCTGAAAGTCGTTTGTATTAATCTATATAGTCTTTGGGCGGTTTCTCGATACTGTGCGGGCAGAATTTATTAAGGAAAAACCGGCTTATTTCCATAACGGAATTTGGCTACTTGCCCGTGTCACGATCACGGAAGCAGCCGTAGCAGGCCATGAAGACGGAGGCTTTCGTACCGTCAGGCTTGGTCGTGTTTCACCGCATGTGACGCCGATTCCGCCGCCAAAGCTGGTGCAGGATCGTAACGCAAGCGCGGGTAGCCAACTATCCTCTCTGTAATTTAAAGCTCTTGTTTTCAAAAAAACCCTACCGGGTTGCGCCGGTAGGGGGAGTGCACACTGGTCAACCCAGGGGAGCGAAGACCAGGGCATGAAATACGGTTTGGCCGATCTCACTTGATCGCGGCCGTGAGAAAGCCGCTGGAATATTTGACTTCCCTATGGACGAACGAACGGCAGAAACCCGTTACCATCTCGCGGCTGCGAGATAAAATCATGAAAATCATTGCTCATCAGCGCGCCAGCTGTCACGCTCGCCATCGAACTCGTAAGACGAATGGATATTGGAAATCCATTACAAAAAACGGCCGCGACACTTGGCAAGCGGACGAAATGTTCCGCATACTGCGCAGTTGGAAGGTTCATTCCGCCAAAGGGGAGAGCATGAGGGCCGTTATTCCGCTCACTATCGTCGCTTTTGCCGGATTTGGCAGCGCTGCCATAGCTGATACCCGCAACGATGTTTTGGAGCGCCTTACATACTGCAACACCTATTCCGACGGTCGCACATGGCTGGATTGCTATTACGCCGCCGCCCAGCCAGAGCGCGCCGAGCTTGGTTTGCCGGCCGCCCCGCAGGCACAGACTTTTGAGCCTCTTTTCCACCGTCCGGCTCCATCTGGCGCAACGAGTTTGGCCAGGCCAGCCGAAGCGGGCGCCGACGGCGGCGGCGGCTTTTTGGGCCTGCTCAGTGCCGATCGCGTTCCTCCGGAACAATTCGGCCTTATCAATGCCAGACCGGGGCCTGGTCCGAATGTGGACCGCATCGTGGACAGGTTGGCAAGTTACAGCTTCACAAACGGAAAGTTCACTGTGACGCTCGCAAACGGGCAGATTTGGCGGCAGACCAACGGTCCTGCCGCCAACTGGCGCAGTACGCCGGCCAGCTATACCGCGACGATTACGCATGGGGCATTGCGTACCTTCAACTTGCGGGTACAGGACGGCGCTCGCGCCGACGACACCATCTACAAAGTCGAGCGCATCCATTAGGTGCGATTTATGTACCGGAAATTCCGATCCCAACCGTTTTCACTCCTGCAGCACGGTTGCGGCGTTTCTGAAAGGTCCTTGATTACAATAGATAAAATGACCAGGGGACGATTTTGGAACTGGGCAGGTCACTGGACAGGCGAGACATAGACGCTTGGTTTGTTGAGGAAGTCCTGCCGTTGGAGCCAATGCTCACCCGGTTGCTTCGCCGCAATTGGCGTGACGTTGAGGAGGTCGCCGATCTGCGGCAGGAGGCTTACGTCAAGATCTATGAAGCGGCTCAGCGGGAACGGCCTTCTCCGGTTAAACCGTTTCTCATCATGATTGCGCGCAACCTGATGATTGACCGTCTGCGCCGCAATAACGTGGTGTCAATCGAAACGATGAATGATTTGGACTGGAGTAACATATCCGAAATCGCACCTTCGCCGGAAGATCGTGTCGCGGCGCGTCAACAATTGACGCGCATGCAAGCGGCACTGGATCAGCTGCCCCCACGCTGCCGGGAGGTCATCGTATTGCGGAGGGTGCACGGCTTCTCCCAGCGGGAGGTGGCCAAGAAGATGGGCATCAAGGAAGAAACTGTCGAAAACCAGGTGATGAAGGGTATGCGGGTCCTGGCAGACGCAGTTTCCGACCGGCGTGGCAATCTGATTGCAGGCGCCAAGCGCCTTGAATGGCGTCGAAAGGACTGACACTGCCGTGAGTGAGCGTGAGAACACTGAAATGGATGCCGCGCACTGGGTCGCCCGCGAGGATCGTGGTCTTGCGTCCGGCGAGCGCGAGGAGCTCTCATCTTGGCTGGAGAATACATCCAATCGCGTAGCCTATTTGCGGCTCAAAAACGCCTGGGAAAAAAGTACGGCGCTGGCGGCGTTGGGGAGTTCGCCGAAACATCGTAATCGCTGGACATTGTCTTGGCCTTACAAATGGCATGTCTTCGCCATAGCGGCCGGCCTTCTGGTTCTTGCCGTGACAACTGTGGCGATGATGCATTTCCGAAGGCCGACGCAGGAAATATTTTACGCCACGCAAGCCGGGGAACGGCCTACGATTCACCTGGTGGATGGCACCCAGATCCAGATCGACGCCAATTCCCGGTTGCGGGCCACAATCTCAGACGGGAACAGGGTCGTGACCCTGGAAAAGGGTGAAGCCTATTTCGAGGTGGTCCACGATGCGGGGCGTCCCTTTGTGGTTCTGGCTGGCAAGCATCGCATCTCCGATCTGGGAACAAAATTTTCCGTGGAGAGGGACGGCGATGATATCCGCGTGGTGGTAACCGAAGGCCGCGTGCGGGTGGATGGTGTTAATACGCTTAGCCCCACGACGCCGATCTTCGCGGATGGCGGCAATCTCGTGGTCGCGAAGGCCAACGAGACTCTTCTGACCACGCTAAACCCGCAAGACCTGTCTGACGATCTGGGGTGGCGGGACGGACGTCTCATATTTAATCAGGTCACTCTTGCCGAGGCCGCGAAAGAATTCAATCGCTACAATAGCCGGCAGTTGGCTGTCACCGGTGCTGCGCGCGACATTCGCATTGGCGGCAGTTTCCGCGCCGACAATATGGACGTGTTTGTCGCTCTTATTCGCAACTCCCTCGGGCTGACCGCCGAAGACCAGGGCGATACCATCATTCTGTCAAAAAAATAGAGGCCAGCTGTCAAATACCTCTACGGATTTCTGCTTTTCGTTCGTCCTAGAGCGTAAGGGAAAAACTGGCCCGAAAAAAATAGGCCCATTACAGGGGGGATTACCAATGCGTATATCGCGTCACAAGGCTGCCTTTTTCATGACGGCCAGTCTGCTTGCTCTCGTCACCGCGGCCGCAAATGCGGGCGAGATAAATATTCCAGCCAGCGATATGCGCAGGGCGCTGGACACTTACATTCGTCAATCTGGGGTGCAGCTTGTCTATGCCAGCAATGATATCAATGGCTTAAAGAGCAATCCCGTCCACGGGCAGTATGCGCCGGCCGTGGCCCTCGATGTGATGCTCCAGGGCACCCAGTTGGCCGTCAACTGGGATGGCGGTGGGGCCGCCATTGTTTCCAAACAAGTCGACCAAGCGCCGGCCGATGCAACGGGCGGTGCGTCCGTCCCCGAGACCGTGGTCGTCACCGGCTCGCGAGTTATTTCGGACATCGCCAATTCGCCCACCCCGGTAACGGCCGTTGCGGCGGCGCAATTGGTTCAAACCTCGCCGCAGAACATCACCGAGGCGCTCAACAAGCTGCCCGTGTTCATGGGATCGAGCGGTAACCAGACCCGCCCCGGCGGCACGAACAACGGCGCCGCGAACAATTTGAATCTGCGCAATTTCGGCACCAACCGTAACCTGGTGCTGTTCGACAGCCATCGCGTCGCTCAAACCCAGGCTACCGGCGCCGTCAACGTGGACGTTCTGCCGGAAATGCTGGTCCAGCGCGTGGACGTGGTGACCGGCGGCGCCTCCGCGGTGTATGGCTCCGATGCCGTGACCGGCGTCATCAACTATATTCTCGACAAGAATTATACCGGCATCAAATACCAGGCCAATATGGGCGCCAATGAAGAACAGCAGGCACCCCAGGAGCAACTGGGCGTTGCCGCGGGCATGGACCTGTTCGGCGGACGCAGCCATATAGAAGGCACCGTGCGCTACCAGCACATTGATGCGGTTCCGATCCATAACCTGCCCTATACCAAGGACGGCAATGCTTTTGCCTATGCCGGCAGCGGCAAAGCGACGGCGCCCTATACCATGATCCAGAATGTGCGCCGGAATGACGATCCCTTCGGTGGCCTGATCCTGTGCGGTTCCGGCGGCGTCGGTTATGCCAACGCTGTTACCGGTAACACCACTTACACGGTCAATGGCGGCAAAATCACCGCTTCCGTTGCCCCCACGAAAAGCTCCGGCGCGGCCTGCTCGGTGGACGGCCAGACCTTTGTCCAGAACGGCATCATCGGCCCCTACGATGAGGGAATTCCGGTCGGCGGTACGACCAGCGAGGGCGGCACCGGCCGCCGCGACCTGTTCACCGACTTCAACGCCATGCAGACCACCATCGAAAGCTTCGGCCGGGCCAGCTATAACTTGAATGCGGACACCACGGCCTCGGTACAGGTCCGCGCGACACAGGCCCTTTATTGGGGTCTGGGTCCGAACAACGGCCTGCCGCCCGGCACCTCCGGCGCGCCCAAGCCCATCACCTTCGCCGTCAACAATCCCTACCTCTCGGCAGCTCAGCAGCAACAGCTTGCCACCGGTAATCCGACCTGCTTGCAATCGGGCGGTGTAGGCCTGGTGCCGGCGGCGGGCGCCTTCGGCAACGACGCGACCCATTCGTGTACCTTCAGCTTCGACAATTACATGTCGGTGCTGGACGGCGTGACGGAACAGGGCTATCCGGGCGCTTCCGGCCAGATGAATTCGATCCTGAAGAATGGCCTGCCGACCTTCAACTATCGCGCCATCGACCGCAATATGGCGATAACCTTGGATGTGCAAGGTGAGCTGGTCAGCCGTTGGGATTGGGATCTTTACTACTCCCATGACGAATCCCGCGAAAAGGAAGACGCGCCGGTCAACCAGAGCTTCCAGGACACCTATGCCGCGGAAGACGCGGTTCTGGTGAACGGCAAGCCGGTCTGTTACGTCTCGACCACCCAATATGCCAGCCTGTATCCCAACTGTGACCCCCTCAATCCTTTTGGTCCGACCTCGCTGACCGCCACGCAGTATGCCTCGTTCACCCATCAGACCCAGTATGCCATGACCAACACCATGGACGATCTGGGTGGCAGCATTGCGGGCAACATCTTCGACCTGCCGGCCGGTTCGATTAAGGCCGCCCTGTCGGGCGAAGCCCGCTGGCTGGGCTATGTTGTTGTCTCCAACGCCAACCCAACCTTTTCGGACTGCACCGGCCTGCGCATCTGCAGCACACTTACGCCCCTTTGGTACCAGACCACCCTGGCCAGCATCCCGGCCAAGAGCGAGATGGTGTATGAATTTGCTGGCGAAGTGAACGTGCCCCTGCTCAAGGATCTGCCGCTGGTGCAGACCCTGTCGCTGGACGTGGCTGGCCGCTACACGAACTACAGCATTTCCGGCGCCGTCGAGACCTGGAAAGTCGGCTTCGACTATCACGTGGTGGACGACCTGAAGTTCCGCGGCACCATGTCGGTCGATATTCGTGCCCCAACCCTGAACGACCTCTTTCAGCCCAACTCCATCGGCAATTCCTCGCTGAACGACAGCTTGACCGGCAAGAGTGCCGACCTGCCGACGTTCACTGCGGGCAACCCGAAACTGGTTCCGGAAGTGGCCCATACCTACACCGTCGGCACGGTGCTGACGCCGACATTCATTCCGAACTTCACCGCCTCGGTGGACTATTACCGCATCAACCTCTACCAGGCGATCACCACGATCCAGTATACGAATCCCGCCATCCAGTCGGCCTGCCTTGCTTCGGTCTCTACCGCCACCCTCTCGCCATATTGCGCCCTGGCGACACGGCCGTTCCCGCTGGTTGCCGGGCAAACGCCGAATTCGACGACGGCGAACTTCCCCAGCTTTTTGCAGAACGAGAGCCTCAACAGCGCCACCCAGAAGACCGAGGGCGTCGATTTCGAAATGGACTATAATTTCGATCTCGATGATGCGATCGGCATTCCGGGTGCGGTGTCCTTGCGGAATCTCTTTTCCAACCAGCCCTACATCAGCAATGTCGCCTTCCAAGCCGTCGGAGCCGTTGCGGCTGCGCAGCCTGTCTGGACCGCGATGCCCAAGAGCCGCGACACACTCTTTGTCGGCTGGTCTCTGGGGAACTGGGGCGTCAACATTCAGGATCGCTGGCTGAGCGGTTATGACCAGAACACCGCCCCTGGCCAGGTCTTCCTGACCAAGCAGGACCAGCATATCCCGAACTACAACCAGGTCGACGTGACCGTTGACAAGAAGTTCACACTCGACGATTCGGTTGCCGACTTCTACCTGTCGATCCAGGATATCACCGACGCGCACTACCCGATCGCGCCGTCCCTGACCCAGGCCTCCAATCCGGGCGGTTACCCGGTTCCCGTCTGGGGCTATTCGCTGGGCCGCTTCTTCACCATCGGTGTTCGTGGAAATCTGTAGTACGTTCCCCAAAACTGTGGCCGCGGGCTTACGCCTGCGGCCGCTTTTTTCCTGCCAGGGTTCAAGAAATTCTTATAGTCTGCAAAGCATCCTGGATCCTGAAGGGTGCTGAATGAAACGCCCCGTTGTATTGGTATTCGCCTGGAGCGTTTGTCTTTTTCCTCTTATGGTCTCGGCGCAGGATACTGCCGTTTATACCAACAGCCAGGCACAACAAGGTGGGGCTCTTTATGCAAGTCAGTGCGCGGCCTGCCACGGCGCCCAGCTTGAAGGCATAGCCGGTCCGGCCCTGACGGGCACCGGTTTTCACCAGATGGCGGCGGTCCAGCACCTGACCCCAAAATCACTGCTCGACGTGGTTACCACGACCATGCCGATGACGGCTCCCGGCTCGCTGAAGCCGGATCAGTATGCTTCGATCGTGGCGTTCATCCTGCAGCGCTCCGGCTATCCCGCCGGCGACAAGCCGCTGTCCAAGGACAGCGCCAATCTGGCCAGCCTGGACCTCGGGATCGACAAAGCCGCTGGCCCGTCGAGCGCCACGCCAGCAGCCGCCACGGCCATGCGCCTGGCCTCCCAGGGCGTCTACACCGATGCGCAGATGGCGCAGGGAAAGGCGCTTTATTCCGACAATTGCATTCAGTGCCATGGCGGCGAACTGGATGGGGTGGAAGACGCGCCGCCTCTGGCGGGCAAGCCGTTTCTCAGCAAATGGGGTAGTCTGCCGGTGGGCGCCCTGCATGCTTTCATCGACAAGAACATGCCGCCGGGCAATGGCGGTGCGCTTGGCGCGGTGCAGGAAGCCGCTGTTCTGGCCTATATCCTGTCCAAGAATTATTTTCCCGCAGGGACAACGCCTTTGCCGGCGGATCCCGCGGGTCTGAATGGCATAGTCTTGAAATAAACGGATCAAATAGAAATGAGCCCTTCGATGATGGGCAATGGGAGGAATGAATGAAACGGGCCTATAAATTTGCCTTTGTCTCAGGCGCCGCGCTGCTTGTCACCGCCGCCGCTTTCGCGCAAACCGCGCCAACCCCTGCTCCCGCGCCGCCACCGGGTAATAATCCCGCGATACCGGGCGTATCGGCGGGCCCAGCCGCGCCGGCCCCGCCGCTGAAGGACAACGCCGCCGCCGCCGCCTTGTTCAAGGACGTCAAGACGGCAGGCGATCCGGCGCCGGTGCCGGGTGTCATTTCCGGCAATACCAACACCACGCATCCGATTGAAAATTATGTCCCCGTGACCGACGCCTATCTGCGCAATCCCGATCCCTCCGACTGGGCCATGATGCGCGGCAATTATCAGGGTTGGGGCTTCAGCAAGCTGGGTCAGGTCAACAAGGGCAACGTCAAAAACCTGCAATTGGTGTGGTCGCGACTGATGGAGCCGGGGATCAACGAAGCGACGCCGATTGTCTATAAAGGCGTGATGTTCCTGGGCAATCCCAATGACGTGATCCAGGCGATCGATGCGGCGAACGGCGAAGTGCTCTGGCAGTATCGCCGCCGGCTGCCCTCCCTCGAAGCCATGCACAACAACAATTGGGGCCAGCGCAAGCGCAGCATCTTCCTTTATGACGACAAGATTTACACCACCACGCGCGACAATTTCCTGGTCGCGCTGAACGCCAAGACCGGCGAGGAGTTGTGGGAGGTCAATCGCGGCGGCGACTATTACGCCACCAACACCACCGGGCCGATTGTGGTGGGCGGCGTCGTGCTGGCCGGGGCGACCTGCCAGGAAGCGCCTTTCGGCTGCTATGTCGACGCCCATGACGCCCAGACGGGCAAGCTTTTATGGCGCAATGAGGTGATTCCGCATCCCGGCGATCCGGGCGATGAGACCTGGGCGAAGAAGCCCTTCAATGAGCGTTGGGAAACCGGCGTCTGGGGGCCCATCACCTACGATCCCGACGTCAATATCGCCTATTACGGTTCCAGCGGCGTCGGCCCCGCTTCCGAAGCACAGCGCAACATGATCGGCGCCACCATGGCGGGCACAGACACCCGTTTTGCCATCGATCCGGCGACCGGCAAGATCATCTGGAAACACCAGGTCCTGCCCGAGGACAATTGGGACCAGGAATGCACTTTCGAGATGATGCCGATCACCACCCCGGTTCATCCCGATGCCAAGGCCGACGGCATGTTCTCGGTCGGCAAGGGCGCCCAATCCCCCAGCCGCAAGACCCTGACCGGCGTGCCCTGCAAGACCAGCATCATGTGGAGCTTCGATGCCCTGAAAGGCGATTATCTCTGGTCCAAATCCACCGTTGTACAAAATCTGGTGAACAAGATTGACCCCAAGGGCGCCGTCACCG
>DATMNL010000013.1:0-82407 GCA_035568995.1 Rhizomicrobium sp. | reverse complement strand
CCTTGGCGGCCAGCGGAAAACTGTCCAGGCCGCCGGTCGCCGCGTCATCCTGCGCATAGGCCGCGCAGGTGCCCGCCAGCAACGCCGCGCTCAACGCAGCCAAAAGAATCTTGGATTTCATGCATTCCTCCCGTCGAATTTTGGTCACGCCTCTTGGCGTGTGTCCCTGCCCAATTTAGCTTGTGCATCTTGGCAGCGCTGCCATCTTGAATCAAGCGCGAGCGAAGATTCTGGCGCGATATGGGCGGTAAACCGTGTCTGGGAATGACGGACTGTCATGTCTAGGATGACCTGGGCAGAAAAATGAGGGGTATCATGCGCATCGCGGGATTGGTTGCGCCGCTGGCGGTTCTGGCGGCTTTTACCATGGCGGCTTCCGCCCAAACCGAAGTTCCCGCACCGGTCGCACCGGCCGCGGCGGCCGGGGCGCGGCCGGCGCCCGCCATGACTTATGTCTGGGCGGCCAAGCCGGAGTCATCGCCCTTTATCGCGCCCAACCGGCCGCACTGGAAACTTGCCGAAATCTTGAGCCGCCATGCCGGGCAGAAAAGCTGGTCGCAGCCGGTGGTGCGCGATCCGATCGGCCTGTCGGCGCAATACATCCAGATGGCGCCGGGCGAGAAAACCAAAACCATGCTGTATGCGGACAGCAGCATTTTCTGGGTGGTCGAGGCGGGGCAAATCCGTTTCACCATCCAGGGACAGGAACCCTTTGTCGCATCCCACAACTTCGTTGTGAGCGTGCCGGCGCGCACCGCCTTCAGCATGGAGACGGTGGGCGATGCACCGTCGTTGCGATTTGAAGTCAGCCACACTCGCTCCACGCCGCTTTATCCCATCGGCGAAACGCCCACACCGGTCAAAGGAAAATCCTATTTGCGCACGGCGATCACGGGCGGGCCCGTGGGCTATGGCGCCGGCGTCAAACCCTATGTGGATTTCGACAAAGAGATCATGGAAGGCGGCGGAAGGGCGCCGGCGGGCTTTGCGCATGACAGCGAAACCGCGGCCAACCTCATCCGCGGCCCCGGCGTCCCGAGGCCGCCGGACAGCGATCCCGGCCATTTCCATGACGGCTCCGCCGAATTCTTTTTCGTCCTGGACGGCCATTTGAGTCTTCTGACCGAAGGCGTGCCTTTCATCGCCGCCGCCGAACCGGGCGATGTGCTTTATGCCCCGGCGGGCCGCTGGCACCGCACCGCCTTCACCGGCGAGGGCATGTCAGGGCGTATTTCCATCCATGGGATAGCGTCATCGCTCAATATCCTGGACCCGGAGCATTCGGCCGCGGCGCAGTGAGAGCCGCGACCCGCCGTAGGCGGGGCAAATTGATCCTGCGGACCAATTTGAGCGGCGAGCGCGCCGAGCTTGGGCGAGGCGCAATACGGCAGCCTGCGACGCATCCTCGCTCTGCTCGGATAGGGCAAGATTTTCTAGTCTCGCTGCGCTCGCCAAGAAAATCTAAGCCAGCGCGCCGAGCTTGGGCGAGGCGCAATGCGGCGGGCTATCGCCTACCTATGGAAGCGTCCCTCAATGACCGCCTTGCCGAGGATGTGGCCGTCGATCGCCGCCATGACCTGGGCGCGGGTGGCGTCAGGGCCGAGATCGAGTTTGTTGTCCAGCGCGAAAAGCTCGATCGTGTAGTGGTGATAGATGCCGCGCGCGCCCGGCCCCATGAAGCCGATTGCGCGCGTCTTGCCCTGGATGCTGCCATCGGGCAATTGCGCCACCGCCGGCTGGCCCTCGGCCAGCGCATGCGTCGTGCCGGGAATGTTGAACATCATCCAATGCAGAGTGTCTTCAATCTTTTTCTGCGGCGCGTTGTCGGGATCGTGCATGATGAGAGTAAAGCTGACGGTGCCGGCGGGCGTATTGTCCCAGGCCAGCGCGGGCGAAACGGGCGCCGGGCTTGCCTGAGTGTATTTGTCGGGAATGACGCCGCCATCCTCGAAAGATGTGCTGGTCAGCGTGAAAGGCGGCGGCGGGGTGGCGGGCGCAGCGTTCTGCGCCGCGGCCGGAAGCGCTGCCACGAGCGGGACCAGCAAAAACAAGGATTTCAGGCTTTTCATCGGAATCTCCCAGTCATCGAAAGTCGTTATATATATTTAGTAACAACGATGATCAACCGCCATCGCGTTCCGGTATCGCAAGGATCGCCGCCTCAGTTGATACGCGCCGCAGCGGCAAAGGGGCCGACTTCGGGTTTGCCCTGCGTGTTGGCCAGCGCGCCCAGTTCGACCTTCACGCCCGCCGCGATGGCGCCGCCTTCAGAAGTGTTCTGGAAGCAGGTGAAGTCGGGACGGTCAACCCAGGCGAAGGGACCGCACAGACGCACATGCGCCTTGAGGGCCGCGTCATGGACGATGTTGATCGCCCGCTCATAATCGGGATCGCCCTGCTTGTAGCCGGAGAAATTGCCCAGATCGCCGGAGGCGGCGAAGATGGCGCTGACACCCGGCGTGCTGGCGATCTGGTTGACATCCTTGAGGCCGTCCAGCGTCTCGATCATCAGGACCAGCACCAGATTGTCGTTGATGGTGTTGCGGTAGCCGCCGGGGACATTGCCCCAGAAGGCCGGGGTGAAAGCCGGGCCGCCGCCATTGCTGCGCCCGCCGAGCGGCGGGAAATAGGCCCATTTGACCGCCTCCTTGGCTTCGGCCGCGGAACGGACTGTAGGGACCACCAGCACCAGCGCGCCGTCATCCAGCGCATGTTGTTCGTCGAATTCATTGGCATTGGGAACGCGCGCGCCGGGCACCGCCTTGGCATGCGGGCACTGGGACCACATGTCGGTCACATCCTGCCAATTGTGCTCGGAATGCTGCATCTCGGTCCAGATGAAGTCGTATCCGGCATTGGCCATGGCGCAATAGGTCTGCCCGTCCTTGGCATAGAACACCGTGCCGCCGGTGACCTTGCCGCCCTGCATCAACTTGATCTTGGCCGGATTCCACAACTTGCTGCCGGCCGGCGCATCCCAAGTCGGGCCATACTTCCATTTGTTCATGTCGAAAGGCCCCTGATTGGCCGCGCCCGGCGGCGCCTTCAACGCCGCGCCGCTGTCTTCGCCTGCGCGCGCGGCGAGAGGAAATTTGCCGCCGCCGGCAACGGCGTCTTCCGTGGCTTGCGCGAAAGCGGGTATGGCGGCCAGCGACACGCCGGCACACAGGGCAGCCGAAAGCAAATATCTCATGGAACGTACCTCCTGGTGCGCCTGTTGCGCGGGTCTTTTTTCTTTCGCAAGACTGGCAGCGGCGCCATCATAAATCAAGCTGGGCCTAACAGTTGGGAGCATGCGCATGGAGCAGTGTTAAAACAGAACCCGCGCCATCATCTTCCAGGCGGCGCAAAAGCGCTGCCGCTGTTTTCTCAAGATTCTCCGCCGTCGCGGCCAGCATTTCGGGCAGCGGACGTTCCGCCGTGTTGATCGAATAGGCGGCTGCAAGACCGATGGATTTGATCTGTTCCGGACTGATGGACAATTTTCCAGCCAGCGCGATCACCGGCACTTTTCCCGCCCGGGCGCAGACGCCTTGAATGAGTTTTCCCTGGGCGCTTTGGCCATCGAGGTGACCTTCACCGGTAATGATGAGGTCGGCGCGCGCCGCCGCCGCGTCAAAGCCAACCAGGTCCAGCACCATGTCGATGCCGCGCTTGAGTGTCGCATTCATAAAGGCAAGCGCGCCAAAGCCCATGCCCCCGGCGGCGCCCGCCCCCGGCGTCTCGGCCAGCCCCTTGCGGCCCGTCTGTTTTTCCACCAGGGCTGCGATATGGCGAAGCCCCGCATCCAGCTGGGCGAGGCTTTGATCGTTGCCGCCCTTCTGGTGGCCATAGATCCAGGCCGCCCCGGTGGGGCCGTAGAGCGGATTGGTGACATCGCAAAGCACGTCCATCCGCGCGAACGGCATTTCGACGGGCGGGATGATGCGCGCGATATTCAGAAGATTGCCGCCATCCGGTTTTACCGGCTTGCCTTTCTCATCCAGGAACTGCCAGCCCAACGCCGCCGCCGCGCCGACACCCGCATCATTGGTGGCGCTGCCGCCGATCCCAAGCAGGGCGCGTTTCGCCCCATGAGTCCGGGCAGCGGCCAGAAGCTGCCCGGTGCCGAAGGTCGAGGTGAGAAGCGGGTTGCGCTCTTCAAGAGACAAGAGTTGCAAGCCGGACGCCCCGGCCATCTCAACCACCGCCGTTTCGCCGTCGGCGGAGATGCCATAGGACGCCATCACCGGCCGGCCCAGCGGATCAGCGACCTCAAGCGCGACCGGCCGCAGGGACAAGGTTCGGCGCATGATATCCAGCACGCCTTCGCCGCCATCGGACAGCGGCATCTCGCTCACCTGCACGCCCGGATGGGTCCTGAGCAGGCCCCTGGCGATGGCGCGGCAAACCTGGTCCGCAGGCAAGGCATCCTTGAATGAATCGCAGGCTATCAGGACGCGCATTGCCGGCTGTTCGCTCCGCATCTGTGAATCGATCACTTCGCGCCGACCACGGCGACGCGAAGCATGTTGGTGGCGCCGGTGACGCCCAGCGGTACGCCGCCGGTGATCACCACATGCTCGCCCTTGACGGCAAAGCCCTCGCTCTCGGCGAATGCCAGGGCGCGATCTACCAAATCGTCCAGATTGAAAACCTCTTCCGAGGTCAGGCAATGCAGCCCCCAGACCAGCGCCATCCGGCGCGCGGTTTCCAGGCTGGGCGTCACCGCGATGATCGGCGCGGGCGATCGCTCGCGTGCGGCGCGCAGCGCGGTGGTGCCGGTGTTGGTCCAGCAGATGATGGCCCGGGCCTGGATGGTGCCGGTCACCGCATGCACCGCCGCCATGATCGCGTCCGCGGTGGTGGCTTCGGGCGCGTGGCGCTGGGCCTCGATAATCTGCTGATAAAGCGGATCCTGTTCCACCTGGCGGGCAATGCGGTCCATGGTTTCGACGGCCTCGACCGGATAGGCGCCGGACGCCGATTCCGCCGAAAGCATCACCGCATCGGCGCTGTCATAGATTGCGGTGGCGACATCCGAGACTTCGGCGCGGGTGGGCATCGGCGACTGGATCATGGATTCCAGCATCTGCGTCGCCACCACCACCGGTTTGCCCGCCTTGCGCGCAGCCCGCACGATGCGCTTCTGAAGGCCGGGCACCGCCTCCAGCGGCATCTCGACTCCCAGATCGCCGCGCGCCACCATCAGGGCGTCGGCCAATTCCAGAATTCCTTCCAGGCTTTGCAGCGCCTTGGGCTTTTCGATTTTCGCCAGTACCCCGGCGCGTCCGGCCACAATGGCCTTGAGCTCGGCGACGTCTTCGGGCCGCTGCACGAAACTGAGCGCGATCCAGTCCACGCCAATCGCCAGCGCCGCGTCGAGGTCGCGGCGGTCCTTGGGCGTCATCGCAGACATCGGCAGTAGCGTGTCGGGCATGTTGACGCCCTTGCGATTCTTGATCTCGCCCGCCACTTCCACGATCGCCTCGGCGAAGGCGTCGGCCTTTTTGAGAAGCCTGAGGCGCACCTTGCCATCGTCGATCAACAGGGCATGTTTCTGCTTGATCGCCTGGAATATTTCCGGATGGGGAATGGGGATCTCGTCCGGCCTGCCGCTGTTCTCGCCCAGCACCAGCCGCACCTTTTCGCCTTCGACCAGCATGCGCGCGCCGCCGGGTATGATGCCGAGACGAATCTTGGGGCCTTGAAGATCGACCAGGATGCCGATCGGCCGCCCCAACGTCTCAGAGAGAGCGCGCAAATCGCTTACCATGCGCGCCAGCATGGCGTGGTCGGTATGGCTCATATTGATGCGGAAAACATCCACCCCCGCTTCGAACAGGGCGCGCATCTTCTCCGGCGTGTTGGAGGCCGGTCCCAGCGTGGCGACAATCTTGGTCTTGCGCAGACGCCTCATGGCGTGGATATCACTTTCACTCAAACCAACCCGCGTACGCGCCCCGGCAGCGAACAAAATTTTCCGATGCAGGCCGTACCTACACCGCTTCTGCTATCGGGTCTTGGAGACAAAAAAAAGGGCGCCGGCTTTCGCCGGCGCAAGCCGTCCAAATTCGCCGGGGAATGGCCAATCTGGCGGTTCAGCTCCAATTTCGCTCATAGGGGTTAGGGGAAACACAGCCTGATGAGAGAATACTCCGGGCCGAAGGCAGTTTGGCAGCGCTGCCAAACCAAATCAAGTATCTTATATTATACAATATTTTCAATGGTTAAGTCGTCATTCCCTCAAACAATTCGAATCCCAGATCGATGACCTGGGAGGGTGCGCGCGACAAGAGAAGTTTGGCTCCGATCTCACCCACTATACCGCGCGGTGTGCGGATGGTGGAGAGCGGCTGGGGTGCCAGCCTGCCGATATCCAGGCCGTTATGGCCGAAAAGGCCCAGCCGGTCGGGCACGGAAATGCCCGACGCCAGACAATGAAAATAGCCGCCGATCGCCATATCGTCATTGGCGAAATAGACCACGTCCAGATCGGGCTCGCGCTTGAGAAGCCGCGCCAGACCGTCACGGCCAGTCTGGATGGAGGACAGGCCGGGGGTGATCTCCTCATCCATCAGTTGAAGGCCCGCTGCGGCAAGTGTGGTCTTGAAGGCCTTGTAGCGTTTGCCGGCGCGCAGATCATGAGTGGCTTCATTGCCGACATACCCGATACGCCGGTATTTGCGCTTGAGAAGATATTCGGCGACGACCCGCCCAACGGCATAGTTTGAAAAGCCCACCACGATATCGATGCCCTGCCCGTCAATGTCGCCCACCTCGACGATGCGGACGCCTGAATCCTTGAGCATGGCGCGGCCCCGGTCGGTGTGCTCCAGTCCAGCGATAAGTATGCCGGCCGGGCGCCAGCTGAGGATGGATTCGATGAGCTGTTCTTCGCGCGCCGCCTCGTATTCGGTGACGGCGATCACCGAATGGAAGCCGGCCGCCTCCACCGCCGCATTGGTGCCGCGCAGAAGATCGGGGAAGACAGAGGTGGTCAGGGTGGGAATGATGATCCCGATCAACTGCGAGCCGGTGGAGGCGAGCGTTCCGGCGATGCGGTTGGGCACATAGTTGAGCGTGCGGGCCGCCTTCAGAACCCTGTCATGCACGTCTTCGGAAAAAGACCCCTTGTTGCGCAACACGCGCGACGCCGTGCTTTCTCCCACACCGGCGGCGCGCGCAACGTCGGTGAGCGTGGCGGCGCGGGAAGGGACTCTGGGCGAAAAGGTCATTTGAACTCACCCTGGACTACGCAAGACGCGAAGGCCGACATTTGTTACATAATAGATTGAAATCCTTCAATTGTCGCATGCGTTCACAAACAAGGCCGCCGTCATGCTTCGCCTGACCGAACTCAAGCTGCCGCTGGGCCATTCCCAGGACGCGCTCAAACTCGCGATCCTGAAAAAACTGGGCATCCCCGCCGAATCCCTTCTCAGCTTCAGGGTGGTGCGGCGCGGCCATGACGCGCGCAGAAAATCAAATGTCCAGCATGTCTATACCGTTGATATAGCGGTGGCGGACGAAGCCGGGCTGCTGGCGCGGACGAAAGATCCGCACATCAGGCCGGCCCCGGACACCGAATACAAATTCGTGGCGCGCGCCGCCGGCGAAGATTTCCCCAGGCCTTTGGTGATCGGAGCGGGGCCTTGCGGGTTGTTCGCGGCCCTGATCCTGGCCCAGACCGGATTCCGCCCCATCATCCTGGAGCGGGGCAAGGAGGTGCGGGCACGCACCAAGGACACCTGGGCGCTGTGGCGCAAAAGCGTGCTGACGCCGGAATCCAATGTCCAGTTCGGAGAAGGCGGTGCGGGCACGTTTTCCGACGGCAAGCTTTACAGCCAGATCAAGGACCCGCGCCATCTGGGCCGCAAGGTGCTGACCGAACTCGTCCGCTGCGGCGCGCCGGAGGAAATTCTCACTGAGGCGCATCCCCATATCGGCACCTTCCGGCTGGTCGGAATGGTGGAGCACCTGCGGGCCACCATCGAACAACTGGGCGGGGAATACCGATTTGAAAATAAAGTCACCGATCTTCTGATCGCGGACAACGCAATACAGGGCGTGCGGCTGGAAAGCGGCGAGGACATTCCATCTCGCCATGTCGTGCTGGCGGTGGGCCACAGCGCTCGCGATGTGTTTGAGATGCTTTTGAAGCGCGGCGTGGCGATGGAGGCCAAGCCCTTTTCCATCGGCTTTCGCATCGAGCATCCGCAAGGCCTGATCGACAAGGCCAAGTTCGGCGAAAGCAGGAAGGATCTGGGCGCGGCGGAATACCGGCTGGTGCATCACGCCAGCAACGGCCGGGCGGTTTACAGTTTCTGCATGTGCCCGGGCGGCACGGTGGTGGCGGCGGCGTCGGAACCGGGCCGGGTGGTCACCAACGGCATGAGCCAATATTCCCGCAACGAGCGCAACGCCAATGCCGGAATCGTGGTCGGCATCGCGCCGGAGCAGGATTACCCGGGCTCGCCGCTGGCGGGCATGGAATTGCAACGGCATTGGGAATCGCAGGCCTTTGCCGCGGGCGGCGGCACTTACGCTGCACCGGCGCAGCGCGTCGGCGACTTCATCAGAGGCGTGGCGTCCACCGCACTGGGCAGCGTGGTCCCTTCCTATCGGCCCGGCGTGACGCCCACCGATCTTTCATCCTGCCTGCCGAATTATGCCATTGCCGCGATCCGCGAGGCGCTGATTGCCTTTGGCAAACAGATCAAGGGTTTTGACATGGATGACGCCGTGCTGACCGGAGTGGAGACGCGCACCTCAAGCCCGATCCGGATCGGACGCGGCGAGAATTTCCAGAGCCTGAATATCGGTGGCCTTTATCCCGCGGGCGAAGGCGCCGGCTATGCGGGCGGAATTCTTTCGGCCGCGGTGGACGGAATCAAAATCGCAGAAGCCGTGGCGCTGGATATCACCGCTACGCGCTAAGGAATTCCGAGACGAATTGGGTATGGGGATCGCGCCGCACATCGGCCGGGGTGCCATATTGTTCGATGCGGCCGGCATGCATCACCGCCACCAGATCGGCCACCGCGAAGGCCTCGTCCTGGTCATGGGTGACGAAGATAGAAGTGACGCCTGCCTGGTCGTGAATATGGCGCAGCCAGACGCGCAATTCCTTGCGCACCTTGGCGTCCAGCGCACCGAACGGCTCGTCCAGCAGCAGCATGCGCGGCTCGATCGCCAGCGCCCTCGCCAACGCCACCCGCTGGCGCTGGCCGCCCGACAATTGGCTGGGATAGCGCGTGCCGAGATCCTGGAGCTGCACCAGCTTCAGCAATTCGGCGACACGATCCTTGATCTCGGCGCGGGAGGGACGCTCCCGCCATGGGCGGACTTTCAGGCCGAAAGCGATATTCTCGAACACCGTCATATGCCGGAACAGCGCATATTGTTGGAAGACGAAACCCGCCTTGCGTTCGCGCGCCGGCATGGCAAGCCAGTTGAGATCGGCAAAACGCACCGAGCCGGAATCGGCCTGTTCCAGCCCGCCCAGGATGCGCAGCAAGGTGGTCTTGCCCGATCCGGACGGACCCACCAGCGCGACAAAGGCGCCTTGCGGCGCGGTGAGGCTGACGCCGTTCAAGGCGGGAAAGCGGGCAAAACGCTTGGCGACGGAATCAATGATCAGCGACATGATGTTTTCCTAACGCCTGTGGGAGGCGGCCAGTTCATCGGCATAGCGCCATTCCAGAATGAATTTGAGCGTCAGGGTGACCAGCGCCAACATCGCCAGCAGCCCGGCGACGGCAAAAGCCCCGACATAATCGTAATTGTTGTAAAGCAGCTCGACATGCAACGGCATGGTGTTGGTCTGGCCACGGATATGGCCCGATACCACCGACACTGCGCCGAATTCGCCCAGGGCGCGTGCATTGCAGAGAAGCACCGCATAAAGCAGGCCCCATTTGATATTGGGCAGGGTGACGCGGCAGAAAGTGGAAAAGCCCGAAGCCCCCAGCGAGATCGCGGCTTCTTCTTCATCGCGGCCCTGGTCCACCATCAGCGGGATCAACTCGCGGGCGACAAAGGGGAAGGTCACGAACATGGTGGCCAGCACAATGCCAGGCAGCGCGAACAGGACGTGAATATCGTAGCCGGCGAGCCAGGGTCCGAGCCAACCCTGCATCCCGAACACCAGCACATAGATCAGGCCCGACACCACCGGTGAAACCGAGAAGGGAAGATCAATCAGAGTGACCAGGAAGGTCTTGCCGGGAAAATCGAACTTGGCCACGGCCCAGGCGGCGGAAATGCCGAAGAGCGTGTTGAGCGGCACCGCGATGGCGGCGGCCATGAGCGAGACTTTCACCGACGCCAGCGCGTCGGGTTCGATGATGGCCCGGAACGCCTTGCCCAGCCCATCCGCAAAGGCTTCCCTGAACAGCACCGCCAGCGGCAGCACCAGGAACAAGGCAACAAAGCCGATCGCGATCGCGCTGAGCACCAGGCGGAGCAGGATCGGGTCCTGTGTGGGATTTGAAAACCTCGCGCTCATCGTCTTTTCGCCGCCCATACAGAGCGTCGGCCAGGAAAAGTGTGAAGCGGTTTTCCGTAGGCCGCGCGACCAACAAGGGAAAGAGAACACATCATCGTCTTTTCGCCGCCCACGCTTGCAGCCCGTTCAGGGCCAGAAGCATCACAAAAGACGCCGCCAGCATCACCACGCCAATGGCGGCGGCGCCGGCATAATCGAACTGTTCCAGCTTGGTCACGATCAGGAGCGGGGCGATCTCGCTGATCATCGGCAGATTGCCGGCGAGAAAAATGACCGAGCCATATTCACCCGCGCCGCGGGCGAAGGCCATCGCCCCGCCGGTCAGCATGGCGGGAAGCAGCATGGGCACGATCACCCGCGCGATGGTCTGCAGGCGCGTGGCGCCCAATGTGGCGGCGGCCTCCTCGACATCGGCGCCCTGCTCGCTCATCACCGGCTGCAGGGTTCGCACCGTGAAAGGCAGGCCGATGAAGGTCATCGCCACCAGCACGCCCCAGGGCGTGTAGGCAACGCGGATGCCATACTGAATCAGGATCGAACCGATCCAGCCATTGGGCGCATAGAGGGTGGAAAGCGCGATTCCCGCCACCGCCGTGGGCAGCGCGAAAGGAAGATCGATCAGCGCGTCCAGCAGCCCTTTGCCGGGAAAGCGGTAGCGCACCAGCACCCAGGCGATGATGAAACCGAAAAAGGAATCGATGACGGCCGCCGCCAGCGCCATGCCGAAGGACAGGCGCAAGCTGGCCAGCACGCGCGGGGTGGATATCGCCGCCCAGAATCCCCCAAGCCCCAATTCGAAGGGACGGATCACCAGCGCCAGCAGCGGCACCAGCACAATGCCGGTCAAATAGAAAAGCGTGAAGCCCAGCGACAGACTGAAACCGGGCAGCACGCGGCGCCGGCGCAGCGCGGTGGACGCGATGGGAATACCGAAGGCACTCATTTCAAATTCGATCCTCGCGGCGCTCCGGCCGCTTAAGATTGCAGGATTTTAAAGGGGCTGCACAAGAAAAAATCCGAAGCCGGCTTTTGGCACCGGCTTCGGGAGTTCGGGGAGAATGATGGAACCTATTTGCCGGGCTGGTAAATCTGGTCGAATACGCCACCGTCGGCGAAATGCGTGGCCTGCGCCTTGCCCCAGCCGCCGAAATCCGCATCAATCGTGGCCAGGGGAATATTGGGGAACTGAGTCTTGTATTTCGCCGATGCCGCCGGATCGCGCGGACGATAAAAATCCCGCGCTTCGATCTCCTGCGCTTCGGGCGTGTAGAGATAATGGAGGAAGGCTTCCGCCACTTTGCGCGTGCCATGCTTGTCCGCATTCTTGTCCACCAGCGCCACCGGCGGTTCGGCCTGGATGGAGCGGGACGGATAGATGATGTCGTACTGGCCGGGGGTTTCCTTCAGCGCCAGATGGGCTTCGTTCTCCCAGGACAGCAGCACATCGCCGATGCCGCGTTTGGTGAAGGTGATGGTCGAAGCACGCGCGCCGGAATCCAGCACCGGGACATGGTGGTAGAGGTTGGCGACAAAGTCCCTGGCCTTGCCGGTATTGCCGCCCGGCGCCTTTTCGGCATAGGCCCAGGCCGCTAAATAAGCCCACCGCGCGCCGCCGGAGGTCTTGGGATTGGGCGTGATCACCTGGATTCCGGGTTTCACCAGGTCGTTCCAATCCTTGATCTTCCAGGGATTGCCTTTGCGCACCAGGAACACGATGGTCGAAGTGTAGGGTGTCGAGTTTTGCGGCAACCGCTTCTGCCAGTTGTCGGGAAGCAGCTTGGCATTCTTGGCGATGGCGTCGATGTCGGCGGCCAGGGCCAGGGTGACGATATCGGCCTGCAACCCATCGATCACCGCGCGCGCCTGCGAACCGGAGCCGCCATTGGAAGTGTTGAGCGTCACCTGGTCCGCCTTCCACTGCGCCGCAAACGCGGCGCCAAGATCCTTGTAGAGCTCGCGCGTGGGATCGTAGCTGACATTGAGCAGCGTGACATTGGCAGCCTGCGCCGTGGAGGCAGCAAAAATCGCCGCCGCGGCCAGGAAAGACAAGATGCGCTTCATACTGTCGACTCCGTTATTGCCTTAGAGAGAAACCTGGCTGCGTAGCATGACGGCATCGGCCGAGATGTCGCTGGCGGGCGCGTTGGGGTGATTGACCTTGATATTGTCGTAGTCCAGTTGGAACTTGATTGCGTTGTTGGGGTACCAGTTCAAGCCGAGAGTCCAGACATCCTGCTGGCCGCCGGGAATGCCGCCCTTGGCGGCGGTGGCGAATGGCAGATAATTGAGATCAATGTCGCTGTAGCGCGCGGCGATTTCCCATGCGCCCCAGCCTCCGGACGACCCCAGAGGACTGCTGGGACGCAAATTGCGGAAGCTGGCTGTCGTAGGGTCATAAGGATGCTGTTCGCCAGTCAGTGAATAAGTCAGGAAGGCATACCAGCCGGAGAAATGCGGATTGGGGAGCGCTAGGCGGCGATCGATTTCGTAATGGAACCAGCCCCCCTGGCCATAGAAACGGTCATAGGTGCCGGCAGTCTCGAAGCCGAATTCGCGAGCGCGTTTGGCGTCAATATTGCCGGTATCCACCGTCTTGCTGGCATCCACCGCCACTTCCGGACCATCGCTGAACCGGATCACCGTCGCGGCTGGAGCGGGCGTCGGGTTGGCCAATTTCAGGACGTCGCTCGCATGACCCTCCACCAGCCACTTCGCCTCCGGTGTGGAAACGGCCAACCAGGCAGCGCGGCCAATAAAAGATTGCTGCGCGCCGAACGTGCCGACGGCGGCGCCGGTGGAGGTACCGTCCTGCGTCTTCTTGCCGGTGTAGGAAACAGAGACGAGATAGGCATCGCCTTGCATAAAGACGCTTGCCGCTTCGCGGCTTGGCGCGCCAGCGATATTACGCGCAACGTCCACCGCAGCAGCGCGTTCGGGGAAAAACAAATCGCCCGAACCGGTCTGATCTTCCAGGCCTTCAGATGGCGTATAGGCGCCGATGCGGAAGTAGAACGGCTTCAATGCGTCATATTCGATATAGGCGTTATAGATATAACCGCGGCCTTCCACGCCATAGCCGCCGAAGTCGTAGATAAAATTATACGACCAGTCCTGGAACAGCGTACCCTGGAAGCCCAACTGGGCGCGGCGGAAATTCGTGCCGCTGTTCAAATCCACGCTGGAGGGTTTGCGGTTCTGCGCGAAATAGCCCGCATCAAATTGCACCAAGGCCCGCAGCGACAGGCTGGAGCGCCCGTCGGCCGAGACCACGGAAAGGCGGCCATTGTCGAGACCGACTTTGGGCTTGCCGTCATTCACGGCGGCGATCTGCTTGCCCAGGTCGACATATTGATCGGAGGTGCTGCGCTTGAGGTCGGCCAGCGCGGCGCTGGAATCCGCCGCGGTCTGCGCCGCCGCCTGGGCCTGTTTCAACTGTTGCAACTGATTTTCCAGATCGGCGACCGAGCGCTGCAGCGCGTCTATCTTGGCGCTGGTGTCGTCGGGTTTGGAGGCGGCAAAAGCGCCGGAAGAAAATGCCGCCAGCGCGGCGAAGGCAAGAAGAAGGCTGCGAAATTCAGATCTCATGAAAATCCCCTGCTGATGTGGAAGGTTGACCCCATAATCTATAGTGAGTCAATATAGATTTAGTGGTATATGGATTGCAGGACAGCACAGAGCCTTCCGCGGAGGTAAACGCGGCAGCGGCCGGCTTGGAGCCACCGTGCAAATTTTTCAGGAAATGAAGGCGGTTAGAGCGCGCCAGAACGCCGCATCTGGGCGGCGGCGGCGGCCAGGCTGCGCGATTCCAGCACCTCGGCGGTGGCGTCGCGCGCCGCCAGCAGAGCCTTGCGAATGCCGCATACCGCCTCATCAAAGCAATCGTCGCATTTGCGGTAGGCCATCACGCTGACGCAGGGGCTGAGCGCCAGAGGCCCGTCAGTCACCCGGAGCACATCGGCAAAACTGACATCCTTGGCCGGGCGGCCCAGGGAATAGCCGCCCAGCCGGCCACGATGGCTGCGTACTATGCCCGGCTTTTTCAGCTCCAGAAGAATCTGCTCCAGAAACTTGCGGGGGACGTTGGCGGTTTCGGCGATGTCGGAAATCTGCATCGGCGTGGCGTCGCCCCTGGCCGCCAGGACCAGGAGCGCGCGCAGGGCATATCGCGATTTCTGGGAAAGCATGGCGCCCTCATAGCCGATTAAGTTGGTAGAGTATACTGGCCGCGTCAACGGGCTGTGCAAACCTAAGTACTTGTAAGAAAAGGAACTCTGCGACACATTGCGACCATTCCAGACATGGCGGAGGACGCGTTTTGCCGTATAGTGGCCGCGGAAACGTCCTCTATTAAGCTGGGCTTGGTCTCGAAATCCGCTTGAGAAAGCCTGCCGATGTGTCCTGAAAGTTCAGAATTGCCGAACCCATGACCTGGATTGTCCGCGTCGCGCTGGAGCGGCCCCTCACCTTCATCGTCATGGCGTTGCTGATCCTGATCGCAGGTCCGCTGGCGGCCTTGAGCATGCCGGTGGATATTTTCCCCGCCATCAACATTCCCATTGTGGCTATCGTCTTTCAATATGGCGGCCTGCAGGCCTCGGAAGTATCGGGGCGCATCATCACGCCCTTCCAGCGCATACTGACCACCACTGTAGACAATATCGAGCATGTGGAAAGCCTGTCGCTGCCCAGCGCCGGCATCGTCAAGATTTTCTTCCAGCCTTCCGCCGACATCCGCCTTGCCATGTCGCAAGTTTCCGCGGTGGCGCCAGTGTCCATACGCAACATGCCGGCGGGTACCCAGCCGCCGTTCATCATCAACTACAACGCCTCCACCGTGCCGGTGCTGCAGGTCGCCTATTCCAGCAAAACTCTTTCCGAAGGCGATATCCTCGATCTGGCGCAGAATTTCATTCGCCCGCATATGGTCTCGGTGCGCGGCGCCGCGATTCCCCTGCCTTTCGGCGGCAAGCAGACGCAGATCGCCTTCGACCTGGATTCCCAGGCGCTACAGGCCCACGGGTTATCCGCCACCGATGTCCAGACGGCCCTGACCAGCCAGAACCAGATTGTGCCGGCCGGCTTCGCCAAGATCGGCAGCTATCAGTATGCCGTTCGGCTCAACAATGCGAGTGACACGGTCGAGCAGATGAACAATCTGCCGGTCAAGACGGTGAACGGCGCCACCATTTATATGCGCGATGTCGCCCATGTGCGTGAAGGCGCACCGCCCCAGAACAATGTCGTGCATGTGAACAATGGCCGGGCCGTGCTGTCCAGCATCTATAAAAACGGCAGCGCCTCGACCCTGGATGTGGTGCAGGGAGTCAAGGACATGCTGCCGCTGATCAAGAGCCAGCTTCCGGATTCGCTGAACATAGACCTGCTCGACGACCAGTCGGTTTTTGTCGAGGCTGCGGTCAGCGGCGTGGCGCGCGAGGGAACCATCGCCGCCCTGCTGACCAGCCTGATGATCCTGCTGTTCCTGGGCAGCTGGCGTTCCACCGTGATCATCGCCATCTCGATTCCGCTGGCAGTGCTGTCGGCGCTGGCGGCGCTATGGGCCACCGGCCAGACGCTGAATATCATGACATTGGGCGGGCTGGCGCTGGCGGTGGGCATTCTGGTCGACGACGCCACCGTCACCATCGAGAACATCAATTGGCATCTGGAACACGGCAAGGACGTCACCACCGCGATCATGGATGGGGCGCGCCAGATCGTGCAGCCGGCTTTTGTCTCGCTGCTCTGCATTTGCATCGTGTTCGTGCCGATGTTCGCAATGAAGGGCGTGGCGGGCTTTCTGTTCGTGCCCATGGCGATGAGCGTGGTGTTCGCCATGATCGCCTCGTTCATCCTGTCGCGCACCCTGGTTCCGACCATGGCGATGTATCTTCTGAAGCCGCATGCGGCGGCCGGCGCGCACCAGGCTGGGGGAAGGCATGCCCTGGCCAGGATACAGATGAGATTCGAGCGGGGATTTGCCTGGATACGGGAGGGCTATCGCAACCTGCTGGCGCTGGCCATGTCGCGGCGGCGCCTGTTTGTGACCGGGTTCCTGGCCGTCGTCGCCGTGTCGTTCCTGCTGGTGCCTTTTCTGGGTGAGAACTTCTTTCCCTCCGTCGATGCCGGGCAGATGGAACTGCATGCGCGCATGCCCACCGGTACGCGCATCGAGGATACCCTGCAGGCTTTCGGTTTTGTCGAAAATGATGTCCGCAAGGTGATCCCGCCCCGCGATCTGGATACCATCATAGACAATATCGGCCTGTCGCAAAGCTTCGTGAATCTCGTCTATCTCAATTCCGGCGCGGTCGGCGCCGGTGATGGCGATATCCTGATCAGCCTCAAGCCCGGCCACCGCCCCACCGCCGATTACATGCGCCGCTTGCGCGAAGTGCTGCCGCGCGATTTTCCCGGCGTGACGTTTTCCTTCCCGCCCGCCGACATGGTGGGCCAGATCCTGAATTTCGGCACGCCCGCGCCAATTGATGTGCAGGTGACCGGCACCAATCTGGAGAGTACCACTGATTTCGCCACAAGGCTGTTGCGCCAACTGCGCGGCATTCCGGGCGTCGCCGATCCCCGCATGCAGCAGGCCAACAACGCGCCCCAGCTGCGCTTCGACGCCGACCGCTCGCGCATCGCCCAATATGGGTTGACCGAGCAGAACGTCACCAATGCCCTGGCGACCTCGTTGGCCGGCACCGGCACCACCGCGCCCAATTTCTGGCTCAATCCCAAGAACAACGTGTCCTATGGCATGGTTACGCAGATGCCGGAATATAATCTGGACACGATAACCAAGCTCGAGAACCTGCCTGTCACGGGCGGCACCGGCCCCCTGCAGGTGCTGGGCGGGCTGGGCCGCTTCGTTCGCACCGACACGCCCGCCGTGATATCGCAATACAATGTCCTGCCAGCTATCGATCTTTATGCCGCGGTCCAGGACCGCGATCTGGGCGCAGTCGCTCAGGACGTGCAGAAGATGATCGACCAGAACAGCAAATATCTGCCGCGCGGTTCGGTGGTGACGCTGCGCGGCCAGGCTGTGACCATGAACGAAGCTTTCTCCGGCCTGCTGTTCGGCCTTATGGGCGCGATCGTGCTGATCTATCTTCTGATCGTGGTGAATTTCCAATCCTGGCTCGATCCCTTCGTTATCATCACCGCCCTGCCCGCGGCATTGGCCGGTATCGTCTGGACGCTGTTCGCCACCAGCACCACCTTGTCGGTTCCGGCGCTGACGGGCGCCATCATGTGCATGGGCGTCGCCACCGCCAATTCGATCCTGGTGGTGAGCTTCGCCCGCGAACGGCTGGCCGCCACCGGCGATCCCATCCGCGCCGCGGTGGAAGCCGGCTTTGTCCGATTCCGCCCGGTCATCATGACGGCGCTGGCCATGATCATCGGCATGGCGCCCCTGGCGCTGGGCCTGGGCGAAGGCGGCGAACAGAATGCGCCGCTGGGCCGCGCCGTGATCGGCGGCCTGATTTTCGCCACCTGCGCCACATTGATGTTCGTGCCTGTGGTGTTCAGCATGGTCCATGGCCGCTCCGGAATGGCGCGCAATCGCATGCAGGACGCCGCTGCCCCGTCCGGAGAAGTCTATGCCTGACAAGACGGACCATTCCGAACCCAATCTGGAGCCGGATATCCTGCGCCATGCCATGCCGCCGCGGCTGAAATCCTATGGCGCGGTTGCGCTGTGCGTAGCGGGCGTAATCGTGGCCGCCGGCCTGGGGCTGCGCTTCTACTCCGGCGCGTCCACGGCGCAATGGACCGAAGATCAGGCAATCCCCAGCGTACTGACCATCCGGCTCAAGGGCACCAAGGCGGGCGGCAACCTGGATCTGCCGGGTGATATCCAGGCTTTCACCAATGCGCCGATCTACGCCCAGATCTCGGGCACGGTGCAGAAATGGTATGTGGATATCGGCGCGCGGGTGAAGGCAGGAGACATGCTCGCCCAGATCGATCCGCGCAATTATCAGGCGGCTCTGGATCAGGCGCGCGGCCAGCTGGCGCGCGACAGCGCCACCCTGGCCAACGCCCGGGTTGATCTTTCGCGCTATCAGGCCCTGGCGGCGCAAAATGCCGTTTCGGGCCAGCAACTCGCCACCCAGCAGGCCAATGTCAATGCCGATATCGGCCTTGTCGCGGCCGACCAGGCGGCGGTTGAGAACGCCACGGTCAATCTTGGCTATACCCGCATCGTGGCGCCCTTTGGCGGCATCGTCACCAGCCGCTCGGTGGATGTGGGCAATCTGGTGACAGTGGGCACGGCTTCCGCCACACCGCTTTTCACCGTGACCGAGCAGACCAGGTTGCGCATCTATGTGCGCATGCCGCAGACCTATCTGGGGGCGGTGAAGCCAGGGATGTCCGTGGAATTCAGCGTGCCCGAATATCCCGGCAGAAGCTTTACCGCCGTGCTCGCGGCTTCGGCGGGAGCGGTCGTCAGCGCCAGCGGCACGCAATTGTTGCAATTTCAGATCGACAATCCGGACGGCGTACTCAAGCCGGGCGACTATGCCAGCATGCATTTCAAATTCGCCGCCATCGCGGGCGCGGTCCGCGTGCCGGCAACCGCGCTTTTGTTCCGCGACACAGGCATGATGGTCGCAACGGTGGATGCCGGCAGTCATGCCAAGTTGAAGCCGATCGCCATCAGGACCGATCTGGGGGATGCCGTGGAAGCGACCGGCTTGTCGCCTGACGACCAGGTGATCGACAATCCTCCCGATTCCCTGCGCGACGGCGATCCGGTAAGGTCATCGCCTGAGGTCGAAGCCAAGCGGACAAAGGAATGAGATCGATGCGCAAAAAAATCGCCCTGCGCCGCGGCGCACGCCTTGCCCTGTCCTGTCTGGCGCTTGCCGCGCTGGCGGGTTGCAACAGGCCCGCAAAAACCGAGGCCGCCAAAGAGCCGCATTACGATTTGAGCCCGGAGGCCAATGCCCGTTATTTGGCGGATTTCGCCGCCAAGCCCGGCGTGACCAAGACCGATGATGGCCTGGAATACCGCGTCATCAAGGCAGGCACCGGCAAAGCCCCCCAATCGGGCGCCGACATGGTGACGGTCAAATACAAGGGCGCGCTGATCAACGGCAAGGTGTTCGACCAGACCGCGGTAGGAAAGACCGCGACTTTCCCGGCGGGCGCGCTTATTCCCGGCTGGGTGGAAGCGCTTTCGCTGATGAAGGAAGGCGATGAATGGGAATTGGCGCTGCCGTCCGACCTGGGCTATGGCCAGGAAGGCGCCGGCAAGGACATTCCCGGCAACCAGACCCTGGTCTTTCAGATGACGCTGGTGAGCGTCGCACCGGCGCAGTGAGAGCCGCGACCTGCCGAAAGCGGGCCAAATTGGTCCGTCGCCATGCGCGCTAGCGCCAGCGTAGCGCGACGACCAATTTGAGCGGCGAGCGCGCCGCCTCCCTCGCTCCGCTCGTGCCACTACGCTGGCGCTTGGCACGGGGCCGGCTTCTCTGAACTCGCTATCGCTCGCCAAGAAAAGCTAGGCCAGCACGCGCGAGGCGCCGCGACCGACTTGTTGGACTGACTTATGCCTCAGAAATGATATTCCAACGACATGCCCGACATGCGAGGCGGCAAAGGTATGCATTGCAGCACACCTGAGGTCCCCGGGCTGCCGAAAGTTCCATTGGGCGCAGAATTGAGCACGCCATTGAATTCCGGGGTGCACGCCTTCTGGTTCAGGGCATTCCTCATGAACACCGTCAAATCCGCGCCCGTCTGGCCCAGATCGGCCGCGAGAAATTGCAGATTCAGCATGCCGTAAGGCGAGGTTTGCTGCGAGGGGTTGAAGCCTTGCAGGTTCGCCAGATAGCGGCTTTCCCAATAATAATGCGCCGTCAGCACCATGTCGCCGACCGGGAAATTGCCGAAATCCTGCGCCCCGAAGGAATAGGAAGCGGTGTAGTTGGTCTGCCAACGCGGCGCTGGGATCGGCGTGCCGGAAAGATTGCC
Source organism: Rhizomicrobium sp. (assembly GCA_035568995.1). Classification (GTDB taxonomy): domain Bacteria; phylum Pseudomonadota; class Alphaproteobacteria; order Micropepsales; family Micropepsaceae; genus Rhizomicrobium. Next base: position 61,931 of record DATMNL010000013.1, on the reverse strand, counting down.
GCTGTTGCCCGCCGGCAGCAGATACCCGGCCGGCGGGGTGAAGGCATAGTTGGTGTAGCGGGCATCGAGATAACTGCCCGAAACGTTGAGCGTCAGCGCCGGAATCGGAAGCACGGTGACATCCCATTCCACGCCGTAAACCCGGGCGGCGGCGACATTGAACGTCACATTGTTCAGCACATTGGATGACGAAACGCATTGATTGGCGTTGAACAATACTTGCGTACAGGGACCGACGCCGCCGGGGCCGGTGGCCAGGGTGACGTTGGGCAAATTCTGTTGCGCCTGGAGATTGTGGTAGGCGGTCTGGTAACCGTCGATGTTGGCGCGAACCGGAACGTCAAACAGGTTCCAGTCAGACTTCACCCCGGTCTCATAGTCGATCACCTCTTCCGGCTGGGCAACCGTCACCAGCGGATTGAAGGTGCCCGAATTGATGGCACCCGAACGATAGCCCGACCGCATGGTGAAATAGACCATGGTCTTGTCGAACAGGTCATGATCGACCGCCAACGTCCAGGTGGGCTTGTGGAAGGTCTTGTTTATGCCGGAGGCGCAACTGCCGGGCGGCAGCGAGACGCCGGCCGCGTTGGTGAGGGCGCAAACCGTTGTGGTGCCGGAATAGGTGATGCCGTCAATCGTGTCGCCTGCGGGGTTGAAGACGCCATTCACGGTGGTGGCCGAGAGCGTCGCCGTTGTCGGCGTGAGCGTCTTGGTGGTCGCCAGATAGGCGTTGCGCTGGTCCACCGTGTAGCGGACGCCGGCGGTAATCCGCGTGTCCGGGAAGACCGCATAGGTCGCCTGCGCGTAACCGGCGTAGCTGATATTCAGCTCGCCATTGCGGGTCTGGTCGGTGACGGAGATCTGCTTGCCCGCCGCCGCCGTGGGCGCCGAGCCGGCGCTGGGCAGGAACAGGTTCTGATAGCCGCCGTCGTTGGGATCGGTTTCCTCGAAGAAGAACAGCCCGCCGGTCCATTTCAGGCGGTCGTCGAAACCGGCGCCGGTCACTGTGAGTTCAGACTGCCAGGACTTATAGCGGGGCATACTGTAGACATAAATGTTGGCGATATAGGGCTGGCCGCGGCTGATGGCGGTGCCGCTGGTGTCCAGCCAGCGATAGGCGCTGAGGAATTTCACGTCGATATCATTGTCGAGTTTCTTTTCCGCAGTAGCGGAAACGGTTTGGAAGTGGCCGGTATCCAGGTTGTTTGCCGCCTGTTCGGTGCTCCAAAAGCCATCCATCTGTTCGCGCGCGACGGAATTAAGCAGCGAGTTGTAAGCTGCCGGCGCGGTGTTGACGCCGGAGACGCTGGTGGCGGTGACCGTCGTGTAATAGGGCGCGACGGGATGTCCCAGAAGATCCGTGAAGCCGGCGCATGCCGCGGGAATGTTGCAGATGGAGGGCTTGTTGCCCGTGGCGAGCGTCGTGCCGACGAAATATCCAAGGTCGTGATAGGTGACGCCGGTGTCGTGCTCGGTGGAAATGTCAGCCTGTAACAGCAGACTGAAGCTGTCGTCCGGCTGCCATTTGGCCGAGAAGCGACCCGCCAGCTTCTGCGTTCCCATGCCCGGCTGATGGTTGAAAAAGCCGGATACCGGATCGACGAAATAATTGGCGAGATATCCCTTTTGCCCGGTGGCCGAGATAGCGGCGCGCACCGCCAGATCGTCGGTGAGCGGGATGTTGATCGCGCCCTGGATGCCATATTGGCCGTAATCGCCGCCCGTGACCTTCACGTAGCCGCCGAAATCCTGGGTGGGCTCGCGGGACGTAAAGAGGATCGCGCCGCCGGTCGCGTTGCGGCCCACCAGGGTGCCTTGCGGCCCCTTCAAAACATCCACGCTGTCCAGGTCGAACATCTGCCCGGTCAGCCCGACCGAACGGGCGTAATAGACCCCATCCTGGTAAATCGCCACGGAAGGGTCGAAGTCCAGCGCGGTGTTGCCGCCGCCGGACGGGCTGTCGAAATTGCGCTGGCCTCGGATGGTGATGTCGAGTGTATCCTGCCGGAATGTGGAAGGCTGAATGGTGAAGGAGGGTGTAACCGATTGGAGATCGGCGGTGGTGTTGATGTCGAGCTTGGTGAGGTCGGCGGCGCTCAGCGCCGTGATCGAGATGGGAACGGTCTGGGCGTTTTCCGCGACCTTGCGGGCGGTGACGATGACAGTTTCAAGACCGCTGTCTGAATCGCTGGTCTGGGCCATGACCGGCACAGCATCCGCCAGGACGAACAAACCCGACACCAGAATTGCAATTTTTTGCATGACCCGCCCCGAACTGTTCTTGTATGGGCAAAGGTTTATGGGAGACGCGGCCAAAAATGAAGTGCGGCAGAACGGCAACAAAGAGAGGTGGGATTTTTTCCCGATTTGGCTGTGAACAGAAGGCCATAGCGGCGGTCGCGGCAGTAATCCGGCGGATGCTATCCATGCGGCCATACCGAGGCTGGGCCGGCCGGGGACCCTTGAATCCAAGCCGTCAAGCCGCTTCGGCGCCGGACAGCAGCCGTCATCCCGCCGCTATCCCGCAACCGTTTCTTCCAGCCCTTCTGGCGGCCGCATTTCCATTTCTTCATCGCGCCGACACGGCAGTGACAAAAAATTGGGCAATCAGGGGGAGCTTTTTGGCGCGTTGCCGGTTTTCACAACGATAAGTCGGGGGCCCAAAATGCGCGCCTGCTTTCTTGGACAAAATGTCTGTGCCCTGGGTCACGGGGTGGCGATAGTCCAGTCCTATCCCGTCAGTGATTCGGGGACCCTGCATGAACCCTCCGAGGCCGAGGCCGAGTCCAGAAGGAAACATATCCCAGAAGAATTTCCCTTGGAAAACCTGATGATGCGAGATCTGAAGCGTCAGCCCGGGCGTCTAGTCTGATATTCGGCCACAGCGAAGAAGGAAAAAGGGGAACTTTCCCTTGCCGTTACCGGCACCAATACCGATATTAAGAGTTAACTGAGTCGCGTCGTAACGATTTTTTATTGAGATTCCAATAATTTGGCTGGCATGCAGATACGTTTATCCCTGCTCGCGGTTGTGTGCGCCAGCTTGACGCTGAGTGCTTGCGCCACCAAGGACCCGGCTTCGCTCGCCCAGAATGATCCCTGGGAACCCGGCAATCGCGCGGTTTTCAATTTTGATGTGCAGGTCGATCATGCCGTGGCCACGCCGGTGGCGAAATTCTATCGCTCCGCAGTGCCGGAAGTGGCCCGCGACGGCATCCACAACGCCCTGACCAATCTCCACGCCCCGGTGGTATTCGTCAACGACACGATACAGGGCGAGGGCGACAAGGCGACGGACACGTTTGGCCGTTTCATGGTCAATTCCACCGTCGGCCTGGCCGGCCTGATCGACGTGGCCAGCAAGGTGGGCATTCCCTATCACGACAATGACTTCGGCATCACGCTGGGCAAGGGCGGCGCGGCGGAAGGCTCCTATCTGGTGCTTCCTTTTTTTGGCCCCAAGCCTCCACGCGATCTGGTCGGCACCGGCGTGGACATCGCCTTTGACCCGCTCACCTATATGAGCTGGAACAACTCGACGCTCTACATGATCATTCGTTCCGGGCTTGGCGTGCTGGATAGCCGCGCCGCAAGCATCGACGAGGTGGAAACCATCGAGCGCTCCTCGATCGATTTCTATGCCACCACCCGCAGCCTTTACCGTCAGAACCGCGCCGCCCAGATCAATGGCGGCAAGTCGGACAATGCGGACCTGCCGAATTTCTGATCCCGCACTCCATGAAAGTGCCGACTCCGTATGAGCGCAAGCGAGCGCTGCGCTGTCGTCCGCCTGGGACCGACAGAATCGGGCCGGTGATGAACAATTTCGTTCAATTCACTCTCCACAAAATCATTCTTTATTAATATTGGTTCCACAAGCCACTTTAGCCCGTGTCCAGGCCTTGGTATCCCTTTTTGCGTACTCGAAGGGAACAATTCATGTCGAAGTTATTGGCACGGTTTATTGCAAATGAAGACGGCGCCACGGCCATCGAATATGGCCTGATCGCCGCCTTGATCGCGGTGGTTATCATCACCGGTCTGACCTCGGTCGGGACCAATCTCAACACGATGATGAATACCGTCGCTACCAGTCTGCGTTAAGCAAACTAGGCTGGCGGACTCACGCTAGCCCTTACATGCGTACCTTGCCGCCGCGGCAATCCGGTTGGGTCTCCACCCTGCCCAACTGGTGCGCCGGGCGCGCATCTTTTACATCCAGCGAGAGCAAGTTGGGACCGTTATTCGGCAGGTGCGCCCGGCGCGCCAGGCTGACTGCGCATGATGCCGTGATACCAGCGGTTCCAGACGTTGCGGGTCCGGGCGCCGAAGCGGTCGAGATAAAGATAGACCACCGGTGTGGTGTAAAGCGTCAGTGCCTGGCTGAGCACCAGGCCGCCCACGATCGAGATGCCTAGCGGCTGGCGCAGTTCCGAACCCTCACCCAAACCGATTGCCAGCGGCAGCGCCCCCAGGATTGCGCCCATCGTCGTCATCATGATGGGCCGGAAGCGCATCAGAGCGGCTTGATAAATCGCCTCCCGCGAATCCAGCTTCTTTTCCCGTTGCAGGCTGATGGCGAAGTCAATCAGGATGATGGCATTCTTCTTGACGATGCCGATCAGCAAAATGACGCCGATCAGCGCGATAAGGCTGAAATCGGTCTTGAAGATCAGCAGCGCCAGCACCGCACCCACTCCCGCCGAGGGCAGCGTGGACAGGATGGTGAGAGGATGGATCAGGCTTTCATAGAGCATGCCCAGCACAATGTAGATGGTGATGATGGCGGCCAGCAGCAGCAGCGGCTCATTGGCCAGGGATTTCTGGAAAAGCTGGAACGTGCCTGCCGCCTCGCTGTGAATCGAAATCGGAACGTCGATCGCCGCCATGGTGCGCTGAATCGCGGCCTGGGCGACACTGATCGCCTCGCCCGTCGGCAATCCGAAGGAGAATGTGGTGGCCACGAAGGGGCCCTGGTGATTGACCGCGAGGGGTGCGGCGCCCGGTCCAAAACTGACAAAATTCGAAAGCGGCACCATGGTCTCGATCCGGGTGGAAACCGATGCGCCCGCCGAAGCGCCGCCACGCGCTGAATTGGTCAGGGCATTGAGTTGCTGGTTGCGTACCGCGCTGGCCGTATCCGCGGCGGCGGTGTTGCCGGCAGTGGGGGCCGCAGCGCTGCTGGACGGCGTACCGCCGGAAACGGTACCGGGGCTGACCCCGGTAAAGGTGCCGCCAGCAGCGGCGGACGACTGTGTGCCGGTGATGTTTCCCGATGTCGAGACATAGATGTCGCGCAGGGTTTCCGGGCTCTGCCAGAATGCAGGCGCCACCTCCATCACCACATGATATTGGTTCTTGTCCTTGTATAGCGTCGAGACCTGGCGCTGGCCGAAGGCGTCGTAAAGCGTGCTGTCGATCTGGCTGGTGGTGAGGCCCAAGCGCGAGGCGGTCTGCCGGTCGATCTTGAGATCCACTTCCAGGCCCTTGTCCTGCTGGTCGGAATTGACGTCTTCCAGTTCAGGGACGTTGTTCAGCGCCTGAGTGATCTTGGGCACCCACTGATTCAGATCGTCCAGTGTGTCGCCCAGGATGGTGTATTGATAGGTGCCGTTGCCCTGCCGGCCTCCGGCGCGCACGCCCGTGGCGCTGGCCGATTGCAGGAATAGCCGCGCCCCCGCCACATTGTTGAGCGCCGGCCTGAGGCGATCGATCACCTGATCGGTGGTCATGTAACCCCGCTGGGCGGGCGGTTTGAGGGTAATGAAGAGATTGCCGTTATTGCCGCCGCCGGTGAAGCCGCCGACCTGGGCCACCGCGGGATCGGCGCGAACGATGTTGACGAACTGGACGAATTTTTTCTGCATCAGCTGGAAAGAGATGCTCTGGTCGGCGCGAATGCCGCCCTGCATGCGGCCTTCGTCCACATTGGGGAAGAATCCCTTGGGCACGATGGCGAGCAGGTAGACATTCATGACCACCGCCACCAGAAGGATGAACATGATGGTTTTGGGATTGTCCAGGGCCCATCCCACCGTGCGGCGATAGAAATCGAGACTGCGCTCAAAGGCGCGGCGCGCGGCGCCAAGGATGCGGCCTTCCTGGTCAGCGGGCCGGATGTCCAGCATGGCGCACATCATCGGTGTCACGGAGAGCGAAACGACCAGCGATATGGCAATGGCGATGGTCAGGGTCACGGCGAATTCGTGAAAGACCTTTCCCACGATCCCGCCCAAAAGCAGGATAGGGAAAAACACCGCGACCAGGGAGATGCTCATGGAAAGCACGGTGAAGGAGACTTCCTGCGCCCCCCGGAGCGCCGCCTGAACGCGTGTCTCGCCAAGTTCCAGATGGCGAGTGACATTTTCCAGCACCACGATGGTGTTATCCACCACAAAGCCGGTGGAGACGATCAGCGCCATCAGGGAGAAATTGTCCAGGCTGAAACCCAGCAGATACATCATTCCGAACGTCCCCAGCAGGGACAGCGGCACCGATATCGCGGGTACCAGCATGGCGCGGAAATTCCTGAGGAAAAAGAATACCACTACCACCACCAGCATGGTGGACAAGACGAGTGTTTCTTCCACGTCGCGCACGGAATTGCGGATCGAGACCGTCGGATCGTTGATCACTGAAAGGCTGACCGCCAGCGGCAGCGCCGCCTGCAACTCCGGCATCATGCCGCGAATGCGATCCACCACGTCGATCACATTGGCGCCTGGCTGCTTGGTGACATTGACCAGAATGGCCGGCTGACCGTTGGCGGTACCCATATTGCGGATATTTTCAACGCCATCGGAAACATCGGCGACATCCTGCAGCCGCACCGCCGCGTTGTTGCGGTAGGCGATGATGAGGGTCTTGTAGTCCACCGCCTCGGTTGCCGAATCATTGGCATAAAGCTGAAGACGCTGAGACCCTTGCTCGATGCCGCCCTTGGGGCTGTTGGCGTTGGCGGCGCTGACAGCGGCGCGAACATCCTCAAGCCCGATGCCGTATTTGAACAGGGCGCGCGGATTGAGCTCAATGCGGATCGCCGGCAAGGAAGCGCCGTTCAGCTGGACATCGCCGACGCCGTCCACCTGGGAAAGCCGTTGCTGAAGGATGTTGGAAGCCTGATCGTAAATCTGGCCCGGCGTCAGGGTCTTGGACGTCATCGCCAGGACCATGATTGGAAAATCCGACGGATTGAACTTGCGGTAGGTCGGGTTGGAGCGCAGCGCCGCCGGCAGGTCGGCGCGCGCCGCGTTGATCGCTGCCTGGATGTCGCGCGCCGCGCCGTCAATGTCGCGGCTGATATCGAATTGCAGAACGACCTGGGTCGATCCCACCGAGCTGCGTGACGTCATTTCGGTGACCGAGGCGATGGCGCCCAGATGCCGTTCCAGCGGCGTCGCCACGCTGGTGGACATGGTTTCAGGGCTGGCGCCGGCCATGCTGGCCTGCACCACAATGGTGGGAATATCGATATTGGGCAGCGGCGAGACGGGCAAAAGAAAGAAGGCGCCCATACCCGCCAGCGCCAGGCCAAGCGCCAGGAGCGTGGTGGCGATAGGGCGCTGGATGAAGAGTGCGACCATCTTTCAGCCCTTCATGGCGCGTAAGGCGCGGGATTGGTCCCGCGCCGCCCCGCCCGCCAGGCGCGAAGCTCCTGACCCCAGCGGTCGAAATAGATATAGATCACCGGGGTGGTGAACAGGGTGAGAAGCTGGCTCACCAGCAGTCCGCCCACGATGGAGATGCCCAAGGGGTGGCGCAGTTCCGAACCCATGCCGGAACCCAGCATCAGGGGCAGGGCGCCGAACAGCGCCGCCACCGTGGTCATCAGGATAGGACGAAAACGCAGCAGCGCGGCCTGATGGATGGCGTCGACCGGCGATTTGCCCTCATTGCGTTCCGCCTCGAGCGCGAAGTCGATCATCATGATGGCATTCTTTTTTACGATGCCGATCAGCAGAATAATGCCGATGATCGACACAATGTTGAGTTCCAGGCCGAAAAGAATCAGGAACAGCAGCGCCCCCACGCCCGCCGAAGGCAGGGTGGAAAGGATCGTCAGGGGATGAATGAAACTCTCATACAGAACGCCCAGCACGATATAGACGGTGATGATGGCGGCGATGATGAGCAAAAGCTCATTGCCCAGGGTCGACTGGAAGGCCAGTGCCGAGCCTTCGAACTGGGTGGTGACGCCACTGGGTTGGCCGGCGGCGATCTCAGCCGCCTTGACGGCGTCTACCGCCTCGCCCAGCGAATAGCGGGGCGCGACATCGAAGGAGATGGTGGCGGAGGGAAACTGGCCCAGATGACCGATCTGCAGCGGGACGGTGCGCTGATCGATTTGGGCGATGGCGGAGAGCGGCACCTGCCCGCCTGCCGATGAGGGCACGTAAATATCGTTCATCGAGGCCACGGTATTCTGCAGCTTGGGATCGGCTTCCAGAATGACGCGATACTGGTTGGACTGGGTAAAGATGGTCGAGATGATGCGCTGGCCGAAGGAATCGTAGAGCGCGTTGTCAATGGTCGCCGCCGTGATGCCGAAGCGCGCCGCGGTATCGCGGTCCACATTCAGGAATGCCGACAATCCCTTGTCGAGGAAATCGGTGGAGACATTGGCAAGAGCAGGCGATTTCTGCAGTTCGGCAATCAGCTTGGGAACGAAATCATTGAGCGCGGACGACGTCGCGGCCTGCAGCACAAACTGGTATGCGGCCCGGCTCACCACCGAATCGATGGTGAGGTCCTGCACCGGCTGAAGATAGAAGGTGATGCCGGGCACGGCGCTGGCATCCGCCTGGAGCCGGCTCACCACCTGGCTAACACCGTCGCGCTGGCTCTTCGGCTTGAGATTGATCAGATAGCGGCCGCTGTTGAGGGTGGTGTTGGTGCCGTCCACGCCGATGAAGGAAGACAGGCTTTCGATATCCTTGTCCTCCAGGATTTTCGACGCCAGGGCCTGCTGCCGCCGCGCCATCTCGTCAAACGAGACGGTAGGCCCGGCAGTCGAGATCGCCTGTACAAAGCCGGTGTCCTGGAGCGGAAAAAAGCCCTTGGGAATAAGGATATAAAGAAAAACGGTGAGAGCCAGGGTGCCCACCGCCACCGTCATGGTGAAACGCTGGTGCCGCAACACCCAGATCAAGAGCCGGTCATATTCGCCGACAAAGCGCTGGTAATATTCCTCGGTACGGCGCTGGAAGACGCTCTGGTTTTTTTCCTCAAGATCGTGATTGCGCAGCAGCTTGGCGCAGAGCATCGGCACCAGGGTAAGCGAGACCACGGCCGATATCAGGATGGTGATGGCAAGGGTTATGGCGAATTCGCGGAACAGCCGCCCCACCACTTCCTGCATGAAGAGGAGCGGTATCAGGACGGCGATAAGCGACACGGTCAGGGATACGATGGTGAAACCGATCTCGCCCGCGCCCCGCATCGCCGCGTCGAAGGGTTTCATGCCCTGTTCGAGATACCGCGTGATGTTTTCGATCATCACGATGGCGTCGTCCACCACAAAGCCGGCGGAAATCGTCAGCGCCATCAGCGACAGATTGTTGAGCGAGAAGCCGAGCAGATACATGGCCGCGAAGGTGCCGACGATGCTGAGCGGCACCGACAGGCTGGGAATGAAGGTCGCGGGCAGGTTGCGCAGGAAGATGAAAATCACCAGCACAACCAGCACCACCGCCAGCATAAGCTCGAATTCCACGTCGGCGACCGAGGCGCGGATGGTGTTGGTGCGATCGGTCAGAACCCGGACGTCAACCGAGGCGGGCAGGCCGCCCTGAATTTGCGGCAGGATTTCCTTGATCGAATCCACCACCGAAATCACATTGGCGCCGGGCTGGCGCTGGACATTGATCAACACGGCGGGTGTCTTGTCCGCCCAGCTTGAAAGCTTGGTGTTTTCAGCGCCCTCGACCACCGTGGCGACATCGGACAGATGCACCGGAGCGCCATTCTTGTACGCCACGACGATATTGGCGTAGTCCGCGGCGCTCTGCAGCTGGTCGTTGGCGTTGATGGTATAGGCCTGGGCGGCGCCGTCGAAATTGCCCTTGGGCGCGTTGGAGTTGTTGTTGCCGACGGTCGTCCTCAGATCGTCAATGTTCAGGCCATAAGAAGCGAGCTGCTGCAGGTTGGCCTGTACCCGGACCGCGGGGCGGTGGCCGCCGGAAATGCTGACCAGGCCCACGCCCGCCAGCTGCGAGATTTTCTGGGCAATGCGGGTATCGGCCAGGTCTTCCACCGTGGTGATGGGCAGGGAGGGCGAACTGACCGCCAAAGTGATGACCGGCGCATCGGCGGGATTGACCTTGGCATAGACCGGCGGCGCGGGGAGCTGCGGCAACAGGCTGCCGCCGGCATTGATCGCCGCCTGCACTTCCTGCTCGGCGATGTCCAAGTTGAGATTGAGGTCGAACTGAAGCGTCACCACCGAAGATCCCGCGGAAGACACCGACGACATTTCCTTCAGCCCCGGCATCTGGCCGAATTGACGTTCCAGGATGGCGGTGACGGAGGTGGTCATCACATCCGGGCTGGCGCCGGGATAAAAGCTCTGCACCTGGATGGTGGGATAATCCACTTCTGGCAGCGCCGACAAAGGCAGGAACAGATAGCCCACAACTCCGACCAGCATGATGGCGATCATCAGGAGCGATGTCGCAACCGGCCTCAGAATGAAGGGAGCGGAGGGATTCATGGACTTAAGGCATCCGCGCGGCCGAGCCGCTCACGACAGATCGCTCATGGGCCGCCGCCCACGCCGCCGCCGCCACGCCCGCCGCGGCCGCCGCGGCCGCCCCTTGCCTTGGCCATTGCCGCTGAACAGGTGCTGGAGACCGAGCCGCGATTCTGTCCCAGACAGCGCGTGGCCGCGGGGCCGGATTGGCCACTGCAGAATTTCTGGATGTCGGCGCTGCAAGCCGCGGCCAGGGCTTGCTGCGCCAGAGTCCGCTGCGCCGTGCGCGCGGCGTCGGCCACAGCGCCAGAAGGCGCCTGAATCTTCTGCTGGCCAGGTGCCGGGATAGAGACCTCAGCCCCGTCGCGCAGCCGGTCGGCACCATCCACCACCACGGTGTCACCCGGCTTGAGGCCTTCCAGCGCCGCGACCTTATCGCCGTCCTGCACGCCCAGCTTGATGCTGCGCTGGTTGGCGGTCTTGTCGGGAGAGACCACGAACACGAAGGTTCCATCCGCGCCGCGCTGGACCGCCGACACGGGAATCACGGTCTGATGTTGCAGCGTGTCCACCAGCAGGCGGACGTTGACAAACTGGCTGGGAAACAGCTTTCCGTCGGCATTGTCGAACATCGCGCGCAGCTTCACCGTGCCCGTGGTGGGATCGATCACATTATCGATAGTGGCGAGATTGCCGCTGGCCAGCTTGGTCGTCTGGCTGCGGTCAAAAGCATCGACGGCCAGCGTGGCGCCCGAACCGGTCCGCGCCATCACCTGGGAGATATTATCTTCCGGCACCGTGAAGATCACCGAAATGGGCGACAGCTCCGTCACCACCACGATTCCGGTCGTCTGTCCCGCCGAAACGATATTGCCCACATCCACCAGATGCAGGCCGACGCGCCCGCTCACCGGCGAAGTGATGCGGGTGTAGCCAAGATTGATTTGCGCGGTTTCCACATTGGCCTGGTCGGCCTGGACCACGCCGGAATCCGAGCGCACCAGCGACGCCTGGGTATCAAGCTGTTGGTTTGAGATCGCGTTCTGCGCGGCGAGACCCTGATAGCGCTGCAGGTCCACTCTGGCGTTGGCAAGGTTGGCCTCGTCGCGCGCCAATTGACCCCGGGCCTGGTCGAGGGAGGCCTGGTAGGGCCTGGGATCGATCTGGGCGAGCAGATCGCCCGCCTTCACCAGCTGGCCCTCGGTGAAATAGATCTTGGTCAGCAGGCCGCCGACCTGGGGCCTGACCGTGGCGGTGGCCAGCGGCGTTACGGTGCCCAACGCGTTGAGCGTGAGATTGATCGGCGCGTCCTCGGCGGTGGCGACGCCCACCGGCTGAGGCCCATTGTTGAAACCGCGGCGGGGAGCAGGCTTGGGATAGATTGCCCAGATCAGCAACGCCAAAAGCGCCACGCCCAGCCCGATGAAGAGTATCCGCGACAGACGCGGATGGGCGCCGCACCAGCGCTTGAAATCCTCCCACCAGCCCGATTGGGCCAGGCCCAGCCCGGGGTGGATGTCCTTGTTGGTGCCTTCAATGCTCATTTCACGCTTTCCCAATTGGTTATCGGATCAGCCAAGGTAAACGGGCGAAAACGTCTTTTATACGCCCAAGGCCTGGACCGCCCATGCCGGGCGCGATGCTTGAGCTTACGCAGGTTGAAGTTCGATAGCAGCCTGATTCCACTTAAATTTGTCGAAAGTGTCGTGAGCTGATCCGCCGGGTCCGGTCAGGTGTTACGTCAAGCACGGCTTTAAGCATTACGTGCCATTCACGATTTCGTTCATCCTTGATCGGCGAACGCGATTCCCAAGGCTATTTCCATCCGCCAGATACCGGTCGGGACCCGACGGCGTTGGCGGCCTGGCAGCCGGACGGTGGCCGTTAAGAGGAATTAATTCCCCCCAATCTGGAGGTCTCGCCCAAAAGCGGGACTGGGTATCGTTAAACGCCCCGAAAAAACTGCGGTCTTTGTGCCAAAGCGGGGCGGAAAAGCCAGATTTTTCTGGTCCGACTCCTGCAATCAACTCCCGTGAAGCCAAAGCCCCGGGCTAACCGTGAGCGTTCAGGACCACTCCCAGCCGGCAATGAAGTCGGTATTCCCCGCCATCGACGGTCTTGGCGCGTCCCTGGCGCCCAGGCGCTTCTCCGCCAAGCGGGTGCTGGATATCACGGTCGCAAGCTTCGCCATCCTCCTCTTCCTGCCGATTTTCCTGTTGATTCCGATCGCCATCTTGCTGGACTCGCCGGGACCGGTGCTGTTCCGCCAGCGCCGCGCCGGCCAAGGCGGCAAGCTTTTCGGCATTTACAAATTCCGCAGCATGCGCGTGATGGAAGACGGCGCCGCTATCGCGCAGGCCGTCAAGGGTGATGCCCGCGTCACCCGCGTCGGCCGCTTCCTGCGCGCCTCGAGCATTGATGAGCTGCCGCAACTCTTCAATGTGCTGGCCGGCGATATGTCGCTGGTGGGGCCGCGGCCTCATGCCATCGCCCATGACGAATATTATTCCGTCCTTATTCCCAATTACCGGATGCGCCAGCTGGTCAAGCCGGGCATCACCGGCTGGGCGCAGGTGCACGGCGCGCGCGGCACCACCGCCGAACTCGCCGACATGCAAGCGCGCATCGATTTGGACGCCTGGTATGTGGCGCATCAGAGTGTCTGGCTCGACATTCTCATCTTGGCCCGCACCCCGCTGGAAGTGCTGAGTCAAAGGAATGCGGTGTGATGGCGGCGCTGTTTTCCATTCCCGCCGCCTTTGAAATTCATTTCGCGCTGTAGGCCTCAATCCCGCATCACCGCCCGTGATGGCTGTGGCGAAGGGCGGCTGGGCGTCATCAGAACCGCGCGTCCCAGCCGCGACACCTCAGGCGCGCCAATTCCGACATGCGCGTCCTGCTCAAGCATCGCCCCGGCGCGGCGACAAGGATTCTGGAGAGCGCGAAAATCCTGAGCGCGCTCTTGTTGTCGCCGCCGCTGGCGGTCATCCTCGCGGGCAGTCCGAATCGTAGGCCTGACCAAAATGTTCTGGGCGGCGGGCAAGCTGACGGCGATGGCCGGCTGGCGCTACAATGAGTATGCCGTTGGCCCATGGCAATGACAGCTTTGCCGTAAGTTTCGTCGCTCCGCCCCGGCTGGAGCGCACCACCCTCGCCGCCATCGCATTCTTTGCCTTGGTGTTTCTGGTCTTTGTCGGCCTCCAGCCATTTGTCCCGCCGCATTCCGGCGCGCCGCTGGCCGCCGCCAGCGCAACCGATGGCGATTTCACGCGCCAGATTTTCTACCTTGGTATCTTTGCCGTGGTGCTGGTGTCGGCGGTGCAACGGCGCGGACTCGGCGCGATACGGGCCATGCCGTTGCTTCTGGGCCTGCTGCTGGCATGGTGTCTCTTGAGCGCGTTCTGGGCGACGGCGCATGGTGTGGCCTTCCGCCGCGCCACGCTCGAAGCGGTGCTGGCGCTTTCCATCCTCCTCAGCGCCGACACGATCGGACCGGAACGGGCTTTCCGTTATCTGCGGATCGTGCTGGCGGCCATCCTGGTGGTGAACTGGATTTCGATTCCCCTGGTGGCTACGGCCGTGCATCTGCCGGGCGAAATCGATCCCGGACTGGTCGGCGATTGGCGCGGACTTTACGGCGAAAAAAACGCGGCGGGGGCGACCTGCGCTCTGACGGCGCTTCTGTTCCTGTTCACCCGCAACGGACGGTACAACTGGATTGGCGGGCTGGCGGCGGCGGCATCCCTCGCGTTCCTGGTCATGACGCATTCCAAGACATCGCTGGCGCTGTTTCCCGTGGCGCTTCTGGCGGGCCTTGCCTATCGCGTCAGCTGGCGTGACGGCCTCAGCCGCACCATTTTCGCGGCGGGCGCGGCGCTATTGTTGCTGGCGGCGGGCGCGGTCCTCGTTACATTTTCCGATGGGGTTTCCCGCATCCTGGAGGACCCCGCCGAATTCACCGGACGCGCCGAGATCTGGCAGGCCTATTTTGCCTTTGTCAGCGACCATCCCTGGCTGGGCGCCGGCTTTGGGGCGATCGGCGATAGCCATGACGGCTATCTGCAGCTGCTTGTTACCCTGGGTTGGGTGGGGTTTGTCCTGGCCATGCTCGGCCTGGTGGTCGAACCCCTGGTGCGCCTCTGGCCCCTGGACTACCAGCATCAGGGCCTTAAAGCCCTGCTTTTTGCGCTGTTTGTATTCATTGTCCTGCACAATTTTATGCAATCGGATTTTCTGGCGAGCGACGACGGGGTGTGGTTTTCTTTCCTTCTGGTGATCGCAGCGCTGCGCAACCCTGATAAATCATTAACTTTGGCACCGTAATATCGGCGGGCATGCGCCCCGACGAACCCCATTTTTCCGTGATTATCCCGGTCTATAACCGGGCCAGGACGCTTGGCGCCGCACTTTCATCGGTGCTGGCCCAGACCTGCCAGGATTTCGAGATTGTGGTTGTCGATGACGGATCGACGGACGATCCGGGAAACGTGATCGCGAGTTTCTCCGATCCGCGTATCCGTTATCTGCGCCAGGCAAATCGGGGCGGCGGCGCGGCGCGCAATGCCGCGATCGACGCGGCGCGCGGCCGCTTCATCGCACCGCTGGATTCCGATGACGTCTTCCTGCCGCATCATCTTGAAACCATGAGAATGCTGCTTGAGGGAAAATCCAATACCGCGGGTTATGCCCGCGTGCTGGTGAACCGAGGAGAAGGCCGGACATTCCTGAAGCCGCCCCGCGCCATCCGCGAAGGCGAAGACATGGGTGAATATCTGCTCTGCGAGCGAGGTTCTGTGCCAACCATCAGCCTGGTGGTGGGGCGCGGAATGGCGAAACGCGTGCGCTATCACGCCAATTTGCGCTCCGCCGAGGACACGGATTTCGCGATTCGGCTGGCGCTGGCGGGCTGCAAATTCCTGATGGCGCCGAAGGCCGGCGCGATGTGGAACGACAGCGCCGATCCGCAACGTACCTCGGCCGTCGGGCCGTCCTCCCGGACCCAGCGCTTTGGCGCCTGGCTTGAGCAGATGAAGCCTTACATGACGCGGCGGGCCTGGTGCGGCGGGCGCGGCTGGGCTTACGCCAAGATGGTGGCGCGCGATGGCGACAAGATTGAAGCCCTGAGACTTTATCTCGATGCCTTTTTTCGCGGATGTTACGGTCCGCGGCTGGCGGTGGTGATTTTCCTGCAGATTTTCCTCAATGCCGCCCAGTACCGCCGGTTGGCCGACACCACCATAGGCTGGCTCCATATCGGTCTGCGCGAGCGCAGCCAGGAAGCGCCGCTTTCCTCGCTCGAAAAACCTGATCCCCACCCCGCCTTGCCGGCGGCGGGGAATTAGCACCCCGGCAAGCTTCCCCTGGCCCCGCGCCGGCCTAAAGCCAGCTTTAGGCTCGCATTTTAGGGGTTGAAGCCATAACCCGTTAACCATTCGTCAGCCTGCCGATGGGTAATTTGCCCTTGGAGGGCCTTGTCCTTCCGGCCGCACACCCAGTGGAAGGCTTTAAGGGTCCATGTCCCCCTATCGGACGACGTCCACCTATAAGATGGGCCATGTGCCGCGCGCCCAGGATATTCCGCGCGCCGATAGTCTTTCCATTCACCAATCGCGCCGCCCGCTGATCCTGCGCGTCGCCCTGGCCGTGATCTTTCTGGCGACGTTGGCCGCGTTCCTGCTGCCCCGGCAATATACCAGCTCGGCGGTGGTGATGCTGGACCAGCACCCGAACACCGTCACCGATCTTTCGGCGGTCCTGTCCCAGCGCGACCCGGCGACGCTACAGAACCAGATTCAGATTCTCACCTCGCGCGAACTGGCGTCCGAGGTCATCACGCGGCTTCAGCTTTACAATGATCCCGAATTCAATCCAGTGCTGGTGCCGCAGGGACCGGCCGGCATGATGCGCCTGAATTTCTGGTTTCCCGATTCTGGAAGCGGCGACATGGCCCTGACCCATGACCGTATCCTGGCGGCTTTCCTCAGCCACGTTTCCGCCGAAGCGAACGGACTTTCCACCGCAATCACCGTCTATGCCACCGCCAAGGATCCCAGGAAGGCGCAGGACATCGCCAATACCCTCACCCGGGTCTATGTCGAGGATCAGGTCAGCGCCAAACGCAACGCCAATCAGGCTACTTCGGACTGGCTGGACAAGCGCACCGGCGATCTGGCGCAGCAACTGATGCTGGAGCAGCAGGCCGTGCAGCAATACAAGACGCAGCACGGCCTCAATGATTCCGCGCCCGGCAATTCTCTGCTGGACCAGCAGATGGCGGCGATCAACGCCCAGATCGTGCAGGCGCGTTCCGAGCTTGCCGAAAAGCAGGCCGCTTCCGGCCGGGTTGGCGCCGCCGCCATGGCGGGCAATGCCGCCGATGTCAGCCAGGTGGTGGCCTCACCCCTGATCGTGCAACTGCGCGGCCAACAGGCCGACTTGATCCGCCATGACGCCGATCTCTCGAGCAAATACGGACCGCTGCATCCCAAGATTTTGGCGGTTCAGGCACAGGAACGCGACCTGAACGCCAAGATCGCCCAGGAAGTCACCCGTATCGCCGGATCGCTTCACAGTGACGTATCCGCCGCCAGGGCGCATCTGAATTCCCTGGAGCAAAGCCTGTCCCAGATGAAGCTCCAGGCCAATAGCGAGAATCTGGCGCGGGTCGAACTGCAGGCGCTGCAATCCAATGTCGATTCCACCAAGGCGCAATACGAAGCCTTTGTTGGACGGCTGCGCGTGACCGAAGATCAGGACACCGCCGCCGCGCCGGAAAGCCGCATCATCTCTTCCGCCAGCCTGCCCCTGGCGCCCAGCGGTCCCCGGCGCGCATTGATTGTCGGCGCTTCCATTCCCATGGGTTTCCTGTTGGGCATTCTGGCGGCGCTGATGTCGGAGCGTTTAAGCTCCGGCCTGCCGGTGCCCGTCAAACCCGCCCGTCAGATGCCCAACGTCCATCCCGCGGTATGGGACGGCCCGCCAATCCTGGCCGAACTGGCCAATGCCGAGAAAATGCGCGCGGCGGCCTATGTGGTGGATTTTCCCGGCAGCCGTTATGCCGCGGCGATGTCGGCGCTGGTTGGCCAGCTCGAATCCCACGAAGGCGGCGCCTCGGTGGTGGCCGTCACATCCGCGCAGGGCGGCGAAAGCAAAAGCGTTGTCGCAGTTTCCCTGGCGCGCGCCGCCGCCCAGATGGGCCGCAAGACCGTGCTGATTGACTGCGATCCCGGCCAGCTGGCGAGCAGCGCGATGCACGCACCGGCCCGGGCGGGCCTTTACGAAGTTCTGACCGGCAAGGTGCCGCTGTCCAAGGCGCTGGCAAAAGATTGCCGCAGCGGCGTCTATGCCCTGGCGATGACGCGCCGCCCGCCCAGGCTTTCCACCATGTTCGCCTCGGCGGCGATGACCAGACTGCTGCAAATTCTCAGGGAGAGCGCCGATCTGGTGGTGCTGGACTGTTCGCACGTCGGGTCACCGGAAGCGAGCCTGCTGGCGCGGCTGGGCGACGCCACCCTGGTGGTGACGCGCAAGGACATGCTGGGCAAGCTGGCGCTGTCGCAAACCCTGGCGGCCCTGACCGGGGTCGCGCCGCTGGCGATTGTCGCGACACGATAGGCGCAATGCCTAACGCGGCAGGTCGGAGCTTCCCATCAGGAACTCATCGACACCACGCGCGCACTGCCGCCCTTCGCGGATCGCCCAAACGACAAGAGATTGGCCGCGCCGCATGTCGCCGCAGGAAAAAATCTTGAGCGAACTGGTCTTGTAATTGGCGGTGCCGGCCTTGACGTTGCCGCTGTCATCAAGTTCGACGCCCGCCTGTTCCACCAGTCCCGCCTTGCGCGGACCGGTGAAGCCCATCGCCAGCAGCACCAGATCGGCCTTGAGAGTGAATGCGCTGCCCGGCACTTCGACCAGGTTCATCTTGCCGCCGTCGCCGAGCCGCCAGTCCACCTTGACGCATTCCAGTTCGGCGATCTTTCCGTCCACCCCGATAGCGCGCCGTGTCTGGACCGCGAAGTCGCGCTCGCAGCCTTCTTCCTGCGAGGACGATGTGCGCAGCTTGAGCGGCCAGTCCGGCCACACCAGCGACTTGTTTTCGTGAAGTGGCGGCTGGGGCATGATTTCCAGCTGGGTCACGCTGAGGGCGCCATGGCGGTTGGAGGTGCCGATGCAGTCCGAGCCGGTATCGCCGCCGCCGATCACCACCACATGGCGGCCCTTGGCGCTGAGCGTGCCGCCCGGCGCGGCTTTTTCTTCCGCGTCGCCGGCCACGCGCTTGTTCTGCTGGGTGAGGAAATCCATGGCGAAATGGATGCCGGACAATTCGCGCCCCTCGATGGGCAAATCGCGCGGCGCTTCGGCGCCCCCCGACAGCACCAGCGCGTCATAATCGGCCAGCAGCATTTCCACCGAGACGCCGACGCCGACCTCGACGCCGGGCCGGAACGCCACGCCTTCCGCTTCCATCTGGCGGATGCGGCGGTCGATCAGGTGCTTTTCCATCTTGAAATCGGGAATGCCGTAGCGCAGCAGCCCGCCGATACGGTCGCTTTTTTCAAACAGGGTCACCGAATGGCCGGCGCGCGCCAGCTGCTGGGCGGCGGCCATGCCCGCCGGGCCGGATCCCACCACCGCCACTGTCTTGCCGGTTTTCTTCGGTGCGATGACGGGCTGAATCCAGCCCTCTTCCCAGGCGCGGTCCACGATCTGGCATTCGATGGTTTTGATGGTGACCGGGTTCTCCTGGATGTTGAGGGTGCAGCTGGCCTCGCAGGGCGCGGGGCAGATGCGGCCGGTGAATTCCGGGAAATTGTTGGTGGAATGCAGATTCTCCATCGCGGCGCGCCATTGGTCGCGATAGACCAGATGATTCCAGTCGGGAATCTGGTTGTTGACCGGGCAGCCCTGATGACAGAAGGGGATGCCGCAATCCATGCAGCGCGCCGCCTGTTTGCCGACTTCGCCATAAGGCAGAGGGTGGACGAACTCGCGGTAATTCTCCAGCCGCTGCTCGACCTTGTCATAGCCGCGTTCCTGACGCTCGATTTCCAGAAAGCCGGTAACTTTGCCCATGACTACTCCGCCGCAACGGCTTTGGTGCGCGACGCCTTCATGTCGGCCAGGGCGCGGGCGTAATCCGTCGGCATCACTTTGACAAAGCGGGACAGGGTTTGCTCCCAATTGTCGAGCAGCATTTTGGCGCGCCCGCTGCCGGTGTGCATCAGGTGGCGTTCAATCAGAATACGCAGCCGTTCGGCGTCAAAGCGCAAAAGGTCGCCCATGCCGGCATCGGCCACGCTGAGCGAACGTTGCCGGGGCTGTTCGGGGTCTTCACCGCCCGAAGCTGCGCCAAACTTTTCCAGCCGAACCTGGGCGATGTTGCAGCGCGACTCGAAATTGCCTGTCTCGTCATAAACATAGGCCACGCCGCCCGACATGCCGGCGGCGAAATTCCGCCCGGTCTTGCCCAACACCACCACCACGCCGCCGGTCATATATTCGCAGCCATGATCGCCGGTGCCTTCGACCACCGCGACGGCGCCGGAATTCCTGACCGCGAAGCGCTCGCCCGCAACACCGAGGAAATAGGCTTCGCCCGCAATGGCGCCATACAGCACCGTGTTGCCAACCACGATATTGTCGGCCGGATCGCGGGTGAGACCGCCCGGGGGCCTGACCACAATGCGTCCACCCGACAGTCCCTTGCCGACATAGTCATTGCCATCGCCGATCAGTTCCAGCGAGACGCCGCGCGACAGGAAGGCGCCGAAGCTTTGTCCGGCGGTGCCGGTGAAGCGGATCTTGATCGTGTCTTCCGGCAGGCCAGCATGGCCATGGCGTCTGGCCACCTCGCCCGACAGCATGGCGCCGACCGTGCGGTCCACATTGCGGATGGTGCGCTCCAGCATCACCGGCTGACCATCCTCGATGGAGGGCATGCTGGATTTGATCAATTCATGGTCGATGGCGGAGTCCAGGGCATGATTCTGCGCTTCGCAATTGTGGATGGCGACGCCCGGCCGCGCCTGAACCTGGTAGAGGATGCGCGACAGGTCCACGCCCTTGGCCTTCCAGTGGGCAATGGCTTTCTTCATGTCGATCTTGTCCACCCGGCCGGTCATTTCGGCCATGGTGCGGAACCCCAGCAGCGCCATGATCTCGCGCAATTCTTCGGCGACAAAGAAGAAGTAATTGATCACATGCTCGGGCGTGCCGGTGAAACGCTTGCGCAGGATCGGGTCCTGGGTCGCCACCCCCACCGGACAGGTGTTGAGATGGCATTTGCGCATCATGATGCAGCCTGAGGCGATCAGGGGCGCGGTCGAGAAACCGAATTCGTCGGCACCAAGCAGGGCACCGATCGCCACGTCGCGGCCGGTGCGGATGCCGCCATCCACCTGCACCGCGATGCGGCCGCGCAGGCCGTTCAGCACCAGCGTCTGCTGGGTTTCTGCCAGGCCGATTTCCCAGGGGCTGCCCGCATGGGTGAGCGAGGTCAGCGGGGCCGCGCCGGTGCCGCCTTCAAAACCCGAAATGGTGACATGGTCGGCGCGGCATTTGGCGACACCCGCCGCCACGGTGCCCACGCCCACTTCCGAGACCAGCTTGACCGAGATGCGCGCCTTGCGATTGACGCTTTTGAGGTCGCGGATCAGCTGCGCCAGATCCTCGATGGAATAGATATCGTGATGCGGCGGCGGCGAGATCAAGCCCACGCCCGGCGTGGAATGACGCACCTTGGCGATGGCGGCATCCACCTTGTGGCCGGGCAGCTGGCCGCCCTCGCCGGGCTTGGCGCCCTGGGCCATCTTGATCTGGATATCGTCGGCGCTGACCAGATATTCGGTGGTGACGCCGAAACGGCCCGAGGCCACCTGCTTGATCTTGGAGCGCATGGAATCGCCGTTGGCGAGCGGCACGAACCGGTCGGGCTCCTCCCCGCCCTCGCCGGTATTGGAGCGGCCGCCGATGCGGTTCATGGCGATGGCCAGATTGGTGTGCGCTTCGCGGGAGATCGAGCCGAAGCTCATCGCCCCGGTGGAGAAACGCTTGACGATGGCGGCGGCAGGTTCGACCTGATCCAGCGGCACGCCTTCGCCGGTCTTGAACTGCATCAACCCGCGCAAGGTGAGCAGCCGCTCGCTCTGGTCATTGATGGTCTGGGCGAAGAGTTGATATTCCGCCGGATTGTTGCCGCGCACCGCATGCTGAAGCCGCGACACGCTTTCCGGCGTCCAGGCATGGTCTTCGCCGCGCAGGCGGAAAGCGAAATCACCGCCGACATCCAGCATGTTGCGATAAACCGGATTGTCGCCATAGGCATCCCGGTGGCGGCGCACCGATTCCTCGGCGATTTCCTTCAGGCCGATGCCTTCGATGGTGGAAGCGGTGCCGGTGAAAAACTTCTCTATGAATTCGGATGAGAGGCCCACCGCATCGAAAATCTGCGCGCCGCAATAGGACTGGTAGGTCGAGATGCCCATCTTGGACATCACCTTGAGCATGCCCTTGCCCACCGCCTTGATGTAGTTCTTCTGCACTTCATAGGGTTTGAGCGACAGGCCCTGGCGGATGCGAATCTGCTCCAGGGTCTCGAAGGCGAGATAGGGATTGATCGCTTCGGCGCCATAGCCGGCTAGGGCGCAGAAATGGTGCACCTCGCGGGCTTCGCCCGTCTCGACCACAAGCCCGGTCTGCATCCGAAGGCCCTGGCGGATCAGGTGATGATGGATGGCGGCAATCGCCAGAAGCGCAGGGATCGGGACGCGATCCGGTGCAGTGGCGCGGTCGGAGAGAATAAGGATGTTGTTGTCCGCCAGCACCGCGTCGGTGGCGTTGTGGCAGATGCGGACCATGGCATTGGAGAGGCCCTCGGCGCCTTCGGCCGCCGGCCAGGTACAGTCGATGGTGGCGGTGCGGAAGGCCCCGTCCACCAGCTCGGAAATCGAGCGGATTTTTTCCACATCGGCATTGGTCAGCACCGGCTGGTGCACTTCCAGGCGCTTGTGCGAACCCGCCTCGCGGCCCAGAAGATTGGGACGCGGCCCGATCATGGAGACCAGGCTCATCACCAATTCTTCGCGGATCGGATCGATCGGCGGATTGGTGACCTGGGCGAAATTCTGCTTGAAGTAATTATAAAGCAGCTTGGGCTTGGAGGAGAGCACCGCCAAAGGCGTGTCCACGCCCATGGAACCAACGGGATCGTCACCCACCTGCGCCATCGGCTCCAGGAAGAATTGCAGGTCTTCCTGGGTGTAGCCGAAGGCTTGCTGCCTATCGAGCAGCAGGCCAGGATCATTGGCCTTGGCGCGATGATCTTCCGGCAGGTCGGGCAGGTCTTCCAGCTTGTACTGCGCCGCTTTCAGCCATTCCTCGTAAGGTTCGGCCTGGCTGAGTTTCTTCTTGATCTCTTCGTCTTCGACGATGCGGCCTTCTTCCAGATCGATCAGCAGCATCTTGCCGGGTTGAAGACGCCATTTGCGCTTGATCTTCTCCTCCGCCACCGGGAGGACGCCGGATTCCGAAGCCAGGATGACCAGATCGTCGTCGGTGACGATGTAGCGCGCGGGGCGAAGGCCGTTGCGGTCCAGCGTGGCGCCAATCTGGCGGCCATCGGTGAAGGCGATCGCGGCCGGGCCGTCCCACGGCTCCAGCAGCGCGGCGTGATATTCGTAAAAGGCCTTGCGCCTGGGGTCCATGCTCTTGTTGCCGGACCAGGCTTCCGGAATCAGCATCATCACCGCATGGGCGAGCGGATAACCGCCAGCCACCAGAACCTCCAGCGCGTTATCGAGACAGGCGGTGTCGGATTGGCCATGCGGAATAAGCGGCCACATCTTGTCGAGATCGGGACCCAGAAGTTCGGATTGCATGGAACGGCGGCGGGCGTTCATCCAGTTGACGTTGCCGCGCACGGTATTGATTTCACCGTTATGGGCGATGAAGCGATAGGGATGGGCCAGCTTCCAGCTGGGGAAGGTGTTGGTCGAGAAACGCTGATGCACCAGCGCGATGGCGGTGGTGGTCAGGGGATTGGTGAGATCGCGATAGAAGCGGCCGACATCAGGCGCCAGCAACAGACCCTTATAGACCACGGTGCGGGTGGAAAAGCTGGGCATGTAAAGCTGAGTGATGGCGGGCTGCTTGTGCTTTTTCGCCAGCGCTTCCAGCGGATTCTGCGCCTGTTTGCGGATGGTGAGGAGTTTGCGTTCGAAGGAGTCCTGGTCCTTGGTGTGCGGACCCATCGCCACGATCGCCTGACGGATCAGCGGCATCTGCTCGGTGACGGTTTTGCCCAGGCCGGTGGGGTCGGTCGGCACATCGCGCCAGCCGAGCAGCTTCTGGCCTTCGATCTTGATAAAATGCTCGAAATGTTTGACCGCGATCTCGCGCGCTTTTGCTTCGCGCGGCAGAAAGCACATCGCCACGGCATATTTGCCGGGATCCGGCAAGGTAACGCCGGTTTCCTTGGCCCATTCGCGAAAGAGCGCATCGGGAATCTGAATCAGGATGCCGGCGCCGTCGCCCACCAGCGGGTCGGCGCCCACCGCGCCGCGATGATCCAAATTGATGAGAAGCTGCAGCCCCTGGCCGACAATGGCATGGGACTTGTGCCCCTTGATGTTGGCAACAAAGCCCACGCCGCACGAGTCATGCTCGTTGCGCGGATCGTAAAGGCCCTGTTTCGGCGGCAAGCTCATAAAACCCCACGGAATGTTCCGGCGCGGACTCCCTGTCCGCCTCCCTTTGCCAGGGAAAAGCGGCCAGACGTCCAAACATCCCAAGAATGCTGGATATCTCAACATTTCGGGAGTTGCAGCGCAACATGACAGGGTGGCGCGCAGCGCTTGACTCTTGGGGATAGAGGAGTCAGATTAGAACATATCATGAACAAATATGAAAAAGTAGAGGAATTACGGCATTTTCTGGCGCGCTATGGGCTTCCCCGGGAGCGTCCCGCCCTTACCTTGGGTGCAACGGACGTGGACCGGGCGTTGGGCGGCGGATTGATACCGGGTGCCTTGCATGAAGTGTATGCGCAGGATTGGGCAGCGGCCGGGTTTGCCGCCTGTCTTGCCATCCGATTGGCGGGCGACAAGCCTTTATTCTGGGTCCGGCCGGATTACGAGGCACTGGAATATGGCGCCCTGCATGCCCAGGGCCTGGCGGAGCTGGGCGGCCGGCCGGACAATCTCTTTCTTATAAAGACGGCCACTGCGGCCGATGCCTTGGCCGCCGCCAGCGACATTCTGGCCTGCCCGCATGCCGGCGCGCTGGTCCTGGAAATTTCCGGACAACCCAAGGCCCTTGATCTGGTCGCCGGCCGCAGGCTGAACTTCATCGCGGCGGAAACAGGCGCAAGCTGCATCCTGCTGCGCGAAGGCGCCGAAGCCTTTCCCAGCGCGGCGCAAACCCGCTGGCATGTTTCCTCCGCCTCTTCCGAAGGAGACGATTGGGGCCTGCCGACTTTTACCGCCGACCTCAGCCGCAACCGGCTTGGCCCCACCGGATGCTGGCGCCTGACATGGAATCCCGAAGATGGACTTTTCCGCGAACCCGCGCGCGAACAACACGCGCCGTATGACTCATCCCAGAAGAATTTTGGCCGTGTGGCTGCCGCGTCTTTCGACCGAACGGCTGAAGAGAGACGACGCATCGCTTTGTGACGGGAAGCGCCCGCCGCTGGTGATCGCGGGCCGCGCCAACAATGCGCTGTATGTCGCGGCGCTGGAGGCGCGCGCGCAAAGGTTGGGACTCTATAAAAACCAGCCGCTCGCCAATGCGCGGGCGATAACGCCGGACCTGACCATCATTCCCGCGGACGAAAAAAAAGACCTGGAACTGCTAGAGCGGATCGTCGTCTGGTGCGACCGTTTCAGCCCTTTCGTCGCCGCCGTGCCGCCCGACGGTCTGATCCTGGATATCACCGGGGCCGCGCATCTGTTCGGCGGCGAGGCGGCGATGCTGGATCATGTGACACAAAAGATCGGGCAGCAGAACTTTGCCGTGGCGGCGGCCATTGCGGGCACATCTTCGGCGGCGCGGGCGCTGGCGAAATTCGCACCCGGTCATATCGCGGCGCCGGGCGCGGAGGCGGCGGCGCTGGCACGCTTGCCGGTGGCGGCGCTGGCAGTGGACGACAAGATCATCGCCGCCTTGAACCGTGCCGGCCTCAAGACCATCGGTCAGGTCCAGACGCGTGATCGTGACGAACTGACGGCGCGGTTCGGCAAGGCTTTTGTCACCACCCTGGAAATGCTGCTGGGCCAGCATGACCAGCCGATCAGTCCCCGCCGTCCGCTGCCCGACCTGATGGCCGAACAGCGTTTCGCCGAACCCATTGTCACCCAGGACGCTATCGTAGCTTGCCTGCTCAGCCTGGCGGGGTCCCTAAGCGGCATCCTGGAGCAGCGGGGGCTTGGCTTGCGCCGGCTCACGGCGTCTTTCTTCCGCGCCGATGGGCAGGTGCGGCGCATCGCCTTGCGGCTGGGCGGCGCATCGCGCGACGCGGACAGGGTGATGAGATTGCTGCGCGAAAGACTGGATTCGCTGAGCGACCCGCTCGATCCCGGTTTCGGCTTCGATGTGATCCGGCTGGAAGCGATGCTGACCGAACGGATCGAAATATCGGCCACAAGCTTCGACAGCGATGAACATGCAAAACACGAAATCCAGTATCTGGCCGATCGCCTGTCGGCACGCCATGGCGAAGCGCGGGTGCTGCGCTTTGTGGCGCAGGACACCCATATTCCCGAAGCACAAAGCGTGGCCGTACCGGCTGAAGACCGCGAATTCGCCGACCGCGTCTGGCCGTCACGCCACCTTAAAAACGATCCGCCCTTGCGGCCGCTGCGCCTGTTTGAAAAGCCGGAAGAGATAAATGTCCCCTTCGCGACGGCGCCGGATGGGCCGCCCTCTTTCTTTCGCTGGCGGCGGGCGCAGTTCGATGTCGCCCGCGCCGAAGGACCGGAACGCATCGCGATGGAATGGTGGCGGAATATCAGTGCCAGCGAGAAAAGAACGGAAGCCGCTAGCAAAGCGCAGACGAAAAGCGAAAATGAAACCGCGCCTCCGAGGCCAGGCGATAAAAGCGAAGCACAATATCCAACCCGCGACTATTTCCGGGTTGAAACAAGACAGGGCCAGCGTTTCTGGCTTTATCGTGATGGACTTTACCTTCAGAACGGTCTGGCGCCGCGTTGGTATCTGCACGGCATCTTCGCATGAGTTACGTTGAGCTGGCCGTCACTACCAATTATTCGTTTCTGCGTGGCGCCAGCCATCCTGGTCAATTTGTCGAACGGGCTGCACATCTTGGTTATCCCGCCATCGGCATAGCCGACCGCAATACTTTAGCCGGCGTGGTGCGGGCTTATGCGGAATGGGAAAAACTGGACGAAGAATCCCGGCCGCGCCTGTTGATCGGCGCACGTCTGGTTTTTCGCGACGGCACGCCGGACATCATCGCTTATCCGCAGGACCGCGCAGCCTATGGACGGCTCTGCCAGCTTTTAAGCAAAGGAAAATTGCGCGCGCCAAAAGGCGATTGCTTTCTGGATCTCAACGACCTGATGGATTTCCGCGAAAGGCTGCTGCTGATCGTAATACCGACGGGTCTGGAAAATTTAAAACCGATGCTGAAAGCCTTGGGGCCTGACACATGGTTGGCAGCGCGCATGCTTTACATCGGTGAGGATCGCCGCCATCTTAAGACGCTGATGCGCTTTGCGCGCGAAAACAGAACACCGCTGATCGCGGTCAATGACGCGTTGTATCACCACCCCGACCAGCGGGAATTGCAGGATATCGTCACCTGTATTCGTGAGCATGTGACCTTGGATCAGGCGGGCACGCGACTGCAGGCCAACGCAGCACGGTATCTGAAAACTCCCGGGGAAATGTTCCGCCTATTTCGGGCGTGCCCCGAAGCTGTTTACGAAACACTGCGTCTGGCAGGCCGCATCACGTTTACTCTGGACGAACTCAAATATAATTATCCGCATGAGCCGGTGCCGCCGGGCAAGACCGCAGACGGTCATTTGCGCGACCTGACCGAAGCGGGACTGAGAAAGCACTATCCCGAGGGCATACCTGCCAAGGTCGCAGAGCTTGCCGAAAAGGAACTTCGTTTCATCTCTGTGCGCGGCATCGCGCATTATTTTCTCACCGTGCACGACATTGTCGCTTTTGCCCGCACCCGTAAACCCGAAATTCTCTGCCAGGGACGCGGTTCGGCGGCCAATTCCGCCGTCTGTTATGCCCTGGGCGTCACCTCGATCGACCCCAATAACTTTGATGTATTCTTCGAACGTTTCCTCAACGCCGACCGCAAGGAGCCGCCCGACATTGATGTGGATTTCGAGCATGAGCGGCGCGAGGAAGTTATTCAGCATATCTATGAACGCTATGGTCATCGCCGCGCGGCGCTGACCGCGACGGTGATCAGCTACCGTTCGCGTAGCGCCATCCGCGAAGTCGGCAAGGTGTTCGGCCTCACCGAAGACGTGACCGGCAAGCTGGCCGATACGGTATGGGGCCATCATGGCAAGGGACTGAGCAGCAAACAGGTGCGCCAGGGCGGCAGCGACCCCGCCAATGCCATAATCGCGCGCGCTGTTCATTTCGCGCGCAAACTCACCGGCTTTCCCCGCCACCTCTCCCAGCATGTCGGCGGGTTTGTCCTGACGGAGGATTTTCTCGACACCATCGTGCCCATCGGCCCAGCGGCGATGGAAAAGCGCTATTTTATCGAATGGGACAAAGACGATCTCGACGCCCTGCGCATCATGAAAGTGGATGTGCTGGCGCTGGGCATGCTCACCTGCATCCGTAAGGCGTTCGAGTTGATCACTCTTCATACCGGCGAAGATTTCACTCTGGCGAGCGTGCCCCAGGAAGAACCCGAAGTGTATGAGATGCTGAGTCGGGCCGACGCCATCGGCGTGTTCCAGGTGGAAAGCCGCGCCCAGATGAGCATGCTGCCGCGCCTGCGGCCCGAAAAATTCTACGACCTGGTGATTGAAGTGGCGATCGTGCGGCCCGGGCCGATCCAGGGCAACATGGTCAAGCCCTATCTCAAGCGCCGCAAGCGATATCTCGCGAACCGGAAATTTGTCTTCGACTATCCCCGGCCTGGACCTCAGCATAATCAGGACGAGCTCAAGGACGTTTTACACAGAACGCTGGGCGTGCCTCTGTTCCAGGAACAGGCGATGAAGCTGGCCATGATCGCCGCCCAGTTCACCTCCGGCCAGGTGGATGGCCTGCGCCGCGCCATGGCAACCTTCCGCCATCTCGGCAACATCGAGGATTACAAGCCGGCCTTCGTCGACGGCATGATCGGGCGCGGTTATGTCAGAAAATTTGCGGAAGATTGTTTTGAGCAGATCAAGGGCTTCGGTTCTTACGGCTTTCCCGAAAGCCATGCCGCCAGTTTTTCCGTGCTGGTTTATGTTTCGGCCTGGATCAAGAAATTTCATCCGGCGGCTTTCGCAGCCGCGCTGCTCAATTCCCAGCCGATGGGCTTTTACGCCCCAGCCGAAATTGTGCGCGACGCGCGCGAACATGAAGTGCCGGTGCTGCATCCCGATGCCGCCATCAGCGAGTGGGACAACACCCTGGAGCCGAATGAAGAAGGCACATTGTGCCTGCGCCTGGGGCTTCGCCAGATAGACGGCTTTGCCGAAAAAGATGCCCTCACCATCATGGCAAAGCGCGGGACCGGCTATCTCGATTTCACCGATTTCGCCCGCCGCACCGCGCTGTCCCGCCGCGCCCTGGTGACATTGGCGGAGGCCGATGCCTTCCGGAGCTTCGCTCTCGACCGCCGCGAAGGCTTATGGGCAGTGCGCCGGCTGCCGGACGACAAGCCGCTGCCGCTGTTCGAAACCCGCGTGGCGCCAGATCAGGGCGCGGAGACCATCGCACCCCTGCCCGTCATGCCGTTATCCGAACATGTGCTGGCCGATTACCGCACCATAGGATTGTCGCTGAAGGCCTATCCCACCCAGTTCCTGCGCCCGCGCTTTGATGCCGAAGGTTTCACACCTTGTGCCCGTGCCGGCGACCTGGGGGACGGTGCTTTTGTGCGCGTTGCCGGAATCGTTCTGGTGCGCCAGCGTCCCGGCGAAGGCAACGCCATCTTCATCACCCTCAGCGATGAAACCGGCATCTGCAATGTGGTGGTCTGGGCGCGGCTGTTCGAGGATTTCCGCAAGGAGGTGATGGGCGCGCGCCTGCTTCTGGTAGAGGGAAAAGTGCAGGTAAGCCCGGAAAAGGTCGTGCATCTAATGGCGACAAGGCTGGTGGACCGCAGTGCCGATTTGCGTGTCCTGTCCGGTGAGACGCTGGCCCCGGTAACCCCCAGCCCGCGCCATCCGCGCAATGTCCGCATCCTGCCTCCGTCTCGCGATTTCCATTAACAATGGGCCATGGTGATTCCCCGCAAGCTGCCTGACATCCTGTCGGACATCCTGTTCAAGCTGGTGCTGATGGGCCTGGCGTTCGCCGCGGCCTCGCTGTTGCTGCGCGACGCCTTCGCCATCGGCGCGCATGTCCCGCTCGATCCCAACGAGGGCTGGAACGCCTATCTTGCCCATGCCGCGGTGACCGGCGCGCCGCTTTATCCGCAAGGGCTGATGATCAACAATTATCCGCCTTTGTCTTTTTATATCGTGGGTGCGCTGGGCACCATCACCGGCGACCCGATCGTGGCGGGAAGGCTGGTTTCCCTGATCAGCTTTTTCGCCCTGACCGGCGGCATCATCGTCATCCTGCGCGAGATGGGCGCGGACGTGTTGAGTTCGCTGTTCGCCAGCCTGTTCGTCGCGACCGGACTTCTTGCCGCCAGCGACTATGTGGCGATGGACGACCCCCAGCTGCTCGGCCATGCCCTGCAATTGACCGGGCTTTCGCTGCTGCTGCAGGCCAGGCGCGAGGTGTTTGCCGCCGCCCTGCTGATGGCGGCCGGACTGTTCGTAAAGCAAAATCTGCTGGCGCTGCCGCTGGCGGCAATGCTGTGGCTGTTATGGCAGGACCGGCCGGAGGCGATACGATTTGCCCTGGCGGGCTTGATTTTCTGCCTTTTGGGACTTGCCGCCACACGGATTTTCCTGGGCGCCAATCTCATCGCGGCGCTGGCAAGTCCACGCCACTGGGCAACGGCGAATTTTGCCGGCGGCATGAAACAGTTTCTGAGCTGGGCCGGCACAGCCCTGATCGTGGCGGGCGGGCTGGCCTGGCGCCGCTTGCGGAACGCGCGACTGGTTATGACCTATGCCGCAATCGGACTGATCCTGGGCGGCATCTTCGCTTTCGGTGACGGCGCGGACGCCAATGTCTTTTTTGATGCCGCCATCGCGCTGGGATTGAGCGCCGGGTTGGCACTCATTTATGTTCCCAAACGCTGGGTCGGCCTCACCGCTTTTATCGCAGCAGCGCCGCTGGCGTTTTATCTGGCAAAGCACCACGCCGAGGCGGATTTTCCCCACACCGAGGCCTTCGCCCGCGAAGCGCCGCTCGATGTTGGCTTCCTGCGCGTCCATCCCGGCCCCGCTTTATGCCAGGACCTGACCCTTTGTTATTGGGCGGGCAAGGACGAGCCGGTGGATGTATTCAACCTGTCCGAGGCGCTCGTCACCGGTGCGCGCAGCGACAGCGACCTCGCCCATCTGCTTCAGACCCAATATTTCGGCAGCATCGCCGTCAGCAGCATGACGCCCTTCATGCTGGGGCCGCATCTGAAAAGCCTGCTGCTGGCGCATTATCGCATCACCCATGAAGACGATAACGGCGTGTTCCTGGAACGGCGTTAGCCCGCCGGCTTGACGGAAAGCGGCGCACGCACGGTGCCCTGGCGCTCCAGCTTGCCCCAACCGACAAAGGGCCCGCGGAGCGCGGCGTAGATGGAGCGCACCACGACATAATACATGATCTGACGATAGCCGAAGCGTTGCAGCATCAGCCACCATAACAGGCGCCAATCCTCGCCCCGTTCCATCAGGAAACCCACTGCGGCGGCCAGCAGGTCCACCAGGATGAACAGGCAATAATAAAGCCCGATGGTGCGCAGATCGTTGCTCTGAAATTCGGCGCCATGCTGGGAATAGTTGATCCATTGCCCCACCAGCTGCCAGACCAGAAGCAGGTCGGCCAGGGGCGCCAGCGTGGTGAGCAAAATCTGGAACAGCCAGACCTGCGGCAATGCCACCAGCCCGAGTTGCGGGAATTTGGGATTGAAGGTTATGCGGCGGTATTTCCACAGGCATTGCAGGGTGCCGTAAGCCCAGCGGAAACGCTGTTTGCTGAGGCCGCGAATGGTGGCGGGTGCTTCTGTCCAGGCGATGGCGCTGGCATCGAACAAAGCGCGATAGCCCGCGACCTGGATGGCGATAGTGAGATCCTGGTCTTCCGCCAGGGTATCGCCCGGAAATCCGCCCAGCTTCGCCAGCGCTTCGCGGCGCCAGGCGCCCACCGCGCCCGGCACCACCGTCAGCGTGTCCAGGGCCGAAAGCGCGCGGCGCTCCAGATTCTGCGCCACGATATATTCCAGCGCCTGCCAGCGCGTGATCATGTTGATGCGATTGCCCACCTTGGCATTGCCGGCCACCGCGCCCACGCGCGGATCGTCGAACCAGCGCACCAGCCGCGAGATGGTGTCGGGGTTGAATTGGGTGTCGGCGTCCAACGCCACCACCACCTCGCCTTTTGCGTTGGCCAGGCCGACATTCAGGGCATGCGCCTTGCCGCCATTGGCAATCGAAATCACGCCGACGCGGCGATCGTTTCTGAAATGCGATCGCACAATATAGGCGGTGTGGTCCTTTGAGCCGTCGTCAATCACCAGCACCTCCAGGTCACGGTAATCGCTGGCCAGGATGCGTTCGACGGTGGTGACGATGACTCTCTCTTCATTGAAGGCGGGAATCAGCACCGTGACGGGATGACCGCGATCGGCAACGGCAGGCTCATGCCGTTTGCGGAACCGATTGGTGAGCGCCAGCCCGCACAGCATCAAGAGGCGGCCCACGCCCAGGAAGATCGCGGCGATAAAACAATAATAAAGAAACTGTCCCAAATACGAGAAGGTGAGGAACACAAGCCGATTTTCATACAGCATCACGGTCAGGGGCTGGGGCGGCATCACTTCGTCGCGCTTGAAGCCGCCCAGTTCCGATACCGGGACAAAGCTGTAACCGCGCGCGCGCAATGTGTCGATCAGCACCGGCAACAGTTTGACGGTCTGCGAACGGTCGCCGCCGGAATCATGCATCAGGATGATATTGCCCCGCGCATCAGGATTGGGATCGCTGATCTCTTTCAACACCAGCTTCATCATCTCGTCCACCGGCAGCATCTTCCAGTCGAGCGTGTCGACATGGGTGCCAATGGTGACATAGCCCAGCTTCTGCGCTTCCTCGATCGGCACGATCTCGTCCGCGTCGCTGGGTTCGGCGTCACCAAGATAGGGCGGACGCAGCAGGCGCATGGAGCGGCCCGTCAGGGCTTCGAACAGGCGTTGGGTGGCGTTCAGTTCCAACCGCACCGCCGCCAGCGGTGTGTCGGCAAGATTGGGATGGGTGTAGGTGTGGTTGCCGATTTCATGGCCTTCGCCGAGAATTCGCTGCACCAGGCCGGGATGCGCTTCCATGTTCGCGCCGATGACGAAAAAGGTGGCCGGCGCATGCTTGGCCTTCAGGATGTCGAGAATCTGCGGCGTCCATTCCGGATCAGGCCCGTCGTCAAAGGTCAGCGCCAGTTTCCTGCCGGCCTGGCCGACGCGGCGGATCACGTAATTGGCCGGCAGGCTGGAATAGGTCTCGTCGATGATGTCGCCGCTATCCTTGTCCAGACGGAAGTCGCGATGGCCGGTCACGGGTCCGGATTCCACCCGCAGGATTTCTCCCTCGCCGTCGAAATCCACATCGTCATTGGTCGGAATGGTCTTGAGGCCGGGTGGCGGCGGGGCGCCATAGGGGCGCCCCAGCAGCGGCAGGACCGAAGGATCCTCGGTGCCCAGCCGCCACAGCGCAAAGCCGGCAGGCTGATAACCGTCGGCGGCATGTATCTGATTGTATGCGGTCACCGCATCCAGAAACCAAAGCGTGTGTTTGGTGCCGTCGCTTTCATCATAGGAGAAATGTGGATTGTTGCTGGCATCGTCGAACTGGATTCTGGCGCCCGCATCGCGCGCCGCCACCATGGCTTCGGAGAATTCCCTTGTGGTGGCTGCAGCTTCGCCTTGGGTCCAGTCATAGCTGTAATTGCCGATGGCGATGATGGTGGAATCAGCGGGCAGCTGGCGCATGCGCCTGTCGAGAACGCGCTCATACCAGTCTTCGCCCGCGATGGGGCCGGGCGGCGCGGAATCGTCCGCCTCGTCATACGCCATCAGTACGGTGTAATCGACGATTCCGGCATAGGCCTTGTAGGGCCAGCGATCGTCATCAAAGGGCGCGCACTGAGCGATGATCCAGCCATGCGGAGTGAAGGCGTCCGACATCTCATTGAGAAATGTTTCCAGGTTCTTGTGATCGGCGGGCTCCACATTTTCGAAATCCACCGCGACGCCCTGCAATTTGTTGGCGGCGATGAAATCCACCACATTTTTCACGAGAGATGCGCGCCGCACTGGGTCAGCCAGCAGTTTGCCCAGCTCCGGGCCATACCAGCGGGCGCCCGAGGCGTTCTGCAGCAGGGGTAGGATGGCGACATCGGGCTTGCGGGTGCGGATATAGGTCAGTGACCTGATATCGAGATTGGGTTTGAAGGCGAGATCGGGGCCGTCTAGCGTCAGCCAGGTGGGGATCACCCAATCCAGTCGCGGCAAAGCGCGTTTCAGGGACGAGAAGCTGGCATCCGCCGATTCGCCCCAATTGACATAAAAGCCGATGGCCAGCGCCCGGCCTTTTTTAGGTTGCAAGCCCGCAGGAACCCGCGCGGGCATGATATTGCGGAAGTGACGCAGGCGCTGAATTTCCAGCCGCCTGGCGCGTGCTTCGGCCGCAAGCCTGGCCGCCGATTTCAATAGGCCGGGCGCCACCGCCTGGCGAACCAATTGGGGCGGGTTAACCGCAACCGAACGGCCGGGCAAGTCCAACTTCACGTCGGGCTGGGCCACCAAAAGACTTGCGGCAAAGCCGATGCCAAGGACCGTGCTGACAATGGCCATAACCCAGCCCAGGGTCGAGAGCCGCGCCGCTCTGCGGCCCGTGACGTCAAAGAATACCGGTTTATTGGCCATTGCCTGTTTTGAGCAGCCCAAATCGTCGTTTCAGCCCCAGGAACCCAATCTAGATGAAAGACATGGCGAAATTCCGGCGGGAACTCGAAGAATTAAGGCCTTATAGCGGGAAACTCTGTGCTATCGGTGAAGGGCACATCATCTCGGGAAGGCTTATTTTCGTGGGTTATAATTGTTCGAAATGCCCTGGTTACTGTTGCTCCTATCCCGTGATCCCCTTGACCAAGAAAGACGTGTCGCGGCTGGCCGATCATTTCGGGCTGGGTTTCAAGGACGCGCGCAAAAAATTCACCAAGGTCGACGGCGATGAGCCTTATGCGATGCGGCGCAAGGCGGACAAGCATTACGGCCGAACCTGCCGCTTCTTTGACGGCGAGGCGAGGCGCTGCACCATCTATGCCGCCCGGCCCGCCATCTGTCGCGATTATCCCGGCGCCAATAGCTGCGGCTACTACGATTTCCTGCGTTCCGAACGCAACGCCCAGGAAGATCCAGACCATATCGCTTCCACATGGAATAAGTGATCTGGACGGCTTTCAGGGTTGCTCCGACACTTTCATGACGGGAAATGGTGCACTGCACCGTCTTTATGACCTTGGCCGGGGCGACTTTTTTTGCTCTAACGGAACCCAGCAAAATAAGTATTAAAGGGGGGTAATGATGGGCACGTTCCAACAGGCCTACGATCCATTCAACAACACAATCATTTCCACGATCGTAGCGGCCTTCCCGATCGTGCTGCTGCTGGGGCTGATCGCCACCGGCAAGATCAAGTCCCATTGGGCGGCGCTGCTTGGCCTGGCTGCAATGGTCGCGGTCGCCATCTTCGCCTACCACATGCCGGCGGGCATGGCCGCCAGCGACACGGCCTATGGCTTCGTCAACGGCTTCTTCCCCATCGGCTGGATCATCGTCAACGTGATCTTTCTTTACCGCCTCACGGTGGACAAAGGCTATTTCGCCGTCTTCCAATATTCCATGGGCCGCATCACCGCCGACCGGCGGCTGCAGCTGATCATCATTGCCTTCTGCTTCGGCGCCTTTTTCGAGGGCGCGGCGGGCTTCGGCACCCCGGTGGCGGTTTCCGCCGCCATGCTGATGGGTTTGGGCTTCTCGCCGCTGGCGGCTTCGGGCCTGTCGCTGCTGGCCGATACCGCCACGGTGGCGTTTGGCGCCCTGGGCGCGCCGATTACCGCACTGGCCGCCTCCACTGGCCTTGATCCCATGGTTCTGAGCCGGATCATCGGCCGGCAGTCCTGCGTCTTCTCGCTGTTCATCCCCTTTGTGATGATCTACATGTTCTGCGGCTGGAAGAAGATGATAGAAGTCTGGCCCGCCCTTGCCGTGGCGTCGCTGGGCTTCACCATTCCGGCTTATCTGATCTCCAACTATTCCAATCCCTATATTGTGGACGTTGTGGCGGGCGCCACGGCGCTGGCGTCCATCGTGCTGTTCCTGCGCGTCTGGCAGCCCAGGGAAATCATGACCAACCCCGCGCTCAAATTCGCGGATGACTCCCATAGCGATGTGAAGCCCCCCGAACAGCTCAAAGTCGCGCCCACCACCGGGCAAATGGTCAGTGCCTGGGTGCCATGGCTGATCTTGTGCGTGGTCGTCGCCTTCTGGTCCAGCGACATGCTCAAGCATCTGGTCAATCCCATCTTCGGGCCTACCTTCCACTGGCCGGGCGTGGACAAGATGATCATCCAGAACCCGCCGGCTTTCACCAAGCCGACACCGCTGGCAGTTGGCTTCTTCCCCTTTGCCATCCTCAGCTATGCCGGCACCGGCATCCTGGTGGCGGCGCTGATCGCTGGCGTGGTGATGGGCTTTGGACCAGTCTCGCTGGTCAAACATTATGGCAAGACGCTCTATGTCGTGCGTTATCCCATCCTCACCATCACCTCCATGCTTGCGCTGGCCGCGATCACCAGCGCCAGCGGCGCCGACGGCACCCTGGGTCTGGCCTTTGCCCGTACCGGCGTCCTCTATCCCTTCTTCGGCACCATGCTGGGCTGGCTGGGGGTGGCGGCGACGGGTTCGGACACGGCGGCCAATGCGTTGTTCGGCGGCCTTCAGATGGTCACTTCGCACCAGCTGGGGATTTCGTCCGTCCTGATGGCAGGCGCCAACTCCGTCGGCGGCGTGATGGGCAAGATCATTTGCATCTCCTCCATCGTGGTCGCGGTGGCGGCCACCAACTGGCATGGCGGCGAGGCGCGCATCCTGCGTTTTGTATTCTGGGCCTCGGTGATCCTGGGCTGCGCGGTCGGCGTGCTGACCATGCTGCAGGCCTATGTCTGGCCCTTCACCCTGACGGTGCCGATGGGCTGATATTCCTGCATCGCCAGGATAAAAAGGCCGGGGTCGCCAGCGATCCCGGCCTTTTCATTTTGACGCATACTGTCCGGCGCTTTACGCTGCCTCACCTTTTAAAAGAAGAGCATCATGACGGATTATGTTGCCGCCCACGGACTTAAAGTTTCCCGCATCCTGTTCGATTTCATCGAGAAGGACGTCCTGCCTGGAACTGGCATTGCTGCCGATGCCTTCTGGGGCGGCTTCGCCAAACTGGCGAATGATCTGGCGCCCAAGAACCGTGCTCTGCTGGCGACACGTGACAGGCTGCAGAGCCAGATCGACGAATGGCATGCGGCGCGGCGCGGCAAAATCTTCGACCGCGACGACTATGAAAGCTTTTTGAGGAGCATTGGCTATCTGGAGCCGGAGGGCGCGGATTTTTCCGTCACCACGCCGGAGGTGGATCCGGAAGTGGCCCTGATGGCGGGACCGCAACTGGTGGTGCCGCTGTCGAATGCGCGCTTCGCGCTCAATGCCGCCAATGCGCGCTGGGGCAGTCTTTATGACGCGCTGTACGGCACCGACGCGATCGCCCAGACCGGCGAGCTGGCGCCGGGCAAGGGCTACAACGAAAAGCGCGGCGCCGCGGTGATCGCATTTGCCCGCGCTTTCCTGGACGAAGCCACCCCGCTCAAGGCTGGCTCGCACCAGGATGCGAAATCCTATGTGGTCAAGAACGGCGCCCTCGCCGTCCAGCTTGCCGACGGCACCGGAACGGGACTGGCCACGCCAGGCCAGCTTGCGGGCTATACTGGCGCCGCCGCCGCGCCCGCATCCGTGCTGCTCAAGCACCACGGCCTGCACATCGAAATACTGTTCGACCGCGCTTCGCCCATCGGCAAGACGGACGCCGCAGGCATCAGCGATGTCGTGCTGGAATCGGCGCTGACCACTATCCAGGATTGTGAGGATTCCATCGCCGCGGTGGACGCGGCGGATAAGGTCGCAACCTATGCCAACTGGCTGGGCCTGATGAAAGGCACGCTGACCGCAAATTTTGAAAAGGGCGGCAGAACGATGGAGCGGGCGCTCAATCCCGACCGGGCCTTTACCGCGCCGGACGGCAAGAGCCTGACCTTGCCGGGTCGCAGCCTGCTGTTCATCCGCAATGTCGGTCATCTGATGACCAGCGATGCGGTGATCCTGGCGGACGGCCATGAGATTCCTGAAGGCATTCTCGATGCCGTCGTGACCAGCCTGATTGCGCTGCACGATCTCAAGAAGAACGCATCCCATATCAACAGCCGCAAGAATTCCATCTATATCGTCAAGCCGAAAATGCACGGCCCCGCCGAAGCCGCTTTCGCCGGGGAGATTTTCGACCGGGTGGAAGACCTGCTCGGCCTTTCCCGCAACACGCTGAAGATCGGCGTGATGGATGAAGAGAGGCGCACCTCGGTCAACCTCAAGGAAACCATTCGCGCGGTCGGTTCCCGCATTGTCTTCATCAATACCGGCTTTCTCGACCGCACCGGCGATGAGATGCACACCTCGATGCAGGCCGGCCCCATGATTCGCAAGGGCGAAATGAAATCCTCCGCCTGGCTCAAGGGCTATGAGGACCGCAATGTCGATATTGGCCTCAGCTGCGGCTTCCAGGGACGGGCGCAGATCGGCAAGGGCATGTGGGCGATGCCTGATCGCATGGCCGACATGATGAAGGCCAAAATCACCCACCCCGAATCCGGGGCCAACACCGCCTGGGTGCCCTCGCCCACCGCCGCGACGCTGCATGCGCTGCATTATCACAAGGTGGATGTCAGACAGCGGCAGGACGCGATCAAATCGCGCCCCAAGACGCCGGTGAGCGCCATTCTCGCCATTCCTGTCGCCGACCGTCCCAACTGGTCCGACCTGGAAGTGCGCGAGGAGCTGGACAACAATATCCAGGGCATCCTGGGGTATGTGGTGCGCTGGATCGACCAGGGTGTCGGTTGCTCCAAAGTGCCTGACATCCACAATGTCGGCCTGATGGAGGACCGCGCGACATTGCGCATCTCCAGCCAGCACGTCGCCAACTGGCTGCTGCACGGCGTGACCAGAGAGGCCGAAGTTCGCGCCGCTTTCCAGCGCATGGCCAAGATCGTCGACTTCCAGAACGGCAAGGATCCGCTCTATCAGCCGATGGCGCCCGGCTTTGGCGGCATTGCCTTCCGCGCCGCCAGCGACCTTGTGTTCAAAGGGGTCGAGCAACCCAACGGCTATACCGAGCCCTTGTTGCACCAGGCGCGGCGGGAGAAAAAGGCGGCGGGCTAGTTCGGCGGCAGGCCGCGTTCCTTGAGCATCGGGCCTATATCCGGATCCTTGCCATAGAAGGCGCGGAACATCGGGCCGTAATCCATCGTATGCCCGCGCGACAGGATCATGTCGCGGAAGCGCTGGCCGTTCGCCCGAGTCAACCCGCCATGATTTTTGAACCAGTCGAAGGAGTCGTCGGCCAGCATCACGGTCCATTGATAGGCGTAATAGCCGGAGGCATATCCATTGGCCCAGATATGCAGGAAATAGCTGGTGCGATAGCGCGTCGGCACATTGGAATAGTCGGTATGCGTCGCCTTCAGCGCCTGGGCCTCGAAGGCATCCACGTCCTGGCGCGGCATGCCAGGTTTAAGGGCATGCCATTGCATGTCGAGTTCGGAGGCCGCCAGCAATTCCGCCAGCGCATAGCCCTGGCCCCAGTCCTGCGATTTCTTGATCTTGTCCACCAGGGTTTGCGGAATCGGCTGATGGGTTTTGATGTTCACCGCATAATGTTTCATCACATCGGGCTCGAGCGCCCAATGCTCGTTGAACTGGGATGGAAATTCCACGAAATCGCGCGCCACATTGGTGCCTGAGAGGGTGGGATAGGTCTGGTCCGCGAAAAAGCCGTGCAGCGCATGGCCGAATTCATGGAACATGGTGGTGACATCGTCGAAGCTGATCAGCGCGGGCTGACCCGGCGCGGGCTTGGTGAAGTTGGCGACATTGTAGATCACCGGCTTGGTGCCAAGCAGTTTGGATTGCGGCACGAAATTATTCATCCAGGCGCCGCCCGACTTGTTGTCGCGCTTGAAATAATCGAAGTACATCAGGCCCAACGACGCGCCGTCCTTGTCGATCACTTCGAACACGCGCACATCCGGCTGATAGACCGGCAGATCATGGCGCTCCTTGAAACTGACGCCGTAGAGCTTGCTTGCGGCATAGAAGACGCCGTTCTCAAGCACAGTGTTGAGCTCGAAATAGGGCCTGAGCTCATTCTCGTCCAGGTCGTAGCGTTCCTTGCGGACCTGTTCGGCATAGCGCTCCCAGTCCCAGGGCCTCAGATCGAAATGCTTGCCGCTTTTGTCGATCGCCGCCTGGATCAGCCTGGCTTCTTCTTTTGCCTTGGCACCGGCGGGCGCGACCAGCCGGCCCATGAAATCATTCACCTTGGCGGGGGTGTCGGCCATCTGATCGTAAAGCGCATAGGAGGCAAAATCGGCATAACCCAGAAGTTTGGCCTTCTCGGCGCGCAATTGCGCGATTTCGGCAATGGCGGCGCGGGTGTCGTTCTTGTCGCCCTTTTCGGTGGCCAGCCAGCGGGCGTTGAACAATTTCTCGCGCACGTTGCGGTCGGACAGGGACAGCAGCAAGGGCTGCTGTGTGGTGTTCTGCAGCGGGATGACGAATTTGCCCTTGAGGCCGCGGCTCTGCGCTTCATGCGCGGCATTGGCGATCTGATCGTCCGTCAGTCCGGCGAGGTCGGCCTTGTTGCTCAGCACCAGCGCGCCGGCCTTGGTGGCGGCGACAAGTTTTTGCTGGAAAGCCGCTTCCAGGCTGGCGTCGCGCTTGTTGATGTCTCGCAGGCGCGCCTTGCCGGCGTCGGACAGATTGGCGCCGGCATGCAGGAATTGCCGGTAATAGACGATCAGCAGCTGCATCGCCTCGAGGTCGAGCTTGAGGGAAGTCCGGGCATCGTAGATCGTCTTCACCCGGGTAAAGAGCCTGGCGTTCAGGTAGATCGCGTCCTGATGGGCGGCCAGCAGCGGCGCCACATCGCTTTGAACCTTGTCAAGCACGGGATCGGTATTGGCCTGCTGAACATCAAAGAAGGTCTCAGACACCCGATCCAGCATCCGCCCAGACCGCTCCATCGCCTCAATGGTGTTCTGGAAGGTGGGCGCTGAGGGATCGTTGGCGATGGCGTCAATTTCTGCCCTTTGCTGCTTCATGCCTTCCGCAAAGGCGGGTGCATAATCGCTGTCCTTGATCCTGTTGAATTCCGGCGCATGAAAGGGCAGCGGACTTGGGGTCGCAAAAGGATTGGCGGCGAATGAGACCGTGGTGGAAAATCCCAGCAACGCGGCGGCGCAAAAAAAATATTTCATTGCAAGTCCCGTGAAATACTTCGATGCGCAGCATCGCGCCGGAATGGCCCGGAAACAAGCCATTTCAGGGCAGTGAGGCGGGCCGGAAGCGCTTGAAGGAGAGGATTCCGATCACGATAAACAACAGCAGCGCCGCGCCCTGCGACCCGGCAAAAGCGGGTTCGGAAGATTGCGTCGGCGCCAGCGCATTGAGCGCGGGAATTTTCAGGAAGGACTGAACGATCAGCACAAATACATTCAGGTAAAGGCTGGCCACCGCGCCCACGACATAGACGCCTCGCCACGCGCCACGCAGCTTTCGCAGATACAATCCCGTGATGGCGGCCGCCAGCAGCAGCAGCGAGATAAGGCCGACAATATGCGAGGGCAGGATGTGGTCGCGATGGAAGAAAAAGCCCGTTACGCTGGTCGCCACGGTCGTCAGGAGAAAGATCGCGGTCAGGCCCGGCAGCGGGCGGTTGGTGATCAGGCCCCAGGCAACAATCACGCCGCTCAAAATTCCAACAAGGCTGATGGCAACATGCGACAGGGTTAAAATCTGCGAATCCATGGATGCCTCTCCCAAAATGACCAGGTCAATGCCGCGAATAGTGTCCCGCTCCGGCGGGCCTCACAAGCGCATCGTGAACCGGACCCATTTCCCCCGGGAGAAAAGGGCTGTAGGTTCGCCCCTCATGATGATTCAGGCCTGATAATGCGACGTTTTATGTCCGATATGACGCCGCAGAATACCGCCCGCCTGGTGCTGGCCGCGCTTATCATCGTGGCCGGGCTCTATGTGCTCAGCGCTTTTTTTGCCCCCTTGGGCTGGGCCGTGGTGCTGGCGATCGCGACCTGGCCGCTCTATCAGCGCTTCAGCCTGGCATTGCCCAAGCCCGCGCGCCGTGACCTGGCGCCTGTTCTTTTCACCGCCGCCATCACCCTGCTCTTCATTGTGCCGATCCTTCTGGGCGTGGTGGAGATGGGGCGTGAACTGAATGGCCTGGTGATATGGCTGCGCGACGCCGATCATGGCGGCAGCGTGGTGCCGGATTATCTGGACAAGCTGCCGCTGGTAGGCGGCGCCATCGCCGATTGGTGGCGCACCAACATGGTGAGCGAAGGCGCCGTCACCTCACGTTTCGCACGCGTGGATACCGCGACCCTGGCGTCGGTAACGCAACGCACCGCCATCTTCATCGCGCGCAGCCTGACCTTTTTCGCCGTTACCGTGCTGACCCTGTTTTTCCTCTTTCGCGACGGCGCCTCCTTTGCGCGGCGCGGGCAAGTGCTGGTGCGCCGGACCCTCGGGCGCAAGGGCCAGGAACTGTCACAGCTGATGGTGTTCGCGATACGCGGCACATCGGATGGCGTGGTGCTGGTGGGCATCGGCGTCGGCACGTTGCTGGGGCTGGCCTATGCCATTACCGGCGTGCCGCATGCCGGATTGCTCGGTTCGCTCACCGCGCTGTTGGCGATGATCCCCTTCGGCGCACCGGCCGCATTGGGGGTCGCCTGTCTTCTGCTGATGGCCAAGGGTGCCACGACCTTTGCCATCGGCCTCCTCATATTTGGCGGCGTCGTGATTTTCAT
The DNA here is from genome assembly GCA_035568995.1 of Rhizomicrobium sp. GTDB lineage: Bacteria > Pseudomonadota > Alphaproteobacteria > Micropepsales > Micropepsaceae > Rhizomicrobium. The sequence continues at coordinate 18,709 of DATMNL010000013.1, read as the reverse complement.
TGCCGACCATTTCCTCAGGCCGGTACTGATTGGCGGCAATGCGCAACTGCCTTTTCTTTGGGTGTTTCTCGGCATTTTTGGTGGCCTTGCCTCATTTGGCATTCTCGGCCTGTTCCTGGGACCAGCGCTGATGGCGGCGCTGGTTTCGCTGTGGCGCGAATGGACCGCGCCGCGGCCGTTCCATGCCAGTTTGCGCCGGCAAGCGCGCGGTCATGGCGCCACCCGCAAATAGGCGCGGCGCGGGTATTTCGCGCCGCTCCAGCCGGCTTCATCGCTCACGCCCGATCGAGGCACGTACCGCATAGCAACATATTGGGCGTTAAGCGTTTTTCTCCCCTTTTGTCACAGGCCCTGGTCCATTAGGATGGGGTCGGGAGGAAGCCTGCCGGACCCTTATTTCGGACACGCTTGCCAAGAAACCAAGAAGAACAAGAGAGCACAGAGCCGACGATCACGAGCTGAAGCACATCATCCATCAAACGTCGGTCTCGTATAGGGGCAGGTCATTGGGGAGACGGTCAGCAGCATGAGCAGTCCATCAGTGCATCAGCCATCCCGTGCGGACGCGCGGCCCGTCAAGCTGGCTCCAGACGGTGGGGGCATGGCGCCAACCGACATCAACAATCCCGACTATTTCCACAAGGTGGTGGACTGCCAATGGGCCTGTCCCGCCCATACACCGGTGCCCGAATATATCCGCATGATCGCGGCCGGGCGCTACACCGACGCTTATATGGTCAACTGGCATTCCAATGTCTTCCCTGGAATATTGGGCCGCACCTGCGACCGGCCCTGCGAGCCTGCCTGCCGGCGCGGCCGTGTCGAAGAAGTGACCAAGGCGGCCCAACCCGTCGCCATCTGCCGGCTGAAGCGGGTCGCCGCCGATAACAAGGATGATGTGCATGCCCGCATGCCGTCGCCGGCCACGCACAAGAACGGCAAGCGCGTGGCGTTGATCGGTGCCGGCCCCGCTTCCCTCACCGTGGCGCGCGATCTCCTGCCCCTGGGCTACACCATGGTGCTGTATGACGGCGATGCCGCCGCCGGCGGCATGATGCGCACCCAAATTCCGAAATTCCGCCTGCCCGAAACAGTGCTGGACGAGGAAGTGGAATATATCCTGGACCTCAAGCCGGAAATGCGGCTGGGGCAGAAGATCGATTCCCTCAAGAGCCTGCTGGCCGAGGATTATGACGCCGTCTTTGTGGGCTGCGGCGCACCGCGCGGACGCGAACTGGTGATTCCCGGCCGCAAGGAAGCAGGCAGCCACATTCATATCGGCATCGACTGGCTGTCTTCCGTTTCCTTTGGCCACACCACCAGCATCGGCAAGCGCGTGATCGTGCTGGGCGGCGGCAACACGGCGATGGATTGCTGCCGCACTTCGCGTCGCCTCGGCGGCGAAGAAGTGAATGTGGTGGTGCGGTCGGGCTTTGAGGAAATGAAGGCGTCCCCCTGGGAAAAGGAGGACGCCATGCATGAAGGCATCCCCATCCACAATTTCCTGGTGCCCAAGGAATTCCTGCACCAGAACGGCAATCTCACCGGCGTCAAATTCGAAAAGGTCAAGGCGGAGTTCGACGCCAAGGGCCGCCGCAGCCTGGTGCCCTCGGGCGAACCGGAAGTGATCATGGCATGCGACGATGTGCTGGTGGCGGTGGGCCAGGAAAACGCCTTCCCCTGGATCGAACGCGACATCGGCCTGGAATTCGACAAATGGGACATGCCCAAGGTCGATACGGTCACCATGCAGTCCACCAACCCACGCGTATTTTTCGGCGGTGACGCCGCCTTCGGCCCCAAGAATATCATCTGGGCGGTGGCGCATGGCCATGACGCCGCGATTTCCATCGACCTGCTCTGCCAGGGCAAGGATGTCGGCGTTCGCCCGCCGCCGATGGTGAATCTGATGAGCCAGAAAATGGGCATTCACGAATGGAGCTATGACAACGATATCTCCAACGATTTGCGCTACAAGGTGCCGCACGCCCCCATCGAAAAAACGCTGAAGGACGTCAAGCTTGAAGTCGAATTGGGCTTCGACGTCAAACAGGCGTTCCTGGAAGCGGAGCGTTGCCTGAACTGCGACGTGCAGACCGTATTCGACACGCCCAAATGCATCGAATGCGACGCCTGCGTGGACATCTGCCCGATGGACTGCATCACCTTCACCGCCAATGATGACGAAGACGCGTTGCGCCACCACCTCACCGCGCCCTCCCTGCATCCCAAGATGCAGGATCTGTACATCTCCGACATCCTCAAGACCGGGCGCATCATGGCCAAGGACGAGGATCTTTGCCTGCATTGCGGTCTCTGCGCCGAGCGCTGCCCCACCGGCGCCTGGGACATGCAGAAATTCCTGCTTGAGGCACCCAAGACGGAGTACGCATGTCTGCGATAAAATCCGTCAACGACTTCGTCATCAAATTCGCCAATGTCAACGGTTCGGGTTCGGCTTCGGCCAATGAAATGTTCGCCCGTTCGATCCTGCGCATGGGCGTGCCGGTGGCGTCGCGCAACATATTCCCTTCCAACATTCAGGGCCTGCCCACCTGGTATGAGGTACGGGTGTCGGGCAAGGGCTGGCTGGGACGGCGCGGCGGCGTCGACCTGATCGTCACCATGAATCCCCAGACCTGGGACAAGGACATCGCCTCGATCGATCCGGGCGGCTATCTGTTTTATGATTCCTCGCGGCCGGTTCCGCTCTCCCGCTTTCGCGATGACATCAATGTCATCCGCATGCCGTTGACCGAGATCAGCAACAGCACCTATGACGATCCGCGCCAGCGCCAGCTTTTCAAGAACATCATCTATATCGGCGCCCTGGCGCAGCTGGTCGGCGTCGAACGCGGTGTGCTGGAACAGCTGATCGGCGAGCAATACAAGGGCAAGGATGCCCTGATCGCGCCCAATCACCAGGCGCTGCGGCTGGGTTTTGATTACGCCGAGGAAAATCTCGCCGGGCTTTGCGGCTTGAAGGTCGAGCGCGCCGACGAGGTCGGCAACCGTATCTTCGTCAACGGCAATGACGCGGCGGCCTTGGGCTGTGTCTATGGCGGCGCCACGGTGGCAGCCTGGTATCCGATCACGCCGTCCACCTCGGTGGCCGAAGCCTTCGCCAAGCACTGCAAGAAATACCGCGTCGATCCGGCGACCAAAAAAAACAAATACGCCATCGTGCAGGCCGAGGATGAAATCTCGGCCATCGGCGCGGTGATCGGGGCGGGCTGGAACGGCGCCCGCGCTTTCACCGCGACTTCGGGGCCGGGCATCTCCCTGATGCAGGAATTCCTGGGGCTTGCCTATTTCGCGGAGATTCCGGCCGTCATCATTGACGTGCAGCGCGGCGGACCATCCACCGGCATGCCCACCCGCACCCAACAGGCAGATATCATCTCCTGCGCCTATGCCAGCCATGGCGACACCAAACACGTGCTGCTGTTCCCGGAGGACCCGCGTGAATTGTTCGAATTCTCGGTGGCCGCTTTCGATCTGGCCGAGCGGCTGCAGACCCCTGTCTTTATCCTGGAAGATCTCGATATCGGCATGAATGAGTGGCTGTGCGAACCGTTCGCCTGGGACGACAGCAAACTCTATGACCGCGGCAAGATCATGAGCGCGGAAGAACTGGAGTCCGGCAAGACGTTCGGCCGCTATCTGGATGTGGATGGCGACGCGATACCCTGGCGCACGCTCCCCGGCACCCACCCCACCAAGGGCGCTTACTTCACCCGCGGCACCAGCCGCGACCGCTATGCCAAATACAGCGAGGAAGGCGCGGTCTATCAGGACAATATGCAGCGCCTGCTGCGCAAGCTGGAAACCGCCAAGAGCCTGGTGCCGGCGCCAGTGGTAAGGCCGGCAAAAGAAAAGACCCGTCATGGCGTGCTTTATTTCGGCTCTTCCACCCCCGCCATGAAAGAGGCGATGGCGGCGCTGGAAGCCCAGGGCCTGAGCCTGGACATGATGCGGCTGCGCGCCTTTCCCTTTGCCGACGCGGTCAGCGACTTCTTTCTGGCCCATGACCAGGTGTTCCTGGTCGAGCAGAATCGCGACGCCCAGATGCGCAGCCTGATCGTCAATGAGTGCGGCATCGACCCGGCGCGGATTGTCTCGGTGCTGAATTACGACGGCACACCCATCACCGCCCGTTTCATCACCGCGGCCATATCCGAGCGCCTGACCATGAAAAAGAAGGAGGCCGCGGAATGACCTACATCGCCAAGCCGAAACTGCGCCATCCCGGCATTCCGGTAAACAAGCACGGCTTCACCCACCGGGACTATGAAGGCACAATTTCCACCCTCTGTGCCGGCTGCGGCCATGACTCGATTTCCTTCGCCATCATCCAGGCCTGTTTCGAGCTGAACATCGAGCCGCACCGCGTCGCGAAACTGTCCGGAATCGGCTGTTCCTCCAAGACGCCGGATTATCTCCTCGGCCAGAGTCACGGCTTTAATTCGGTACATGGCCGCATGCCCTCGGTGATGACAGGCGCCAACCTTGCCAACAAGGAGTTGATCTATCTGGGCATCTCCGGCGACGGCGATTCCGCTTCCATCGGCCTCGGCCAGTTCGTGCATTGCGTCCGGCGCGGCGTGAATATGGTCTATATCACCGAGAATAATGGCGTTTATGGCCTGACCAAGGGGCAGTTCTCGGCCACCGCCGACAAGGGCTCGAAAAGCAAATATGGCGGCAGCAATATGGATTCGCCGCTCGACCTGGTCAGCATGGCGATGATGGTCGGCGCCACATTCGTGGGGCGCAGCTTTTCCGGCGACAAGCAGCAGCTGGTGCCCCTGATCATGGCCGCGATCAGCCACAAGGGTCCCGCCTTTATTGACGTGGTCAGCCCCTGCGTCGCGTTCAACAATCATGCGGGTTCAACCAAGGCCTATGAGTTCGTTCGCCTGCACAACGAAGCGGTGAACCGTCTCGACATCATGGAGCCGCGCGAACCGATCACGGTGGAATATGCCCCGGGCACCACCGAAGAGGTGGAGCTACATGACGGTTCGACCCTGAAGCTTTCCAAGCTGCATGCCGATTACGATCCCTATGACAAGATCGCGGCGATGACCTATCTGCAGAGCCGGGCCGCGGCCGGCGAATTGGTCACCGGCTTGATCTATATGGACCCCAACGCCACCGACATGCACGCCAACCTCAACACGGTTGACGCGCCCCTGAACCGGCTGGCCGAGAAAGACCTGTGCCCCGGCAGCGCCGGCCTTGAATCCTTCAACGCATCGCATCGTTAGCCTTAGCACTCCTCATCGTTTTCTTTGAACCAATGGAGGCACGTCATGCGCTTGTTTCACATGATGCTCACGCTCACATGCCCGCATTGCCGGGCACAGCTGGTCCGCGTCGCGCCATCGGAATATCTGGATCTTGCGGTATGTCCGCGCTGCCTGGCGGCGGGGCCTTATGATGCCGTGGTGGAAGAGGGCAGCGAGCTTACGCCCGGCCGGGTGCTTCCCGCCGATGTGGCAGATTATGTGCGGGGACTGCACGCGCCCCACTAGGCCGGGCACAGCGGGCCTTTCGCCACGTTATTCCTGAACGGTGACCTTGGCGCCGTCATGCAGCTTGGCAAGATCGCCGACCGCCAGCCGGTCGCCAGCCGCGATGCCTGACAGGATGGTGACATTCTGCGCCGTGCGCAGCCCGACTTTCACCTGCCGGGCCTCGACGCTGTCACTCTGGATCACAAAAACCGTGCCGGTCGCGCCACTGCCTGCCACAGCGCCCGGCGGCACCGTCAGCGCGTGACTGACCGGCCCCTGTTCGGGACTGGTCTGGAAGGAAACCCGCGCGCCCATCTGCGGCAGGATGCGCGAATCCTTGGCGGTGACGGCGATGCGCACCTTCACCGTGCCCTTGCTCTGGTCGGCGGTGGGAATGACGGCGATCACGGAAGCGGGAATATCCCAGTCGGGATAGGCGGTGAGCTGGACCGTCGCTTTCTGGCCCGGATGAACGCGGTCAATATAATTCTCGCTGACATCCACTTCGACCTCCAGCGAATCCATATCCACGATGGTGGCGATGCCGGTGCGGGTCTGGCCGCCGCCCGCGGCGGAAGGCGCCACGATCTCTCCCACCTGGGCGGCGCGGTCGGTCACAACCCCGGAATAGGGCGCGCGGATGGTGGTGTCGTTCTCCTGGCTTTCGGCCAGCGCCACCGCCGATTGGGCCACGGCATAGCTGCTCTTGGCCACGTCATAGGCGGCGCGTTGTGTTTCATACGTATCGGTACTGATGGCGCCCTGGTCCTTTAGCCGCTGGTAACGCGCATAGATCGGCGCCGCATCTTCGAACGCGGTCTTGGCCAGCATCTCCTGGGCGCGGGCCTGGTGCAGCGCGGCGATATAGTTGGAATCATCCAGCCGGGCCACCACCGCGCCTTTTTCAATGCGCTGGCCCTCCTCCACATTCACCTCGACCAGTTTGCCCAAAATCTTGGCGGAGAGCGTGGCCTGGCGGCGCGCTACCACATAGCCGGAGGCGTCCAGGCCCGAGCCGCCGCCGCCCGCGCCGCCCTCCACGGTGACAGCGTGAACCGGGATACCGGCATCCGGGCGCCAGAAATAAAAGCCTGCGCTGCCGGCGGCGATGACGAGAATTGCGATCACCGCGATCCAGATACCGCGCCCGGACGAAGGCGGCCGCGTTCGGTCTATGCGCAATTGATCCAGATGCGAGGATTTGTCCGCCATCAATTCGCCCTCAAAGCATCAGCCACTGGACGCCGCGCCGCGCGCAGAGCCGGGAAAAAGCCGCCGACAAAACCCAGGAAACAGGCAAAGAGTACGCCATTGACGATCAGCCCCGGTGTTACCGCCAGATTTATCACTGTTCCCCCTATGGCGTGAAGGTTGCCATTGAAGACAGTCCAGGCGAAACCCGCGCCGATCAGGCTGCCCGCCAGCGCCAGGACCAGTGCCTCCACCAGCACCGAGGCCATCACCGCCATGCCGCCGAACCCGATGGCGCGCAGGGTGGCGATTTCGATGGCGCGGGCGCTGACCGCCGAATACATCGTGTTCAACGCGCCGAACATCGCGCCCAGGCCCATGATGCCGCCCACCACCCCGGCGATGAGATTCAAGAGTATGTTGAGCTGCCGGGCCTGTTGCGCGTTGTAGTCCGTTTCCCGCGTCACATCGACCGTGAGGCTGGGGTTGGAGGTGAGCGCGTTCTTGAATCTGGTGAAATCGGCTGGCGTGTCGAGCATCACCCTGACGCTCTTGTAGGTGGTGCTGCGGGTGCTGGCAAGCAGGGTATCGGCATCGGTCAGGAGGGTCGAATCCAGGCTGCTGCCGCCGGCTTCAAATGTGCCCACAATAGTCCAGTCGCCGTCGGGCAATGAAACTCGCATGCCCTCCGTCAGTCCATTGAACTCTGTCGCGGCCGATTTGCCGACAATCACTTCATATTTGCCCGGCCGGAACATGCGGCCGCTGACCAGGTGGATTTCCGGCCTGAGCGTCATCCCGCCAGGTCCCACGCCGCGCAAGTTGAGGAAGGTTTCCAGGCCGTCGCTTTTCTTGGTAACCGCGAAGGAAATCATGGCATCGGCGGACAGAACCGGCTTGCCATCGGCATCGTGCTTGACCCCGGGCGCATCGGCAATGGTATTGACATTGTCCTTGGGCACGCTGCTGGCCCCTTCAAAAATTGAATTCCGGCTCATGACCATGGCGCGATCGGGCCGTCCGTTGTTGTGGATCATCCGGTTGAACCCGGCGGACAGGGACTGGATGGACACCAGCGCACCCACGGCGCAGGCCATGCTGATCACGATGACCAGCGAGGCGCCCCTGCGATTGGGAATGGTGCGCAGCGCGAGGGCAATGGCGGTGGAGAATTGCTTCAGCATCTAACGTCCTGCCAACGCATCGACGACATTGAGCCGGCTCGCGCGCAGGGCCGGGAACACACTGGCCGCCAGTGCGGTGACAAACGCCAGGCCAAGCCCTTCGAAAAAAGACGCCCAGGTCATCAAAAGCACGCCCGCAATGTCGGGGACAAGGCTGGCATAATAAGCCCCCGCCGTATGGATCAGCGTCAGACCGGCCAGCCCGGCCAAAACACACAGCAACACCGCTTCGCAAATCACCAGCGCCAGTACGCCAGCATCGGAAAATCCCAGCGTCTTGAGCACGCCGAATTCCGACGTTCGCTCGCGCACCGATTGCATCATGGTGTTGCCGGTCAGGAAAAGCAGCATGAACAGCACCGCGCCGATCACCGCATGGGTGAGGAAACTGACGCTTCCCAGCGAGGCCAGTCCGGACTGCGCCTGGGTCTTTTCCGATTCCGTACGGGTCGGCTGGCTGGAGTTGGCGAACAGACGGTCAATCGTCCGGCTGATCTGGGTGGCCTGATTTTGGTCCCGGATGCGCACCAGGAAACGGTCGGACAGGTCCTTGTCCTTCGCCCGCCTCTGGTTGAGATATTCGTAATTGCCGATAAAAAAACCGATCTCTCCAGGCGCATCGGTATCGTCAATGATGCCCAGTATGTCGAACGTCCAGGTCTGGCCTCCATCGCTGGTCGCTACATTGGAGATGAAGGGCACCTTGTCGCCGACCTTCCAGCCATATTGCTTGGCCAGGAATATGGTGACGAGGGCGCCGGTGCGGTTTTTGTCCAGCGCCGCCATCTCGTCCTTGGTCGCGGTCAATTCGGGCCGGGCAGCAAAAAACCGCGAATCGGACATGATGACGCCCATGCGGTTCTTGGGATCCTTGTAATAACCGAGCAGGCCCATGCGCGGCGCCACCACGGTGACGCCGGGAACCCGGGCAACCTGGTCGACATAGGCCATCGGTATGCGTCCGCCAAAGCGCGGATCCACGAACAGCCGGTCCAGGCGCGACACCTGAAGAATATGATCGAAGCCCGAATCCAGTCCGGCCAGGATGCCGAACAGGATAAAAGCGACGACAATCGACAGAAAGGTGAAGATGGTGCGCGCCGGCTTGCGCCACAGCCCGGCAAAAACAAGGGGAAGATATTTCATGTGGCGCGCAGCGCTTCCGCAATGGGGCGGCGCGCGGCCCCGAGGGCCGGCAAGAGACCGCCTAACAGCGCGACCATCAGCGCCCAGGCGATGCCAAGCCCGATCAATCCTGGCGGAACAGCAAGAACGAAGATATTGACGCCCCAGACGGTCTGATGGCCGTTATAGAGCGCCCAGGCGACGGCAGCGCCGATCATGGCGCCCACAGCGGATAGCAGCATGGCTTCCAGAACCACGGATACGGCGACCGGAAAGGCGCCATAGCCCAAGGCGCGCAAGGTGGCGATTTCGCGCCGGCGGGCGCTGACCGCGGCATACATGGTGTTGAGGCAGCCGAACAGGGCGCCGATGGCCATGACGAAGCCGACCACATAGGCCAGCATGGACAGAAAGCCGGTGTTGAGATCGCTCACCATCTTGTACCAATCGGAATGCCGCATCACGGTCACCGACAGAGCCGGATTGGTGGTAAGCGCATGACTCAGCGTTGCGAGCGAATCCCGCGACGCCAGGCGGATCAGGACGGTGTTGTAATTGGGATGGCGGGTGGCAGACATCAGGGTTGCGGCATCGCCGATCAGCTGCCCGTCCAGAATATCGCCGGTGGTAAAGGATCCCACGATAGGCCATTCGCCGTCCGGCATGATGACTTTGTCGCCGATCTGCATGTGCTGATAGATGGTCTGCGCTCCCACACCCACCATCAATTCGCGCTTGCCGGGCTCGAACATGCGGCCCGACACCAGGCGGAATTCCGGCCTGAGCGCGATGCCCTTGTCGCCGAAACCACGCAGCACGGCATTGGTTCTGCCGCCATTGAGCCGCAGCACCGGCACATTGGTGTTCAGTCCGGCATCGGCGAACGGCTTTCCGTCCTTGTAGCGGGCAATCCCCGGGGCATCCATGATCACGGCGGCGGAGGCGCGGGGAAGGCTGCTATTGCCTTCTCCATTCGCACCCAGCGACACCACAATGGCGCGGTCGGGGCTGCCGGCGCTGAAATAGGCCTGCTTCATGCCCGCCGTCATGGAGAGCATGGACAAAAGCACGCCAATGGTGACGCCAAGTCCCGCCACAATCACCATGGATTGCCAAAAGCGCATCCTGAGGCTTTTGAAATTCAGGACTGACACAGTCCATATCTGGCTGAAGATGCTCATACGCGCTCCGACAAGGCGGTTGCGATATCCATTTTGCTGAGTCTCAGCGCCGGCAGCGCCGAACTGGCCAGCGCCACGGCCGCAGCGCTCAGCGCCGCCCATAGCAGCACCATGGCGTCAATCGTGGGCACGGGCGGCGTACCTATACTTGCCGGCACCAGATGCGAGATGTTGCTTGATACCAGCGCCGCCAAGCCCACGCCCATGAGCGCGCCCAAGAGGCAGGGAGCAGCCGCCTCTGCGAAGACAAGCGCGATGACGCCGCGGTCGGTGAAGCCCAAGGTTCTCAGTGTGGCGAACTCCGCAAAGCGTTCACGTACCGATTGGGCGATGCCATTGGCGACAAGAAACAGGACCATGAACATGCCTGCGAGCGCGATGTCGCGATCCACGGTGACAATGTCCACGCCCGAATTGCTGATATCCAGCGCCATCTTCTCGGTAATGGATTGCAGCGGCGTACCGGAATTGGCGTAGGCCGCGTCGATTTTCTGGGCGATATCTGCCGTGTGCGTGGGATCAGAGGAGAGCACATAGAGCTGGACCACTTTGCCGCGGTCCGAGAGAGCGCGCGCCTGGTCGAAATAATCGTAATTCCCGAACATATAGCCATTGCTGAAATAAGGAATGTCGTCGCCCACGCTCATGACACGGAAGGTCCAGCTTTTGGCGCCATCCGCCCGGACCGTCTGCGGCGCATCGATCACAAAAGTGTCGCCGGGTTTCAAATTCCAGCGCTGCGCGGACATCCGGCTGATCACCAACCCGTCGCGATTATTGCGAATCTGATCCCATTGCTGCGGCGTCAGGGGATAATCGGTCATCACCTTGTGCACATTGTCGTCGAACATCAGGACGAAGACGCGGTTTTTGGGATCCTGGTGATAGCCCGGAATGACTTGCGTCGCGGCGACCCCCGCCACGCCCGGCATGCCGGCGATCTGTTGCTCCAGCGCAATGGGCAGCGGAACGCCGCCGAAGCGGGCGCCCGTAAAAATCCGGTCGTCACGGGCGTTCTTTTCCACCGCGTCGAAGGTGGCGTTCATCCCGATTGTCAGCCCGAACAGGGTGAAGGCGATCATCACCGCCAGGAAGGTCAGGACGGCGCGCGCGGGCTTGCGCCACAGACCGGCCAGCACGAGGGGAAGATATTTCACGCGTGAACCCCGGCTTCCGCGACCTGGCCCTTGTCGAAATGCAGCTGGCGCTGGGCATGATCGGCGGCCCGGGGATCATGGGTCACCATCACGATCGTCTTGTTGTGGTGACGGTTGAGTTCCTGCAGCAAGGCCAGGATTTCATCCGCGGTCTGCCGGTCGAGGTCGCCGGTGGGCTCGTCGCAGAGCAGGAGCGTGGGATCGGCGACAATGGCGCGGGCGATGCCGACGCGTTGCTGCTGGCCGCCCGACATTTCGCCAGGCTTGTGGGCTTCGCGGTTGGATAGCCCCACCATCTCCAGCGCCACCGCGACATGCTTCTTGCGTTCGGCCTTGGAAAGATTGGTAAGCAGCAGCGGCAATTCTACATTCGCCGCCGCCGATAGCATTGGCATCAAATTGTAGAACTGAAAAATAAAGCCGACATGGCGGGTCCGCCATTTGGCAAGCTGGCCGCCGGAAAGGCTCTGCAGGTTTTCGCCGCTCACGATCACTTCGCCGCTGTCGGCGCGGTCTAGGCCCCCAATCAAATTGAGAATGGTGGTCTTGCCCGAGCCCGATGGGCCCATCAGGGCCAGGAATTCCCCTTCGGGAATCTCCAGGTCGAAACCGTGCAGCACCTCTACGCGGTCACGCCCGCGGCGGTAGCTTTTGACGACATGCTTCAATGAAACTGCCGATGCCATGAGAAGCTCCCACCTGGTTGGATTTGTCTATGTCTGCTTGTTGCCCGTCTGACGCCGCCCGAATGAAATATGCCACTATCGAGTATTGCAAGGTACCGAAGAATTGCCTGCCCCGCAAGGGACTGCGGCGCCTTCGTCACAATTTTCCTGCGTTACGCGCAAGCAACCCCGGCCGCTACGACCCCTGTTGGCCACAGCCCTATTGCCCGGAGGCAGGTGCGGCAAATATTTTCACCGCCGCGCCGCCGCCCAGCGTAAAACTACGCTTGTCTTGTCATGCTGTCCAGATGCATAATGCGGCCATGAAGCAACCCAAGCCCAGCAAGACCGAGCTTCGCATCCTGGAAGTGCTATGGAATCACGGCGCTTCGTCCATTCGTGAAATCCAGGAGAGCTTTCCCGAAAAGGGGCGGCCCGCCTACACCACGGTGCAGACCCTGGTGTATCGCCTGGAAGCCAAGAAGGCGCTCCGGCGCGTCAAGAAGCCGGGCAGTGTCAACATGTTCGAACCGGTGATCTCCCGCGCGGCGGCGCAGCACAATTTCATCGACGAATTTCTGGGCCTGTTCGGCGGCAAGATGCAGCCGGTGATGAACCAGCTGATCGAAGCGGGCAAGCTCACGCTGGAAGATATCCAGGCGGCCGAAAAAACCCTGCGCCGGCTGAAGGGAAAAAAGCCGTGATCGCGGCCCTGCTGAATCACCTGTGGCAATCCACGCTTTTTGCGGCGGGAATTTGGCTTTTGACCCTGGCGGTTCGGCGCAATGCGGCGAGCATCCGCTATGGGCTGTGGTTTACCGCTTCGGTAAAATTCATGATTCCGTTTTCGATTTTCGCGGGTCTGGGCGGCGCGCTTGCGCCCATCACAGCATCGCAGATCGCCCTGCCGCCCGAGATTTACAGGATTCAGGATGCGGCTATGGCCTTTGCCGCGCCGTCACCGATCCTCTCATCACCCACCGCTGCTGGACTCGATCCCTTTGTCGTGCTCGCAGGCTTGTGGGTCTGCGGGATCATGGCGGTGTTCTTGATATGGCTGGCACGCTGGTTGCAAATCCGCGCCGTCCTGCGCGCGGCGTCGCCGCTGCTTCTGGCGGCACCGATACCGGTGAAGTCCACGACCTCTTCCCTCGGACCGGGGCTGTTCGGGATATGGCGCCCGGTCCTGCTGTTACCGCAGGACATCGCGGCGCGCCTGACGCAACGGGAGATGCGCGCCATATTGGACCACGAACTCTGCCATCTGGACCGGCATGACAATTTGACCGCGGCGATCCACATGGCGGTGGAAGCCCTGTTCTGGTTTCACCCGCTGGTCTGGTGGCTGGGCGCACGCATGATCGCCGAACGCGAACAGGCTTGCGATGAAAGCGTGGTGGAAGCCGGCAATGATGCCGGCGTCTATGCCGAGGGAATTCTCAAGGTCTGCCGTTTCTATGCCGGTCCGTCGCCGCCCCTGGCCGCCGCGGTGCTGGGCACCGGCCTGGAAGCCCGGCTGGAAACCATCATGGCGGGCCACGTCGTCTCGGAACTGACGGCCGCGCAGAGGGCGTTGCTGAGATTTTGTGTGCTGCTTGCCGTCGCCTGGCCGCTCCTGAGTGGATGGACCGACGCCATCCAGGACCGGATTCCGCGCGCTGTGGCTCCGGTCGCGGGCGATGCCGCCACCGTCGCCGGAGTGCGCCGCTATATGGCGCAGCTGCAGATGGGAAAACGCAGCGCGGCTGAACGGGTTCAGGACGGCGGCCTCTGGCATGAAGACACCACGTCCCGAGCCGAGTGCGAAAGCCATTTCCTCGCCGTCCTTCAGCTGCTGGAGAAGGGCTATGGCAAGTTCGCGCCCCTCTATCCGCAGAGAATGAAGAACGACCAGGACCGGCTTCCCATATCGCTGATGTGGAAGAACGGCCTCGGGGATTCGCGCTACCAGGAGGCCACAGTCTATATGAGCGACGAGACGGCCCATGTCTGGGATGCGCGCCGGCTCTTTGACGGCCGCACCATCGACGCTGCTGCGGTGTGGAGCGCCGAAAGCGAAAGCACCGACGCCGTCTGCCTCACCGAGATCAACGTCAGGGCATAACGGGAAGCGTGGACGGACGCGCGCTCAGTCCCCGAACCGATGCCTCGCTCCGCCACTCGATTGGAGGGATCAAAGGGAGAACCTATGAGGCCCGGACGCGGAACTCCCTACTGGCGGCACTGCTGCGCGATCCAGGGCGCCCCGTTAATTATTGATGGCGGTCCCGGTTAACTTCCGCAACCGCCTTGCGGGCCATCGCAGATGTGTTCATTATCGCCAATGGGCGGGGGGCGGTTCAGGAACCGACGGGCCCTTTATTATGACCACGCCGCCGCTGCGCACCTTTCGCACGACACCGCGCGACCGCACGGACGCGGAGTTTCCCGCGTCGGTTCTTGGAACAGCATTCACGGCGGAAGGCTTCCTTGACACGGACGGGGACCTACATATCCACGGACGAGTCATTGGCCGCGTCTGCGCCGATCGCCTTGTTCTTGGTTCCGGGGGGTATTTGGAGGGTGACGTGATCGCCCGGGACGTGCATATCGGCGGGCGCCTGACCGGACGCATATTTGCGCTCAATGTGACACTGGAAAGCTCGGCGGACGTTACCGGCCGGATTTTCCACCACGAAGTTACGGTCGAAAAGGGGGCGCGGGTTGATGCGCGCATGCCCTGGCGGCCGCCCAGTTATTTTGAAACCCTCGTGCAACTCCCGGAGCCCAGACAATGAGCATGTTCACACGCAACGAAAAAGCATCAGACACCAACACGGACGAGACCGTACGGCCGCCGCGCGAAACGCCAGCCGCGCCACCCGCTCCCGCTGCTGCAAGGCCGGCTCAGCCAGTGGCACAGCCGCTTTCAAGGCCCTCGCAAGCCCCGGGCGTTTCGGTCATCAGCAAGTCCCTCAAGATCACGGGCCAGCTCGAAAGCACCGAGGACATTCGCATCGATGGCGAGGTGGAAGGCGATGTTCGCGGCGTCTCCGTGACGGTTGGAAACGGCGCCAAGGTCAAAGGGACGGTATATGGCAACGCGGTCGAGCTGGCCGGAACAATTGAAGGCAAGATCGAAGCGGAGAAAGTTGTACTCACCAGCACGGCCCACATGTCCGGTGATGTCCTTCATCGGGACATCCGAATCGAATCCGGCGCCTTCATTGACGGCCACTGCCGGCCCGGATATGGCAAAAGCGAAGCCAAACCGGTTTATTCGGCCCCCAAGCCGGTAGCCACGTCCATGGGCCTGGCAGCCAAACCAAGCGACGCAGCTCTCAAGACATAAGCCGCGCCAGAATCGGGCCGGCACCCTAAGGCCTTGATGGGAATGGCGCGCTCGGAGAGATTCGAACTCCCGGCCCTCAGATTCGTAGTCTGATGCTCTATCCAGCTGAGCTACGAGCGCGAGCCGGCGAAACTATGGTCCGAGGGGACCAAACGCAAGCTGGAAGCCGCCGGAACCCGGCGATCCCCAACCCCTGGATCGAAGTGGGGCAGAATCCATGCCAAGCCCCGGTCACACTTGTGCAAAATCCGGCGATGCGGCCTCTGATGCCCTTGTCCGCAGAGGGTCCTCTCGCTAAGACTTGAGGCTGGCGTCTTGTCGCTCCAATGCGGCAGGCAGGTTGGGGTTTGGCGCGGCCGCTATGTCAGGCCATGCGCCGGCAGCGGAGAGCAGAAGATGAGGGGATTTCCAGCGAAAACAGGGCTCAAAAGGAGCCTTTTCCTGGCCTTTTCGCTGACCGCAGGCCTCAGCCTTGCCGCCTGTTCCGATATCGGTTCCACCATTGACAGCCTGTTCGGCGGCGATACCCAGGCCGATGCCGGGCCGCCGCCCGATGCGGGCGTTGCCAGCAACACCGCGCCTCCCACCACCGCCGGCGCACCGCCCACCGCCAGCGCACCGGTGGCCAGCAGTGGCGGCCTTGCGCCGATGGTCACCATCATGCCGGTGGCCATTGAAGCGGGCGCCGACACCGGCACCGCGGTCAACAAAACCATCCAGACAGTGCGCGCCCAGGTTTCGGGCCTGGAAGGCAAGCTCGCCGCCAACGCCCAGCGCCTTAATGACCTGCGCAATTCGGGCGCGGCTTCGGCAAGCTCCTATCAGGGATCCAAGGCCCAGATCACCACCCGGCTTCAGGTCGGCACCACCAAGGGCAATCCAGAGCTGGTAAGCCAATGGAACATCGCCCAGACGTCACTGGATGCCATGGCCGGCAACATCAATGCCCTCAATGCGCTCGGCACCGATGTCTCCAATGATTCCTCCAATGCCCATTTTGCGCTCGACCAGATCGGCGCGACCTTCAATGTTTCGGGCGCCGTGGATGAAGACCACCGCCAGCTTTCCCTGCTGCAGGACGAAACCAGCCAGACCCTGGTGATGATCGATCGCCTGCTCAGCGAAGTGTCCGACGCCGTGCAACGCCAGACCTCTTATGTCGCCAATGAACGGGGCAGCCTGACCGTGCTGGCTGGCGCGATCAAGAATGGCGAGCTTTATGGCGGCACCCCGGGCGTCACTGCCTCGTCGGCGACCGGTGGCGTGCAACTCTCAAGTGCCGGCACGCCTCTTGTCGTGATCCGCTTCGATCACCCCGGTGTGGATTATCAGCAGGTGCTGTATGCCGCGTTGAACCAGGCGCTGCAGTCGCGGCCCAATGCCGGTTTTGAAGTCGTGGCCGTCTCGCCCACGCGCGGCACCGCCGCTTCGGTGCAGATTGCCCAGACCACCGCCAAACGTCACGCGCAGGAAGTCATGCGCTCGATGACCGACATGGGTGTGCCGGCAGCGCGCATGGGTGTCGCCTCGGCCACCGATCCGGGCGCGGCCGACAGCGAAGTGCGGGTTTTCGTCCGCTGAGCATTCCGCGTACGGATTTGCAAAAGCCCCGCCGACAGAGCGGGGCTTTTTGTTTGAAGGCATGAGGACGGATATGAAAGCGCTCAGGATTGGATTTTTGTTCGCCGCCGCGCTGGCGATAGTCCCCGCGCAGGCCCAGGTGACCGAAACCGTCGCCCACCGTCATATGGTCGCGGCCGCCAATCCGCATGCCGCCGAGGCGGGCCTTCAAATGCTGCGCGCAGGTGGCACGGCGGTGGACGCGGCAATCGCCACCCAGATGGTGCTGGGGCTGGTCGAGCCGGAATCCTCCGGCATTGGCGGCGGCGCCTTCATGCTGGTCTATGACGGCAAGTCCCGCAAAACCACCAGTTTCGACGGTCGCGAAATGGCGCCGCAATCGGCCACGCCCGGCATGTTTCTGGGTGCGGACGGCAAGCCGCGCGGCCATTTCGATGCCATTCCGGGCGGCCTATCCGTGGGCATTCCCGGCGTGGTCGGCATGCTGGACCTGGCGCACAAGAAATACGGCAAGCTGCCCTGGGCGAGCCTGTTCCAGCCCGCCATCACGCTTGCCGAAGACGGCTTTCCGGTAGGTCCCAAGCTCGCCCGCACCATCCGGGGCTTTGCGCCCGCCGCCAAGATGCCCGACATCAGAAGTCACTTCTATCATCCGGATGGCACGCCCCTGGCGGAAGGCGAGATCTACAAGAATCCCGAATATGCTGCGGCTTTGCGCAAGATCGCCGCCCAAGGACCGGACGGTTTTTATAAAGGTGAAATCGCCGCGGCCATCGTCGACTCGGTGCAGCATGCGCCGGGCCAGCAGGGCGGCATGACCTTGAGTGATCTTGCCAATTACCATGCCCAGGAGCGCGCTCCGGTATGCGGCGACTACCGGGAATATCACATCTGTTCGATGGGCCCGCCCAGTTCCGGCGGCATTGCGGTGCTCCAGATATTGGGGGCCTTGCAGCGTTTCCCATCGTCCCAGCTTCAGCCCGGCACGCTCAGCAATGCGCATCTCTTCGCCGAGGCCAGCCGGCTCGCCTATGCCGACCGCGCCAAATATCTTGGCGATCCTGCCTTTGTGCATGTGCCCATCGCCGGACTGATTGACAAGAAATATATCGCCGGCCGCGCCGCGCTGATTGATCCCGCAAAAGATATGGGGACGGCACAAGCCGGAACGCCGCCGGATGAGAAACATGCGCGTTATGCGCCGCAGGTCAGCCCGGTGCTGCATGGCACTAGCCACCTGACCATCGTGGATGACAGCGGCAATGTGGTGACGATGACCACATCGGTTGAATTCGTCTTCGGCGCCGAGATCATGGCCAAGGGCTATGGCTTCATCCTGGACAACACGCTGACGGATTTTTCCTTCCAGCCGGTGCGTGATGGGCTTGCTGTCGCCAATGCGCCGGGGCCCGGCAAGCTGCCGCTCAGCGCCATGTCGCCCACCATTGTGTTCGACAAGGACAACCGCTTTCTGCTGTCGGTGGGTTCGCCCGGCGGGCCGGCGATCATCGATTATGTTGCCCAGACGCTGTCGGGTGTGCTGGATGGAAAAATGAGCCTCAAGGATGCGATCGATATGCCGCGGGAAGTGAACCAGAATGGCGACACCCAGCTGGAGAATGGTCCCGGCGCGGACAAGCTGGCGGCAGGCCTGACCGCGATGGGCCATACCGTGCGGGTTCCCAACCAGGAAGGCAGCGGGTTACACGGGATCATGCGGGTGAAAGACGGCTATATCGGCGCCGCCGACCCCCGCCGCGACGGCATTGCCCTGG
>DATMNL010000012.1:0-34060 GCA_035568995.1 Rhizomicrobium sp. | reverse complement strand
CACTTTGTATGGGCCGGATGCCGGCGCGGCATCCGGCGCCCCCAAAGGCCAGCACATCGCCGCCGCCATCAAGGCAATCGCAAATTTCCGCACGGCATTTCTCCCTCGCCCGTTGGAAATCCAGTCTAGTTCCAACATCGCGAGGCGAAACATTGTATAGTGCCAATATTGCGTTTGCGGCGCGGCGAAAGTCTGCAACCATCACAATTTGCCAAGTTGTTACAAAGCCGTTGCATCCCAACACGGAAAGTTCCGCCCGCAACACGAGGAATCCTTATGGCCCATCACATCCTGGCAATCTACGACAACGCGAACGAAGCTTCTCTGGCGGTGGACCGCCTGCTGGCGAATGGCATACCGCAGAGCGCGCTGGGCGTGGTGGCGAGCGAAGGCTAGCCCTACTGAGATCGAATGTCCGCTTTGGGTCATAAGCGGTCATTGCAGGGCGACGAACAAGCTCTTTTCAAGTGCTATCGCGGCTTTTTCTCTTCTGTCTCGGCGATCCGCACCAGAAATTGCCAGCACACCCTGGTCGCCGAAAACAGCAATATGATGACGGCGACTGCGAACCAGTCGCGCTCGTCTTCGCCAGTCAGCGCCATTCGCAACGCCGTAATGACGAGCATTGCATAGCCGATTAGGGAAGTGACGTGACGGCGCAGGGAGCGGATACGGAACCGGATGCTGCCTTCGCCCATCATCCCTTGATAGAGGCGAATGAACACCCAGACGACCCAGATGCCGGTGATCAGCAAGGTCACCTTGCTGAACGTGGTCAGCGACATATCGGGAATCAGCGCCAGCAGCGAGACCATCAGGACGGCCAGATAATTCTGGAATGCCTGCTCCGCCAGCCGCCTGGAATGGTCTTGTCCCTTGCCCAGCGTGGCGGGAGCGTTGATCGAGATCGAAACGAACAGCAGCCCCAGAAGCGCGGCGGAGGCGCTGCCGATCACGGAGAAAAAGCCGGCCCAACTTCCCACGGTGTGCCAGGTGCCCAAGTAGCGATTACTAGGAATTATCACATGGCCGCCTTTCCAACCAGCGACTTGGAATGTCCGCTTTGGGTCAGAAGCGGCCATTCAGCCAAGGTCCGCTTTGCGCCATAAGCGGCCATTCGAGAAATGGATTTTTTGCAGCGCGAAGGCCGCCGTTTTAGCCCTGCCATAGGCCAACAATTTTGGGTTGGGGCGGGATTTCTTCCCGCCTTCTGGGGGTTTAGCGCCTGAAAGTTCCTAAAGTTGCCAGAGGGAACTCCCTATGCCTCATGCCGCAAAATAGCGCCCTGGGGGTTCAGTGCGCTTGCCATTGTATGAGAGTTACCATACAATACGACAATGCTCGATGGGCTGACCCTCCACGACAATGGCGTCCCGATTTACGTCCAGCTGCGCGACCAGCTCTCGGCCCTGATCGGCCGCTTATGTAGCAGCGGCCGGCGCGCCGTGTCGCGCGCAGATTCCTGGGGAGAAATTCCATGAGACGGTTCTGGGCAGCTCTCGGGTCCTTGCTCTTTTTCGTGATCGCACCGGGGACACTTGCAGTTTACGTCCCTTGGTCGATCACGGATTGGCATTTGAACCCCGCCTTTCTCGGACTTGATGCGTTGCGCGTTGTGGGCGCAGCACTCGTCTTCCTCGGTCTCATTGCCGTCGTTGAATCTTTCGCTCGCTTCGTATGGAAGGGTTTTGGAACACCCGCCCCGATCGCGCCGCCCATAAGGCTTGTGGTGACCGGTTTCTATCGGCGGGTTCGCAATCCCATATATGTTGGCCTCATCGCGATCATCATCGGCGAAGCACTCATTCTCGGCGACGAAAGGATGCTCGTTTACGCGGCGATCCTCTGGCTGTTCTGGCATGTTTGGGTCCTCGTTGTCGAAGAACCCACGCTCGGCAGTTCATTTGGCGACGAGTTCGCGACCTTCAAGGCCAATGTCCCGCGCTGGTTGCCGCGGCTTACACCTTGGTCGGGGCCTGCGAAAGTCCAAGAAGAAAGCGCGTCAAGTGGGTGATGCGCAGCTTGCTCTGAAAGAGCGTAATCTTACCATATATTGAGGGGGTTATCATGGCGAGGCTTTTCACGACCATCACGGGCTTGCTGTTGTTGCTTGGTGCGGCGGCGCACGGGTACCGCCTCTATCGTCCCTTCGAGATCATTATCGCCGGGCACAACATCCCGATTTGGGACAGCTGGCCGGCTGCCATCGTTGCGGCGTTCCTCGGATCGATGGTGCTGGTCGAAACGCGGCGCAAGTAAGTTCACTATCGACGCCGCTGTTGTCAAAAAATGAACTGTGTCCGTCCCTGAATCCAAAGTCCGAGATTTTTGTGCGATTGCGAATGTCCGCTTTGGGTCAATAGCGGACATTCGTTTGCAGACCCAATTGCAAAAATGAATGCACCCCCGAACCATTTCTGATTTGAGGGTGTCATTTCATATTTTGATGGTGGCAAAAAGTGTCAACTTTTCCGGCCATCATTATATCCCGCCGGGCAGACCGGCGGGGTATTAGTGTTGGAAGCAGACACCCCGCTTTGGAAGTGGGACCTCTGGGGTTCGCTGCCCCGCCCCACCCGCCAAATTCTCGTTCTGGAGCATAGAAGGCAGCAGCGGCTCGGTGGAACTGTCGGAAGATGGAACTTTCCGCCATTGAGTTCCCGATGAGGGAACTTGCGCCGTGGCGGATTTTTTGCGCCTGCCCAGGAAATGATTTAAGCATTTTCGGTCGAAGATCATGGGCGATGGCGAGTCTGAAAACGATCCTGGCTGGATTGGTGGTTGCGCTGACGGCTGTTCCGGCCGTGGCTGCGTCCGTGGCCCACCCGGCGGCGCAAACGGTTCGCATGGAACCTTTCAACGGCGCCTTTGTCATTCCCGTGGTCTTGAATAACGTGCTGACGGAAAACTTCATTATCGATAGCGGGGCCGCCGATGTCAGCATTCCCGCCGAGGTCGCGTTCCGGCTGAAGCAGCTGGGGGCGCTAACGGGCGCCGATTTCCTGGGAAGCAAGACCTATATGATGGCGGATGGATCGAAAGTCCCCTCGGAGATCTACCGGATCGCGTCCCTCAGGATCGGCGATATGGTGATGAAGGATGTCACCGTCCGCATTTCGGCGGAAAAAAGCCATTTGCTGCTGGGTCAGAGTTTTCTCAGCCGGCTCAAATCCTGGTCAATGGACAATGGCCGGCAGGTCATGACCTTCAACTGATCCAGGGTTTTGCTGATAGGCGGCCGGCGTCGCGGAGACCGGGCTGCCGGCCTGGGCTATGGCCTGCGGCGCAGCGTTGCCATCCACGTCGTGATAGGCCGGGAAGACCGCGTGCATCATTTTTACTTCCGGAAGAATATAGACAATGCCTTTGGTGCCCTTGAATGCCGGGTCCACCACGCTGTCGAAAAACGCCGCCGGCACATTGATGCAGCCATAGGAAATCCGGTGATCGGCCGGCGCCGGCGATACGATTCGTTCCAACCGGCGTTCCGCCAGGTTGGTGTTGATCACGCGATGCAGCGAGATGGCGTTGGAATAATCCACCCACAGCACATCCAGTTTTCCCAGATCATGGCCCAGGGCGGCCACAAAGCGGCCCGCCGGGGTGGTGCGCATGTCCGGCGTGATCGCCGTCAGCGGCATGGTCCCGATTCCGGGCACCGAATCGTCGCCCTGCGCCAGGCCGACCAGCGCCCATGCCGATCCGAGCAATATCCCGTTCTTGTCGAAGACAAAGACCTTGGCATCCGGTTTGTCGATGATCACGAAAGGCAGGCTGCGATTGTCTGCGGAGTCGGTGACCCAGTCGGCCATGTGCCGCACCGTGTCGGGCGTGGCCGGGGTCAGAAGCTGGGCCCGAAGGGGAATATGCGCCGCCGCCTGGGCGGCGGGTGGCGGCGCGAGTGGCGGAGCGGTGTCATCGGCATAGGCCGGCAGCGACAGGAAACAAGCCGCGACCACACCAAGGAGAGCCCTGGTCGTGGTCGCGTGATGTTGCACACTGCTCTTTTGATGCCGCAGTCTATCCCTCAAATGGCCCATCTACGTCTCCAGCCCTGGCCATTTCAGCGTTAGTTGCGGTCCTGCTTGGGCTGAACCGGCGCGGGCACATTGGTGGCCTCGGCTTCCACAGGAGCAGGTTCGGGCGCAGCCTGGGCCATGGGCGCAGGAGGCGGCGTCACCTGGGCAACGATTGTGTCGCCGCAATTGGCATCGAGCTTGTTGTCTCTATGCAGGCGCGCGCAGGCATGTTCCGCAATCGTATCGCCGGCGCTTTTCGGCTCCAGCGTATCATCCGGCACATAACCCTTGCCCCGTATCACCGCCTCGCTGAACATGGAGGAGGCCTTGTCGATATCGCCGTCATGGTGATAGGCGGTGCCCATGTTGAATACGGCGATGGGGTGGTCCGGATTATCCCGGTAATCCTCGTTAAAGTCTTCCTTGGCCGCGGTCCAGTTCCCGGCAACGACATCGTGGAAGCCGGAGGAACCCATACCGCCGCAACCGGACAGCAGGAAGCCCACAGGTAGTATGGCGCAAATAACCGCGCCTTTCGCAGAAAGTTTGAACATGGAACACCTATACGTTCTGCGACCGCGCCGGTGAGGACGATTCCCCAGAGGTCGATTTCGCATCTGTGATCCGAAGATCCATATCCACAACGCAACGATTGCGAGCATGTTTCATTCGCCCATGCCAAAAAGCATAAAAATGACGGGTTCCATCGCGGAACGATTTTAAAAAACAGCGGGAACACACAGATTGTGCGTGATGGGGTTCCGGCGAAGTTGTGATCGGCTCATCGCCGGCTGACGCAAGCGCCGGCTGATCATTTCCCGAGATGCGGATCGATCGTCCTTGCCTGCGCGATATCGGCCTCTCCGCCCTTGATGTCACCCATCTTTATTTTCAAAACACCGCGGCGGTAAAAGGACACGGCAAACCGGGGTGCGAGCTTGATCGCGTAGCTGTAATCCAGGATTGCCTGGTCGTTATGGTTTACCGCCTGATAAGCGGCGCCGCGGACATAGAAGGCTATGGCATCATCGGAGTCGAGCGTGATCGCCTGGTTGAGATCCGTGATGGCCCGGACTTCATCGCCTTTGCGGTGATAGGCAGCACCCCGTTCGACAAAGGTGGTCGCGTCGTTCGAACCAAACGCAATCGCCTGGTCATAGTCCTGGATAGCGCGGTCGTAATCGGCTTTGTTGAAATAGGCGTGGCCGCGATACAGGTAAGCCATCACATAGCCCGGATGGAGCCTGATTGCCTGATCGCAATCCTGGATCGCGCGGTCGTGATCGCCCTTGTCGTTATGCGCCAGACAGAGATTCTTGAAGGCGATGGAGAGATTCGCGTCGGTTTCATGGCCCGACCGGATCACGGCCGTGCAGGCCTCAATCATGACATTGTCCGTGGCCGCGTCATCAATGCAGCGCGGCCAGTCCTGGTCTGACGATTGCGCAGCCGCCGCGCCCGCGAGCAGCGCGGTGAATGCCAAAACGAAGAACCACAAGGCCTGACGCACCATGCCTGTTTGCCGGGAATTGAACGGCACGATCCGTGCCTTGTAGGACAACCTTCAAACGCCGCGGAAGTTCCACGAGATTGTTCACGTCAAAAAATAATCAGCGATGTTGACGCTGGTGATGAAATGGTTCCCTCCGGAAACAGCCGGCATCAGTTGGCGATGTACCCAAACAGAAACCGCGCGATGGAACTTTTTGTTTTAAGAAATTGGTAACCAGATTGAGCCGAAGGTGAGCCGGGCTGTCGAGAGGGGATATGTGCCGGATATTCCGGAAAGATGAAGGTGATGAGTTCTGGCGGAAAGCGTTTGCTAGCGCTCAAAGCACCTCAAGAGAGTACCCATGGCTTTCAGATCATCCCCTTCTCCTGTCGCCAGCGATCTGGCGCTCGCACTGGT
The DNA here is from genome assembly GCA_035568995.1 of Rhizomicrobium sp. Classification (GTDB taxonomy): domain Bacteria; phylum Pseudomonadota; class Alphaproteobacteria; order Micropepsales; family Micropepsaceae; genus Rhizomicrobium. The sequence continues at coordinate 28,132 of DATMNL010000012.1, read as the reverse complement.
CACCTCTTCCACGACGCCCATGCTGCTGCTGGATAACAACCTCAATGTGATCGCGGCAAGCGACTCATTCTGCGATACCTTTCGCATCGACCCGGCCAAGACCGTAGGATGCCAGCTCTCAAAACTGAGCACCGGAAATTGGAACGTGCCGCAACTCATGTCAGAGCTGAAGGCCGTCGTGTCCGGCCTTGCCGAGGCGAGGGACTGTGAAATAGACCTCACGCATGCGGGCCGGGTGACACGCCATCTCGAACTTCACGCCCGGAGACTTCGCTATGCCGGCGAACACGGAATCCGTCTCGGCCTCTCGATCAGCGATACCACCGACACGCGCATCGCAAAGCAGCTGATTGAAGATCTTCTGCTCGAAAAAAAATGCAGTTCCGGAACAAACAAAGACGGCTGGTCAGGCCAAAGCCAAAAGGCTGTGCGTGCATGAGGTTGGTGATCAAATTGAGCCTATACCCGGCACGCGGATTGTCCTAAACCTTCATTGCGCGGCCAAAAAGCGATGACACCATGAAAAGAAAACTCTGCGCCGCGGCGCTGTTTGCCGGCCTTGCCATTGCACCCTCGGCTTTGGCGCAGGCGGGCGCCGGCACAAATGCGGCGAATGACACAGGCCCGCAGGCCCATGCCAGTGCATCGGCGGAGGCGTTCGTCGCCGAAAACATCGCGCAGAGTCTGGCCATTCTGAACAATCCGGCCCTGACCGAGCAGCAGCGCAGCCTGCAGTTCGAAACCCTGCTGCTGACCCTCACAGACATGAAGCGCATTGCCGTTTTCACGCTGGGTCCCTATGCCAAGACCGCGCCGCAGGCGGACCAGGACGCTTTCGTCGCCGCGTTTCAAATCTATTCGGAGGCCGTGTATCGTTCCTATTTCAATCGTTTCAGCGGCCAAAAGCTGGCGGTAACAGGCTCCAGCCAGCGCGCACCCGGAGATTTCATCGTTTCCACCAGGCTGATCGATCCCAACGACCATTCCGGCCAGGCGCCGATGGTCGTGAGTTTCAGGGTGCGCACCGACGCCGGCAAACCGGTGGTGACGGATCTTGGCATCATGGGCGTCTGGCTGGCGATCGCACAGCGCGATGAGTTCGGCTCCTATCTCAGCGCGCATGGCGGCAGCGTCGCTTCCCTCACGGAGAATGTGCGCTCAGTCACCGCTCGCTATCGCTGACCGCGCTGAGGCGCATCTTGTGAACGTCCCGGTGGGGAGCAAATAATCAATACTCCACGCGAACCAGATAGAGGCCATCGGGCGGGGCGACGGGGCCGCATTCCGCACGATCTCTTGCCGCCAGGGCCAGGCCAAGGTCGCGCGGGCGCCATTTGCCCTCGCCCACCAGTTTCAGGCTTCCGGCAAAAGAGCGGATCTGGTGATGCAGGAAGGAGCGCGCCGAGGCTTCGATATGGATTTCATCGGCGCGCTGGCTGACATCCAGCCGGTCGAGAGTCTTGACCGGTGAGGTGGCCTGACATTCGGCGGCGCGGAAAGTGGTAAAATCATGCTGGCCGACCAGAGCCTGCGCGGCGTGGTGCATCGCTTCAGCGTCGAGCCGAGGACTGACATGCCAGACCCGGCCTGCATCCAGCCCCGGCGGACTGCGGCGATTGAGAATGCGATAAAGATAATGCCGGGCGGTGGCGGAAAAGCGGGCATGGAAATCGTCCCCCACCAAAGCCGCATTCAGCACCACCACGGGTGCGGGCCTGAGATAGTGATTCAAGGCATCGCGGACCTTCCCCGGCTCATAGTCTTTTTCCAGGTCGAAATGGGCGACCTGGCCCAACGCATGCACGCCTGTATCGGTGCGGCCCGCGCCGGTGACGGTGACGCGCGTGGCGGAAAGTTTTTCAATCGCCTCTTCCAGGGCGCCCTGGACGGAAGTGCCATTGTCCTGGCGCTGCCAGCCGACAAAGGGGGCGCCGTTATATTCAATGGTCAGGCGATAGCGGGGCATCAGGTAAACTGAGTGCCGGGCGGCAGAGCGAAGCCCTTGAGCAGCTCGGCGGCATCCATCGCCTTGCCGCCGGCGCGCTGGACTTTCAGCAGACGCAGCGCGCCATCGCCGCAGGACACAGTGAGATCGTCCGCGATCACCTGGCCGGGCGTGCCGTTGCCGGGAACCGGCTCGGCATAAAGGATTTTGAGGCGCTCGCCTTTTAGTTCCGCAAAGGCTCCGGGGCTCGGCGCAAGACCACGGACCAGGCAGTCCAGTTCACCAGCGCTTTTCGACCAGTCTATACGGCCTTCGTCCTTGGCGATTTTTTTGGCGTAGATGACACCGATTTCGGATTGGGGCTGCTCGGTCACTTGCCCCCTCTCCAATCCGCCCAGCGCCCGCATCATCAAATCCGCGCCCAGGCGGGAGAGTTGCTCGGCCAGCTCGCCCGAGGTCTTGCGGCCGATAGCGACACGCTCGGCCATCAGCACCGGGCCGGTATCCAGCCCCTCGTCCATGTGCATCACCATTACGCCGGTTTCGGTATCGCCCGCCATCACGGCGCGCTGGATGGGGGCGGCGCCGCGCCAGCGCGGCAGGAGCGAGCCATGCAGGTTGAAACAGCCGAGGCGGGGCGCATCCAGAATCGCTTTTGGCAGGATCAGGCCATATGCCACCACGACTGCGACATCGAGATTGAGGGCGGCGAAGGCAGCCTGTTCCTCCGGGTTTTTTAACGATAATGGGGTGCGGACAGTGAGTTTGGCCGTGTTGGCGAATTGGTGGACAGGGCCCGGCACGCTTTCCAGCCCGCGACCTTTGGGACGCGGCGGCTGGGAATAGACCGCGGCGATGTCATGGCCCTGGGCGATCAGCTCGGCCAGCGTCGGAACCGCGAAATCGGGGGTTCCGAGAAAGGCGAGTCGGAGAGTCATGTCGTCTCCTTCCCGCCGCTCGCTTGGGCTCGCGGCGTTGGCTTAGCTTTTCTTAGCGAGCAATGCGAGCTTAGAAAAGCTTGCCCCTCTCCGAGCGCCGCGAGGGAGGCGCCCTTGCGTGACCGCCGCTGGCTCACACAGTCATCTTTTTGGCTTTGGTCAGTTTCTTGATCAGCATGGCGCGCTTGAGCCGGGAAAGATGGTCGATGAAGAGAATGCCTTCCAGATGGTCCATCTCATGCTGCAGGCAGGTGGCCAGCATGCCGTCGGCCTCGATCTCGATGCGCTTGCCGTCGAGATCGAGATATTCGGCGCGGATGCGGGCGGGACGCTCGACATCATCGTAAATCTCGGGCACCGAGAGGCAGCCTTCCTCAAACACCGCCTTCTCATCCGAGGCCCAGAGGATTTTGGGGTTGATGAAGACGCGCCAGTCTTTCTTGTTGGTTTTCCGGCCGGTCTTCTTGCCGTCTTCCTTCTGGTCCCCCTCTTTCTGATTTAAGTCCATCACGATGACGCGCTTGGGCACCCCGATCTGGACGGCGGCCAGGCCGATGCCGTCGGCGGCGTACATGGAATCGGCCATGTCCTGGGCCAGCTTGCGGGTTTCCCCATCCACCTTCTGGACATCGGTGGAGACGGCTTTCAGGCGCGGGTCGGGCGCGGTAATGATGGGACGGACGGCCATGCCTTGGAAATAGGCGAGCAAGCCGGAAGGGTCAAGAAGCATGGAAATGGGCCTTATAATCCTGGCGGTTGCGGTGGTGGCGGCGGCGCTGATTTTCGCCCTGGCCCGGCCCAAAGCCGTAGCTGAGGCCCGGCCTGACCCCCGCATGGACGCGGTTATTTCCGGCCAGGGCGCCATCGCCGGGCAATTCCAGGCGACGCTGGAGGCGCAGGCGCAGCTCTCTCGCTCCCTGGCCGAACGGCTGGAGGCGCTGGACAAGCGGCTGGGCGAGAATTTGAAGGAAAGCGCCAGCAAAACCGGCGAGACATTGGGCGGCATCCAGGCGCGGCTGACGGTGATTGATGAGGCGCAGAAGAATATCTCGGCCCTGTCGGGGCAGGTGGTGTCGCTGCAGCAAGTGCTGTCCAACAAGCAGGCGCGCGGCGCTTTTGCCCAGGCGCAGATGGAAGACATTGTGCGCGATGGCTTGCCCTCTTCGCTTTACGACTTCCAATTCACCCTGACCAACCGCAACCGGCCCGATTGCGTGATCCGGATTCCCGGCAACAAGGCGCTGTTGGTGATCGACGCCAAATTTCCGCTGGAATGTTTCAGCCTGCTCAGGGCCGCGGCCAATGACGAAGAGAAAAAGCTGGCGACGGCGCGGGTGAAGAATGACGTGGGCAAGCATGTCAGCGACATCGCCGAGAAATATCTGATCCCCGGCGAGGTGCAGACCCCGGCGATCATGTTCGTGCCGTCGGAAGCGATCTATGCCGACCTGCATGCCGATTTCGAGGGCCTGATCCAGAATGCCCATCGCGCCCAGGTGATGGTGGTGTCGCCCAACATTTTGATGCTGGCGATCAACACCATCCAAACGGTGATGAAGGATGCCCGGATGCGTGAGCAGGCCGACATGATCCGGAAAGAGGTGGGCGTGCTGGTGGGAGATGTGCGGCGGCTGGGCGAACGCGTGGCCAAGCTGCAAAGCCATTTCAACCAGGCGGAAGGCGATATCAGGGACATTACGGTTTCAACGGAGAAGATTGTGAGCCGGGGCGAGCGAATCGAGCGGGTGGAACTGGCGCCGGATATGAAAAACCTCACCTGACCGCATCCGGGCGGCGGGACGGCGGCCAATAGGGTTTGAAATCAAGGGGACTGTCCCATGGATCACGATTTCTATTCGCTGTTCAGCGCCTATTGGTGGCTGCTCTTTCCCCTGGGCTGGGGCGTCGCGGTCATGTTCAAATCCTGGATGCGGCACAAGCGGGCGCAACAGGCGCTGGAGGTGATCCAGGTCTATGCCCAGCAGGGTAAGGAGATTCCCCCCGATGTCCTGCGGGTCCTGCAGCAACCGGAGAAGCCCGGCCGTTCACCGATGTATGGCTCGCGCGGCTTTACCCTGGTGGGCTTTTTCTGCGCCGCCCTGGCGATAGCCTTTCCGGTGCTGATTGCCGGGCATGTGGGAGGCAATGATCCGGACGCTTTTTACGGGATGCTGTTTGTTGCCGTTCTGATGGCAGGATTCGCCGCAGCCTTTTTCCTGACGGGGCATCTTCTGGCGCGAGACAGCAAGCGGCTTGACCCGCCTTGAACGATCTTGCGCCTGAACAGGCCTGGGCGGCAGAGGCCCGGGCGGGTTCGGCTGACGCTTTCCGGCGTCTGGTCCAGATGCACCAGCAGGGCTTGCGCGCGTTCCTGCGCCGGCTGACCGGCAATCACGCCGATGCCGACGACATCGCGCAGGAGGCATTTGTTTTCGCCTGGGAGCATATCGGACGGTTCGATGCCTCGCGCCCGTTCCGGTCCTGGTTGTTCGGCATCGCCTGGCGCAAACACCGGGAACACAAACGCGGCTGGCTGCGGTTGTTGAAACGCGAAACCCGGGCGGCGGAAAACACCAGCAGGGACTTTTGTTCCAATCCCGGCTTGGGATTGGACCTGACAGCCGCCCTCAAAAGTCTTTCGCCGGAACAAAAAGCGGCGGTATTGCTGTGCCTGATGGCGGAATTCACCCATATGGAGGCGGCCGAGGTTTTGGCTTTGCCGCTGGGTACGGTAAAATCGCATATCGCACGGGGCCGGGAAAAGCTTGTCACGATGCTTGGAGGTTCGGATGGATGACGCAAAGTTGAGGGCGCTTTTGAACGCCGACACGCCACCGGCCGCCGATCCGCGCTTTGTGCTGACGGTGATGACGCGGATTGAACAGCGCCGCTTCCGTCGTGAACTGGCAATGACGGCGGGTTTGACCGCCATTGCCGCGCTGCTGCTGGCGCTGCTGGTGCCGACGCTGGAGATCGTCTGGGACCGCAGCCTTGCGCCTTTGGTCAACAATGTCGTGATCGCGGTGGTGCTGCTGCTGGCGACCATCGCCGTGCCGAAATTCTTTTCGGCGCGGAACGACTGATCCATCAAAAGATTTTTGGCTCGCGGACGCTCGCCTGCTGGATTCCCGCATGCGCGGGAATGACAAGGACATTACAAAGCCCGGCGGGCCTTGAAGGCGGCGGAGAGCGTGCCTTCATCGAGATAATCGAGTTCGCCGCCCACCGGCACGCCATGGGCGAGGCGGGTGACTTTCATGCCGCCCAACATATCCATCAGATAATGCGCCGTGGTCTGGCCTTCCACGGTGGCGTTCATCGCCAGGATCACTTCCTCCACGCCGCTTTTGACGCGTTCCAGCAGGGGCGCGACGCTGAGCCGTTCCGGGGTGATGCCGTCGAGCGCCGACAGCGCCCCGCCCAGCACATGATAGCGGCCGCGAAAGACGCCCGCCCGCTCCAGCGCCCAGAGATCGGCGACATCTTCCACCACGCAGAGGATGGTGGAATCACGGCGGGGATCGCGGCAGATCGCGCAGGGCGAAATGGTATCGAGATTGCCGCAGATTTCGCAGTTCTTGGTGGCGGCGGCGGCGGCCTGCATGGCGGCGGCCAGCGGTTCGAGCAGCAGATCGCGCTTTTTCAGCAGCACCAATGCCGCGCGCCGCGCCGAGCGGGGGCCGAGGCCGGGGAGCCTAGCGAGGAGCTGGATCAGGCGCTCGATTTCGGAGCCGGAGGCCATCTAGTCTTCTGTTTCGCCGCCGGGCGGCGCTTCGGTGTCGCGCACGGCGACGATCTCGGCGCCGGGGAAACGGTCCAGCACCGCGCGCACCAGCGGCGCCTGCATCACGCTTTCGATCCGCGCCGCCTTGGTATTTTTCTTCTGCTCGGCCAGGGTGGGTGCGCCGCCTTCGCTGGTCACCGAAACGCTCCAGCGCTGCCCCGTCCAGTCGCGCAGTTTCTGCTGTAGGTCGCCCGCCAGGGTGCGGGGGGCGCGGGGACCGGGACGAAATTCCAGCCGTCCCTGTTCCAGCTTGACCAGGTGCACGTCGTTTTCGATATGTACTTTCAGCACCGGAGCATGGTTGGCGGCGGCCATGGCCGCGATGTCTTCCAGGCCTTTCAGTACGGGAGCGCCGTCTGGCTGGGGCGCGGGATTGAAGCGGGGTGCTGTGGCGCCCTTCGCCCCCTCACCCGGCGTGGCTCGCGCCCCGCCACCCTCTCCCCCAGTGGGGGAGAGGGAATTTCGCGCGGGAGGTGCGGAGGGGCGCGGAACGGTACCATTGTCGAGAATATCGCGCACCAGCTTGTCGGCCGGGGGCAATTCGGAGGCATAGGCGAGGCGGATCAGCGCCATTTCACAAGCCAGGATGGGACGGGTGGCATCACGCACCTCGAACAGGCCCTTGAGCAGCATCTGCCAGGCGCGGGTGAGCGAGGCCACGGAAAGTTTGGCGGCGAGTTCGCCAGCGCGTTTGGCCTCGCCCGAGCCGCCGTCGAAAAAACCCTCAGCCGAGGGGACCACCTTCACGCGGGTGAGGAAATGGGTGATCTCCATCAGATCCTGTATGACCGCGAGCGGATCGGCGCCGGAATCGTAAAGATCCTTCAGGTCGGTGAGGGCGTCGGCGATCTTGCCGCCCATCACTTTCTCGAACAGGTCCAGCACCCGGCCGCGATCGGCCAGGCCCAGCATGTCGCGGATGGTGTCGGCCTTGATGGTATCGCCTTCTCCATGCGCAATGGCCTGGTCGAGCAGGGAGAGCGCATCGCGGGCGGAGCCTTCGGCGGCGCGGGCGACCAGGGCCAGGGCGCTTTCCTCGATCTTCACATTTTCCTTTTGTGCGATGCCGGCCAGCCAGGAAGCGAGTTCGGCGCTGTCGATGCGGCGCAGGTCGAAACGCTGGCAGCGCGACAGCACCGTCACCGGCACTTTGCGGATTTCGGTGGTGGCGAAAATGAATTTCACATGCGGCGGAGGCTCTTCCAAGGTCTTGAGCAACCCGTTGAAGGCCTGCTTGGAGAGCATGTGCACTTCGTCGATGATATAGACCTTGTAGCGGGCCGAGGCGGGGGCATAGCGCACGCCTTCGATAATTTCGCGCACATCGTCGATGCCGGTGCGGGAGGCGGCGTCCATCTCCTGCACATCCATGTTGCGGGATTCGGCGATTGTAACGCAGGGATCGCAGACCCCGCAGGGATGGATGGTCGGCTCGGTCCGCTTGCCGTCGGGGCCGACGCAATTGAGGGCGCGGGCGATAATGCGGGCCGTGGTGGTTTTGCCCACCCCGCGCACTCCGGTAAGCATGAAAGCATGGGCAATGCGGCCCGAGGCAAAGGCATTGGACAGGGTGCGCACCAGCGCTTCCTGCCCGATCAATCCGGTAAAATCGGAGGGGCGGTATTTGCGCGCCAGCACGCGGTAGGGCTCGGGCGGAGAACCCAGATTGAGAGACAGGCCTTCGGACATGGTGGGACTATAGCAAGACAGCCGAATTGCGGCGGAAAGAATCCAACAGAGTTGTGGGTAAGGTGGAAGCCCGCCTGACCCGGGCCGGATTCGTTACGGCTGCTTTCTTCCGAACCTGACCGGGTTAGCGAGCGGTCCGTCCAAGCGAACTTCCGAGTAAAATATAAGGTTTTGGGCCAAAAATTGCGAGTCGAAAAGGCTCGCCTTTTTACGGCATATCCTCGCGGAAGGGGTGGGCGGGATAGGCGCCCAGGATGGTCAGGCGCGTGGTGTAGAAGGCCAGTTCGTCCAGCGCCCGCTTCACGGCTGCGTCTTCGGGATGGCCCTGGATGTCGGCATAGAATTGGGTGGCGTTGAACGAGCCGCCCAGCTGGTAGGATTCCAGTTTGGTCATGTTGACGCCGTTGGTGGCAAAGCCGCCCATCGCCTTGTAAAGCGCGGCGGGCACATTCTTCACCTGGAACACGAAAGTGGTGACCACCTTGCCGCCGGGGCGCGCATCCTCGCGCAGCCGCGACATGATGAGAAAGCGCGTCATGTTGTGATGTTCATCCTCGACATCGGCTTTGAGCACCTTGAGGCCGTAAAGCTCCCCCGCCAGGCTGGAGGCGATGGCGGCGGCGCTTTTGTCGCCCAGCTCCGCGACATGCTTGGCCGCGCCCGCCGTGTCGTACCAATTGTGGATGACCGGCTTCATCTCGCGGATCAGGTTGCGGCATTGCGCCAGAGCCGGCGCCTGACTGTAGAAGCTTTTGACGTCGGAAAGCCTGGCGGTCTTGATCCCCAGCAATTGATGGCGGATGGGCAGGAAATGCTCGCCCACGATATGCAGGCCGGAATCGGGGAGCAGATGATGGATGTCGGCGATGCGGCCCATCAGCGAATTTTCCACCGGAATGATGCAGAGGTCGCAGTCGCCCGATTTCACCGCCTCGATCGCGTCCTCGAAGCTGGGCTTGGGGATGGCGCTCGCATGCTCCACCGCCTCGCGCGCCGCAAGGTTGGCATAGGCCCCCGGCTCGCCCTGAAAGGCGATGCGCTTGGCGTGGGAGATGACCTGAATCATGGGCTGTTCTTCAAAATGCGATTGGCGCGTTCCAGATCGGCGGGAGTATCGACGGACAAAGGCACCCTGTCCACGCGCGCCACCGCAATCCTCATATTCGCTTCCAGCGCCCTGAGCTGTTCGAGTTTTTCGCGTTTTTCCAAAGGCGAAGGCGGTAGGGCGACAAAGCGGGCCAGCGCGCTACGGGTGAAGGCATAGATGCCGATATGATGAAAGAGTGGGCCTTCGCCGGATGGTGCGCGCGTCCGGGTGAAGTAGAGGGCTCGGCCTTTCTTGCCGCCGCCATCCCAGGCGACCACCGCCTTGACCACAGCGGGATTGTCTCGTTCGGCCGGGTCGGTGATTTCGGCGGCCAGGGTGGCGATGTCGGCGCCCGAAAGCGCGTCCACCACGGCGCGGATGGTCTCAGACTCCAAGGCGGGCAGATCGCCCTGCAGATTCACGATCACATCATGACGGCGTTCCGGGTCCAGCGACTGAAGCGCGGCAAAGATGCGGTCCGAGCCCGAGGGCAAGGCGGGATCGGTCAGGACTGCCCTGCCCCCCGCCGCCGCAATGCAGGCCACGATTTCCGGCTCTCCCGCGGCCACCACCACGGGACCGAGCTTTGCCGCCATGGCCCTTTCCCAGACCCGGACGATCATCGGCCGGCCGGCAATGTCGGCCAGCGGCTTGCCCGGCAGACGAGCGGAAGCCATACGCGCAGGGATCAACAGGATTGGATTCATGGCGGGTTCCCAGAGGCCAGTGTTTAGGCCCTGTTTTCGGCTAAAGCCAGCAGCAGGCTTGATTTTATGCGACGCTTCGCCGCAATGATTTGCGGGGATGGGCGGGTAATGTCGCCCCTTATTCGCTGGCCGCCCAGGGCCGGCTCTGGGGAGCAAAGGCCCACATGGATTCCTTCGAGTGGAACAAGATCGCAGGCGCGGTCCTTGGCACCCTGATCTTTATTTTCGTCATCCGCCTTGTGGCCGAAGCCGTCTATGAGCCGGAGAAGCCCGCCAAGCCCGGCTATATCGTGGAAGGCGTGGTCGAGGGTCCGGCAGGCGGCGCGCCCGCAGCCCCGGTGGCAGAAGCGATGCCCGATTGGGGCACCGTGCTGGCGTCCGCGGATGTCGCGGCCGGCAAGGCAACTTCGGCAAAGTGCGAGGCATGCCATGACACCTCCAGCGCCAAGACCAACAAGATCGGCCCGGCGCTTTATGGCGTGGTCGGCCGCGCCCGCGCTTCGGTGGCAGGGTTTGATTATTCGAGCGCCATGAAAGCCAAGGGTGGCGAGTGGAGCTATGATGAGCTTTTCAAGTTCATCAAATCGCCGCAGGGTTACATCACCGGCACCAAGATGAGCTTCGCCGGTGTTTCGCGGGCCCAGGACCGTATCGACCTGATCGCCTTCCTGCGCAGCAACGCCGACAGCCCGGTTGCCATTCCCGCGCCCGCACCGAAGGCGGCGCCCGCGGACGCTCCCGCCGCCGCGCCCAGCAATGCGGCGCCCGGCAAGGCCGGCGCGAAGTAAGGCGTGAAGCCCAAAGTCCTATTCATGATGCCGCCGGCCTGGGCTTCCCTGGGCAAGGAGCTTTTCGCCAGCCCGGCCTATGACGTGCTGCTGCACGGCAAGGATGAATACCGGCCGGGCGAAGTGGATTATTTTGTCGGCTTCCGTCCGCCGCCAGGATTCCTGAAAAGCCTGACCAATCTCAAGCTGATCATTTCGATGGGCGCGGGCGTGGACGGCTTTCTGGCCGATCCGCAATTGCCCCGGAACATTCCCCTGGTGCGTTTCACCGATCCGTCGCTGGCCTATGAGATGGCGCAATATGTCACCATGCATGCGCTGATCATCCATCGCCATCAGCGCTTTTTCGATGCAGCCCAGGCCGAAGGCGTGTGGCGGCAATTGATGATGCAGCGCGCCACCGACAGGACGCATATCGGCATTCTGGGGCTGGGCGAGATCGGCGGAAAGATCGCCGAGCGGCTGGCGCTTTACGGGTTTCCGGTTTCGGGCTGGAGCAAGACGCGCAAGAATTTTTCCGGCGTTAAAAGCTTTGCCGGGAACGGCGAGCTGGGCGCGTTCCTCGGCCAATGCGACATATTGGCTTGTGTGCTGCCGCAGACGCCGGAGACGGTGAACATGGTGGACAGGGATTTCCTGGCGCAATTGCCCAAAGACGCCTGGCTGATCAATGTGGCGCGCGGCAGCCTGATTGTTGAAGCGGATCTGATCGCGGCACTGGACAGCGGCCATCTGGGCGGGGCGGTGCTGGATGTTTTCCGCGTCGAGCCTTTGCCCCAGGACAGCCCCATCTGGCGGCACCCCAAGATCACCGTGACGCCGCATGTCGCGGGCCTTACCGATCCGCGCATGGCGCTGGCCTATGTCGAGAGTTGCGTGACGCGCTGGGAAGCGGGCCAGCCTCTGGCCGATATCGTGGACTTGGATCGCGGGTATTAGATCCTCTTTATTGCGGTGATTGGCCCGGCGGATTTTTCGATGCGGGCGATGGCCTGGTCCAGCGGCTCGGCGAAGACTTCCATGTGAAAGGCGTTGGCGTGGAGCAGGCGCGAGGCGTCGAGCGTCACGCCCATGTGACTCTTCCAGAATATCAGATCGCCGCGCCGGATTTCGTCGCGGCTGACCGGAAGGCCCAGCGCCTTTTCCATCATGTCGGTGTCGCGGGGCGCGGCGACGCCCGCGGCCTGGAGCGCGATCTGGATCAGGCCGGAACAATCCAGCCCCGCCGCCGTCTTGCCGCCCCAGACATAAGGGATGCCCCGGAAGCGCTCCGCCACCGCGACAAAATCGGGCTCGCGAAAATCCAGCGGCGCCAGATGGCCTTCATGGACAAAGCCGCCACCGGCCAAATGCGCAAAGCCATTGCGGCGGGTTTCCACCGCGACCGCCGCGCCCAGCGGCAGCATGTCGTAAAGCACCGATTTCACGTCGCAGGACGGAAGCAGCGGCGTGGCCAGGGCGGTGACCCTGTTGCTGGGCTGCCTTCCTGCATCCAGGCAGGCGTTGTGCAGATAGCCGACATAGGAATCCTTCTGCGCCTGACCCCAGGACCAGCCGTTCTTTTCTTCATAGACGTCGAAAAACTCGCCAAACAGCAACTCGGTCTGGCGCATGCTGCTGCTGTCGGGCCCGGCATGAAGTGTCGTTCGGCCGCGCGCCACCTGCCGGCGCACGCCTTCGACAAAGCAAGCCGCTTCCACCTTGCCCTTGAGGTGGGCGGCGGCGAGGTCGGGGCGGGCGGGGGTGACTCTTTTGTCGAAGCTATCGGCCATAACGATCTTTCAGCAGGGCATAAATCGCGCGGGCGGCGTTGGCCTCGCCGCCGAGCGCGCGGCCAGGTTTGGGGCGGTCGGTCCAACCCGCGATATCCAGATGCAGCCAGCTTTTTGCTTTCTCCACAAAACGGTTGAGAAACAGCGCCGCGGTGATGGCGCCGGCATAGCCGTAGCTGGGATTGTTGGTGAGATCGGCGACCGGACTGGAGAGGGTGGCTTCATAGCCGCGCCACAAAGGCAGGCGCCACAGTGGATCGCTCGTCTCCGTCGCATGGCGCATCAGGTCGGCGGCCAGGCTTTCGTCATCGGTGAAGAAGGGCGGCAGCTCCATGCCGGTGGCCATGCGCGCCGCGCCGGTCAGAGTGGCGATGTCGATCAGCAACGCGGGTGATTCCGCATCGGCATCGGCCAGCGCATCGGCCAGCACCAGCCGCCCTTCGGCATCGGTGTTACCGATTTCGACCGTCAAGCCCTTGCGGCTTTTGAAAATATCGGAGGGACGATAGGCGGTGCCGGACACCGAATTTTCCACCGCGGGGATCAGCACCCGAAGGCGGCAATTGAGCTTGCCGCCCATCGCCATGCCGGCAATCGCCAGCGCCACCGCCGCCCCGCCCATGTCCTTCTTCATGGTCGCCATGCCGCTGGCGGGCTTGAGGTCATAGCCACCGGTGTCGAAACAGACACCCTTGCCGACCAGCGTGACTTTGGGTCCGCTGCCCCAGACCAGTTCGATCAAACGTGGGGCGCGGGTCGATCCCTGCCCCACCGCATGAATCAGCGGATAATTCTTCTTCAGTGCCACGCCGCTGATGACGCGGAACTTGGCGCCATGCTTTTTCGCCAGCGCCGACGCGGCGGCGGCAAGCTCCTCGGGCCCCATGTCATTGGGCGGGGTGTTGATCAGGTCGCGGGCGAGAAAAATGTTTTCGGCGATATGGCTGATTTCTTCGCCGTCCACGCCCAGTGGCAGCACCAGCCGGGGGGCGCGTTTGGACGGTTTTTTGTAGCGGGCGAACTGATAGAGGCCGAGCAGCCAGGCCAGGGCGGCGTGATTACCGCCGCAAAAATCCGGCACTTCACCCAGGCGGTAAAACCCATCAGGAAGCTTTTCAGAAAATGCCGCCAGCGCCAAAGCATCCTTGCTTTTCCCCAGGCCCAGTACCGCCCCCGCCAAGCCGCCGCGTGCCGGGACAAGCCTGAGTTCGCCTTCCCTGGCGGCAAAGAAGCTGGCCTTGAGGTAGGGGATTTTGGCCAGCCAGGGCTTGAGGTCCTTGGCCGCCACGGCATGCAGCGGAATGGCCCGCTTGTTCGGCCCCGGGGCGTATTTCGCAAAGCTCTCATGCATGATTGGATAGTACTCAAAAGCGCATTCGACTTTATGAAGGAGGAAGGCCGTTTCGCCAAGGAGCGGCTAGGTGGGAGGTTTGAATGTATACCCTGATTGTCGGCACCCAGGACTGGTCGAGCTGGAGCCTGCGGCCCTACCTGGCCCTGATGGCCACCGGCGCGCCCTTTGAGATGGAAGTGATCGGGCTGCGGGTGGTGCCCACCAGCCGCGAAACCATCCTGAAACATTCTCCCGCGGGCAAGGTGCCGGTGCTGAAATTCACCGAAGGCGGAAAAGCCCAAACAGTGTGGGACAGTCTGGCCATCTGCGAGACGCTGGCCGAGCGGCATCCGGAGCGTGGGCTTTGGCCGGCGGATGCGGACCTGCGGGCGCGGGCCCGCTCCTATGCCGCGGAAATGCATTCCGGATTTCCCGACCTGCGCAACCAATTGACGATGGATTTCGCCCGGACGCTGCCGCTGCCCGAACTCACGCCCGAAACGAGAAGCCAGATCGATCGTATCATCGCCGCCTGGGACGAAGCGCTGACGGCCAGCGGGAACGGCTTTCTGTTCGGCGATTTTTCTATCGCCGATTGCATGTATGCGCCGGTGGTGTCGCGCTTTACCACCTATGGCGTGGAGGTGCCGGAGCGGGTGAAACACTATATGGATAAAATCTGGGCGCTGCCGGGGATGCAGAACTGGTTGAAGGCATCGCAGAAGGAAGTTGCGGCCGGACTTACTACCTGTCCATCCCCGTAGAGCGACGGCTTAACGCCCGCGGGAAGCATCGCTGTAAAAGCGCGCCGCGCCGGATGCAGCGGCGCGGTTGGCAATAACGCGGCGGCGTGGATGCGCCCTCAAATATTTAGGGCGCATCCGCGCCAAGCCGTGCGACCAGAAAAATCTACCGCCGCGCGGGGAACACGTGTTCGCTATAGAAACGCGCGGCACCGGGATGCAGCGGCGCGGGCGGCAATAGCGCGGCGGTGGAAAGACCGATCTCGCGCGCCGAGGGATGGCTGGCAGCCAGCGCCTGGTAATTCCCGGGGCTGAACAGCGCGCGGGTGATGTTATAGATCAGCGCATCCGGCTCGCTGTCGCGCACCACCCACAAGGCGCGGGCCGACACGGTCTGGATTTCGCCGCTGCCCGCATAAGCGCCGGCGGCTATGGAAGCCGGTGAAAGCGAGGGCACTGTCTTGAGCAGGCGGTCGCGGCCCGGCCCGTCAATCGGCACCAGGCGCGCCTGGCCATGGGCGATGAGATCGGTGATCGGATCCAGCGGCACGCCGCCCACCGCGAAAAAAGCATCGAGCTTGCCCAAATTCATCAATGTCACGGCATTGAAGGCATCTTCATGCGTGGTTTTCATGGCGGATTCGGGAAGGCGCCAGGCGGCCAGGATTTCGCGCGCGGTGATGCCGACGCCGGAACCGTCGCTGCCCAGCGAGACGCGCTTGCCCTTGAGATCGGCAACGCTCTTGATTTTGGAATTGGCGGACACCACCAGATGGACCTGCTCGGAGAAAAGCGAGGCGATCACCCGCACATGGGTTTGCGCGCCCAGCTTGCGGAATGGCCCCTCGCCCTTGACCGCGGCGGCGATCACGTCGCTCTGGGCCAGGCCGGATTCGGCATCGCCGCTATTGACGGCGATCAGATTGTCCACTGCGCCTTCGGACGTGCGCGCGCTCATGATCAGGCCGGCGGGGCCGCAGGCATCACTGTTGTCGCAGCGGCCCACCCCACGCGGATGGCTGAGCAGGCCGGCGATGGCCTGGCCCACCGGAAAAAAAGCTCCCGCGGTCGATCCGGTTGCAATCTGGAAGGAAATTCGCGCGGGCGGCGTGTCGGCGACGCCGGGAACTTCCGCCCATACCAAGGCAGCCAGCACCAGAGCCGTGAATCCGGTCAGACCAATCAGGGCGGAAAAACGCTGCTTCATGGGTTCTTAACCAACTCCCCCATTGCGTCGGATTTTGGACGGCGGCGCCCAGCTGCCATCAGGACCAACGTAAGCGACGAAAGGCCACCGATTTCAAGCTCTTTCCTCTATATGGCGGAATATGTTTAAGGGTTTGTTGACTGGGGGTGGGCACACTGGCGCCGAAGAGTGGCTTCAAGGGCTTTCCATGCTGCGTCTCATCTCAAAAATAACTGCTGTTTTCCTGATGGGTGCGGCCCTTGCCGGTTGCGCCTCCACCACATCCGACATCACCAAACTGACTGGCGGAGACACCGCTGCCGGCCGCGCCGCCAAGGAAGCAGCCGCCGCCAAGGCGGACAAGTCCACGCCCACCGACCTGGACGGCGGCGTGCACCAGGCGCAGCTGATGCGTTATGCCGGCCAATATGACGACGCCATCCGCGTTCTTTCCCAATTGATGCTGGTGGCCTCGGACGATCCGCGCGTGGTGTCGGAATACGGCAAGACGCTTGCACAAAAAGGCCGCGCGCAGGATGCGGTGCAGTTCCTCAATCGCGCCGTCGAATTGTCATCCAACGACTGGTCGCTCTATTCCGCGCTGGGCGTTGCCTATGACCAGCTTGGCAATCAGCCCTCGGCCAAAATGGCCTATGAACATGCCCTGATGCTGCATCCCGAAGAACCCAGCGTGCTGAACAATTACGCGCTTTCGCGCATGCTGGCCGGCGATACCGCCGGCGCGCACGCGTTGATCGCCCGCGCCCAGGCGGCGGGCGGCGCAACCGATACCAAGATCGCGGCCAACATCGCGCTTTTGAACAAGGTCGCGCCGCAGCCGGAGGGACAGCAGAATGTCGCGACGGCGCAAAAGCCGGACGCGGCCGCGCCCGTGGCGCCCGCCACCGCCGCGCCGAAGCCGATCGTGGCGCCCCTGCCCACCCCGGCGCCGCAGGCCAGTGCCACCCAGGCCACGCCACATGCCATGGCGCAACCTCCTGTCGCCCAAGTGGTTCCGCGGCCGCTTGCTCCAAGCCAGCCGCAAGCCGCGGTGCATCCTATGGTGTCGAGCCTGCCGCCTGGCGCCCAGCCGGTAGCCCCGCCGGCCGCGTCGCCGCAGGTTGCCCGGAAGCCCAAGCCCGCCACGCCGGGCGTGGTCGCGACACAAGCCGTTCCGGCTGTTTCCAGTGCCGCGCCGGTCAATACTCATGCGCCGCTTGCCAAGACAGCCGTCATCAAGCCCGTCGACGCCAAGCCGGTTGACGTCAAGGCAGCCGCCACCAAGCCTGTTGACACCAAAGCAGTTGTCGCCAAGACGGTAGACGCGCCAAAGCCGGGCAGCCCCGAGCAGGCCGCCGTCATTTATATGGCGCTCAAGGGATTCGACGGCAAGACGGGCGCCAAGACGGACGCCAAGCCGACGGTAGTTACCGCCGATGCCAAGCCGGTTGACGCCAAGAGCGCCAACCCGGTGCCGGTCAAGACCGCCAGCAAGGATGATGTTCCGGCGCTGCGCCTGACCGCAGACGCACGCACGCCGTAAAGAGCGGCACGCAGACACCCCGAGGGCAAACAAAGGGCAACACAAATGAGAAAAGCGCGGGGCACCCCCCGCGCTTTTTTGCTGTTTTCGCCGCCAACAGCACGTGTATCGTCCCCGCGGGGAAAGGCGGGCGGCGATGGCAGGGCTAAGGCTGGACCGTGCTTCTGCGGCAACCGCCGAAATTCGCGGCCTGATCGGCGAGCTGGATGCCGAGCTTGGCGCGAATTACGCGCCAGAACAGCGGCATGGACTTTCCCTGGACGCGCTGTTCGAGCCGCATATCCGGTTCTATGTCGCCTGGACGCAAGATGGCGCGGCAGGTTGCGGCGGCGTGGCGCTGTTTTCCTGTTTTGCGGAATTGAAGCGCATGTATGTACGGACAGGATCGCGCGGGCGTGGGCTGGCAGACGCCATCCTGGAGAGATTGACGGCGGATGCGGTGGGGGCTGGACTCAAACTGTTGCGGCTGGAAACCGGGACGCTGCAGGCGCGCGCGATACGATTCTATCAACGCAACGGTTTCGCGTTGTGTGAGCCTTACGAGCCATACACCTCCATGCCGCCCTCGGCGATCGAGACGAGTGTCTTCATGGAAAAACGGATTTGAAGGGCGTAGCAGAAATAAATCTCACCCCAATTCTTCTCACATCACCATTCCGTCCACTGCGGGCAAGAGATTACCGAGGAGACTCACCGTCGCCACCACCAGGACAGCCAGGATAAATTCGGCCCCGACTGCGCACATGAGAAGACCTAGTGATTTCGTGTCTGCTGGGTTGGCATCCAACCTTGGCATCAGGTGCAGCCGGTTGACCAGCGCCAGCGCCACCATCGACAAAAAGAAAAACACTTTCAGCATTAGAAGTTGGCCATACATCGTGAAGAACAGCGCGTGGATCGATCCCACCAGGAACCAGGAGTTGAGTAGTCCGCTGGCGACGATCAGCAGCACAGCAGCAAGACCCACCGCCGAAAAGCGGTGCAGCGCCCGGCGCTTGATTGAAAGATCGTAATCCGCCCGCGCCAAGGTGTGGTAAAGTGGATAAAGGCCGCCAACCCACACCGATGCCGCCAGGAAATGCGCCGCCTGATTGCCAAGGTGCACCCACGTGCCGAATCCAAGGCCCATTGCGCCATGGCCGACACCGGCTAGCCCGGTCAGCAGCACTAGCCCGAAGAGAAGCGGAATGAGGGTTGAGGGTGCTTTATTTGCGCGCATACGCCAGATCAGAGTCGCCGGCAGCAAGATCAGACCAACAAGCCGCCATCGCCATATCCGGCCGAATTCCGTCCTGTTCAGGATGGTGGCGATGGTGCCGACGTCATGCCATGCATTCGTGTCGCCGCTCATCTCCGCCGCTTCCACGCCAAGCCAGACAATCGCTGAAATCAGGCCGCACACGCCCGCGACTAGCGCGACGCGCTGCAGGAACGCCGCGTATTCCGCGCGCGCCGACCGGCCCCAAGGCGCGTGATCCAGCGCGTAATAGGGATAAAGTGCAGCCCCGAACAGGATCATCATCGCCAGAAACTGGACGAAGCGCATGGCGACCAGAAGACTATCCATTCATGGACCTCGCGCGTCTGCCGCGCCCGTCTTCGTTCCTCAAGGTTGAAAAGTGAAGGGGAAATGGCCGTTGGTGTGATGAGTATCTACTGATAGCACGTCCCAGCGCACTTCATATCGTCCCGGCGCCAACTTGCCGGTGACGGGCGCGATCAGCTGGGTTTGATCGTTGGGATCGGTGGCGGCGGCGCCCATCGCCACATCCTTGCCGTCCACGCCGATCAGATGGATATGGGAAAATGCTGCTTCCACCTTTTGCGTGAATTGGATGCGGATAGATGACGGCGACGCGTTCACGGTCGAACCGACCTTGGGTGTGGCGTTGTCGAGAAAGGCGTGCGCCAGCGCCATGGAAGGCGCGCCAGCCAGAAGCATGGTGGTGATCGCGGGAAGGATAAGATGGTTCATGATCGTTCTCCTCATAGAGTTCCACCCAGAAGCGGCTGACGGAATTCCGGCAGCCAATCGTCCAGGAACACATGAAATTGCACTGCGATGCCCACGCCATGCTGATCGTTGGCGGTGACGGGAAGATTCGCCTCGATGGCAAGCTGCCACTTGTTAGCCAGATATATGACGCCCGGATTGACGGTGCCGCCCCACGTGCTGCTGTCGCGGTTGAGGCCGAGGCTCAGCGGAACCTCAACAAGCGGCACAAGGCGATTGAGGAATTCCGGCAGGTCGTAATCCTTCACCGCGGTCTTCAGATATAGCATGCTGTATTCGATCGTGATGCCTGGCTGGAACTGGTAGGAGTCCTGTCCGCTCTGGGGCAGTAAAAGACCGACCGTTCCAGTGATAGCAAAGGGCTTCAGCAGCGCCATGCTGTCGGGCAGATCGCCCATACCCTTTCCGAAATAGAAAGTGGGGGTGAAGGTACTGAAGCCGTTGTCGCCCGCATTCATGGCGCCGGTGCCGCCGACACTCGTCTTCAAGCCCACGGACATCAACATCTCGCGGTCGTCGTCCTCGAAGAATTTGTACTTGGCCGAGAGTTGGATGGAGCCGAAGCCATAGGCGCCTTGTTCGCCTCGGGCGGTCTGGGCGCTCCAGCCGTCCGAAATGCCCAGCGCGAAATTGGGCAGGAGCAAAATATCGAGCTCGCCCCCGATGCTTTTGACTTGCGGGACGTTGCCGTTGGAATCCACCGGGGCCGGGAACCAGTTCGCGGTGGGCAGTGATATCTCGCTGGCGACCGAGGGATCGTCGGTGGCGATGGTGGCGGGGAAGATGCGGTCGCCCGCGATGGCGTGGGCGTGGGCGGCTGGGGCGATGGCGGCCCCGCCAAGGAAGAGGGCCGAGGCAAGGCGCGGTGTTCGAAGGAACATGATTTTTCTCGCATGAAGGAGTTACGGTAAATGCGCGCGGGTGCGCGCATTCAGGAATCGCAAATCTTCAGGCGAGGGCGGGCGGGGCGCGGGCAGCTGGGCGTGAAAATGGCCCGTCACGGGCACTGAGCCCGGCCGCAAGGGTGCGCGGCGCGGGCGAACGTGTCAGTTCGGGCGCCACAAGACGAACAAAACCGACTGGCGGGGCGAGGCTTGCCGCCGCCGCAAAGGGACAGGACTCATGGGAGCGTGGGTCGTCCGGCGTCTGTTTGTGCCCCTTGCCGTCAACGGCAAGGGCGGGACCGTCCAATGTGCAAATGATGAAAGGCGCGCCTGCCGCACCGGCGGGATTGGGCATCCAGCCCGTGGGCAACAGCGCGCGCAGCAGCAAGGCGACGAGCGCAAGATGAACGACAGCAAGGCGGATGTTGCGCGTCATCAATTCCCTCGTAAGGCATAAAGTTCTGCCTGGACCGGCCAGCGGTCAAGTGCGCAAATGTCGCAATATTTGCCAGTCAGGCGGGGCGTTCAAACGTCTTGCTCATGCTGATGCGTTCTTCAACGCAATATCCGAGACGGCTGTAAAACTCGGTTACAGCAGCGTTTGAGATGAGGACCTGCAGGTTGATTTTGATACAGCCCAAGGCCTGGAGCCGGGCTTCCGCTTCCCCGACCAGGGCGCGGCCGATACCGCGCTGGCGATGGGATTGCAGGACGGCGATACGGCTGATCCAGCCCCGGTGCCCGTCATAGCCGGCCATCACGGAACCAACAACGCGGCCCTCTTCAACGGCAATGAGCAACAGGTCCGGCTGAATGGCCAGTTTGGCGGGCACTACCGTCGCCGCGGAATTGCGCGGCGGGTCGGCGGGGAAGGCTTCGATCCAAAGCGCCTTAAGCCCGCCGAAATGTCGGTCGGAATAGGTGAGAATTTCCACGGTCATTTCCCACTATCCTGCGAAATCACGGAAATTCCCAGATAGGTCCCGCTGCTAGGCGCGAGGGATTTTGCGATCTGGGCAGGAGCGTCGCGCGGAGCGTACGGACGTACGTGAGCACGCGCTACGAACCCAGAGCGCAAAAGACCCGCGCCCCAGGTTGGACTTAGTGGGTGAGGTGCATGATCTTCATGGCTGCCGGCCCCATGATAACCACGAACAGGCAAGGCAGGAAGAACAGGATCATCGGCACAGTGAGCTTGGCGGGCAGCGAGGCAGCCTTGCGTTCGGCCTCCTGCATGCGCATTTCGCGGTTTTCCGTGGCGGTGACGCGCAGCGCCTGGCCCATGGGCGTACCGTATTTCTCGGCCTGGTTGAGGGCCACGGCGACCGCCCTGACGCCCTGATGGGCGCAGCGCTTGGCGAGATTGTCGAAGGCCTGGCGGCGGTCGGGCAGGTAGGAAAGCTCGGCGGTGGTGAGGGCCAGTTCCTCGGCCAACTCGATGGACTGGGTGCCGATCTCGGCCGCGACCTTGGTGAAGGAGCTTTCTATCGACATGCCGGATTCGACGCAGATCAGCATCAGGTCCAGGGCGTCGGGGAAGGCGCGCATAATGGATTGCTGGCGGCGGGTCATGACGTTGCTCACCCACAGATCGGGCAGGTAATAGCCGAACAGCGCGCCGGCGAATGATGCCGTCACCTTCATCATGAAGCTGTACTGAAAATGCGTCACCACGAAGAGGTAGAACAGCATCACCAGGAACACGACCGGCGGCATGACGAAGCGGAAGAACATGAAGGCGATCATCGGCGCCTGGCCGCGATAGCCGGCCTGGGCCAGCTTTTCCCTGCTGTTCTCGGATTCCAGCAAGCTGGTGAGCTTGAAGCGTTCCAGCGTGTTTTTCATGTAGCTGGTGGGTTCTATCCTGAGCGCGCCGCGCTTGGCGTTGAGGGCGGCATGGTGGCGAGCGCGCAATTCCTCGCGCCGCTGGGCCACGGATTTGAGGCGCGCGCCAAGTCCATCACGCTCGACCAGAGGCAGGCCGATGGTCACAATGGTGGCGAAGGCCATGATCGCCGACAGCGCCGTGGCGATGAAGGTGGGATCGAACAGGACAGCGAAAATGCCGACATTCAACATAGGGATCTCATGTCTTGAAATTGATCATTTTGCGCATGATAAAGATGCCGATGCCCATCCAGATGCCGCAGCCCAGCAGCATCAGGTTGCCCAATCTTTCGGTGAACAGCAGGGAGATGTAGTCGGGCGTGGTGAGATAAACCAGCGTCATCACGCCGGGCGGCAGCGAGCCGATGATCATGGCGGAGGCCTTGGCTTCCGACGACATCGCGCGGATCTTGCCTTCCAGCCGCTTGCGGTCGCGCAACACGGCGGCAAGATTGCCCAGCGCCTCGGACAGGTTGCCGCCGGAACGCGACTGGATGGTCATCACGATGCTGAAGAAGCCGACTTCTGGGGTGGGCATGGAATCGTACATGCGCTTGAGGCCCTGATCCAGAGTGACGCCGACCTTCAGGCTTTCGATCAGGCGGTTGAATTCAGGGCCCACCGGATTGGGCGATTCTCGCGCCACGATGCGCAGCGCTTCGTTGGTCGGCAGGCCCGACTTGACCGAGCGCACGATCACGTCGATCGCATTGGCGAATTCCGCGGTGAATTTCTTGCGCCGGCGGGCGGTGAGAAAACTCAAGGACCAGCGCGGCAGGCCGAAGCCGGCGGCGAACGCCGCCATGCCGGTGACCAGCATGGTCTGGCGGGTGACGAAGCAGGTAACCGCGGCCAACACGCCCAGCACGCCGCAGGTGATCCAGAAGGTGCGCGGCGTGGTGTCGGGAAAGCCCGCCTGCTCCAGCCGGCGGCGCATGGTGGGCTTTTCCTTTGTGCGCGCCTGGTTCTTTTCGATGTCCTTGAGCTGGGCGGCGATATTCTTGGCCCGCTTCTGTACGGCATCGGCAGTCTCGCGCCCTCCCTTGAGCTGGGCCGCCGGCCTGGCGACGGCGGCAACCCGCTTTTGCGCGAGCTCGTTACCGCCGGAGAAGGCGAACACTCCGCCGCCCACCGCCAGCATCGCGAGCAGGACGAAGGCGATAATCATTGATTGACCTTGTCGAGAGCGTCGGCCAGCTCGCGTTCCAGATTGTAGTAGCGGGCGCGTTCCCAGAAATTGGGCCGCACAATGCCGCTGCCGATATGCTTGCCCTTGAGGCGGCCGGTTTCGTCCTCTCCCTGCACTTCATAAACGACGAGATCCTGGGTAATGACGACATCGCCTTCGGTGCCGATTACTTCGGTTATTTTGGTGATGCGGCGCGAACCATCGCGCAGGCGTTCGGCCTGGATGATGATGTCGATCGATCCCACGATCATCTCGCGAATGGTCTTGGAGGGAAGCTGGAAACCGCCCATGGTGATCATGGATTCCAGACGGCCCATCGCCTCGCGCGGGCTGTTGGCGTGCAGCGTGCCCATCGAGCCGTCATGGCCGGTGTTCATGGCTTGCAAAAGGTCAAAGGCTTCGGGTCCGCGCACTTCGCCCACGATGATGCGTTCGGGACGCATACGCAGGCAGTTTCTGACCAGATCGCGCATCGAAATCATGCCCTGGCCTTCGAGATTGGGCGGCCGGGTTTCCAGCCGCACCACATGGGGCTGCTGCAACTGGAGTTCGGCGGCGTCTTCGCAGGTGATGACGCGCTCTTCGGCGTCGATATAGGCGGTCATGCAGTTGAGCAGGGTGGTCTTGCCCGAGCCGGTACCGCCGGAAATCAACACATTGCAGCGGCAACGGCCGATCACCTGCAGTACGCGCGCCGCATCGATGCTGATCGAGCCGAATTTGACCAGATCATCGAGCGTGAGCTTGTCTTTCTTGAATTTTCGGATGGTGAGCGTGGCGCCGTCCAGCGACAATGGCGGCGCGATCACGTTGACGCGCGAGCCGTCAAGCAGGCGCGCGTCGCAGATGGGCGAGGATTCGTCGACGCGGCGGCCGACCTGGCTGACAATGCGCTGACAGATGTTCATCAGCTGGGCATTGTCGCGAAAGCGGATATTGGTGAGCTGCACCTTGCCGCCGACTTCGATGAAGACGCGGTTGGCGCCATTGACCATGATGTCGGCGATGTCGTCGCGCGCCAGGAGCGGCTCCAGGGGACCATAGCCCAGAACGTCGTTGCAGATGTCCTGCAGCAAATGTTCCTGCTCGGCGATGGACATCACCACCGCCTTGATCGAAATGATCTCGTTGACGATGTCGCGAATTTCCTCGCGCGCCGAATCCGGGTCAAGCTGGGCGAGCTGGGCCAGGTCGATGGTGTCGATCAGGGCATTAAAGATGGTGGATTTTATCTGGTAATAGTCTTCCGAACGCGTGTCGGTAAGGACACGGGCCATCGGCTTGGAGGCCGCGGGCGCAGCCTGGGCGGCCAATCCGGGCGAAGGCGGCTTGACCTCGGCCGGGGTCGCGCGCGGCGGCGTGTCCACAGCCGCCCGCGCGGGCGCCGGACTGCCCTGGATTGCGGGCTCACTTTTGGTGCGCTTGCCGAACAAAATTTAGGCCTGTTTCTTGGTCTTCAGGAACGAGAAAATCGAAGTTGCATTCTTTTCAGTCGGCGCGGCAGCGGTGCGGCCGGTCAGGGTGCGTGCAAGCCGGCGCACCGCTTCGGAAGCCGCCGCATTGGGCTGCAGCTCGATCAGCATCTGGCCATTGTTGGCGGCCTGGCCGAACAAAGCGGGGTCGAAAGGCAGCACCGCCACCGGGTCGGCGCCCATGGTTTCGGCGAAATCCTTGGCCGGAATCTCGGGCCGCTTCGGCGTGTTCGCCTGATTGATCACCAGGCGCGGATGCGTGTCATTGGGCCGCGAACTCTTGACCAGCTCGATGATATTCTTGGCGTTGCGCAGGGAAGCAAGGTCGGGCGTCGCCACGATCACGATCTCGTCGGAAGCGATCAGGCAGGCCTTGGTCCAGGGCGTCCAGGCATGGGGCATATCGATGATGATGCAGGGCGTGGTCTGGCGCACCGCGTCGATCACGGCCTCATAGGCTTCC
Source organism: Rhizomicrobium sp. (assembly GCA_035568995.1). Taxonomy (GTDB): domain Bacteria; phylum Pseudomonadota; class Alphaproteobacteria; order Micropepsales; family Micropepsaceae; genus Rhizomicrobium. The sequence goes on along the minus strand of DATMNL010000012.1, from coordinate 2,708 downwards.
GGCACCGCGTCATATTCGCGTTCCAGGACGGCGGGTGAGGTGAACAGCGAAAGATGCTCGCCGCGCTTGATCAAGAGACGGTCCAGCAGCACGTCGTCCAGCCGCTCGGGGGCGGTGAGGGCGTCTGCGATGCCCTGGCTGGCTTCATCGTTGAAATCCAGGCCCAGGGTTCCGAAAGGCAGGTCGAAATCTGCAATGGTCGTGTTGATGTGCAGTTCTTCGGCAATGCACCAGCCGACATTGTGGGCAATGGTCGAGGAGCCCGCGCCGCCGCGCGCGCCGATAAAGGTGATGACGCGACCGATGGGATTTGCGCCGGGGTCCAGGTAGAGACCTGAGATGACTTCGATAAGCTGCAGCGGGGCCAGCGGCGCGACCAGATATTCCGAAGCGCCACGGCGCATCAATTCGCGATAAAGCTCGACATCGTTGGTGCGCCCCACCACCACAACCTTGGTCGCGGCATCGCAAACCTCGGCCAGCCGGTCGAGTTCATCCAGCGCGTCCTTGCCGTGCAGCCGCGTTTCCACGATCAGCAGATTGGGCGTGACCTGGCCGTTGTAGAAATCCACCGCCGCATTGATACCGCCCAGCTGGACGGTCAGATGCGCCTTGGACAGGCGGCGGTCCGCGCCGGCGCGCTGCAAGGCGGCGCCGGTGTCGGGAAATTCACAGAAGGCGTGAATTGATATGCGCGGCACCGGCCGTTCATTCGGCGCGGCTCCGAAACTCTGTTCATCTTCCCGTTTGCTCATGCTATCCTCAATTCGCGCCGACCGAAGAACCTGGCGCCGATTGTTCGCTGGGCGCATCGCTGACGCGCTTGGTCGCCTGGGTGACCTCGCCCTTCTCGTAATGGTCAAGTACGGTAGCCCGGCGGGTGGCGTCGGATGCGTCCATGCGGCGCGGCCCCATGAGGTCGCGGGGATCGGCGATCTGGGCAGCGATGTTCTGCTGGACCGCGCAACCGAAATTCTTGGCCGTCTGATTGTCATAGGTGACCGCGAGATCCTCCGACCAGTCGCCGCAGGACGTGGTGTGGGCCTGATAGGAGACATAATTGATCTCAACCCGCTGGTCGTTGGCCGGCGCGTCGTGGGTGGCGACCAGGATGCGATCCTTCGATACCCCCAAATCGTTGATGCGTTGGGCAAAGAAGCTGATCATGACCTGCGAATTGACACCGGACGGCGCGCTGACCGCGATTGAGCCGTTGCCGTGTGCCTCATAGTCCGAGACAAAATTCGCGAAGCGGGCCTGGTCGGCGGACGAAATGCCGGTATCGGCTGGCGCATAACTGAGCTTCAGCGACTGATAGGCGGGTTCGACCGAGATGGGATGATTGACGGCGCCATCCTCGAGCATGCCGGCATTATTGCCGGGAGCCGCGCAGCTGCCCGCCAGAAGAACGGCTGCCAGGGAAAGACCGCGGAAAAAGCTGTTGATCTCCATGTTGCTCTCCTAACGCACCACAAATCCGACGGGGGCCGAGGCCTCCGGCTTCAGCGGCTTGTCACTTTTCTTGTAAACGGCATTGAGCCGGCCCAAGAGCAGGGTTTCGGGATCCGTCGGCGGCACAAAGCCATCCGTCGGCGAGGCAAAAGCGGTTTCGGTAGTGGGTTCCACCAGATAGGCGCTGACCAGAACGACCAGTTCGGTCTCGTTATTCTGGAAATCGCGGCTGCGGAACAGGGCGCCCAGCACTGGCATATCTTTCAGGGCAGGAAAGCCGTCAATCACCTGCTTGGTGGTGTGCTGCATCAGGCCCGCCACCGCGAAGGTGCCGCCCGAAGGCAACTCGATGGTGGTCTGGGTGCGGCGCACGGCCAGAGCCGGAATGGTGGTGGTGCCGCTGGTACCACCCTGCAGGGTGAAGGAGCCGGTGTTGGTGAGCTCGCTCACTTCACTGGAGAGCTGCAGGGAGATACGGCCGCTGGACAACACGACCGGGGTAAAGCTGAGACCGACGCCGAACTGCTTGAATTCGACGGTGATGTTGCCCTGCAGGTCCTTGGATACCGGCACGGGGAATTCGCCACCCGCCAGGAACCGGGCGGTTTCGCCGCTGACCGCGGTGAGATTGGGTTCGGCCAGCAAATGCGCCAGGCCGACCTGCTCCAGGGCCTGCAACGCGCCCTGCACATTGTTCTGGACCGGACAGACGCCGCCACCTTGCAGCCCCCTGAGCGGATTGATGGTTGTGCCGGATTGGGCGCAGACTTGTCCCACCTGCAGGCCGGACAGATCGCTGAGCGCGGTGCCGACCAGACCGTAAGGATTGGAGGTCGAGGTCACAACCGGCGTCGAGCCGCCGACAAACTGGGCGCTGGTGAGATTGACGCCGAATTGCTTGGCGATATTACGGTCCATTTCGGCGACGCGGACTTTCAGCATCACCTGCTGGCCGCCCGATATGGAGAGCATGTTGACGACCTTTTTGGGATCGCCGGTGAAGCTGGCGGCGAGAGACCCGGCCTGGGTCGATTGCAGCGCCGATGAAACGCTGCCCGACAGAACCACATTGTCGTTCATCGCCGAGACCTTGATCGCCGAATTGGGCAGGCTGGTCTGCATCATGCTGGAAAGATCGGTGACGTCCTTCTCGACGCGGATGTCGATGGACAGGACCTGATGGCCGGCGGCGTCGAAGAAGAAGGCATTGGTCTGGCCGGTCTTGAGACCGAGCAGGAAAATGCGCTTGGGACTGC
>DATMNL010000011.1:0-18947 GCA_035568995.1 Rhizomicrobium sp. | reverse complement strand
GTTCCATGCAATGTCTTTATCGGTCACAAGGGCCGCCCACCGCCTGCCACTGTGTCCACCTTCATTAGAAACAATACCTAAAGTTGGATCGACGGTCACCCGGAAGGTGTGCGAATCACCCACCGGGGTGCAATTGAGAATGAGCGTCTCGGCGGAAGCGCTCGACGCCAAGACTATGAATGTAACGCAGGCCGCCAAAAGACCCGGCGTTGCATGAACATACGAGTGCCGCGACATGGAAATTCCCCCCGATTAGGTTTCTTTGACCAAAGAAAGATAGTATAGGGGGGTATTGTATATTAAGTTTATTAGCGAGGACAAAGCATGAGTCACACCGTCCGGCAAAAGGCCAAGCTTCTCAATCGGGTACGCCGTCTTCGAGGCCAGATTGAAGCGATTGAGCGCGCGTTGGAGGCGGAATCAGAGTGCATAGACGTAATGCAGCAAGTGGTCTCAGTGCGCGGCGCGGCCAGCAGTCTCATGGCGGAATTGATGGAAGATCACATTCGCTTCCATGTTTCTGACCCGATGCATGACCGGGACAAGAGCAGAGCAAAGGGCTCGGAGCAGCTTATCGAGGTCGTCCACTCCTATCTGAAATGAGAGGCCGTGATGATCGCTGAACCACTTTTGCATAGCCATGTGTTCTTGGGCGAAGGACACGAGAAAAGCGAACGGAAGACTTGGGCGGTCATATGGCTCTGCGGCGCAATGATGCTGCTGGAGATCATTGGCGGCAGCCTGTTCGGGTCCATTGCCCTTGTCGCCGATGGCATGCACATGAGTACGCACGCTGGAGCATTGCTGTTGACGGCTTTGGCCTACAGTTATGCCCGCAAGCACTCGGGGGACACGCGTTTTACCTTCGGCACGGGCAAGCTGGGCGATCTTGCCGGTTTTACGAGCGCCGTCGTGCTAGCGATGATCGCTCTCCTTATCGGGTACGAAGCCGTCAGCCGTTTGGTATCACCAGTGCCGATTCATTTTCGCGAGGCTATCCCGATTGCCATTCTCGGTCTGACAGTCAATGTGACCTCTGCTTGGCTATTGACGAGGGGTGGCGACCATCATCACGGATTTGGGCACGGCCATGCCCATGGCGCAGATGACGAGCATCACATGGCAACCGCGAATGGCGAAATGATCCTCAGCATCTTTGAGAAGGATCACCCCCCGGTCTTCCGGCTTCGTGCGGAGGCCGCTGTTCCAGCCGAAATCGTCACTATTGAAACGGTACGGACAGGTGGCACGCGCCAGGTCTTTGCGATGCAGGAACGGGACGGCAATTTGGAAAGCATCGAAGAAATCCCTGAGCCGCACGCTTTTGTCGCGTATCTTCGTCTGGGCAATCAAAGCTATCCCGCGACTTTCGAGGAGCATGAGCATAGCCTTAATGCTGCCCATCGGGATAACAATATGCGCTCGGCCATCATCCATGTGATGGCCGACGCGGCGGTCTCAGTACTCGTCATTGTCGGTCTGCTGCTGGCCCGGACCTTTGGATGGGTCTGGATGGACCCGTTGGCAGGTATCGTGGGTGCGTGTGTCATCGCCAGTTGGTCCTACGGGCTGATCAGAGACACAGGGGCTATTCTGCTGGATATGTGTCCGGATCGGGAGGTTGAGCAGGGAATTCGCCGCGCCGTCGAGACCGAAGGAGACCGCCTTAATGACCTGCATGTATGGCGACTTGGCCCCAGCCATTTGGGTGCCATCCTTTCCGTAGTAACGACTGAGCCGCGCGACACTGCGTTTTATCGTGGGTTGCTCAGTCGCTTCCGCTCCTTGTCACATATCACCATCGAAGTGCATCGGATTGTCTGACCCCATTGGGTTCGCTCATCAAAGCCTGCCGGCCAGAGGAGCTCAACGATTTCAGCTTCGGCTAAAGCCCGCGTCATTCCCGAGAAGGCGTGGGCTCTTCGCATCAGGCGCCGAAATCGCGGCCGCTATTTTCCATCACATGCGGCCCAAAGCCCAGCGATTGAAGGCGCTTCAGCCTGTCCTCCAGCGCTGCGCGGAATTGGGCGCGCGAGCGGTCCACGGCATCTAATATCTCCTTGGTGTTCAGCGGCAGTCGGACGCCATGCATACCTTGAGTTCCCGGCAACGCCAGAAAAAGGAAGATGTTGCTGCGGATGCTGCGCGTCACGAAGTCCATGAAATCCGGCCGCCGCACAATCCTCAGCGGGTTGCCCACTAGGATCAGGGAAAGCCCGCCCTGGGCCTTGAATTGCGGCGGCACGTCGGGCGCCCATTCGGCGAGAATGCCGGAACGGTCTGGCCGCCAATCTTCTGGAAGAATTGGCAGAAGCCGCCAGCCGCAATGATAGTCGCGGCATATCTGTGGCCGCGTCTCGTAGATGGCGCAGCCACCACGGCAATGCCGGCAGGGAGTGTTCGGCGGCTTCTGGATCTCGGGCTTGTCAATGGCCGGTGTGGTGCAACAAATCGTACATGCCCCGCATTCCCGTCCCAAAATCAGTTGATGAGGCATACCCGCTGATTGCCCGCGACAGAAGGCGATTCTTCGCCGCCCCGGCGCAAGCCGTCAAGAACGGGACAGGCCCGCGTCATGGCTGAACCATTTAGGTGTCATAACTAGAAGAATTCCGCATAATCTGTTTTTTAAGCGATCGGAGACGAGCGCCTATCCATCTGTCCAGACTGAAGAATTTTTGGCTTCTTTAGAATATTTTTCGCCTACCGATTTTGGTTTGCATAAAGCAGTTGAGTCAGCCAGCAGCATATTCTTTCGATAAACTAAATGTAACGCGACCTCCGCGCACCGCTTCGTTCCCTGCGCGTTTGTGCCTGAGAGTGGGCATTTTGGAGGATACTATGAAACCTATCAAAGCCTTCCTGGTTAGCGGCGCTATTGCCCTTTTGGGCTTCGCAGGTCTGGCTGCAAGCACGACCAGCGCCAGCGCCTACATAGCCTGCAACCACGACGGCGATTGCTGGCACACCCACAGTCGCGTTCGTGCACCTGGCGTCACTTTCGAATGGCATCCCGACTCTTGGTATTTCCAACAGCATTGGGACACAGACAAGGACCGTCACTTCCGCGACTATCACGAAGGCCGTGGCTACTATCGCAACGGCGTGTGGATTACCTTGTAAATCGTGCGTCGCGCTCCACGATGTGCGTGAAAGAGTCCGAACCGTTTCGGGCTCTTTCTTTTTAGCCATAAATTGTGTTTCGCCACCAATCCTCGGGCGCTAGAAATCCCGCCTATTAAGTTCCAACTTGCCTGCTTGATTGATCGGCCTTCTGCTGACCTTGATAGCGGTATTCCAGCCCAGCAACATCAGGTGGTGGATTAGTTTTTCGAAGGAAAACGCTCTGACGTTGCCGTGCGACAGGTTAGAGATGCGCGCCTGGTCAGTGTGCAATATCCTGGCAGCGAATTGTTGCGTCAGCCGCCTCGCCTTCAGCGTCCTTCCAATCAGCCGGGCCAGTTCTACTTTCATGTCATGAATTGAGGTGGCGACGTTTTCGCTGTGCTGGGCACTTTCGCTATCGCTGCCAATCCGCCTGAGCCAGGCTGACAGCCGCTGAGCCTCATTCTCTTCCGGCCGTACTTCGCTGTCTGAGAATGCTGCAACGGCCATGAGGAGCCGCGCTCGAACAGACGCGTCGCTGATCAGGGCCATGGCGCGACAGAGCGCAATACCGTCCGGACTTTGCACGAAATGCTCAATACCGTCCGCCTGTTCAGCGTCCGGGCTGGAGAAATAGTCCGGCGTGACCTCCAAAGCATGGGCGATCTGGGCAAGGCGTTCGGGCGGTACCCGGCCCACGCCATACTCGTATTTCTGCACCTGCTGGAAAGTGACCCCCAACGCGCGGGCCAGCGCCCCTTGTGTCAGACCCAGGAACAAGCGGCGACGGCGAATCCGCCGCCCGATCCGCCCCCTTACGTTCCTGTCCGGGATTTCGGTTCTCGCCAACATGGCCGCGCCCTATAGGGCTTTGGAGAGGCCGAAGAAGAAGCCTCGCCTTTGACCATACTGCGGCGCAAATACGCCAACACCGCTGCCGCTGCGGATCTGATAATCGATGTCAAAGACGTTGGTGACATCCGCGCGGGCCGTCAGGCCGTTCCACCCGATATCCGACAGATCATGGCTAATGCCGAGATTGACCACGCCATAGGCCGGCACATGATCACCGTTCGGAATGTTCTGACCGCTGGGAAGCGTCAAACTCTGGCGCAGACCCGTGCCATAAATTGTATCGGCGCTGAACACAGTGTTGGCCCAGCGGTAATCGATGCCGGCGGAGGCGGTGGCGTGTTGCTCGTGATCGAGATCAATGAAATGATTCATCACATAGGCAAAATCATCGGGGTTGAAATTGAACTCGCTGCTCACCCAATCCTCGCCGATGGAATGTTCAAGGGAAAAGTTGGCATAGGCGGTCAGATTGTCGACCGTGTAGTCGGCGGTCAGCTCCCCGCCATATTGCCGGCCGCGGGCGTAATTGAACGGCGTCAGGATGATCGGCGCGCCGAACTGGCCCTCGTCAATCAAATCCTTCGACAATTTGTAATAGCCATCGAGGCCCAGCTTCAAGCCGGTGAAAATTTGCTGCGAGATGCCGGCATCGTAATAATCGGCGTGCTCCGCCACCGGTGTGGTATCCATGTCTGTGTTCGCGGCGGCCGTGGTGTTGTCGAAGAGAGAGACATCTGTGCTGGATACCAACTCGATCGGCGGTGGTGAATAATAACGCGAATAACCGACATGCACGATGGTGCCGTTCAAGGGGGTCCATACCGCATTGACGCGGGGGCTGACCTGATCGCCACTGCTGAAGGCTCCGTATTGATCGTAGCGGACGCCGTAATTAACGGTGAAGTCCTGGGAGATCTTCCATTCGTCCTGAATGTAACCGCTGGCGCTCCAGGCGTGTTTGGTGCTGTTGTCGGGGATATTGAGCGGCGTGGCCGAAATTTGGCAGGTTTGCGCCGGATCGGTGCAAAGTGGATTGGGGTTGAGCCTGGCGGTGGCCGCGGAACCGTTCGCAACCGGCAGAACCAGCGACGACGCCATGCTGGCGAGATCATCAGCCTCATAAACCACGCCGAAGCGGATCGTATGGCTGCCCAGATGCCAGGCGCCTTCGTCCTGTGTCCCATAGGCCGCATCGCGCTTATAGGCGGTCTGGGCAATGCCATTGTACAGAATATCGCCGACACCGGCGCCGGGCGTGAAAAAGAGGCTAGAAAAGCGCCCGAACACAGACAGTTGAAAATCCAGCGCGCCTTGCGAATGCAGGTAGCTGATCGTGGCATAATCGGTCCTCTCGCGCTGTCTCTCGTCCTGGTTGTCTGACAGAAATGCGGTCTGGCCATTAGCCTTCAGAAGATAGTTTCCGCTATCGGGGTCCAGGGCCCCCAACCCGACAATGCCACCGATTCCCGATGGCTGAAGCCCGCTCTGGTTGGGAATCTGGAAAATGCCGTCCGATATGCCTAGGATTGCAGTGACGCTGCTGTTCTGGTCCAGAACGTCCTCGAGAAACGCAAAACCGTGATACTGCGTGGTGCGATCATGCTCCGGTGTATGGCTGCCATCTGGCGATTCAATGCCCAGAGAATTGATATTGTAGTCGCCCGAGACGAAATAGTTGAAACTACCTGAAGAGCCGCCGTAATCGAAACTCGGTTCGAGCGTGTTGTGGCTGCCGCCATACATGGAGACGTGACCGCCAGAATCAAACAGGCCGCTTTTGGTCTTGATGTCAACGACACCGCCCGTGTCAAGGCCGTATTCCGCCGGCAGCGCACCCGTGAGCAATTCGACAGATGACGCCAGCCTTGGGTCCAATGTCTGGCCGAAAACACTGATGCCTTCCGGCAGTATGATTCCGTTGATCCTGTATTGCAGGGCATTGTGCTCGCCGCGAATATGAACCTGTCCGAAGGAATCCTGCACCACGCTGGGCATCTGAAGGAGGACTTGATTGAGCAAGGCATTGTCGCCGCCCGGCGCGTCTTGAAGAGCCTGGGCGGTGACCGTGTAGGTCGAAGCGCCAATCTGGGTTTGGAGGCCGGTGCGGGCTTCCCCGAGACGTTCGGCGGTGACGGTGACGCTCTCAATCGCTTGCGCGAAAGCCGGCGTGGCGAAAAGCGCGCAAGCGGCGCACGACAGAAGAAAACGATACATGGCTTTAAACCCCAATAGATTTGATTTGCTGGAATGGGCGTGAAGCCAGCGCGGGTTACGAACCCTCGCTTTTCACGCGTTCAAATTGGCAAATCAGCGGCGCGGAGGGGCTCGTCCGCGCCAGCTATGGGACACCGCATCGTAATGCGGCATTGCGCCCTGCACGGCCTCTATTACCGAAACCGCCACCATGGGCAGAAAGAAAACCAGCGCGTCCGGCGCGACATACTGGCCGCCATAGAGAAGCTGGCAGAGCGGACAATTGTCCGGATTGTCGTTACCGGGCGTGTTCTTTTTGGCGGGCGCCGTCTGGTCCGCGGTGATTTTCGCGACCGTCGAGGCGTCCGGCGAAAAATGAATATGACTCTGAGTGGCATAGCTTTGAAGCAGGAACGCAAAGAGCATAAAGCCAGTGAGAACCAGGCGGCTAATCCGCCTCCCCGAACCGGTTTGTGTTGATCCCCGTTTCACGTTTTGGTTCACAAAAGACAACGCAAGGGAAAAATACAGCAGGAGCGTGCCGAAGTCACGCCGCCAGAGCATTGCAAGCCGTTCAGCGAGTAAGTCTATGCGCAATATTGCATGAAAATACATCCAGATCGCCAGGGCGGGGGTGGCTCGCACCGCAATGCACTGATTTTGCAACGCGATCATCGCGGGCACGATCAGGAACTTATCGCCCACACCCAATTTCGGTCCCTTTGAGAAAAATGGTCCCCATGACATTCCAGAAAATGTCATCAAGGCCTTCCATCGCGCTCCTTTGATGCCGACCAAGCTAATCATTGTCCCTTGCAGCCGCCGACACTGAGCCGGCGGTGGACCCGCCTGGACCGGAAAACCCGTGACCGCCGCTGGCGAGAAACAGCGCGGGGTTTCGAACAACATTGTCGTACCAGATTTCATAATGCACATGCGGCCCGGTACTACGCCCTGTGGATCCGACCTTGCCCACCACAGTATTCTTCGCCACTCGCATGCCTTGATGAACTGCCAGAGCGGACAAATGGGCATAACGGGTGTGAAACCCCATGCCATGATCGATCTCTACCGTAATCCCGTACGAGCCGCGCTCGCCTGCGAAAACCACCATGCCGGGAGCGGTCGCAACGACTGGCGAACCCCACGGACCTCCAAAATCCAGCCCGGGGTGAAAGGCGTAATGGCCGGTAAACGGGTCCAGACGAGGGCCAAATCCGCTAGTTCGGTCAAAGCGCGCGGCGCTAACCGGCATGTCTAGAGGAATATGCTGCAGGGCGCCGGAGAGAGAGGTGAGCCGCTCCAGAACCGCTTCCGCGCGAAGATAGGCTGGTGTGAAACCAGGATCGGCGATGCCTGCGATCTGGACCTGATCAAGGGGTACTTCCGGGCCCCCAATAGCGTCGGCGGATGTAGTTTTTCCGACAAACTGGACCGGATCGATTCCCGTGCGGCGAATAACACCGCGTGAATTTTCAGCTTGCTGATCGAAGACGTCTTCAACGCGCTTCAGAACCGCGGTTTCGGAAACATCCAGAAGCCGCACACGGTCTTTTTCGCGCTCAAGCGCAATCAGTGCAGGATTTTGCACCTGGCTCCCAGCCCCTCGTTGCCGCCAATTGCTCCAGGAAGCAATCAACATCGCCGCTGAGCTTGCGCGCGACACAAACGTGCCGGAAAAATTGTGAACGCCGGCCCACGCCATGGACACATATGAACCTCGATTGCGCACAGGATCATCGTCCTGACCATTGAGAGCATGCGAAGCGGCCCGACTTATTACAAAGGCTGGCACGAAATTGTCCGCATAAGGCTGGCTTCCAGCGCCAGCGGCCATAATGGCTGGAGAAGTATCGGTGATCCCTTCCACTCGGCTGTCCTGGGCGAGGAGTTCGCCGACCAGTTTCTGTTTAACCTCCAGCCCCCCAACAGCCAGGTGAAATCGTCGTTCCGACTGTGCCAATGCCGCACCCAGATTGATATATGACTGTTGCAGATGAGAAAGCCGGCTGGTGTAAGCCGCGCGCGTTTCCTCATATCGATCGTCGAGCGCTGCAATGCTTCTGTCCTTGAAAATTACATGAATGGTCGCGAAACTGGCCCAGGCCATGAGAAGTATGACCAATCCCGCCAGCAAAGTCTGAAGCAATGGTCCAAATGTGAAGAACTGGACGTTTCCGGCGCTGCGAATATACACTTGCCGTACCGGAAAGCTTTTCCGGAGAATGGCATACAGCCGGATTCTTGCCCAAATCATCATCGCGGCGCGGGACCCTGACTCGTGCGCACAATGTCTTGCGGCCGCATCCACTTCTGAAATGCCGCCTGGACCTGTTCGGGCGTCAGAGCGATATAGTGCCGGGCTGCAATATCAGGCTCGTTGAGCGGCAGGCCAAATTCAACCCGGTTGGCCAATGCCCGTGCGATTTGATCCATGCTGGATTCTCCGAGTGGCATTTGCCGTAGCAGCAGCGCCTTGGCCTGGTCCAGTTCCTCAAGTCCGACCGGACTTGTCTGCATGGCGCGAATCTCACGCGCCACGGCATCGGCGGCCTTGAAAACATTTTCCGGATCGCTGGCATAGCGAATGAGATAGGCGCTGCGCGTTCTGCCCGGCTGCAATCCCGAATTTACCGAATAGACCAGGCCCGCATTCTTTCGCAAATCAACACTCAACCGGGCCGCATAAAAGCTTCCGCCCAGGACGGCATTACCCAATTCAAGCGGATAGTAATCAGGATCCGATCGTGTCAGGGCGAGGGTCTGGGCCAGCACCACACTGTCCTGCACCCGGCTTTCGTCCGGTACGGCGATGACGGCCGCATGATTGGAGGGTTCAACTGGCCAGTCTGTTTGCGGCGGTGGGCCCTGAACCTTCCAATCGCCGAAGTATTTCTCGATGACTTGATTCGCCTGCTCGGGCGAGATGCGTCCGACAACTACAATCGTGGTCAGGTCAGGCCGGAAGGCGCGGTCGTAATAATCCCGCACATCCTTACCGCCAAGCCGTGACACGGATTGAGACGTGGCTTCCCGGGTACTGGGGTCGCCGGGTAGATGCAAGGCCGTCCGCAAGGAGTGAAGTGTCAGGTAGGCCGGGCTGACATTGCGCGCAGCGACCAACTGTCCGATCTGGTTCTTCAGGGACGCAAATGCGGTTTCCGGGAGCGCCGGATGAAGTTCATTGTCCGCCAGCAATTCCACACCGCGTTCGAAATTTTCCCCCAGCACTCTCATTGAAAAATCGGTGCCGGCGCTTTCGTTGGCGCCGATATCGTCCAGCGCCCTCTGAAATCCCAACCGATCCAGATGCTCCGTGCCATAAGACAATAGTTGGCCCAGGATAAGGTCGGCCCCCTCCTTGCCGGGCGCCTCCTCCATTTCCGGCTGGTTTCGGATATGACCAAATACGGTCACCGTGTCGCTGACCGTTTCTGGCTGCACGATCAGGGTGAGGCCGTTGGCCAACTTGCTCACGACGGGACGCAGCGTCGTATCGGGAACCGATAGCCGCCGCAAAGACGCTTGTGCCCAAACCGGCAATTCGGTGGTCCCGGCTTCGCCCAGCGCGATGGATTCCTGCCCGCCGAATCCGCCGCCATTGACGGGACGGCCGGAACTTCTGGGCAGCATGGTGGCGGAAATCTCGTAGTCGTCGCCCAGATATTTTCGCGCCACGCGATTGACGTCCGCGACGGTGACCCAGTCCAGACGCGTCAGATCCGCCTCGGGCGACGGCAAACCGTAAAGTGCGACAGCATCCGACCAGACGGACGCCAGGTCGGCGATGGAATTTTTCTGAAACTCGGTTTGCCGGTGTTCCTGGCGTTTGGCCGCAGCCAGCAATTCCGGCGACACGCCAGTCCTGGCTACGCCGGCCAGAATGGTCCGGATCGCGGCATCCATCGCCTTGGCATCGCCTGCCGCGGGAAACGACAGCGCCGCATAGCCCATGCCCATCCGGGGCAGAGGGTCTAGCGAGAACTGCGCGGCAACCGCCTTGCCCTGCGCCACCAGGCCGTAAAGATCGAACCGCTGGCTTCCCAGGATGTCGGAAAGGAGTTCGGCGGCCGGGAAGTCCGGACTATCCAATCCAGGCATGCGCATGGCGACGACCTGCGTCTGGCTGGGCTGGTCTGTGGGCAGGCTGAAACTCTCCCGCGTCAAAGGCTGGATCGGAAATCCGGGCAGGGGCGGAAGCTTCTTGGGCGGTATCTCGCCAAAAAGCGTCTTGACCTTCGCAAGCGTCGTTTGCAGATCGAGATCGCCGACAATGACCAGAATGGCGTTATTTGGCGCGTACCAGCGGTCATGGAAGCTTTTCAGCATTGCTGCCGTGGTTTTGTCAAAAGAAGGTTTGGTGCCCAGCGCATCATGCGCGTAGCTAGTGCCTGCGAACATCTTGGTCCGAAGATTCTCATAAAGCAGGTAAAAAGGATTGGAGAGGTCTTGGGCAACCTCCTGTTCAATCGCGCCACGTTCCTTATCCCAGTCTGTCTGCGCATCCGAGACATCGCGCATGCGCACCGCCTCTATATTGAGAGCGACATCCAGATCTTCCGCCGGAACGGTGAAGAGATACTGGGTCAAGCTTTCCCGCGTATCGGCGTTGAAATTACCGCCCATCAGGCTGGCGATATTCGCAAGCTGGTCCGCCGTGAGGCCGGCACTACCGCGGAACATCATGTGTTCCTGGGCGTGCGCCATGCCGGGAAATCCGTCAGGGGCCTCGTCCGATCCGACCAGATAATTCATCGCCGTCGCCACCACCGGCGCAAGTGTATTGCGCACGATTACCACCCGTAGACCATTGGTCAGGGTCGCCTTCAACACCTGGCCGACGCCTGCCCGCGATAACGTTGCGCTATCGCTAGCAGTTTGCGGGCGCGCCGGACCTGCCAAGAACGTGATGCTTCCCGCCATAAAAACGGCCAGAAGCGTGCGCGCGGAGGGAAGAATACTTCTCATCCTACGAACTGCGTGGCGAACAGTAATGTCCCCGCCCCCAGCAAAGTTGCGACGGTGGTAAGAAACCTGGGATGCGCGTGATGGCTTTCCGGCAAGAGATCGCTCGCCCCTATGTAAAGAAAGAAGCCAGAGAACATGGCCAGGATAAGAGCTAGGTCACTTTCCGGCAAACGCACCAACAGGCTCGCGCCAGCACCGATCACCGGCGCGGCGGCATCCAGAATGAGCCAGCGCACCGCGATGCGGCGGTCCCCGCCATTTTTGACGACGACATTGACGGTGTTGAGGCCGTCGGAAAAATCATGGACCAGAACGGCGATGGCGACAATTATTCCGACGGCACGGCTCGCCTGGAAGGCGATACCGATGGCAAAGCCGTCCAGAAAACTGTGCGCCGAAAAGCTGCCGGCGCCGATCCAGCCGCGCGCTTCGGAGCTGTGATGTTCATCACCATGCTCGTGAAGCAGCATCAGGCGATCGATGATCGTGTAAACGAAAAATCCCAGGGCGCAAAGCAGAAGGATATTGCGCGAGCCCCAGCTCGCGCCCGTGGCCAGCGCCTCCGGCATCAGATCGAAAAACGCGACCCCGATCACGGCCCCGGCGCTGAAACCCAGCACCAGATGCAGTCGGTCGCGCAGGGCCATGGCGAAAAGGCCGCCGAGCATAGTGGCGGTGAACGCGCCGAGCGAGATGGTCATGACAAGCAGCGGCGTGTTCATGCCGCGGCCGAAAAAACAGTGTCCTGGAATTTCAGCAGGCGCCCGGCATTGGCCATGACGGCGAGCGTTCCGGCATTATGCAGAACCGCCGCCACAAGGGCGCCACTGTTGCCGAATATTCCCGCAGCTGCGATACCGATCACTACCACGGTCCAGCCCAACCCGACGCCGACATTGACCAGGATGGTGCGCCGGCACCGGCGGCTGAGGCGAACACAGGTGCCCAGCCGCCTGAGGTCGTTGGTCATCAGAACGATGTCCGCCGAGGCCAGCGCCACATCGGTGCCTCTCGCGCCCATGGCGACGCCTACCGCGCCAACCTTCAACGCGAGGGCGTCATTGATGCCGTCGCCCACGACCATGGTGCGATAGCCCTTTTTTGCCTCGTCCATCACGAACTGCATTTTCTGGTCCGGCAGCGCTTCTGCCCGCACTTCGCTGATATTGATTTCGGCCGCGACGCGGCGCGCCTCTGCCCAGCGATCGCCGGTGATAAGGAGCTGATGGGTCAGTCCCAGGTCCTTCAGTTCTGTCACGGCTTCCTGGGCCTCCGGCCGCACTTGGTCCGCGAGTAAAATCCAGCCCCAGAATTGCTTGCCTTTGGAAACACCCGCGACCGGGCCCATATGGCTGGCGGGTGGCGGCGGGGCCACGATCCCCAAGGCAGAAAAAAGTGTCTCTTTCCCCATTGCGACCGGTTCGCCGTTCAGTTCGCCGACGATTCCGAGGCCGCGCGTTTCCTTGAAGTCCATCACCGGCAGGCGCTCATTGTCCGGCACGGCGTAACCGACGGCGCGACTGACAGGGTGGCTGCTGGCGGCGCCAAGGCTTCCTGCCAGGCGCACCAGGGACGCGGCCGGGACGCCAGGCTGCGGCGCGGTCCCGACAAGGTGCAACTCGCCCAGCGTCAGGGTTCCCGTCTTGTCGAACGCGACCGCGTCCACGTTGGCCAACTGTTCCAGAAAGGCAGACCCCTTAACCAGAATGCCGTGGCGGCTGGCCACCGCGATGGCGGCGATGGACGTGGCAGGCGCTGCCAGCACCAGGGCGCAGGGACAGGAGGCGACCAGAACCGCCAGCGCCGCATAAGTGCTGCCGGTCAGGAACCACAGCGAGGTGGTCAGAAGCAGCACCAGCGCCATATAACCGCCGGCGTAGCGCTCCAGCAGGCGCGTCACCGCCGGCTTTATGTTTTCCGCCTCCTGCATCAGAGCTATGACGCGGCCAAGCGTGGTCTCGCCGCCCACCCGCGTCACTCTTATCTGCAGAAGCCCTTCCAGATTGATCGCGCCATTGAACACGTCCGAACCGACACTGACATCCACCGGTACGGATTCGCCGGTAATGGACGACGTATCGATACTGGAGGCGCCGGACAGGACCACGCCGTCGGCGGGAATGCGGTCGCCCGCCCGCGCCTCGATCACATCACCTGAGCGAAGTTGCGATGCGTTGATCTCCTCAATCTCCTCGCCCTTGATGCGCCGCGCCACCGTCTGGGTCAGGTTGGTGAGCGCGCGGATTGCTTCCTGCGAACCCAACAACGAGCGTTCTTCCAGGATATGCCCTACCATCATAATCAGGGGCAAAAGCGTGGCGGTGATAAGATCACCGGCTGCCCAGGCGGCGATAAAGGCCAACGCGATCAGTTGATCGGTAATGCCATGAAGATCGGGAAAACGCAGACTGCGCCAGGCAGCCTGCAAGGCTGGCACCCCAACCAACACCGCAGCAATGCCAGCCACCAGTTGCGCCACGTCGCGTTGGGTGGGGACGAACGCTTCCATTGCCGTGGACAGAATCAGCGCCCCTGCCGCTGCCAGCGACAAGCTGAGACGCCAAGCCAGTGATTTTTGCTCTGGCGCGCTCAGGAGCACGGGATCGTGAACGGCAGAATGAGTCGCGCTCATGGCGTAGCACCTGTGGTTGATCTCCCGGTTGGGGCGGCGGGTAATAGCAGGCGAACCGAGCCGTCCCTTCCGATGGTTTCGACCCGGCCGGCTTTTTGGAGGATGGGGCCGATACGGTCGTAATAAAGCCGCGACATCTGCATGCCGTGCGACATATCCTGCATACTCTTCCCAAGAGCCGTGATCGAGGCCGTGGCCACGGTGGCGGCTGAAACTGCTTCCTCGGCCCTCGCCGTCGCATCAGTTGTGATGTGGTCGCGGTTGCTTTGCGACTGCTGCAATGTGATCTGGGCGGTCGTGCGGGCCATGGCGACATTCTGATCGGCTTCCTGCGAGACCGCTAAAACGGAATCGAAGGCGCCTTTGGCGCCACTGGGAATGGAAGGCACCAGATCGACGCGGCTCACTTTGATGCCCAATCCGGCGCCCTGTTCCGCCAGCGCCTCCAAGCGCCTGTTGACGGCGTTCATCAAGTCCGTTCGCAGAAGCTCGCGGCGCATCGCCTCGGTGTTCTGGGAGGCAATTTCGGGGCGCGCCACCAGGACGGTATCCAGATCGCGCGCCGCGAGCATGCCGACGGTGCTGGCGACAAACAGGCGCTGCAACGCTGGTCCGACATGGTCCACGGAAATCATGTAGGCGACCGGATCGGTGATCTGATAAAAGATCTGCGCTTCCAGGTGTACGACGCTGGAATCTCCCGTCAGCAAAAACCCGCCATTGAGCCTCGGCATAACGCTGAGGGTAAAACCATCCGTTGCGGTAAAATTATTGGGTGGTTCGCTGTCGATAAAGCGGTCGATCGTGAACTGGGTTTGGCGTGCAGAAGCTGGGACCAGCACTACCTGCTCGACCGGCCTTGGCAATGCCAGCAACAGCCCCGGCCCCTGCACCCGCTCCACCACGCCCAAGCGGATGACGATGGCCTGGCTGTCGGCCGGCACCTGGCGGATATTCGAGGCCAGCCAGAAAAACGCGATGCCAATGGCGGCCAGCAGCAGAAAACGGAATGAGAGCGCGGCAGCCTGACCCCAAGGGCCGACTTCACGCATGTCCGCCTCTTTCAAGGCGATGTCATTTGGCGACATCTCGTTCATTTGCTTTTCCCCGTCGGCGCCGCCGCGCTGCCGCCGGGACCTTCGACCAAGGCCCGGAACGGCGCGGCATCCGTCCGCAGAACGAGAGTGGTGTTGGCCCCGACAATGGAATTGAGAGAATCGAGCGAGCGCAAAACGGTGTAAAGCTGCGGGTCGGCCGCATAGGCGTTCTTGTAGATGCCGGCCGCCTGGATACGCGACTTTGCTTCGATGTCCGCGACCGAAGCCTTGCCCTGCGCCACCAGTACGCGGGCGTCGCGGTCCGCGTCCGACTGGATCTGCGCCGCCAGGCGCGAGCCTTCGGCCGCACGCTGCGCCGCCACAGTGGAGCGCTCTGCCCGCATGCGGTCTATGGTTGCCGTCAACGTCGCGCTGGGCAGCGTCAGACGCTCCAGCCCCACCTGGCGAACCGTGATGCCATAGACCCTGAGGGCCTGATCGTCTATCCGCCGCCGGAGCGCTTCTTCAAAATCGTCCAGCTTGATCTTGGAAGGATCGGTGTTGACCAGGCTGGCAAGATCGAAACTGCTGGCCGTGATTTCCAGCGCAGAGCCGGTGAAGCTGCGCAACTGCTCCGCCGCCAGGGCCGGCTGATTGCGCACCGCGCGCAGGAATTGACGCACATGTTCGGGATCGCCCGGCACCTGCCAAGCGATGTAAGCCTGCACCAGGATGCGCAAGCCATCGCGGGTTCCCACATCATGCAACCCGCTTGAGGTCGTGCGCAGCCGCAAATCCACCGGCACCGCATTGTCAATCGGCATCGGCAGTTTGAGCGCCAGGCCCGGCGTGGCAATGACCCGCACAGGATCGCCAAAACGCGTTACCACAATGGCTTCGCCCGGACTGACCAGAACCAGACAGGCCGAGACAAGAAGCGCCAATACAACAACAGCGGCGATGACGAAGCGCCGGCTGTACCAGAAGGTGAGGTCCTGTCCATAATCATGGTCATGGCCATGATGGCGGTGCCCATGATGATGATCGTGATCGTGATGATGTGCCATAGGGATTCTCTCGCTATTGTTCGTCGTCTTCTGAGGTGGGAGGGGGGATATAGGGAGGTGAACCGGCGGCGCGGTAATCCAGCGTCGGCATCTGGCCCGGTTCGATGCGGCTATCGATGATGGTGAGTGGTGTTCTCGCCTGAAGCGCGCTCTGAACGGCGGTGAGGCGGCGTTCGAACAGGAAGGCGGCGCCATATTGGCGGTTGGCAGTCACATCGGCCGCGAACAGCGCGGTGTCAATCTTCGCCTGATCCACGATCTCCTCGGCGTTGCCGATAGCGATGTCCTTCATGTCGGTGGCGTCCGATTGCGCCTGACTGACGACGGCCACGGCGCTGGCCCTGGCGCCAGCGACCTGGATCGCGGCACGGATGCCCGATGCCTGCACATCCTGATAGGCCGTCGCCGCCGCGGGCGGCGGGTGAATGGCTTCGATCACCACGCCCAATATGTCTATGCCCGAAGAAAGCACATCCAGCCGGGACTGGAGTTCTTTCTGAAAGCCGCGAATGAACAGTTCGCGATTTTGCCCCAGCACATCGTTCATGGTGTAGCGCGCGAAATAGCGCGCCAGCATCCGCCCGGCCGCGGCGCGGATCAGGGCATCGGGCGCTTCAACGCTGTACACCGCGTTATAGGCAGCCTTGTCGCTTAGACCCACGCGGTAGAGGATCTGCAGGTCTATGTTGACGATCTCGAAATTTTCCCTGCCATTGCGGTTGCTGGCCACCAGATAGCTGGCTTCCGAGGGGTGGGAGGCGTCCCAGAGCCGCTCAGCGCCTTCGGGCGGCACGCCTTCGATGCTTTCCTGACCGCCGGGCCGGGATTCGACTTCGAGCGGCGTTCCATCCTCCGAGGCGAAGACGATGGGGATTTCGCGCACCACGCCATATTCGACCGGCCGCAGCCTTCCGAATGGCCAGGGCAGATAGACGTGCAGACCTGAATGGAAAACTGTCTGCGGCCGGCCGAAGGCTTCGTAAACCGCGCGCTGGCTGAGGTCCAAAGCCGACACGCCGGTAAGTAGCCAGGCGAAAACCGCCAGGCCGATCATCGCCGGCATGGAGGCGCGGCGAACAAAGCCGATGGCCCAGCTTCGGCCCAGGTCAATGCCGAATTGCCGGCTGATAGCCACATTCATGCCGGTCAAACTGGGCTTTTGCAGCCTCAGCAACCCCGCCACCAGGCTGCCCGCGTGGCCCTGCCGGCTTTCCAAGGGCGGAAGTGGCATGAAAAAATAGGCGCAGGCGCGCAGGAGAAATTCGGCCGCCACCAGGGCAGGGAACAAAAGCGTGGCGCGCTCGATCGGCAGCGCCCAAGGCAATCCTAGGCCATAAAGCATGTAGCTCAGCGCGAAACCGAGCAGTTCCAGAAGCAGGAGGCGAATGAGGCGCGTGAGCGAAGGTGCGGCCAGCACATTACGCTCCGAAAGGTTTGCGAAGCGGCGTTCCAGCACCAGCACCGGAAAGGCCAGCCCGATCATCGCGCCGCCCGTCCATTCGTCGAAGCGCAGGGTTGGCGCAGCCCCGGTCAATAGCCAGGCGCGCCAGAGACAGAAAAGCGCCGCCGCGCCGGGCAGCATAACCGCAGCAAGCGGCAGCCAATCGCTGCGCCAATCGACATTGACGATATGGTTACGGCTGCGGTCCAGAAAACGGCGGGCACGATCCAAAGTGGGGTGCAAATGCTTCGCGCCCTTGCGGACAAAGACCTCCTTTTCCAGGGGACCGCGGGCGCGCGCGTAAGCAGTAAACGTGACCGACAGAAATCCGCCGGCCACAACAAACAGGACGGAAGCGAACGCGAAAAGCGGCAGCTTCAATGGGGCCATGAGGCTCCATCTGGAAAAGGCCAGGCCAGCCAATACCAACGCCAGCACGAGAAACGCCGCGCCGGGGATGGATTCCGGCCCTGGGCTGTGCGGTGCTTTTCTAACGTCGTGCAAAATGAGATCCTCCCAGACTGCCAGCGACCTCGCCAACGCCCTTTCCAGGCGGTTCAGCGATCAAATTGCTGGAAAATTCACGCGAAGCGCACCGCTGCCCTATGGGCCCGGTCGCGCCATAATTCGTGAATCAGGGAGTTGGGGGACCACGCTGTTGCTTGTCATGCCCGCGGTAAAGGGCAGCAAGCACTGGAGTAAAAAATACAGGCAAGGAGATAAAGAACATCACGCTCGGCGCGATTGCACTAATGAGCGGAATGAAGACCGCGTTGCCATGCATGGCGGCTTGGCAAAGCGCACAATCGTCCGACTCGCCCGATGGATTGTTTTTGTTCGAATGCTGCACCGGCATCAGCTTGAGAGCCGTTATGCCCGGAATTCCTTGCAGCGGATGAATGTGTGTCTGGGTCGCGTAGCTTTGAAACAGGAAACTCAGCAGCATAAACCCAACAAACAGCAGGCGACCGAGGCACCTGTTTGATTTGGTTTTTGCCCGCAACTCCTGTTTCACGTGCCCATGACATGAAAGAACGCACCACTAATGTATAACATCCATCTGTCTGAGTCACGCCATTCGAATGCAGGCCGCGAGTTTGCCTCTGATTTATGCGCAAAGAAAAATATATTCACACCAACAGTGGCTCCATAACATTGAATCTATTCACTATCGAAATCCAAACACACTCTGAATCGGTAGCTTCACGCAGAGTCCGTCCATGAGGCCGACCGCGACTTGATTCGTTCAAGTGGCGCTGCCAAGCTCACAGGCTGATGGGCAGGGACACACGCCAAGAGGCGTGACCAAAATTCGACGGGAGGAATGCATGAAATCCAAGATTCTTTTGGCTGCGTTGAGCGCGGCGTTGCTGGCGGGCACTTGCGCGGCCTATGCGCAGGATGACGCGGCGACCGGCGGCCTGGACAGTTTTCCGCTGGCCGCCAAGGCCGGGGTTGACAGCCATGCCGACAAGATCGCTCCGCCGGGCGCCGTCAACACGGGTCCTTTTGACGACAAGACCTGGAAATTTGGCCACCGTACAGATGCGCCGCAGAACCATCCGATCTGGAATCCCGTCAAGCTCAAGATGATGCAGGGCGGCAAGATTTCCTCTGTCACCATCAACGGCAATGACAGTCCGGAGCAT
>DATMNL010000010.1:0-51133 GCA_035568995.1 Rhizomicrobium sp. | reverse complement strand
CATCTTCGCGGAGGAATGGCTGATGCCTTATGCCGAGGCGCTGAAAGCCCTGGGGTCGACCAGGGTCCTGGTGGCGCATGGCAAGGACGGGCTGGACGAACTGACCACGACCGACACGACCTATCTGGCATCGTTTTGGGGGGCGCGGGTCATCCGGAGCGAAATCGGCCCCGAACAGGCAGGCCTGAAGCGTGCGCGCCTTGCCGATCTCAAGGGCGGCAGCGCGGCGGACAATGCCGCGCGCCTGAGGGCACTGCTCGCGGGCGAAACCGGCCCCTACCGCGACATCGTGCTCTTTAATGCAGCCGCGGCGCTGATGGTGGCGGGGCGCGCCCGGGATATAATGGCGGGCATGGAGCTGGCCACCCTTGCCCTCACCAGCGGAGCGGCAGGTGCCAAGTTGAATGAGTTGATCGCCGTTTCCAACCGATGAGCAGCACCATTCTGGACAAGATCATGGCCTATAAGCGCGAAGAGATCGCGGCGGCCAAAAAGAAAAACCCGCTGAAGGATATCGAGGCGCGCGCCAAAGAGGCCGATCCGGTGCGCGGCTTCCTGGCGGCGCTGGACGACAAGAAAACACGCGGCGAATTCGGCCTGGTCGCCGAAATCAAGAAGGCCAGCCCGTCCAAGGGCCTGATCCGCGCCGAATTCGATCCGCCGGCGCTGGCCGAGGCCTATGAAGCGGGCGGGGCGGCCTGTCTTTCGGTGCTGACCGATACGCCGTCCTTCCAGGGGGCGCCGGAATTCTTGACCGCCGCGCGCGACGCCACGCGCCTGCCGGTCTTGCGCAAGGATTTCATGCTGGAGACCTATCAGGTGGCCGAAGCCCGCAGCTGGGGCGCCGACGCCATCCTGGTCATCCTGGCGATGGTGGAAGACGGCGTCGCCCGCGCCCTGATGGAGGAAGCGGAACGCTTCGGCATGGACACGCTGGTCGAGGTGCATGACGAAGCGGAGTTGGAGCGCGCCCTGGATCTGGATGCCAAACTCATCGGCGTCAACAACCGCAATCTCAAGACCTTTGTCACCGATCTTTCGGTGACGCTGAGGCTGGCCCATCGCGCGCCAAAGTCGGTGCACCTGGTGGCCGAAAGCGGGCTTTCCGCGCCGGCGGATTTAAAGCGCCTGGCGGGGGCGCATGTCACCTCGGTGTTGATCGGCGAGAGCCTGATGCGGCAGAAGGACGTCGAGGCGGCGACACGGCATCTGCTCGGCGATGGTTTTCGCCAATGAGCGTAGAGGCCGAGGCTTTTGTGCGTTTTTCCGGCGCGGCCGGAAAGACGGCGCTGGAAGCGGCGCGCGGCGCGGCGGGCGGCCCCGTCAGCTTTGAACCCCTGCCCGGGGGCCTGCGCATAGCAGCGCGCGCTGACAACAGGATGGACGCGCTGACGGCCGCCGCGATGGCGGCGCTGGCGCTGATCGCCGCATTGAAAGACGAGAGCGCGTCCATCGAAGGGGTGCGGGCGATTGCACCAGCAAGGCCGCCGCGACAGAAATTCCAGTCGCGCGGCTCGCTGAGCAAGGAAAATAACGGACGCATCAGGCCTGAAGTGCTGATGGGCGAAGTGACAGGCCCCAAGCCCTCACCCGACCAGAGCCGCGAAGCCTTTCGCAATTTCATGACCAGCCATCGCCTTCGCCCCACCGTCTGGGCCAAGGATGCCGGCGTCTCCAGCGGTGAAATATTGGGCTTTCTAACCGGCCGCTCGCGCGGCTTTTCCGACGGCGTGGCGGAGAAACTCGCCAAGGCCGCGCGGGTGCGTGTGGAAGACATGTTCCAATAATTTGCCGGTTCCGGGCGGTTTCAG
The DNA here is from genome assembly GCA_035568995.1 of Rhizomicrobium sp. GTDB lineage: Bacteria > Pseudomonadota > Alphaproteobacteria > Micropepsales > Micropepsaceae > Rhizomicrobium. Next base: position 49,322 of record DATMNL010000010.1, on the reverse strand, counting down.
GGCCATTTCCGGCCGTTGACCAATGGTGAGAACTAAAGTAGAACGATTCTCCATGTTTCGGGTTTGTTCGCCTTGGGCGGTTGTGCCCAAAAGTGAATGAAAACCCGGGTGGATTGCGGCGCCGGACCGGTACCGCTGCGAAAGGACATGGACGATGCTGACACGCAAGCAACACGAGCTGCTGATGTTCATTCATGAGCGGATCCGTGAGACCGGCATACCGCCCTCGTTCGACGAGATGAAGGATGCGCTGGACCTGAAATCCAAGTCCGGCATCCACCGCCTGATCACCGCCCTGGAGGAACGCGGCTTCCTGCGCCGCATGGAAAAACGCGCCCGCGCCCTGGAAGTCACCCGCCTGCCGGAGAATATGGCGGAGACGGCGCGCCCCGCCGCCACGAGGAGCCAGTCCCAGCGCATTCTGCCATCGGCCCGCCATGGCCGGGGCGGCGCTGATCCGCGCCATGCCTCCCCGCGCCGGGCGATGGGCGACAGCGAGGCCGCGGTCAATGTGCCTCTGGTTGGGCGCATCGCGGCAGGCACGCCGATCGAGGCGCTGCAGAACCGCATCGCCGATGTGCCGGTGCCCAGCGGCATGATCGGGCGCGGCGAGCATTACGCCCTGGAAGTGACCGGCGATTCCATGATCAATGCCGGCATCCTGGACGGCGATACCGTCATCATCCAAGAAGCCTCGACCGCCAATACCGGCGAGATCGTGGTGGCGCTGGTGGACGACAATGAAGCGACCCTCAAGCGCCTGCGCCGCCGGGGCGACTCCATCGCCCTGGAAGCGGCCAATCCTGCCTATGAGACACGGCTGTACGGCGCGGACCGGGTCAAGGTTCAGGGCAAGCTGGTTGGTCTCATACGCCGCTATTAAAGGCGCGAGGAATTTTGCGACCTGAGCAGGAGCGTCGCGCGGAGCGTGCGAAGGTACGTGAGCACGCGCGACAAACTCAGGGCGCAAAAGGCCCGCGCCCTGTTATGGAATCCATGGCCTTGCGCCACGCCATGCCCGCACACTGAGCGCTTGGCCATTCGTGATCGCATAGCCGCCGTCGTGGGCGATGGTATTTGAATCCAGAACCAGTTTCGGCCCCGGGCAGCGCGTGACCGGAACGGCGCTGATCAGGACGGCAGCATGGGCGCAATCCTCGGCCACGGCTTCGGGCCTGAGCGGCATAGCGATGATGCTGCCGTCCGGCGCTGTCGTCACACAGCCTTCGCTGTCGCATCGTCCGATGCCCACCGCGTTGGCGGGGGCGCGCGCATCGCCATCGCGGGCCAGCCAGCGCGACGCGGCAAAGGCATCCCGGGGCGGACGCGGGAAATAGAAAAGTCCGTCGCTGCCCCGGATGGCAATGGTGCGGGCATCATCCGCCACCAGAATGTCGGGCGCGGGCGCCGCAAGCGCCCACACCATGCCGATGACGAGCGGCGCGGTGCCCCACCAGCGCCAGCCCCGCCGCCAGATCGCCAGCCACAAGCCGCCCAGCGCCATCAGCGCCAGCGCGCCCGCCGGAAAGGCGCGCGCCAAATTCACCGCGCCGGGCAGGCCGGAAACAAAACGGCCCATCGCCAGCATGATGTCTATGCCAATGCCCATGGCGTGCAGCGGCACGGCTTGGAGGCCAAAGGGCATCGCCATGACGCTGAGCGCCGCCATCGGCATCACGCAGAATCCCATCACCGGCATGGCGAGCAGATTGCCCAGCACCGCGTAATGGCTGGCGCGGTCGAAAGTGAAAAGGGTGAAGGGCATGGTGGCGAGGCTGCCCACCAGGCTGGTCAGCGCGATCGCCCTGAGATAGCGATAAAACATTCCCTGCGGCGCGGCTTTGGCATGGCGCGCCTGCTCCCATTCCGCCACCGCGATCAATCCTGTCACCGCCGCAAAGGACATCTGAAAGCCGGGCTCGATAATGGATTCGGGGCGTAACAGAAGCAGCAGCGCGGCGGCCAGCGCCAGGTTGCGCATGGACAACGCCGGCCGGTCGAGCAGGATCGCCGCCAGCATCATGGCCAGCATCACAAAAGCGCGCACCGCCGACGCCGAGGCGCCGCTGATCAGGAGATAAAATCCCGCGCCGGCCAATGCCGCCAGGGCCGCCCATTTCTTGATCGGATAATTGAGGGCCACAATTGGAAAACCCGCCAGCACCGCCCGCACCAGCCAGAACAGGCCGATGCCCACCAGCGCCATGTGCAATCCGGCGATGGCCAGGACATGGGCGAGGCCGGCATCGCGCAACGCCGCCTGGTCGCCTTCATCTATGCCGCCGCGCTGACCGGTGATAAGCGCACTGGCGATGGCGCCCTCGCCGCCGGGAAGGCTGGCGCGGATACGCGCCGTCATGCCCTGGCGCAGATTCTCGACAGACGCGGCAAGCTGCGGCACCGGAGCGAGCGCGGAGGCGAGCGGCGCGGGGATGGGCGTGCCAAAGGCAAAGCCAACCGCGCCTATGCCCTCGAAATATTCGGCGCGGCCAAAATCGCTGTCGCCCGGCTCGCTCGGCCCGGGCGGCGGCATCAGTCTTGCGGTCAGGGAAATGCCGTCGCCGGCGTGGAAGTCCATGGCGTCACGGGCACGAACAAGAATGCGCGCTCCGGAGGGCATGGCGGCCGGCGCGAATCCACCCGAACGCAGATCGCCCACCACCATCCTGACGCCGCGGGCGGCGTGATCGGCCGACAAAAGCGTGCCGGTCAGGTGCAACGTCAGGGTGCGATCCATCAGCGGGGCCGAGACAAATTCCTGCCGGAGCTTGGCGGCGCAAAAACCCAACGCCAACGCGGCCAGCAGCGCCAGCGCCATCCGGCCGCTGCCGCGCAAACCCGCCATGATCCCGGCCATCAGCGCCACAGCCCCGGCGATGATTCCCGCAAGGGCCGAAGGCTCGAACGGCAAGGCGAAATAAAGCGCGGAGCCTGTGCCCAGCATCACCGGCAGCCAGAGCGGCCAGCGGTGCCGCTCGGCCTGAGCCAACCGCAGCAGGCTTTTCCAGAAGCTACTGATCGTCATAGTCCCCGGTGCTCGCTTAAGCCCGCCCGCCCGCCCACCGGACCGTCCATACGCTGCCGCTATGGACTTCCCCGCTGGCGCGGGTCGGGCCTCACTGCTAAAGGGTCCGCACCATGACTGAAACATCCAAACCTGTCCTGCGCTTCGCGCCCTCGCCCACAGGCATGCTGCATATCGGCGGCGCGCGCACCGCCCTGTTCAACTGGCTTTATGCCCGCCACACCGGCGGCACATTCCTGCTGCGCATCGAGGATACCGACCGGGAGCGTTCGACGCCCGAGGCGGTGGCCGCCATCCTCACCGGCATGCGCTGGATGGGACTCACATGGGACGGGCCGGAAATCTACCAGGCCGCCCGTGCCGGCCGTCACCGCGAAGTGGCCGAGGCCATGCTGGCGGCGGGGCGCGCGTATCGCTGCTACGCCAGGGCGGACGAACTGACATCGATGCGCGAGGAGCAGAAAAAAGCCGGCAAACCGATGCGCTATGACGGGCGCTGGCGCGACCGCGATGCGTCCGAAGCCCCGCCTGGCGCGCCCTTTGTGGTGCGGCTGAAGGCCGAAATCCAAGGCGAAACCATCGTGCATGATTTGGTGCTGGGGGAAGTGCGCTTCGCCAATGACCAGCTCGACGACATGGTGCTGCTGCGCTCCGACGGCACGCCCACCTATATGCTGGCGGTGGTGGTGGACGATCACGACATGGGCGTGACCCATGTCATCCGCGGCGCCGACCATCTCAACAATGCCGCGCGCCAGCTTCAGATTATCGCCGCGATGGGTTGGCCGGCGCCGGCTTACGGCCATCTGCCGCTGATCAACGGGCCGGACGGGCAGAAGCTTTCCAAGCGGCATGGGGCGCTTTCGGTGGAAGCCTATCGCGACATGGGCTATCTGCCCGAGACCATGCGCAATTACCTGCTGCGGCTGGGCTGGAGCCACGGCGATGACGAGATCATTTCCACCGACCAAGCCATCCAGTGGTTCAACCCGGAAGCCATCGGCAAAAGCGCGGCGCGGATGGATTTCAAGAAACTCGACAATCTGAACGGCCATTACATCCGCGCCACCCCCGATGCGACGTTGGCGGGCGAAGCGACCAGCTTCCTGGAGCGGGAAAATCCGCCGCGCGTCCTGTCCGAAAAAGCCCGCGCCCGCCTGCTTATGGCCATGCCGTCCTTGAAAGAGCGGGCCAAGACCCTGGTGGAACTTGTTCAGGGTGCGGAATTTCTGTTCACGGACGGTGTCCGGGACCTGGACGCGGCAGCCGCCAAGCTGCTGACCCCGGAGGCCCGCGCCGGCCTGGCGCAAACCCTGACCGCGCTCGCCGCCACCGACTGGACAGCCGCCGCCCTGGAAGAGGCGGCCCGTAAACATGCCGAAGGCTCCGGGCTTAAACTGGGCCAAGTGGCCCAGCCTTTGCGCGCGGCCTTGACCGGCAAGGCAGCATCGCCGCCTTTGTTCGAGATGTTGGCGCTGCTCGGGCGGGAAGAATCCCTTATCCGATTAAGGGCTTATGCCGCCTGACAAATATTCGCCGGTTAGCGAATTCGTCAGGTGACGGAGGGTAAATTCCACGCTTATATTGCGGCGCAAGATAAAACAGGCCGACAGAGTCAAAGGGGAAGTCAAGTCATGAGAGAGAGCAAGATCAAACCCGCCGGAACGGCCAACCTGAATTACGAAGGCAAGGATTATCCCCTGCCGGTCTTTTCAGGGACGCAAGGCCCCAATGTGGTGGATATCAGGAAGCTCTACGACCAGGCGGATATTTTCACCTACGATCCCGGCTTCACCTCAACCGCCTCGACCGAGAGCAACATAACCTTCATCGATGGCGACAAGGGCGTGCTGCAGTATCGCGGCTATATGATCGCCGACCTGGCCGAACATTCCGACTATCTGGAATCCTGTTACCTGCTGCTCTATGGGGAACTGCCGACCAAGGCGCAGATGGAAGCCTTCACCTATTCCATCACCCACCACACCATGGTGCATGAACAGCTGGCGAGCTTCTTCCGCGGCTTTCGCCGCGACGCACATCCCATGGCGATCATGTGCGGCGTGGTGGGCGCGATGGCCGCCTTCTATCACGACTCCACCGACATCACCGATCCCAAGCAGCGCGAGATCGCCAGCCACCGGCTGATCGCCAAGATGCCCACCATCGCGGCGATGGCGTTCAAATACCATGTCGGCCAGCCTTTTGTGTATCCGCGCAACAATCTGGGCTACACCGAAAACTTCATGCGCATGTGCTTCTCGGTTCCCGCCGAGGAGTACAAGCCCAATCCGGTGCTGACCAAGGCGCTGGACACCATCTTCATCCTGCACGCCGATCACGAACAGAACGCCTCGACCTCGACGGTGCGGCTGGCCGGGTCGTCGGGCGCCAATCCCTTTGCCTGCATCGCGGCGGGCATCGCCTGCCTGTGGGGACCGGCGCATGGCGGCGCCAACGAAGCGGCGCTCAAGATGCTGGAAGAAATCGGCACTGTCGACAAGGTCGCCGATTATGTGAAAAAGGTGAAGGACAAGGCCCAGGGCATCCGCCTGATGGGCTTCGGCCATCGCGTCTACAAGAACTACGATCCGCGCGCCAAGGCGATGCAGATCCAGGCCCATGCCGTGCTGGACGAGCTGGGCCTGCATGACGATCCGCTGCTGAAAGTGGCGATCGAACTGGAGAAGATCGCGCTCTCCGATCCTTATTTCATCGAGAAGAAGCTTTATCCCAATATCGATTTCTATTCCGGTATCACCCTGAAGGCGCTGGGCTTCCCCACCAGCATGTTCACCGTGCTGTTCGCCCTGGCCCGCACCGTGGGCTGGATCGCGCAATGGAAAGAGATGCTGGAAGACCCGCACCAGAAGATCGGCCGTCCCCGCCAGATCTATACCGGCCCGACCGAGCGTCACTATATCGCGATGGACAAGCGGAAGTGAGCTAGCGGCGCGCGAAGCGCGTTTGTGGGTCCAGTGGACCCGCGAAAGCTAGCGAACGCCGCGAGCTTGGGCGAGCGGCTAATTGCCGATAAAATCCAGCAGCACCCTGGCGGCGCGCAGGGAGGGGGCTTCCCCGCCCTCGCCCAGGCGGCGGGCGAATTCATCCATGGCGGCGATCTGGGCCGCACGCGCCTCTTTGTCCTGGAACAATTTTTCCACTTCCGCCGCCAGGGTTTCGGGCCTGGCTTTTTCCTGCTTGAATTCCGGCACCGCCTGGCGATCCAGCAGGATATTCGGAAGAGCGAAAAAGCGCGAATTGTAAAGCCAGTTCGCCAGCGCATAGGTCAGCCCGCCCACCATGTAGAACACCACCGATGGCGTGCGGGACAAGGCCAGTTCCGCCGTCACGGTGCCGGACGCGGCCAGCGCCACATCGGCGGCATCAAAAGCGGCGAACTTGTCGGCGTCGCCTTCGATGATGAATAACGGCGTCGGCCAGTTTTTGGCATTCTCATTCACCTTCTGCGCCACATGCGGCACGGTCGGCAGGATGGTGACAAGGCCGGGAATTTTCCGGGCCAATATTTCCGCCGCCGCGCGGAAGGTGGGAAACATCTGACGGATCTCGCTGCTGCGGCTGCCGGGCAGCATCGCCAGCAACGGCGCATCGCCGGTAATGCCAAGCCGCGCCCTGAGCGCCGCCCCGCCGGTCATGCGAGACCGCCGCTCGATCACCGGATGGCCGGTGAAAACCGCCTTCAATCCATATTTCTCGAAAAACGGCACCTCGAAGGGAAACAGCGCCAGCACCAGATCGAAATAGCGCGCCATGGCTTTGGCGCGATAGGCGCGCGAGGCCCAGACCTGGGGCGCGACATAATTGACGGTGCGGACCCCAGGATCGGCTTTCTTGATCGCGCGGGCGATGCGGTGGGTGAAATCGGGACTGTCGATCAGCACCACCGCATCGGGCCTGGTCTCCAGCGCGAAGCGCGTGGCGTCCTTAACCCGGCGCAGGATGGCCGGAATGGCGGGCACCACTTCGCGCAGGCCCATCACCGCCATGGTGTCGAGGGGAAAAAGGCTTTTGAGACCCTCCCGCGCCATCGCCGCGCCGCCGACCCCGGTGATCGTGACGCTGCCGCCAGCCAGGGTGCGAATGGCCGCCATCAGCTGCGCGCCCAGCTGGTCGCCCGACGGCTCGCCGCAAATCAGCATCAGGCTTTTTTGCGTCACAGCCTGATGCCGGTAACGAACAGGCCGAGCCGGTCGGCCGCGGCGGCCACCGCCGTCTTGTCCACGATCAGCGAGACGCCCGCTTCCAGCGCGATGCCGGCCAGGCCCACGGCATGGGCGCCCCTGACCGTGTTGACGCCGATGACCGGCAGGTCGGTCTTGCGGTCCTGCATGGGCTTGAGCGCCTTGACCAGCACGCCGCGCTTGTTCTCCGGCGTGCCGCGCAGGTTTTTGCGCAGGGTGGCGACGCGTGCGATCATTGCGTCGGTGCCTTCGGCGGCTTCGACGCAAAGCGGCAGGCCTTCGCAGACAATGGCAGCCTGCCCCACATCCTCGGCCCCAAGGGCACGGACAATGGCAAAGGCGCGTTTGATGTCTTCCATCTGGCCGGCGTCGGGCGCCAACTTTCCCAAGGGACCCTCCCCCGTCACCAGGCCGGGGGCGGCATCCGCCGCCGTCAGGACGGCAAAGCCTTCCCGGGCATAAAAATCCGAAATGGTTTTCATCAAGGCGTCGTCGCCCTTGCGCGCCGCGGCGATCAGCGAAGGCAGCATCGTCAGGCCCCTGGCGTCGAGCTTGATTTCCGAAAATGCCGGCCGGTCCACCTGTCCCACCAGGATCAGGTCTTTGGCGCCTGCCGCGGCAAGCAGTTTCAGCGAGCGTCCCAATTCGCCCACGCCCATCCATTCATGGGGATAAGCGGCAAGCCAGCCCTCATCGGCGATGCCGCGCAGGGCCAGGATATGCAGCTTGCGGCCGGAGCCGGCCACGCTTTGCGCGACGGCGTGGGGCAGTTCCCCGCCGCCGGCGATGATGCCCAGTGTGCTCATATTACTCGGTCTCGCCGCGGCGGCGTGCCAGGCAAAGCGGTTGCTTGGCGTCGGCCAGGATGAAATCCACGATCTCGCCCACCTCGTTCACTTCGGGCCAGCGGGCTTTCGCCTGGCGGGCGCGGGTGTCGATGGAGCCGCCCTGGCCGTAAAAAATGGCGCGGAAGGCGCCGCGCATGGCGTGAATGGCGTCGCGCGAAAGTCCGCGCCGTTTCAGCCCGACCAGATTGAGACCGGCCAGCTCGGCATGGTCGCCGAACGCCATGGCGTAGGGAATAATGTCGCGATTGACGCCGGTCAGCCCGCCCACCATCGCGCCCTGTCCCACCCGGCAGAATTGCTGAACCGCCGTTACGCCGCCGAAGATCACGCGGTCGCCGATCTGGGCATGCCCGCCCACCGCCACGGAATTGGCCATGGTGACATCGTCGCCGACATGGCAGTCGTGGCCGATATGGGAATTGGCCATGTAATAGCCGCGCGCGCCGACCCTGGTGAGGCCGCCGCCCTTGCGGCTGCCCACATTCATCGAGACCATTTCCCTGAGCACGCAATCGGCGCCGATCTCAAGCCGGCCTTCGGCGAAGTCATTGCCGCGAATCTGTCCCTCGCCGCCCAGCGCGGCATGGGGATGAACCACCGTGCGCGCGCCGATTTTTGTGATGCCGGTAACGGTGACATGGGAAAGAAGCCGCACGCCCTCTTCCAGGATCGCCCCGCCGCCGACATGGCAGAAAGGACCGATCTCGACGCCGGCGCTCAGTAAAGCGCCATCCTCGACCAGCGCGGAGGGATGGATTTTGATCATGCCGGACCGGCTTTGGCATTGTCGTGGATCATGGCGCTGAACTCCGCCTCGGCGCTGAGCGTGTTGCCGACAAAGGCCTGACCTTCGAAACGCCAGACCGGGCCCCGGCGGCGCAGGAACTTGACCGGCATGCGCAGCATGTCGCCCGGCGTCACGGGTTTTCGGAAGCGCGCCTTCTCGATGGTCATGAAATAGACGATGCGCTTGCCGGGGGCGAAATTCAGCGACCGCGCCACCAGGGCGCCGGCCGTCTGGGCCATCGCTTCCACGATCAAGACGCCCGGCATCACCGCATAATCAGGAAAATGGCCCCGAAAATGCGGCTCATCGGGCGACACCAGCCGCCAACCGGTGGCGCTGGTTGAGGGCACGATATCGGTCAGCCGGTCCACGAACAGGAAGGGGGCGCGGTGCGGCAGCAATAATTTGATCTGCTCGGCGTCCAGGACTTGCGCGTTATCGGCCATTGTCGTCCTGCTTGCGGCGGCGCGGCTCTTTTGCCCCGGAACCTTTCCTGTTCGCCAGTCCGTGCAGGGCATGAACTTCGCGCAGCCATTCTCTTACAGGTTTCGCCGGAACACCGCCATAATCCTGTCCGCCCGGGATGCTCTGGCCCGACACCATGGCGGTACGGGCCGCCAGCCTGGCGCCCTCGCCGATATGGGCATGGTCGGCGATGCCGACCTGGCCGCCCAACACGGCAAAATCCTCGATTGTGCAGCTTCCCGCCACGCCGGCTTGGGAAACCAGCACGCAATGCCGGCCGATATGAACATTGTGTCCGACCTGCACCAGATTATCGAGCTTGCTGCCCTCGCCGATGACGGTATCGCCGAGCGCCCCGCGATCGATGGCGGTGCCCGAACCGATCTCGACATTGTCCTGAATGATGACGCGTCCCAGTTGGGGGATCTTGGCGTGCCCGTCATGGGACGAGGCAAAGCCGAAACCCGGCTGGCCGATCCGCGCCCCGGGAAGCACGATCACCCGGTCGCCAATATAGGCGTGGCTGATGGTGACATTGCTGCCGATCTCGCAATCCTTGCCGATGGCGACGCCGGGCGCGATCACGCTATTGGCCCCGATTCGGCTGCGATCACCGATCTCGGCAAGGGGACCGATCACCACCCCCGGTCCCAGCACCAGATCCCGGCCAAGCCTGGCGGCGGGATCTATCGCCCGGCTTTGCGCCCACACCGCCAGCGACGCGGCAGGATAAAACAGCGATGCCGCCGCTGCGAAAGCATGGTTCACGGACTCGCAAGGCAGAAGCGTCATGCCGGAGGGCGGCACGGGATGTTCGCGTGAAACAAAACAGAAGCCCGCGCCGGACCTGGTGAAAGCATCGCTGGCTTTTGCGCTGCCGGCATAGAAGCTCAAATGCTGTGCGCCGGCGCCGTCCAGGCTGGCAAGATCGAAAATCCGGGCGCTGCCGGAAACATTGTCCGGCACGGCGATGCCCGCCTTCGCGCAAATCCCGGCCAGCGTGAACGGACCGCGATTGTCGTAAAAGCGGGGATCGGCCATTCAGGACGCCTTATTTCGCCGGCGCCTGCGGCGCGGCGGCCGACGCATCCAGCGTGACTTTCACGGTGGACATTTTCTGGTTCAACTGGTCGATCGCCGGCTGGGTGATGTCGAAGGCGGCGCTGTTGGCGACCACGACGGCATTCTTGTCCAGGATCATGTTGGCGCCGCGCTGCTGCATCAGGGCCTGCAGGATCGGTCCCAGCACCATTTCGACCGAGTGCTGCGCATTCAAAAGGCCGCCCTGGATCGCCTGTTCCTTGCGCTGGGCGGTGGCCTGCAGCGCCTGTTCCTTGGCCTGGAAGGCGTCGATCTTCTTCTGCTTGGCGTCGGGCGCCAGGATCGCGATCTGCTGCTGCAGCGCCTGTCCTTCGGTCTGCAACGCCTTGCTTTGCGCCGCCATGTCGTTTTTCGCCTGGGTGGCATAGCCCTGAACCTGGCGGGCAATGTCCTGGCCGACCTTGGAGAATTGCAGGATCGCCTGGCGGTTGATCACCAGTATCTTGGGCGCCGGCAGTTGCGGCGGCGGCGGGGTGGGCGCACCCGCGGCGAGCGCCGCCGTGGCGGACAGGGCAAAAAAACTTGCCAGTAACACGGTCTTTTTCATCATTTTAGAATCCTGTTGCGGTCGAGAAGTGGATGATCTGGGATCTATCATACTTGGTTTTGATATAAGGCACCGCCAGATCGATCTGGATGGGACCGAAGGGCGAACGCCAGGCGAAACTGACGCCCCCCGTGGCGCGGAAGGCCAGATTGTCCTTGACGCAGGTGCCTTGCCCTTGGGTGGTATTGGGCGTGCAAGCGCGGATGACGTTGTCGATCCGGCCCAGTGTGCCGAAATCCGTGAACAGGCCCAGCGTGATGCCGTAGCTTTCCGGCACGATGCTCGGCAGGCGCGCCGCCAATGTCCCGATGGCGAAAACATTGCCGCCGACCGCGCCCTGATCCGGCGGCGCATCAATGTCACGCGGCCCGATGCCGGCCAGCTTGAACCCCCTGAAGGTGTCACCGCCCTCGAAGTAGCGCTGGTTGATCGGCACGATCTGGCCATCATAGCCGGTAATATAGCCGGAATTCACGGTCAGCGAACCGACAACATTGTCGGCGAACATGGACTTGTAGCCGGCGATAGTGGCCTTGGTGTTGATGAATTTCAGGTTGCCGCCGAAGCCGGCAAAGCCCTGGGAGAAGGACAGGGCCACGCCCTTGGTCGGCTTTCTGGCGTCGTCGAGGGTGTTGTAGGAATAGCTGTAGCCGAAAATCGAGCCATAGGTCTTGCCCGCGGCGAGCAGGATAACCAGCGGCGCGCCGCCGAACGGCGACACCTGGGAGATTTCGTAGGTGTAGTTCAGCCCGACGAAGGAATATTCCGAGACCGGAAAACTCAGCGACAGGGTGGCGCCGGTGGTGTCCTGTTGATAGGTCGCCTGCTGGTAATCGGTCTGCTGCTTGAAAATCTGGACGCCGGCAGCCAGCGGACGGTCCAGGAAATAGGGCTCGGTGAAGGCGGCGGTATATTCCTTGCTGATCTGCGAAATCGTCACCGCCGCTTTCACAAAATCGCCGCGGCCGAACAGGTTCTGCTCGGTATAGCTGAATTCGCCCACCAGGTTGCTCTGCGAGGAATAGCCAAGGCCCAGTTGCAGCGATCCGGTGGATTGTTCGGTCACCGTCACGGTCACGTCGGCGCGATCCGGCTGGGTTCCCGCCGTCTTCCTGACCTCCACATCCTTGAAGAAGCCCAGGCCCCGGATACGGGTGCGCGAACGGTCGACCAGCACTTGGTTGAAGGCGTCGCCTTCCACCAGGCGGAATTCGCGGCGGATCACCCTGTCCAGCGTGCGGGTGTTGCCGGTGATGTCGATCTTCTCGATATAGACCCTGGGTCCCTGAACGATGTTGAAGGCCAGATCGATGGTCTGCTTGACCCGGTCGCGGGCCTGGCGCGGGTTCACTTGGGCAAAGGCATAGCCCTTGGTGCCGGCCGCGTTGGTCAGGGCGTCAATGGCCTTCTGGACCGCATCACCGCTATAGACATCGCCGCTGCTGACCGGCACCAGCGGGCGCAGATCATTTTCCGTCAACTCCTTGATCTGGGAATTGATCGTCACCTTGCCGAAAGTATATTTGGGACCTTCATCCAGCGTGAAGGTGACATAGAAATCCTGGTGGTTGGGCGAAAGCTGCGCCACCGCGCTGACCACCTTGAAATCGGCATAGCCATGATTGACGTAGAAGCGGCGCAACTGTTCGCGGTCGAAGGCGAGCCGGTTGGGATCGTAATTGTCGTTGCTGGCGAGGAATTTCCACCAGCGGCTTTCCTCGGTGGCGATATTGCCCTTCAGGGTGTCCGAATCGAACACCTTGTTGCCGACAAAATTGATCCGCGCGATGCCGGTGGTCTCGCCTTCCTTGATGGAAAAGATCAGGTCGACGCGGTTCTGCGGCCGCTGGATAATCTGGGGGTCGACGCGGGCGGCGAATTTTCCCTGGATGCGGTAAAGCTCCACGATGCGCTGGACATCCGCCTGCACCTTGGCGCGGGTGAAGACGGCGCGGGCCCTGACCTGGACCTCCTTGGTGAGGTCCTTGTCGGTGATCTTGCTGTTTCCCTCGAATACCACCTGGTTGATGATGGGGTTTTCGACCACGTGAATGGTGAGTGTGGCGGTGACGGGATCGAAATTAAATGTCACGTCCGAGAACAAGCCGGTGTCGTAGAGCGCCTTAAGCGCCTGGTCGATCTGGGCCGGATCGTAGGGATCGCCCTCACGCAGGGCGATATACGTCAGGACCGTGGCGTTCTCGACCCGCTGGGTGCCGCTGACCACGATGTGCTGGATGGCGCGCTGGGGCGCCTGCGGCGCGGCGGCCGGGGCCGCGGCGGGATTGGCGGCGGCCGCCGCCGCTTCATTGTTGCGTTCGCCGTCGGAACGCAACTGCGCGCTGGCGGGCGCCATGAACAACGCCAGGGCCAGCGACGCCGAAGTGGCGCGGAGCAGCCCCCTGTTCAAGGCGCTTTTATGGGAGACAAAACTTCGCACGTCCCGCACTCGTCTTTCGGGGCGCGCCAACGATTTTTGACCGGGCCCGCCGAAGTTTCAGAAAAGATTCAGCCGAACCAGGTCGTTCCAGGTGGTCAGGAGCATCAGCCCCAGCACCAAGACCAGCCCAAGCCGAAATCCAACGTCCTGGGCCCGCACACCAAGCGGACGCCCCAAAACAGCTTCGCATGCATAGTACAGAAGATGCCCGCCGTCGAGGAGCGGAATCGGAAATAGATTGGCCAACCCGATGCTTACCGAAAGTACAGCCGTCAGATTGAGAAGCGCAAGAAAGCCGAACACGGCCACCTGGCGGGTCATTTTCATGATCCCCAGCGGGCCGCGGAACTGGTCCGGACTGGCATAGCCCCGCACCATCTGGGCAATACCCTGGATCGTGGTCCGGGCGATGTCCCAGCTTTCGCCCGCCGCCGCCCCGAAGGCCCCAGGCAGGTTGTAGGTCTGGTGCGACCAGTCGGACGGGCGGGTGGATTGACGCACCCCGATCACCATCGTGTCGCCCATGTCGCCCAGAACATCGCGGGTGCGCATCATCTGGGGGGTGACATGCACGGTCATGATCTTGCCGGCACGATCCAGCGCAACGGCGAGATTGCGTCCGCCGCTTACCGAAACGATTTCCGGCAATTGTTCGAAATCGCTGATGGCGGTGTCATCCACCTTGACGATGCGGTCGCCCGCCTGAATTCCCGCCACACCCGCGGGGCTGTCCTTGACCACGCTGCCCACCACCGGGGCCAGGACATTGTGGCCGTTGTACATGTTGAGGCCGGTGAACAAAGCGATGGCAAGCAGGAAATTGGCGAAGGGACCGGCGGCGGCGACGGAAGCGCGCTGCCAGAGCGGCTTGAAGAACAGCACCTGCTTGCGCTCGGCGGGAGACAGACGCGCGGCGGACTCGGCATCCGGCATAGACGCCGCATTGGCATCGCCCGCGAATTTCACATAGCCGCCCACCGGTATCCAGGACAGTTTCCAGCGCGTGCCGGAGCGGTCGTTAAAGCCGAAAATCTCGGGTCCGAAACCGATCGAGAAGATGTCCACGTTTACGCCGCAGGCGCGCGCCACCAGGAAATGCCCCAGCTCATGAAAGAAGACGACCAGAGTGATGACAAACAGAAAGGCGGGCAGCCCCAAGGGGGTCCAGACAATCAGGCCCTGCAATGCTTGCAACATGGTACTCCTTTATGCAGGGTTCCGGCTATTGCGCTTCGCGCGCCGTCACCCCGCAGATTCCAATTACATTCCGTCGCGGCTCGCGCCTGACTTTCGTCACCGCGATTGTGACGACAGACTTTCATTCATCATCGTGGCCAAAGTTGGCCGGCCATCCTAGATCGCAACCCGTTGACAAATCTCCTCTGCCAGGACCCGCGCCCGGGCATCGGTACCCAGCACGGTGTCCAGGTCGCCGGCAATCCCATTGCTGCCATTGGCCGCGTCGGCATCCAGCGTGGCGCCGACCACGCGGGAGATATCCAGAAAGCCGATACGGCGATCCAGGAATGCCTGTACCGCGATCTCGTTGGCGGCATTGAGTATGGTGGGCGCCAGCCCGCCAGACCTCAAGGAATCGAGAGCAAGGTTAAGCGCCGGAAACCGGTCATGCGCCGGACTTTGAAATACCAGCGATCCCAGCGCCGCAATATCGAGCCGGCGCGACGGAGAGGCGATGCGGCGCGGCCAACCCAGCGCATGCGCGATCGGCGTGCGCATGTCCGGGGCCGACAGATGCGCCATGGTGCTGCCGTCGTCATAGCTCACCAGGCAATGAACAATGGATTGGGGATGCACCACCACCGCCAGCTTATCGGCCGGCAGGGCAAAGAGAAAATGCGCCTCGATCAGTTCCAGCCCCTTGTTCATCAGGGTGGCGCTGTCGAGCGATATCTTGCGGCCCATCGCCCAGTTGGGGTGGGCGACCGCCTGCTCCACGGTTGCGGCGCGCATTTTCTCCAGCGGCCATTCGCGGAATGGGCCGCCGGAGGCGGTGAGGGTGACCAGATCCACTTCGCTGGCGTCGCCCGATCCCAGCACCTGGAAAATGGCGTTGTGCTCGGAATCCACGGGGATCACCTGCGCGCCCGATTTGACCAGCGCGTCATGGAAAACCTTTCCCGCCGCGACCACGCATTCCTTGTTGGCCAGGGCGACAATCACGCCGCGCCCGATCGCGGCCAGCGCCGGCTCGATTGCCGCAGCCCCCATGATCGCCACCATCACGAAATCGGACGGCAGTTCCGCCGCCTCGATCACCGCCATCCGGCCCGCCGCAACCGCGATGCCGGTGCCGGCGAGGCCGGCCTTGAGCGCGCCGAACAACGCCTCATCGCCGATTACGGCGTGTTTGGGTCTGAGGGCGCGCGCCTGCTCGATCAGCTTTTCGACATTGCCGCCCGCCGTCAGCGCCTCAATCGGAAAGGCTCCGGGGCCATACTGTTTGCGGGCATGGGCGATCACGTCCAGCGTGTTGACGCCGATCGAGCCGGTGGAGCCCAGCACGGTGATCTTGCGCGCCAGCACGTTCTCCAGGCCTGGCATTTCCTCAAACGGACGGGTGGCGGCGATGGGCGTCATGCATGCACCCCGAACAGGGGATCGAAATGCGCCGCGAACACCAGCAGCGCCAATACCGGCGCGGCCGCCAGGGTGGAATCCAACCGGTCCAGCACGCCGCCATGACCGGGGATCAGGGAACCGGAATTCTTGATGCCGAAGCGGCGCTTGACCAGGGACTCGGCAAGATCGCCGCCATGGGCAATGAAGCTGAAGAAAAATCCGAAGGCCAACGCCGGCAGCATGGACCCGCCCAGGAAATTGCCGATATAGAAAGCAAAAACCAGCGCCGCCAGAACGCTGCCGCCGATCGTGCCGGCCCAGGTCTTGCCGGGAGAGAGTTTTGGCGCCAGGCGCGGGCCGCCTATCAGATTGCCGCAGATCAGGGCGCCCGTATCGGTGGCCCAGACAATCAGCAGCAGGCCGATGACGATCAGCGAACCATGCGGCGCGGCGCAGAGCGCCACCAGCGAGAGGGCGGGCAAGGCCAGGTAGGGCGTGCCGGCGGCCTGCCAGTAGGGATGCTTGCTGTAACGGAGCGACAGGACCAGAGACGCGGCGGTGCCCACCGCCACAACAAAAAGCGCGGCCCAAAAACCATCGCTCAGCATCACAGACTCGCAAACGCCGATGGTCGCGGCGGTCACCGCGACTTCGGGCAGGTGGTCGGCGCCTTCGCCGACACAGCGATGCCATTCCAGCGCCGCCAGAATAAGGCCCAATCCGAAGAAGAGGGCTGCTGCGCCGGCACCGTAGATCACCATTCCCAAGGTGATGACGCCCAGGATTATGCCGAACAGCGGTCTGGTGATCCAGTCGATGTTGAACCGGATGGCGCGGAAGCCCGGCGCATGATCGTCGGACGGTGAGGTTTGCTGCGCGCTCACGCGACGGCTTCCGAATCGACGGCGCCGAAGCGGCGTTCGCGGCCCGCGAAACTCTCAATCGCCTTGGCCAGCGCTTCCCTGCCGAAATCGGGCCACAGCGTGTCGACGAAAAGAAGTTCGGCATAGGCCGACTGCCAGAGCAAAAAATTGGACAAGCGATGCTCGCCCGAGGTGCGGATCACCAAGTCGGGCTCGGGCAGCGCGCTGGTGAAAAGGCGCTGGGCGAAAAGCTCGGGGGTGATGGTTTCGGGATCAAGCCGCCCTTCCGCGGCGGCACGGGCCAGTTCGCGCGCAGCGGAGGCGATTTCCTCCTTGCCGCCATAGTCGAAGGCGAAGGTGAGATTGAGGCCGGTATTGCTGGCGGTGCGGCTTTCCGAATCCAGGATCATCTGCTGGATGTCGCTGGCCACCCGGCCGCGATGGCCAATGATCCGCATGCGGACGTTTCGCCCGACCAGCTCGTCCATGTCGCTGCGGAAATAGGCGCGGAACAGCCCCATCAGCGCGCCCACCTCGGTCTTGGGCCGCTTCCAGTTCTCCGAGGAAAAGGCGAACAAGGTGAGATTCTCAAGTTCGAGGTCGCAGGCGGCGCGCACGGTCTCGCGCACCGCGCCCATGCCGGCATAATGGCCGGCCTCGCGCGGCAGATGGCGCTTCTTCGCCCAGCGGCCATTGCCGTCCATGATGATGGCGACATGCCTGGGCAGATGGGTGGATCGCGCGCTCAATTCATTTCCTTTGGTCGCATTTTCCGCGGAAAACCGCTGTACACTTTTCCTGAAAATGCTCCATTTTCCTTTGGTCGCATTTTCCGCGGAAAACCGCTGGATACTTTTCCTGAAAATGCTCCATTTAAACCTGCATGATTTCCTGCTCCTTGGAATGGAGCGCGGCGTCAATGTCCTTGATGTGCTGGTCGGTGAGCTTCTGCAGCTCATCGCCCTTCATGTGGTGCTCGTCTTGACTGATCTTGTGGTCCTTTTCGAGGCGCTTGAGCACGTCCATGCCGTCGCGGCGCACATTGCGCACCGCCACCCGGGCGGCTTCGGCATATTTGGAAGCCAGCTTGGAAAGTTCCTTGCGCCGTTCCTCATTGAGTTCCGGCAGGGGCACGCGCAGCAGCTGGCCGTCCATCTGCGGATTGAGGCCCAGCCCCGCATCGCGGATGGCCTTGTCCACCGCCTTGGCCAGGCTTTTGTCCCAGACCTGCACCGTGATCATGCGCGCTTCGGGGGTGGAGATGGTGCCGACCTGGTTGATCGGCACGACATTGCCATAGGCCTCGACCTTCACCGGATCGAGCAGGGCGGCGGAAGCGCGGCCGGTCCGAAGGCCCGCCAGCTCGCCTTTCAACGTGGCGCCGGCCCCGGCCATGCGGCGGTTCATCTCGTCCTTGTTGTAAGTCTCAGCCATCTCGACCTTTTCCGGCGCTCCCGGCTTCAAGCCTAGCCCAATCCGGGGGCAAACCCAGCCTCACTTTTCTTCGATTATGGTTGCACGGCCCCTGCCCGCCAGCACCTCTTTGAGGGCGCCTTTGTCATGCAGGGAAAAAACCAGGATCGGTATGCGATTTTCCCGCGATAGGGAGATGGCGGATGCATCCATGACTTGCAGATCCCGCGTTAACACCTCGTGATAACTGAGAGAATCATAACGCGTGGCATCGGGCACCTTTTTTGGGTCAGCACTGTATACGCCGTCAACATTAGTCGCTTTAAGCAAGGCGTCGCAAGTCATTTCCGCTGCCCGGAGGGCCGCCGCCGTGTCGGTGGTAAAGAAAGGATTGCCGGTTCCGGCGGCGAATATCACCACCCGCCCCTTCTCCATATGCCGAATCGCACGGCGGCGGACATAGGGTTCGCACACCGTACTCATGGGGATCGCCGACTGGACCCGGGAGGCCAGACCCGTGCGTTCCAGCGCCGCCTGCATCGCCAGCGCATTCATCACGGTGGCCAGCATGCCCATATAGTCGGCGGTGGCCCGGTCAATGCCCTTGGCCGCGCCCGACAAGCCGCGAAAGATGTTGCCGCCGCCGATCACCATGCAGATCTGGCTGCCGGCGTCGGCCGCCGCTTTCACGTCCTCGGCGATGCGGTCCACCGTGCCGACATCGATGCCGAAGGCGCCCTCGCCCATCAATGCCTCACCCGAGACCTTGAGCAGAACCCGGCGATATTTCGGCGCTGCGGTCAATTCAAACTCCGTAGTCAGGGAACATCGGCCATGAAAAGTGTAAAGCGTGCCACTACGCTGACGCTAACCACTCCGTTCGGCCGTGCGACCCAAATTAGCGCGTGCCTGCCATCCGGGCCACTTCGTCACCAAAATCGCTTTCGCCCTTCTCGATGCCTTCGCCCACCTGGAAGCGGACAAAACCCTCCACCGTGATCGGCGCGCCCAAATCCTTGGCGGCCTTCTCGATCACCTTGCCGACCTGGGTCTCGCCGTCGATCACAAAGGTCTGGGAGAGCAGAACGGTTTCTTCATAAAATTTTCGCATGCGCCCCTCCATCATCTTTTCGATGACAGCTTCGGGCTTGCCGGACTGGCGGGCGATTTCGGTCTGCACGGCGCGTTCGCGATCGACCACATCCTTCGACAAATGTTCGGAGGTGATTGCCAGCGGCGCGGCGGCGGCGACATGCATCGCGATCTGCTTGGCCAAAGCGGCCAGCTTATCCTTGTCGGCGATGGATTTGAGCGCGACCAGCACGCCGATCTTGCCCAGTTCGGGCGAAGCGGCGTTGTGGACATAGGCCGCCACCACGCCCGGATTGACCGACAATGCGAATGTCCGGCGCACCGCCATATTCTCGCCGATCTTCGCAACCAATTCGGTGAGCGTCTGCTCCACCGTCGAGCCGCCATGCCTGGCCGCCAGAAGTCGTTTCAGATCGCCGCCTTCTTTCAGCGCGATATCCGACGCCGCCTTGACGAAGCTCTTGAATTCATCATTGCGGGCGACAAAATCGGTCTCGGCATTGACTTCCACCAGCGCGCCGGAATTGCCCGACACGACAACTCCCACCAGGCCCTCGGCCGCGGTGCGGCCCGCTTTCTTGGCGGCCTTGGAGATGCCTTTCTTGCGCAACCAGTCGATGGCGGCTTCCATGTCGCCGCCCGTCTCGTTCAGCGCATTCTTGCAGTCCATCATGCCCGCGCCGGTCTTGTCGCGCAGGTCTTTCACCATGCCGGCGGTGATTGTTGTCATAGCATTCTCCGTTCATCGTCCGTGCGCAGAGAAACGCAGGGCGTTTTGAATTAAGCGAGGGCTGCGGCCGGTTCGGGGGCGGCGACTTCGACGTTTACCGCAGCCCCGATATCCACACCCGCTTCGACCTGCTGCTGGCCGAGCCCGTCGATGATGGCGCGCGCCGCCAGGTCGCAATAAAGCGCGATGGCGCGGGCGGCGTCGTCATTGCCGGGAATCGGGAAGGCGATGCCGTCTGGATCGCAGTTGGAATCCAGGATGGCCGTCACCGGGATGCCCAGCTTCTTGGCCTCGGCGATGGCGATGGCTTCCTTGTTGGTGTCGATCACGAACAGCATGTTGGGAAGACCGCCCATTTCCTTGATGCCACCCAGCGAACGCTCCAGCTTGTCCTGTTCGCGCAAGAGGCCCAGCAATTCCTTCTTGGTCAGGCCCGATTGCTGGGCGCCGGTCAGCGTCTCCTCGATCTGGCGCAAGCGGCGGATGGAATGGCTGATGGTCTGCCAGTTGGTGAGCGTGCCGCCCAGCCAACGATGATTGACGTAATATTGGGCGCAGCGCTGGGCCGCCGCCGCGATGGGATCGGAGGCCTGGCGCTTGGTGCCCACGAAAAGGATGCGTCCGCCCCCCGCCGCGACTTCGCGCAAGCTGACCAGCGCCTGGTGCAGCAGCGGCACGGTCTGGGTGAGGTCGAGAATGTGGATGTCGTTGCGGACGCCATAGATGTAGGACGCCATTTTCGGATTCCAGCGCTGGGTGCGATGGCCGAAATGCGCGCCGGACTCCAAAAGCTGGCGCATGGAAAATTCTGGCAAAGCCATAGATTTCAGTCTCCTTTACCGGTTGGCCAGACGCGGGGATTATCCCTTTCGGAACACCGGACGGACGCAGTGGAACACCCACCGAAATCCATCCCCGCGTGCGAGATGGCGGGGCTTATACGGGCTGGCACAACCCAAATCAAGGCCGAAAGCGGGGCCGCCATGCGGGTTTTGCCCCTACTGCCAATGGCTTAGCACGTGCTAAGACCTGGCCATGGCCGATAAAATCCCCTATCCGGCCCGGATCAGGGCCCTGGAGCTTTCCGGCATCACCAAAGTGGCGGCGATGGGCCTGGGAAATCCGGACATTTTGCCCTTGTGGTTTGGGGAATCCGACCTGGTGACGCCCAAATTCATCCGCGACGCCGCCATAGCGGCGCTGGAGGACGGCAAAACCTTTTACACCCATGCCCGCGGCATTTTGAAATTGCGCGAAGAACTGGCGGCGTTTCACCAGCGCACCAGCGGGGCGGATGTGGAAGTGGAACGCATCACCGTGCCCGGCGCGGCGATGCTGGCAATCACCTCGGCCCTGCAGGCACTGATCGAAACGGGTGACAATATCGTCATCGTCTCGCCGATCTGGCCTAACATCTTCCAGGCGGCCAAGATCGCGGGTGCGGCGCCCAGGCTGGTGCGGCTGGACGAGGACTGGGCAAGCGGGAAATGGCGGCTCGACCTTCAGAAATTGTTCGACACCTGCGACACCCGCACCAAGGCGATCTTCATCGCCTCGCCCGGCAATCCCACCGGTTGGATGATGACGGCGGAAGAACAGAAGCAGGTTCTGGAATTTTCGCGCGCGCGAGGCATCGCCATTATCAGCGACGAGGTTTATGGCACCCTGGTCTATGACGGCGCCCCGCACGCGCCGTCATTTCTCCCTATCGCCAAGCCGGATGACGCCGTGTTTGTGATCGGCAGTTTTTCCAAACCCTGGGCGATGACCGGCTGGCGCATCGGCTGGCTGGTGCATCCTCTGTCCCTGGCCATTCCCATCGGCGTGATGGCGCAGGCCGACAACACCGGGGCGGCGCATTTCCTGCAATATGGCGCGTTGGCGGCCCTGTCGCCGCAAGGCGATGTGTTTCGCGGCGAACTGCTGGCGCGTTGTGCCAAGGGACGCGAGGTGGTGGAGGATTTTCTCAAAACCCAGAACCGCATCCGCTGGATAAAGCCTGACGGCGCTTTTTACGGCTTTCTGAATGTGGAGGGAATGAAAGACAGTGTGGCTTTCGCACAGGAGATGGTACGGACGATGAAAGTGGGCGTGGCGCCGGGCGCGGCCTTTTCGCTGGACGATCCGCACGATGAATCTTACTTGCGCATCTGCTTCGCCCAGGATTCGGTCAAGCTGGCCGAAGGTCTCAACCGCATCGCGGCGGCGGTGGGGACAATTTAGCGCCTGCGTTCTCATGCTTCGACAAAGTCAGAGCATGAAGAACGCTAATTTGGCTTTGGCCACGGCACAAACGGCATTCGTCTAGAATACCTCTCGCCAGAATTTGCATCAATTATCAAGCGTATTTTATCGCGCAATCGCTCAAACTGATGTATCCGCGCTTGCTCTTTTTCGTAACAATTTGATTGGGCATATCGCGAAAAAATCGCAAGTACAAAATCTGGAGCTGAAAACGCGGGGGTGTTTTTCTTGCTTCCGACCGTGACGCTCGGTTCCAAAACGGGCCGGCGGCTGTTATACGAAGCGAGCGATTGATAGACTTCAGCTATTGCTGATTTTAAAGCAGATTCTTTTATTTTTTGATTTTGCTCCACCACAAAATCCAGCGTCAACCCGTCATATTTGATTAGTCGAGGAGGAAGCACCAACTTTAATAACGAAATATATAGGTCCTGATAATCAGACTCTTTCATTAGCTCCCCAAAAACAATGAAAGCCCTAAACGGAAGTGATTCTAGCGCATTTATGTATGTAGTTCGTAAATCGGGGTGAGCATCCACAAAGTGGACGCCCTTTTCCGAAAGCGCCGCTTTGTCTCCTGCGTAAAATGGATCGCCCTTTTCAAATTGTTGATGAATCGCCTGCGTCGTCTCGTCGATTAATTCTGGACTCTGGGTAAAAACCAGCCCCAAGGCCAAATACTTTTTAATGCCGAAAGAGATTTCAGTTTCGTCGATATAGCAAATTGTGGCTGGCTGTCCGGTTTTAATCGAAAAAGATTGATAGCTAGGATAGCAGCCGTCACGTTGTAACAGTCTTGCCCACCTTTCCCTTAAGGCGGAAAACAGCTGCTTCTCAATATGACTCACGTATCGAACCGTGCCATCAAGTCGATTTATTCCACGTTGGATTTTTTCCGAATCAAGGCGCTTCAAGTGATTTTTTATGCTAAATTTTTCCGCGTAATAAAGCTCTTGGCGCAACCGCCGCTTCATGTGGCGAGGCGCATGCGGCTTAACAGGATCAGATACGCTCAAACCAGTTACATAGTGAGCCTGACCAATTTTGGTGATTCTAAATTTTTCAATCGCAAGTGAAAACTGTTCTTCTTCAAGGACGCCTTCCAATTCGCTTCGACTTGGCAGATCGCCTTTGCCAGAGATCGAAATATCGTCCGCATATCGTGTGTAAACGCAGTCATATCGCGAAGCCAACTCAGAAAGTTTAATGTCCAAATTTACGGAAATAAGATTTGCGAGCATTGGACTGGAGTTTAGCCCCAACGCCAGCGCACCATC
This sequence comes from Rhizomicrobium sp., assembly GCA_035568995.1. Lineage (GTDB taxonomy): Bacteria > Pseudomonadota > Alphaproteobacteria > Micropepsales > Micropepsaceae > Rhizomicrobium. Next base: position 25,705 of record DATMNL010000010.1, on the reverse strand, counting down.
GATGGTAACGAATTCGGCTAGAGCTTCAGCAGGTTCATCATTCACCTGAAGTTCTCGAAATCTTTGAGCAAGGCGGCCCACAGATATTGAACTGAAAAAATCTCGAATGTCGGCGCGCATAAGTCGGGGAGCACCACAATGCGGCTTGGCGTTCTCTAAGGTACTTCGATGCCGAACAAATCCGCATGCAGAGCTATGAGGAAACCGAGGGTCTATTGCACGAGCAAAAAGGTCAAATCGCCTTGCCACTGCCTTGTGCGCCTCCAGCCAAGGAGGGAATGCTTGCCAAACAATACGTTCTTGTCCTGAACGTTTTGCATTTCTCTTCGGAATGCGGTGGCACAGGTACAAGCCCGTTTTGAGGGCTGGGTCGATAGCCATCTTGAACTTGAGAGCATCCAACCCGACGTACGCCGCAAGTTGCTCCACGGTTTCCGGAGCGCTAAAATTAATGGAATACGACATCTGAAGGGTACCGGGCAGTTAAGATAGGACCGAGTAGTACCCTAAAAGCGGGCGCGAATCGCGCCTTGATTCTTATGCTCAACTGCCCGTGCCAGAATAATCCCTGAGCCATAACAATACAATGCGCATTCAACTACATGATATAATTGCAAAAGAGTTCGCTAAACCGCTTCGACGGAGAGCACGCCGGGAATAGCGGCGATAGTGCTGCGCAGGGACGCGGTCACCGCATGGCGCTTGCTGAGCGCGATCTCGACTTCTTCGCCAGGCCCACCCGGCACAATGAAACTCACCAGCCCTTTGCCCGCGCCCATCAGCTGCGCCGCCACCGCGCCCAGGGGCGCGGCGGAGTCGAGCCGTACCACCATCCCCTCACCCGCATTGGCCGCCGCCTGGTCGAGATCGGTAATGGAGGCGGCGCGGAGCTTCAGTTCATCGCCGTCCCAATCGGCGCTGGCGGTGATCAAAAGCGACTTGCCCGCTTCCAGCAAGGCCCGGCTAGCCGCCAGCACTTCGGGGAACAGCATCACTTCGAACATGCCGGTGGGATCGGAGAAAGAGACAAAGGCATACATCTGGTCGTTGCGGCCGCGCCGTTCGGATTTCTTGATCATGGTCCCGGCCAGCCGCGCCTTGAAACCCGCGCGGCGGTCTTCCGTCAGGCTGGCAAAACTGGTGGCGCCCAGCCGCTTCAGGGCCGGGCCATAGGCATCGAGTGGATGACCCGACAGGTAAAAACCCATGGCGGCGAATTCCTCGGCCAGACGCTCGTGCCCCGGCCAATCCGGGATCGACGCCAGGCGCAATTCTTCGACAGCGCCGCCGAACATGTTGGATTGTCCGCTTTCGCGTTCACGCGCCGCCGCCTGGGCCCCGCCCAGAATGCGATCGGAATTTTCCACCAGCTGGCGGCGGTTTTTGTTGAGGCTGTCGAAGGCGCCGGCCCGCACCAGATTTTCGAAAGCCCGTTTGCCCACCTGGCGTGGGTCCACCCGGCGGGCGAAATCGCTGATGTTCTTGAATGGCCCGCCGGCGCGGCGGGCATCGATCACATGGTCCATGGCCTGGCGGCCAACACCCTTGACGGCGGCCAGGGCATAGAACACCTCGCCCGCGCCGGCGTCGCAGGAGAACACCGCCGCCGAACGGTTGATGTCGGGCGCCAGCAGTTTGACGCCGAGCCGCGCCGCCTCCTGCTTGAAGATATTCAGCCGGTCGGTGTTGCCGATATCCAGGGTCATCGAGGCGGCGAGGAATTCGACGGGGTAATTCGCCTTGAGGAAGGCGGTCTGATAGGCGACCTGGGCATAGGCCGCGGCATGGCCCTTGTTGAAACCGTAGCCGGCGAATTTCTCGGCCTGCTCGAAAATCTGTTCGGCGATGGACGGAATGATGCCGCGCTCGCCCGCGCCTTTGAGGAACTTCTCGCGGTGCGGCAGCATTTCCGAGGCGATCTTCTTGCCCATGGCGCGGCGCAAAAGATCGGCCTCGCCCATGGAATAACCCGCCAGCTCCCGGGCGATGCGCATCACATCGTCCTGGTAGGTCATCACGCCATAAGTTTCCTTCAGGATCGGCTCCAGCAGGGGATGCAGATAATCGGCCGCTTCCTTGCCGCTCTTGCAGGCGATGTATTTGGGAATCGAATCCATCGGTCCCGGCCGGTAAAGCGCCACCAGCGCCACCAGATCGTTGATATGGTCGGGCTTCATCTTGCGCAGCAGGTCGCGCATGCCGGAACCTTCCAGCTGGAACACGCCCACGCTGTCGCCGCGCGACAGCATTTCGAAAGCCGCCGCGTCGTTGAAATCGATGGTCTGGGTGTTGATCTCGACGCCGCGCTGGCGCAGCAACTCCTCGGCCTTGGCGATCACGGTCAGGGTCTTCAGGCCCAGAAAATCGAATTTCACCAGACCGGCTTTTTCCGCGTCTTCGTAGTCGAACTGGGTCACCGGCATGTCGGAGCGCGGATCGCGGTAGAGCGGCAGGATTTCGTCCAGCGGCCGGTCGCCGATCACCACCCCCGCCGGGTGGGTCGAGGCATGGCGGTAGAGTCCCTCGATCTTGGAGGTGATCTCGAACAGGCGCTTGGCCATCGGCTCCTGTTCGGCGATGGCCTGCAGGCGCGGCTCGCTTTCCACCGCATCATGCAGGGTCACCGGCTTGCCGGGCGGGTTGGGAATCAGCTTGGCGATGCGGTCCACCAGGCCCAGCGGCATCTGCAGCACCCGGCCGGCATCGCGCACCGCCGCCCGCGCCTGGAGCGAACCCAGCGCGATGATATTGGCGACGCGATCGGCGCCGTATTTGTCGCGCACATAGCGGATCACTTCGTCCCGCCGTTCCTGGCAGAAATCGATATCGAAGTCCGGCATGGAGACGCGCTCCGGGTTGAGGAAGCGCTCGAAGAACAGGCCGAAGCGCAAAGGATCGAGGTTGGTGATGTCCAGCGCCCAGGCCACCAGCGAGGAGGCGCCCGAACCGCGCACGCCCACCGGAATGAAGCGGCCCTTGGTCCATTTCATGAAATCCGAGACGATCAGGAAATAGCCGGGAAAGCCCATGCGGTTGATGATGCCAAGTTCATAACCCAGGCGCTCTTCGTAAACCTTGCGCTCCGCCGCCATGGGATGGCCTTGCAATCGGCGATTCAGACCTTCCTCCGCCTGCACCTTTAGTTCTTCATCGGGGGCACGGCCGGATTCCGGCACAAAGACCGGCAGGATAGGCGCGCGCTTCTTGGGCCGGTAGGCGCAGCGGCGGGCGATCTCGACCGTGCTCTCGATCGCTTCCGGCAGGTCGGCGAATTGCGCCGCCATCTCCGCCGGAGATTTAAAGCGGTGTTCGCGGGTCAGGCGGCGGCGATCATCCTGGGAAACGAAGGCGCCGTCGGCGATGCAGAGCAGCGCGTCATGGGCTTCGTACATGCTGGCCGGGCCGAAATGCACGTCGTTGGTGGCGACAAGAGGAATATTCTTTGCGTACGCCAGGTCGAGCAGGCCGGGCTCGGTGGCGCGCTCCTCGGCAAGGCCATGGCGCTGAAGCTCGACATAGAGGCGATTGCCGAACAGGATTTGGAGCTTGTCCAGCAGCAGGGCGGCATGTTCCGGCTGGCCGTCCAGCAGCGCGGCATTGACCGGACCGCCCGGGCCGCCGGTAAGCGCAATCAAGCCTTCGGCGTGGGCGGCAAGATTTTCCGCCGTGACATGCGGCCAGTCGCCCGGCTGAACCTTGAGATAGGCGGCGCTGAGAAGCTTGGCGAGGTTGCGATAACCCAACTCATTCTGCACCAGCAGCGGCAGATGCGGCGGTTTCTTCCTGCTGCCCTGATGCGTGGCGGGCGCGGGGCCGCCAAACTCCACCGACAGCAGCGCGCCGACAATCGGCTGGACCGGTTGCAGGGGAATCCTCTGGCCGCTTTTGGTTTCCTTAAAGCGCGCCGTGAGTTTTTCGGTGATCTCATAGACCCCGAACAGATTGTTGACGTCGGTGACCGCCACCGCTGGCATGGCATTCTGGCGCGCCAGCTCGGCCAGCTCATCGGGCCTGACCGCGCCTTCCAGCAGCGAATAGGCGCTTTTCACCCTCAGATGAATGAAGGACGCCATTTTGCGATTTGAGTCGTTCGCCATTGCGCGAGTATCGCCGAAGCGGGAGGCGGCAGGCCTGAAGCCGCACGGCTATCCACAGTCAGATCGTGCTGAGAAGAGCGTGCGCGCTGCTGGCCAGCACAAAGGAGGAAATCATGAAAATAATCAGCCCGGCGCCTGCCAGACTATCCTTTATCCACTGCGCCTTGATGCACATCACCGCGATCTCCCTCTGTTCCTATATGTTCTAGTTATGTTCCAACCGGGAAACAAGAACAAAAAGTGATCAACTTTCCTCTTGTAATTAACATATACGTTAATTAACATACTCGTTATGCAAACTCTGAACACCGCTTTCGCTGCCCTGGCCGATCCCACCCGCAGAGCCATCCTGGCCCGGCTGGCCACCGGCGAAGCCACGGTGGGCGAGCTTGGGGCGCCTTTCTCTATCTCGGCTCCCGCCATTTCCCGCCATCTCAGAGTGCTGGAGGAAGCCAGCCTGATCGCCCGCAGCAGGCATGGCCAGCAGTTGATCTGCCGTCTCAATCCCGAAGGCCTGAAGACGGCGCAGGAATGGCTGGATCATTATCGCGTCTTCTGGAGCGGCATGTTCGACCGGCTGGACGCCCATCTCAAACAGAAACCAAACCCGGAGAAAAAACCATGAGCACACTTATCGATAAAGATTTGGTCGATAAAGATTTGGCTGCCGACACCGTGCTGGAAATCACCCGCGTCATCGCTGCGCCGCCGGAGCAGGTGTTCGATGCCTGGCTCCAGAAAAGCTGGGGCGAATGGGCCGGCCCGCCGGGCGTCAAGGGTGAAGTGCTGCAGCTGGAGCCCAAAGTCGGCGGCAAATACAAGATGGTGATGCATCGCCCGGATGGCGGCACGCTGACGGTGGGCGGCACCTACAAGGAAATCACCCGTCCCTCCCGCCTGGTGATGAGCTGGAAATGGGAGCATGAGGAAACCGACACGCTGATCACCCTTTCCTTCCGTTCCAAGGGCCAGGGCACCGAGATCCACATGCGCCATGAAGGCTTCGCCAATGCCGACCGGCGGGACAGCCACAACAATGGTTGGACTGGGACATTCGATAGATTGGAGAAATTTATCGCCCGCTAATGCGGCGGCCCGCCGCCCGCGACCAGTTTTCCCTGATCCAGAAGGAGGGTGCGGTCCATCCGCGCCGCCAGGTCGAAATTGTGGGTGGCGATCAGGGCCGCCAATCCTTCGGCGCGCACCACGGCGATCAAGGCATCGAACACGCCGCCTGACGTTTTGGGATCGAGATTGCCAGTCGGCTCATCCGCCAGAAGAATGCGCGGGCGGTTGGCCATGGCACGGGCGATGGCGACCCGCTGCTGCTCGCCGCCCGACAATTGCGCCGGGCGATGGTTCAGCCGCAGAGAGAGACCCATGAGGCTCAGCAGGCGCGTGGCTTCCGACGCCGCCGCCTTGTGCGATTTGCCCGCGATCATCTGCGGCAGGAGCACATTTTCCAGGGCGTCGAATTCCGGCAAAAGATGATGGGCCTGATAGACAAAGCCGATGGTGTCGCGCCGGATGCGGGTGCGGTCTTGATCCGGCAGGCGCGAGGCTGCCGCGCCGCTGATGTAAATTTCGCCCGCGGACGGCGCTTCCAGCAGGCCCGCGATATGGAGCAGCGAGGATTTGCCCGCGCCGGACTGGCCCACCAGGGCCACGATTTCGCCCGGCGCCAAAGTCATGTTGAGGCCGCTGAAGATTTCCAGCTGCCCTTCGCCCTCCTTGTAGAGACGCGAAATATTTTCCAGGCGCAAAACCTCTGCGCGTGCCTTGTCACTCATAGCGAAGCGCCTCGACCGGATCGAGCCTGGCCGCCCGCCAGCTGGGATACAGCGTAGCCAGGAAAGTGAGCGTCAGCGCCATCGCCACCACGCTGGTCACCTGCCAGAAATCCAGGTCGGCGGGAATCTTGGACAGGAAATAGACGGTGGGGTTGAACAGCGACGTGCCGGTCAGCGCCGAAAGGCCCTGTTCGATGCTGTCGATATTGGCGCAGAACAAGACGCCCAGCAGAAAGCCCAGAAAGGTGCCGGTGACGCCGATGCTCATGCCGGCGATCAGGAACACCCGCATCACCGCGCCTCGGGATGCGCCCATGGTGCGCAAGATGGCGATGTCGGACGACTTGTCCTTTACCAGCATAATGAGGCCGGACACGATGTTCAGCGCCGCCACCATGATGATAAGAGAGAGGATCAGGAACATCACATTGCTTTCCACTTGCACCGCCCCCATGAAGGCGCTGTTGATATCCTGCCAGGGCACTGGCCGCACGCCGGGTCCAGCGGCGGCGACGACAGACGGCAGCATGGCGATGTCGTCGTCCGGCTTTTGCACCATCACTTCGACGCCGGTGACGCCGGCGCCAGTGTTGAAGAAATCCTGCGCCTCTTCGAGCGGCATAAAAACAAAGCTGCTGTCATAGAGGTTGTTGCCGATCTTGAAGGTGCCCGCCACCAGATAGGGCTTGGTCCGGGGCACGGGCCCGAAGGGCGTGACATCGCCCTGGGGCGCGAACAGGGTGATCGAGCCGCCGCGGCGGATCCCCAGCTTCTGCGCCAGACCATCGCCGATGATCACCGTGTCCCGATTGAAAGCCTGCAGCGCGCCTTGTGTCAGGCTCTGAGAAACGGTGGTGAGGCTTTTCAAATCGGCGGGCCGCATACCCCGCACATAGACCAGGGTGTTGACGCCGTTCTGGGTGCCCAACACCTGGCCGTCCACAATGGGGGCGGCGCGCGTCACCCCTGGCACCTTAATCAGGCGGGCGGTCATGGCGTCGAAATTGGTCAGGGGACCGGCCCCCGCCTCCATGGTGATATGGCCGTTAAAGCCCAGGACCGAGGCAAGAAATTCCTTGCGGAAGCCGCCCATCACCGACATCACGATGATCAGCGTGGCGACGCCCAGCGCGATGCCGACCAGCGAAAAGCCCGAGATCACCGAGACAAAGCCTTCCCGCCGGCGGGCGCGCAGATAGCGCAGGGCGATCATCCATTCATAGGCGGCGAAAGGCCCAGGGCTGGACATCGAGGTCGCGGACGGCGAATTCGGCATGGCGCGGCCTTATTAAAGGATTTTGGTTTCGAAAGCGCTTCGGGTACTTCTACGCCAACCGGAATCCGGAGCGCAAATGGCGCTTTTGCCCCGGTCTGGAGCCAAAATATGCAGCGCGCCTTGCCCGTTTCCCGTGAACGTTTCGCCGACTGGTACCAGGCGGTGGTGCGTGACGCCGACATGGCCGAATCAAGCCCGGTCCGGGGCGCCATGGTGATCAAGCCCTGGGGCTGGGGTGTGTGGGAGCAGATCCAGGGCGAGCTGGACCGCCGCATCAAGGCGACCGGCCATGAGAATTGCTATTTCCCGCTTTTCATTCCCCTCTCCTTCATCGCCAAGGAAGCCGAGCATGTCGACGGCTTCGCCAAGGAGATGGCGGTGGTCACCCATCACCGGCTGAAGATGATCGACGGCAAGCTGGCGCCCGATCCCGAGGCGAAGCTGGAAGAGCCGCTGGTGGTGCGGCCGACTTCCGAAACCATCATCGGCGACGCCTTTTCGCGCTGGATCAAGAGCTACCGCGACCTGCCGCTTCTGATCAATCAATGGGCCAATGTGGTGCGCTGGGAAATGCGGCCGCGCCTGTTCCTGCGCACCACGGAATTTCTGTGGCAGGAGGGCCACACCGCCCATGCCACCCTGCAGGATGCGCAAGAGGAAACCGCCCGCATGCTGGAAGTCTATCGCGCCTTCGCCGAGGATGTGCTGGCGATGCCGGCGATCGCGGGCGAGAAGCCGGAGAATGAACGCTTCCCCGGCGCGGTGAACACCTATTCCATCGAGGCGATGATGCAGGACGGCAAGGCGCTGCAGGCCGGCACCTCGCATTTCCTGGGCACCCATTTCGCCGAAGCGCAGAACATCAAATTCCAGAACGATGCCGGCGGCATGGAATTCTGCAACACCACCAGCTGGGGCGTTTCCACCCGCCTGATCGGCGGGGTGATCATGACCCATGGCGATGATGACGGGCTCAGGCTTCCTCCCGCCATCGCGCCGAAGCAGATTGTCGTGGTGCCGATGCTGCGCGACAAGCCGGAAGACGCAGAGGTGCTGGCCTATTGCGAAAACCTGGTGAAAGCGCTGTCGGGCATGAGCATTTTCGGCCAGCCGGTGCGGGCGCACCTGGACCTCAAGAAAATCAAATCGGCGGAGAAGCGCTGGAACTGGGTCCGGCGCGGCGCGCCTTTGATCGTGGAAGTGGGGCCGCGCGACGCGGCGGGCGGCAATGTCACCTATATGCGGCGCGACGATTTGCGCGACGGCGACAAGATCAAGTCCGTCGTCAAGCCGCGGGTGGATTTCATCGAAGGCGCGGTGCAGCTTCTGGCCGAGATCCAGGCCGGGCTTTATGCCGAAGCCAAGGCGCGGCTCGACGGCAACATCAAGCGCGACATTGAAAACTTCGAGGCCTTGGCGGCTTATTTCGGCGAGGATGATGACAGTTTCAAAGGCTGGGTGCGGGCGCCCTGGTCAAAACCGACCGGCGAGGCGCTGGAAGCGGTGGGCGCAAAACTGAAAACCCTCAAGCTCACCATCCGCAACGCCCCCGCCGATCAACCCGCGGAATTCGGTGCTTGCCTCTTCACCGGCGAGCCAGGGGTGGAAGAGATTCTGATCGGCCGGGCTTATTAGCCGATAAATCCGCGATAGGACGCGAAACCCGCACCGCCACAGGAATAGCCATTTTGAATAAGGACTTCCTGTAAAGCGCCTTTCGTTCCCTCTCTTGGCTCATCACGCGATCTATATTTTGCTGTTGCTGTGGGGGTTCGGCTTAAATACCAATATAACCCGCGTTATTAGCAATATTATGGGTATAATTATGATCGAATATTGTTGCTTTCATTATATCTATATTGTCACGGCACCTTGCATTCGCGGGATCGGACCCCACCTCTCAAAAGACGGCGCATGACAGCCGCCCAGGGGTCCCATGATGCAACCGCAAAGTCTGAACCAAACGGCGCCGTTCGATTTCCAACGCGAGATGATCGCGCTCATTCCCTTTCTTCGCGCCTTTGCCGGCTCTCTCTGCCGCCATCGCGACATGGCCGATGATCTGGCGCAGGAAACGATGGTCAAGGCCTGGCGGGCGAAAAGCCGGTTCGAACCGGGCACCAACATGAAGGCCTGGCTCTTCACCATTCTGCGCAACGAGCTGCTTTCGCGCCGGCGGCGCGACTGGCGCCAGGCGCACTGGGATGAAGGCGCCGCCGAACGCATTCCCACCCCCGCCGATGCGCAAGTCTGGAACCTGGAGCTTTGCGATACCGCCGACGCCCTGCACTGCCTTCCCGACGACCAACGTGAAGCGCTGGTTCTGGTGGGGGCGGCCGGCTTTTCCTATCAAGAGGCCGCCGATATCTGCGGCGTGCCGCTGGGCACCATCAAGAGCCGGGTCGCACGCGGCCGCGTCTCGCTTCTCGATCTTGTGGACGGCATCAAGCCGCTGACGCGCCTGGATACCGTGCGCGAGATTGGCGGATTCAACGATATTCTGGCGCAACTGACGGCCATCCTGCCGCCGGGATCGCCAAACGCCTTGTTTGCGTGACCTTTGGCGGCGCGGCCGGACCATTGTCCAACCGCTGCCACTATTCAAGGAACGGGCAAATGGACCGCCGTATAACAACCCGCAAAGTGAAATTCCGCCACTCTTTCTGGCTCAGCGGCTTTGAACAGCCGCAGCCTGCCGGCAGCTACACAATCGACACCAACGAAGAACCGCTGTATGCCGTTTCCAGCGCCGGATGGCAGCATGTCTCGACCACGATCCAGCTCTGTCGTTACGGCATGAGCGAACATGTTTCCATCGACCCCCGGGAGCTTTTCGACGTCCTGTTGCGCGACAGCCTCGATCCTGCGCCGGTCTGGACACAGGACAGGGCGAACAAGTTGCAGGCAGGCCGGGCATGACAAGCACGCCAAGCGCCTTCCGCCAGAGCCGCATTTATGCCGAAGGCTGGAACGCCGCCAGGACAATGTCCGCCAGCGTCCCTTCCCATTCGGCGGAGCCGCCGCCGCCAAACCCCTATCCTTCCGATCCCGAGCGATCGCGATGGAATGAGGGTTTCGCCGCCGCGTCAGTCTAGGTAAAGCTGCCGGTCAATGGCCGGCCGGCTTACTTGCCGGAAGACTTATTTGCAGGAAGACTTATTTGCAGGAAGACGGGGGGTTCAGCAGCGGATCCAGTTTTTTGCCGTCCACCGCGACATAGGCCGGGGGGCGCCTGTTGTTCTGGCCGGATTTGAGCGGGACCAGAATCTGACCCTGCATGGGAATGGGACCGGTCTGGATATTGGCCGAGGCGACCTGATGGCCCGCCACATCCGTGCCCGGGGTCAAGTCGGGCTGTCCCAACTGGGGATCGCAAGGCCCGTCCGCTTCATCCGTGAGTATTGGGTCGGGTTTGCCCCGGTCCGCGATACCCGCGGAAAAGGCGGTTTCGGCGGCCAAAACCAGAGCCACAACAAGCAATATCCCGAGTGCCGCGCTTCGGTAATTTACTTGCGTATGTTGCACTGCAATAACTCCAAATATTGCGTGACTCCGGCCACAGACTCCAGTATCAACCCAATCCATAAAAATACCGCCAACAAGGCGGACGGTATCGCCACTAAGAGCGGCCAAGTTCGGGGACGAGAAAGTCAGAAAAAAGGCCGGAGTTCGCTCCGGCCTTTTTACTTTTTTGGCTCGGACGCAGAATCGGAATCTCTTATCAATTGTTTAGGGACGCGAGGCTGGCAGGCGGGCTTAAAGCTCTATCCAGCCAAAGCTGATGGCGGCGTAAAAGCCCAGCCACAGCACCGCCGCCAACACGCTGGCGATCAGCGCCTTCCTGCCCAGCATGGGGTTCAGCGGCGCGCCCGACTCCGGATCGCGCTCGGCTCCCAGCCCCACCGGCAACAGACAGAACAGGCAGAGGAACCACAGCACCGCATAGGCGCTGAACAGCACAACATAGTGGATGAAATGATCGATGCTGGCGTCGCTCATGCCTGTTCCAACTCTATCAGCGTGCCGCCAAAATCTTTCGGGTGCAGGAACAGCACCGGCTTGCCGTGCGCCCCGGTCTTGGGCTGTCCGTCGCCCAGGATGCGGGCACCCGATGCCACCAGGCTGTCGCGGGCAGCGATGATGTCTTTCACTTCGAAACAAAGATGATGCACGCCGCCTTCGGGATTGCGCTTGAGAAAATTGGCGATGGGGGAATTCTCCCCCAGGGGTGCCAGCAGTTCGATTTTGCTCCCCGGCAGTTCGACAAACACGGTGGTCACGCCGTGGTCGGGCTGGGCCACCGGGGCTGAGACGCGCGCCCCCAAGGTATCGCGATAAAGCGCGATGGACTTGGCGAGGTCCGCGGTGGCGATGGCGACGTGGTTTAATATACCGATCATATCTCCACCAGTGTCACACGCGTCACGGGTTTCTTGCCCCAGGCATCCTGCGCCGCCCGCCGCGCCGCCCGGCGGATATTTTCCGCCAAGTCTTCGCTGTCGCCGCGCTTGTGGCGGCGGGTCAGTTCTTCCACCGCCACCCGGACTGCTTCCTGCACCGGCGCGGGAATACCCTCGATCACTATGGCAGGATCGGCAATCACCCTGCCCTTGCCGTCCAGCACCAGGGTTATGGCGATCAGCCCGGCATAGGCCATGGCGCGGCGGGACTTGCTGAGGCCCTCGCCTTCCGCCACCAGCACCCGCCCGTCCAGATGGATGCGGCCCGAAGGCACTTCGTCGATCAGTTCGGCGGGACCGGGGGCCAGGCGGTAAAGCTGGCCATTGGCGGGGACCAGGGCCTCGGGCACCTGCAGCGATTTGGCCAGGCGGGCATGTTCGCTCATGTGGCGCAGTTCGCCATGCACCGGCACGGCGATACGCGGCCGCGTCCAGCGATACATCTGGGCCAGTTCCTCCCGCGCCGGATGGCCCGAGACATGGACGAAATGATCCAGTTCGGTCAGCACCTCCACCCCCAGGGCAGAAAGCTTGTTGTGCAACTCGAAGATCGGCAATTCGTTGCCGGGAATGATGCGGCTGGAGAAAATCACCGCATCGCCCTTGCCGAGATGGACATTGGGGTGGTTGTCCTCGGCGATGCGCGCCAGCGCGGCGCGCGGTTCGCCCTGGCTGCCGGTGCACAGATAGAGCACCTTTCCGGCGGGAAGTTCGGCGGCCTCCGCCTCGTCCAGCACCGGCGGAAAATCCTTGAGATATCCCGTGTCCTTTGCCGCGCCGACAATCTTGTGCATCGAGCGTCCCACCAGCGCGATATGACGGCCATGGATGCGAGCAGCATGGGCGATCGAATCCAGCCGCGCCACATTGGAGGCGAAGGCTGTCACCGCCACCCTTCGCTTCAAGGTGCCGATCAGCTGGATAAGGCTGTCGCGCACCTTGGCTTCCGAACCCGAATGGCCCTGTTGCAGGGCATTGGTGGAATCGCAGACCAGCGCCAGCACACCTTCATCGCCCAGTTTCCGGATTCGCGCCGCATCCGTCTGTTCTCCCAGCAGCGGATCGGGATCGAGCTTCCAGTCGCCGGTATGGGCGATCACCCCCAAGGGTGTGCGAATGGCGATCAAATTTGGTTCCAGGATCGAATGGGTGATGGAAATGAAATCCATCTGGAAGGGCCCCAGCGTCAGCGAACCGCCCAGTGCGACCTTGTGGACGCGGGCGGAAATTCCCGCTTCCTCCAGCTTGCCCTCGATCAGGGCGGCGGTGAACGGCGTGGCATAGATGGGACATTTGAGCATCGGCCAGAGCGGGGCGATGGCGCCGATATGATCCTCATGGGCATGGGTGGCGATGATGCCCAGCACATCCCCGGCCCGCTCGGCCAGGAAGCGGATATCCGGCATGATCACATCCACCCCGGGGGTGGAGGCTTCGCGCCCGAACAAGACGCCGCAATCCAGGATGATCCATTTGCGCCGCGAGGGCGGGCCGAAGCCATAGGCGTTGAAATTCATCCCGATCTCGCCCGACCCGCCAAGCGGCAGGAAGACCAGCTCGTCGCGATTGCCCCTCTCCAGCATCAAGCCCACTCAAGCATCAAGAGCGCGTATTGCGGGCGTGGATCAGCATCAACCCGCGCATGGTGAGATCGGGGTCTATATGCTGGATGGCGGGAATGTCAGGCTGGAACAGATGGGCCAGCCCGCCCGTGGCGATAACGGTCATCGGCCTGCCATACTCGGCCTTGATGCGCGTGATCAAGCCCTCGATCAGGCCGACATAGCCCCAATAGACGCCCGACTGCATGGCGGGCACGGTATCGCGCCCGATCACTTTCTGGGCGCGGTGGATCGCCACCCGCGGCAGCAGGGCTGCCGCCTGGTGCAACGCCTCGATGGACAAGTTGGCGCCCGGAGCGATCACGCTGCCGTCGAAATCGCCATTCTCCGCCACAATGTCGAAATTGGTGGCGGTGCCGAAATCCACCACGATCACGGCTCCCTTGTAGCGTTCATGGGCGGCGACGGTGTTGCAAAGCCGGTCGGCGCCCACCGACTGGGGACGGTCGACATTCGCCTTCATGCCGAGGTCGAGCGCCGGATCGCCCACAATCAGGGGTTCGCATTTGAGATAGGTGCGGCAGAAGGCGCGCAGGTCGAACAGCACTGCCGGCACCACGGTGGCGATGATGCCTTCGGTGAGATCGGCGAAGGATAGCCCCTGCAGCGCCAGAAGCTGGCTGAGCCAGACCGCATGTTCGTCGGCGGTGCGGCTGGCCTGGGTCACGGCACGCCACTGACCGCGCATCTTGTCGCCTTGGTAAAGCGCGAAGACGATATTGGTGTTGCCGGCATCAATCGCTAATAACATGGGCTATCCAAAAAACACTTCGCCGGCCGCGATGGCGCGGGTCCGGCTTCCCTCATTCAGCAGCAGCGCGCCTTGCGCATCGATGCCTTCAAACACGCCCACGCGTTCCGTATCGGCCAGACGCGCCCGGATGCGCTGGCCTAGTCCCGCCGCCCGCGCCAGCCAGGCGTCGCGGATGGGGGCAAAGCCCGCGCTTTCCCATTGGTCATACCATCCGGCGAAGCCGGGGGCGAGCAGGGCCATGGCGCCCTCCGGCGATGGCAGCTTTGCGCCCAGCGCTGCCAGCGAAATGGCGGGAAATTCCGTGTCCGAAGGGTGCGCGTTAAGATTGACGCCGATGCCGATGGCCAGCGCCTCACCTGCCGTCTCCAGCAAAATGCCGGCAAGTTTACGCCCCTCCGCCAGTACATCGTTGGGCCATTTGACGGCGATGGTGGCGGAAGGCGCCATCGGGGCCGTCATGTCGGCCACCGCAATGGCGGCGACAAAAGACAGTTGCGCCCATTCGGCCTTGGGGCGCGCCGGGCGGATCAGGAGCGTGGCGGCCAGATTGCCCTCCGCGCTTTGCCATTGCCGCCCGCGCCTGCCGCGCCCCGCGGTCTGGCGCGCGGCGGTGATCCAAAGCGGGCCGCTCTCACCCGCCTGGGCAAGACGGCGCGCTTCATCATTGGTGGAATCCAGTTCGGCATGATCCCGAAGGCCAGCAGGCCAAGAGGTCAAGGCAGCAGCGCTTTCGCCGCCGTGTCGGCGGCGGTGATGATGGGCGACGCCGCGAAGATGAAAAGCAGCGCGAACGCGCCTGAGACCAGCAGGATGGCGCGGGAGCCGATGCCGATCTCGCTGTCGAAGTCCGGCGCAGGCTCGTCGAAATACATCACCTTTACCAACCGCAGATAATAAACCAGGCCTATGGCGCTCGCCAGCACGCCCAGGATGGCGGGCCAGACCAGATGCGCCTGGATGGCGGCGAGAAAAACATAGAATTTGGCGAAAAATCCGGCCAGCGGCGGCAGGCCTGCGAGACTGAGGAACAGCATGGCGAAGACCAGCGCCAGCCTGGGATTGGTGCGGGCCAGACCGGACAGGTCGGCGATAGTCTCCACCGATTTGCCGCCGCGCCGCATCGCCTGGATGGCGGCGAAGACGCCCAGATTGGTGAAAACATAGATCGCCAGATAAATCAGAACGCCGCGCGCGCCCAGCGCCGTGCCGGCGGCCAGGCCCAGCAGCGCATAGCCCATATGGCCGATGGAGCTGTAGGCCATCAGGCGCTTGATGTTCTTTTGGCCCAGCGCCGCCACCGCGCCCAGACCCATCGAGAGCACCGATATGAAGATGATGATCTGGCGCCATTGCTGGATGTCATGGGCGAAGGGAATCAGGATGGCGCGCAGGAACAGGCACATCGCCGCCACTTTGGCTGCCGTGGCGAAATAGGCGGTGATGGGGGTGGGCGCGCCCTCATACACATCCGGCGTCCACATATGGAAAGGCACGGCGGAGACCTTGAAGGCCAGCCCCGCCGTCAGGAAGACAATGCCGAAAATGATGCCAAGATTGGCGCCACTGGACAGCGCGACGGCGTGCGCCACGGTGGAAAATTCGACGCTGCCGGTCGAGCCATAGATCAGCGAAATACCGTAGAGCAGCATCCCCGACGACAGCGCCCCCAGCACGAAATATTTCAGGCCCGCCTCGGTCGAGCGCAGATGGTCGCGGTTGAACGCGGCGAGTACATACAGCGCCAGGGATTGCAGCTCCAGCCCCATATAAAGCGACAGGAAGCTAGTGGCCGAGACCATCAGTATCATGCCCAAAGTGGCCAGCAGCATCAGCACCGGCAGCTCGAAACGCGACAGAACGATGGCCGAGAAAAACTCCTCTGCCAGCAGAATGCTCAGCGCCGCGCCGATCAGGATCAGGATCTTGGCGAAGCGGGAAAAGCCGTCGGCGATGAAGGCGCCATGGAAGGCGGGGCCTCCCGCGCCCGTCACCACCAGGGCGCCGGCCAGGGCTAGGAAACCAATCGCGGCCCAGCTGACGGCGGGTGCGGTTTTTTCGCCATCGATCGCCCCTGCCAGCAGCAGCACCATGGCGCCCACCGCCAGAATCAGTTCCGGCAGCATCACTATCAGGTCGGGCAGAATATTCATGGACCCGCCGCCTTCTGATTTGCTGCAACCTCATTTTTGGTCGCTCGCGCGAACGCTCCTGACGCATGTTCCATCGCCAACGCGGTCTTATTATCGCTGATCAGCTTGGCGACGGCGGGCGTGGTCACATCGAATATCGGCTTGGGATAAATGCCCATCAGGATGGTGATCACCACCAGCGGCGCCAGGATCGCCACTTCGCGGGCGGTCAGGTCTTCGATGGTCTGCAGCGCCGGCTTGACCAGTGCCCCGAAGATGATCCTCCGATAGAGATAAAGCGCATAAGCCGCCGAGAGGATTACGCCAGTGGCGGAGAAAATCGCCAGCCAGCTATTGTGTAGGTAACCGCCCAGCATGGTGAGGAACTCACCGACAAAGCCGCCGGTCCCCGGCAGCCCGACATTGGCCAGGGTGAAGACCATGAAGCACACCGCATAGACCGGCATGCGATTCACCAGCCCGCCGTAAGCGGAAATCTCGCGGGTATGCATGCGATCGTAAACCACGCCGACGCAGAGGAACAGCGCGCCGGAGACGACACCGTGGCTCAGCATCTGGAAAATGCCGCCCTCGACACCCTGATGCGTGAGCGTGAAAATTCCCATTGTGACGAAACCCATATGGGCGACGGAGGAATAGGCGATCAGCTTTTTCATATCCTCCTGCGCCAGGGCCACCAACGAGGTGTAGATGATCGCCACGATGCTGAGGGTGAAGACCAGCGGCGCGAACATTTCGCTGGCCGAGGGGAACATCGGAAGGGAGAAGCGCAGGAAGCCGTAGCCGCCCATCTTCAAGAGAATGGCGGCCAGGATCACCGAACCCGCCGTGGGCGCCTCGACATGGGCGTCGGGCAACCAGGTATGGACCGGCCACATCGGCATCTTGACCGCGAAGCTGGCGAAGAAGGCCAGCCACAACCAGGTCTGCATCGCCGGCGGGAAATGCGACGAGGAGAGAAGCACGGCGATGTCGGTGGTGCCCGACACCCAGTACATGCTCATGATGGCGAGCAGCATCAACACTGAGCCGACAAAGGTGTAGAGGAAAAACTTGAAGCTGGCATAGACGCGCCGCTTGCCGCCCCAGATGCCGATGATCAGGAACATCGGGATCAAGCCGCCCTCAAACAGCACGTAAAACAGCACGAGATCGAGGGCGCAGAACACCCCAATCATCATGGTCTCCAGCACCAGGAAGGCGATCATGTATTCGGCGACGCGGGTTTCGATCGAGTCCCAGCTGGCCGCGATGCAGAAAGGCATCAGGCCGGCGGTGAGGACCACGAACAGCATTGAAATGCCGTCCACGCCCATGTGATAGGAGATGCCGCCGCCCAGCCAGTTGAGCTTCTCGACCAGCTGGAAGCCGGGATTGTGGGGGTCGAAGGCAGCCCACACCATCAACGATACGATGAAGGTGGCGATGGTGGTGACCAACGCAATCCAACGCGCCGCGTTGGCGCCGGGCAAGACCAGGATCGCCGCCGCGCCCAAGAGCGGCAGGAAGGTGACCAGGGACAGCAGCGGCAGGCTCATAATGCGCCTCCCATCATCATGAACCAGGTCGCCAGCACCACCACGCCCAAGAGCATCGCCAGGGCATAATGATAGACGTAACCCGACTGCAGCCTGACCGCGCCGCGCGCCGCGTCCAGCACTCGGGCGGAAATGCCATCGGGGCCAAGACCGTCAATCACCAACCCGTCACCCTTCTTCCACAGGAAGCGGCCGATGAAGAAGGCAGGGCGCACGAAGATAAAATCGTAGATCTCGTCGAAATACCATTTGTTGAACAGGAACAGATAAAGCAGCCCACGCCGCGCCGCGATCTTACGCGGCAGGTCGGGATGGAGGATGTAATAGTAATAGGCGATGGCAAAACCGATGATGGTCATGGTGAGCGGCGCCAGCGCGACCCACACCGGCAATTCGCCTTCGGCGCCCTTGGGCACGAACAGCGAGGCGCGCCAGAATTCCGCCGCCCCCTCGCCCACGAAGAAATGAAAGAACAGCATGCCGGCGAAGACCGCGCCGGTGGCGAGCAAGCCCAGCGGCACCAGCATGGTCAGCGGCGATTCATGCATCTCCTCCAGCCTAGGCGCGTGGTGGTGGCCGTGATCGTCGGCTTCCGGCTCATCGTGAGAGTGCGCATCGCCGTCGGCATGGTCCAGATGCTGATGATGTTCATGACCATGGTCTTGGCCGCGATAGCGGCCGTGGAAGGTCATCAGGAATTGCCGCCAGGAATAAAAGCTGGTCATCCCGGCCGAGACGATCAACAGCGTGAAGGCATAGGCGCCGATGGCGGTATGGGCGCTGAAGGTGGCGTTGATGATGGCGTCCTTGGAATAAAAGCCTGCCAGCCCGATGTCGAGATAGGGAATACCCACGCCGGTCAGGGCCAGATTGCCGATCAGCATCATGGCCCAGGTGAAGGGAATGGCTTTCCAAAGCCCACCCATTTTGCGCATGTCCTGCTCGTGATGCATGGAGGTGATCACCGCACCCGCGCTGAGGAACAGCAGCGCCTTGAAGAAGGCGTGGGTAAAAAGATGGAACATGGCGGCGTTGTATGACGCCACGCCCGCCGCCGCGAACATGTAACCCAGCTGCGAGCAGGTGGAATAGGCAATCACCCGCTTGATGTCGTTCTGGAACAGGCCCACCGAGGCGGCGAAGAAGGCGGTCGAGGCGCCGATGAAGGTGACGAACGCGGCGGCCTGCGGCGCCTGCTGGAACATGGGCGAACAACGGCAGACCAGGAACACGCCCGCCGTCACCATGGTGGCGGCGTGGATCAGGGCGGAAACCGGCGTCGGGCCTTCCATCGCGTCCGGCAGCCAGGTGTGCAGGCCCAATTGCGCCGACTTGCCCATCGCGCCCATGAACAAGAGCAGGCAGAGCGTGGTCATGATGTCGACGCTATGGCCTGCGAAGATGAAGTTCTTGCCCGCCATGGCGGGGGCGGCGGCGAAGACGGTATCGAAGTCCAAAGTCTTAAAGACGGCATAGACGCCGAAAATGCCCAGGGCAAAACCGAAATCGCCCACCCGGTTGACCACAAAGGCCTTGATTGCGGCGGCGTTGGCGGAGGGCCGCGTGTACCAGAATCCAATGAGCAGGTAGGAGGCCAGGCCCACCCCTTCCCAGCCGAAGAACAGCTGCAGGAAATTGTTGGCGGTCACCAGCATCAGCATGGCGAAGGTGAACAGCGACAGAAACGAGAAGAAGCGCGACTGGTGCGGGTCTTCCTCCATATAACCGATGGAATAAAGGTGAACGAGCGAGGACACGCCGGTCACTACCACCAGCATCACGGCGGTGATGGTGTCGACCCTGACCGTCCAGTCCACCGCGAAGTCGCCGGAGTGAATCCAGGGCAGAATCTGGATGATATGATTGTGGCCCTCCAGGGCGACGTCGTTGAACGCCACCACCGACAAAGCCGCCGAAACAAACAGCAGGCCGGTGGTGATGAGCATCGAAGCGCGCGCGCCGATGACGCGGCCGAGCAGGCCCGCGATGGCCGAGCCGATGATGGGGAGAAAAACGATGGCGGCGTAGATATTCACGCTTAACCCTTCATCATATTGACGTCTTCAACCGCGATGGTGCCGCGGTTGCGGAAATAGACCACCAGGATGGCAAGACCGATGGCGGCCTCGGCCGCCGCCACGGTCAGCACGAACAGCGCGAAGACCTGCCCCACCAGATCGCCCAGATAAGCGGAATAGGCGACGAAATTGATGTTGACAGCGAGCAGGATCAATTCCACCGACATCAGGATGATGATGACGTTCTTGCGGTTGAGGAAAATGCCCAGCATCCCGATGGTGAACAGGATGGCCGCGACAGTGAGATAGCTGGAAAGCCCGACTGTCATGCGCCCCCCTCTGACCCTTGGCCCGGCTTGAGATCATGCATGTCCACCGCCATGGCGGCGGTGCGCGCATTCTGGACGGAAATCACCTGGCGGCGCACGCCCGGCCGCGACCGTAAGGTCAGCACAATGGCGCCGATCATCGCCACCAGCAGCACCAGTCCGGCGATCTGGAAGTAGTAAATGTAATCGGTATAGAGAATCCGGCCCAACGCCTCGGTGTTGGTGACGCCGGCCGGCATGGCATGGGCAAGCGCGATGGCCGCGCCCGGCTTGATCGCCCAGACACTGCCCGCCATCACCAGCTCTGCCGCCAGGATCAGGCCGATCAAGGCGCCGAAGGGCAGATATTGCAGGCTGCCGCGCTTGAGATCGGCAAAATCGACATCCAGCATCATCACCACGAACAGGAACAGCACCGCGACCGCGCCGACATAGACCACGATCAGGATCATGCCCAGGAACTCCGCCCCCAAGAGTACGAACAGCCCGGCGGCGTTGAAGAAAGAGAGGATCAGGAACAGCACGGAATGCACGGGATTGCGCGCGGCAATCACCATCACCGCCGAGGCGATGAGAATGGCCGAGAAGAAATAGAAGGCTAATGCTTCGAACATTCTTCTTTCATTCCCCCTCATGTTCGACAGTCGCTAGCAACAGCGTAGCGACCAGCATGAGGATCTTGTTAAATCTCCTCACCCGGAGCTTGTCGAAGGGTGAGGCCTTGTCAGTCGTTATCTATAAGGTGCGTCCAGTTCCAGGTTGCGGGCGATTTCCCGCTCCCAGCGGTCCCCGTTCGCCAGCAACCGGGCCTTGTCGTAATAGAGTTCTTCGCGGGTCTCGGTGGAGAACTCGAAATTGGGACCCTCCACGATCGCATCCACCGGGCAGGCTTCCTGGCAGAAGCCGCAATAAATGCATTTGACCATGTCGATGTCGTAGCGGGTGGTGCGGCGCGAGCCGTCATCGCGCGGCTCGGCCTCGATGGTGATGGCCTGGGCCGGGCAGATCGCCTCGCATAATTTGCAGGCGATGCAGCGTTCCTCGCCATTGGGATAACGGCGCAACGCATGTTCGCCGCGGAAACGGGGCGACAGCGGGCCTTTCTCGAAAGGATAATTCAGCGTCGCCTTGGGCGCGAAGAAATAGCGCATCGAGAGCAGGAAGCTCTGGATGAATTCCCAGAAGAAAATCTGACGGGCGGTGCGGTCAAAACTCATGGAAACCTCACGCGGTATGATGGAAGACGAGCACCCAGGCCGCCGTCAAAACCACCCACAAAAGCGATGTTGGAAGAAAGATTTTCCAGCCCAAACGCATGAGCTGGTCATAGCGGTAGCGCGGCACCATGGCCTTCACCATCGCGAACAGGAAGAAGAAAAAGCAGATTTTGAGAAACAGCCAGGCCGCGCCCGGTATCCAGGTGAAGGGCGCCATGGCGAGCGGCGGCAGCCAGCCGCCCAGGAACAGGATGGAGCACATCGCGCACATCAGCACGATGGAAAGATATTCGCCCAGGAAGAACAGCAGGAATGGGGTCGAGGAATATTCCACGAAAAAGCCCGCTACCAGTTCGGATTCCGCTTCCACCAGATCGAAGGGCGGGCGGTTGGTTTCCGCCAGGGCCGAGACGAAAAAAATCGGCAGCATGGGAAACAGCATGGTGAAGACGAACCAGCGATGTTCCTGCGCTTCGACGATTTTCGACAGGTTCAGGGAACCGGCGAACAGCAGCACGGTGATGATGACGAAGCCGATGGAGACTTCATACGACACCATCTGCGCCGCGGCGCGCAGGGCGGAGAGGAACGGATATTTCGAGTTGGAAGCCCAGCCGGCGATGATGATGCCGTACACGCCCAGCGACGACATGGCGAAAAGGTAGAGGATGCCGACATTGATGTCGGCCACCACCCAGTGCTTGTCCCATGGCACCACCGCCCAGCCCGCGAAGGCCAGGGTCACGGTGATCAACGGCGCCAGCAGGAACAGCACCTTGTTGGAGCCCGCCGGGATGATCACCTCCTTGAAGAGGAATTTGAAAAGATCCGCGAACGTCTGCAGCAGGCCGAACGGTCCCACCACATTGGGGCCGCGCCGCATCTGCACCGCCGCCCAGATCTTGCGGTCGGCCAGCAGCAGAAAGGCGATCGATACCAGCAGCAGCACGTCAAAAAACAGGATCATCACCGCATTGCCCAGGAACCATGCCCCGCCATAGGGCATCTGGCCCCAGCCCATGTTGAGTGCATTGCCCAGCCAGACCGGCAGCATCTGGAAAAAATGGACCAGCGCCATGGCTATTCCGCCGCCAGCTTGGTGTTGGTGACGAATTCGCGGCTGCACAGCGCCATGGTCTCGCTCGACCGTGCGATTGGATTGGTGAGGTAATAATCGGCGATGGCGTGGCCCACCGGCACGGAGATGTCCAGCGGCCCGGCCAGGCCGATGCCTTCCCAGGTCGAGGGTTTTGTGTCGGCATGCACCGGCGCCACCGCGAGGTCGGCGAAATGGGTGACATCGGCGACCAGCGCCTTGAGCAGCGCGGGCCGGTTGTCATAGGGCAGTCTTGCGCCCAGCACGTCCGACAAGGCGCGCAGGATGGTCCAGTCTTCCTTGGCTTCGCCCGGCGGGAAGGCGGCCCGTCCGGCCTGCTGCACCCTGCCCTCGAAATTGACGTAAGTGCCCTCCTTTTCAGTATAGGCCGCGCCGGGCAGGATCACATCCGCGTTATGGGCGCCGGCATCACCATGGCTGCCCTGATAGACGATGAAGGCGCGGCCCAGATGCGCCACGTCGAATTCGTCGGCGCCCAGCAGATAGAGAAAATCGATCTCGCCTTTCTGCGCGCCGTCCACGATCCCGGCCAGGTCGCGGCCACCGTCCCTGGGCAGGAAGCCGAGGTCCAGCGCCGCGACCCGGCTGGCGGCAGCGTGCAGGATATTGAATCCGTTCCAGCCGCCTTCGGCATGGCTACCGGCCGGCCCAATCATGCCGCTGTCGCGGGCGATCTTCGCCGCCAGCGCCATCACCGCCGCGCCATCGGCGCGCGTGGTCGCGCCGGAGCCCAGAATGATCATCGGCCGCTTGGCGTCCTTCAGCACCTGGGCAAAGGCATGGCTGCCATTGGCGATGGCTTCGAGCGTCGTGATCGCGGTGCCAAGCTGCTCGACGGGATAGGTGAGGTCCACCGCCGGACCGATATTGGCGATCTTGAGTGGGCCGGCCAGCCAGGCCTTGCGGATACGGGCGTTCAGCACCGGGGCATCCCAGCGTGGATTTGCGCCAACCAGCAGGATGGCGTCGGCCGCTTCCACCCCCGCGATGCCAGTGTTGAACAGATAGGTCTGGCGGGGGCCACTAATCTTGGCGCCGTCCTGGCGGCATTCCAGGTTCTTGACCCCGAGCGCCGTCATCAGATCTTTCAGCGCCTTGATCTCCTCGGCGGCAGCGAGGTCGCCGACGATGGCGGCCATTTTTTCCGGCCTGGTGGCTTTCACACGCGTGGCGATGGCGGCAAAGGCTTCCGCCCAGCTGGCGGGCTTAAGCTTGCCGCCGACGCGGATAAAGGGCCGGTCGAGGCGCTGGCGGGAAAGCCCGTCACAGGCGTGGCGCGCCTTGTCGGAAATCCATTCCTCGTTGATATCTTCATTCAGGCGCGGCAGCACCCGCATCACCTGCGGTCCGCGCGTGTCGACGCGGATATTGCAGCCCTGTGCATCCATCACGTCGATGCTTTCGGTCTTGCGCAACTCCCAGGGCCTGGCATTGAAGGCATAGGGTTTGGAGGTGAGCGCGCCTACCGGACAAAGATCCACCACATTGCCGGAGAGTTCGCTGGCGAAGGCCTTTTCCAGATAGGTGGTGATCTCCATGTCCTCGCCGCGCCCGGTGGCGCCCAGGTCGGGCACGCCCGCCACTTCGGTGGCGAAACGCACGCAGCGGGTACACTGGATGCAGCGGGTCATGATGGTCGCAACCAGCGGCCCCATATATTTGTCTTCCACCGCCCGCTTGTTCTCATTGAAGCGGTGGAACGCGGCGCGGCCATAGCCCATCGCCTGGTCCTGCAGGTCGCATTCGCCGCCCTGGTCGCAGATCGGACAATCCAGGGGATGGTTGATCAGAAGAAATTCCATCACCCCTTCGCGCGCCTTGCGGGCATAGGGTGAGGTCGTATTGATCTTCGCGGGCGTGCCGTCCTTATTTGGGAAGATGTCGCGCACCTGAAGCGCGCAACTTGCCTGCGGCTTGGGGGCGCCCACCCATTCCACCAGGCACATGCGGCAATTGCCCGCCACCGACAGGCGCTCGTGATAGCAGAAGCGCGGAATCTCCGCCCCCGCCTGCTCGCAGGCCTGGAGCAGGGTGATGGCGTCATCCGCCTCGATTTCCTTGCCGTCGACGATCAGCTTGCGTGTGGGCATGGGTTACTCCGCCGCCAAACGTGCATGTTCGGCGATGCGCCGTTCGATCTCGGGCCGGAAATGCCGGATCAACCCCTGGATCGGCCAGGCCGCCGCGTCGCCCAAAGCGCAGATGGTGTGGCCTTCGATCTCCTTGGACACTTCCTGCAGCAGGTCAATCTCCGCCGACTTGGCATCGCCCTTCACCAGGCGGGTCATCACGCGCCACATCCAGCCGGTGCCTTCACGGCACGGCGTGCACTGGCCGCAGCTTTCATGCTTGTAGAAATAGGCCAGCCGCTGGATCGCCTTCACCACGTCGGTGGACTTGTCCATCACGATCACCGCGGCTGTGCCCAGGCCCGTCTGCTCCGCCTTGAGGGAATCAAAATCCATCAGGATAGTGTCGCAGGTGGTTTTGGGGATCAGCGGCACCGAAGCGCCGCCGGGGATCACCGCCAACAGATTGTCCCAGCCGCCGCGCACCCCGCCGCAATGCCGCTCGATCAGCTCGCGCAGGGGAATGCCCATTTCCTCTTCGACATTGCAGGGCTTGTTCACATGGCCGGAGATGCAGAATATTTTTGTGCCGCTATTGTTGGGGCGGCCGATGCCGGCAAACCAGGCCGCGCCGCGCCGGATGATGGTGGGCGCCACCGCGATGCTCTCGACATTGTTGACGGTGGTGGGGCAGCCATAAAGACCGACGTTGGCGGGGAATGGCGGCTTGAGGCGCGGCTGGCCTTTCTTGCCTTCCAGCGACTCCAGCAGCGCGGTTTCCTCACCGCAGATATAGGCGCCGGCGCCATGATGCACGTAACAGTCGAAATCCCAGCCGTTGATATTGTTCTTGCCGATCAGTTTGGCGGCATAGGCCTCGTCCACCGCGCGCTGCAAGGCTTCTTTTTCGCGGATGAACTCGCCGCGGACATAAATGTAACAGGCGCTCGCGCGCATGGCGAAGCTGGCGACCAGGCAGCCTTCGACCAATGTATGCGGATCGTGGCGCATGATGTCGCGATCCTTGCAGGTGCCCGGCTCGCTTTCATCGGCATTGACCACCAGGTAATGCGGCCGTTCCTTGACCTCCTTGGGCATGAAAGACCATTTGAGGCCGGTCGGGAAACCCGCACCGCCGCGGCCGCGCAGGCCGGATTTTTTCATAATGTCCACGATGGTCTCGGGACCCAAAGCCAGGATGGCCTTGGTGTCATCCCAATGGCCGCGTTTCCTGGCGGCTTCCAGGCCGGGGTCTTGCAGCCCATAGA
>DATMNL010000009.1:0-25432 GCA_035568995.1 Rhizomicrobium sp. | reverse complement strand
CCAACGGCTAGCATTCATCGTTTACGGCGTGGACTACCAGGGTATCTAATCCTGTTTGATCCCCACGCTGTCGCGCCTGAGCGTCAGATACGAGCCAGTGAGCCGCCTTCGCCACCGGTGTTCTTCCCAATATCTACGAATTTCACCTCTACACTGGGAATTCCACTCACCTCTCTCGTCCTCAAGTCTTACAGTTTCAATGGCAGTTCCGGAGTTGAGCTCCGGGCTTTCACCACTGACTTGGAAAACCACCTGCGCGCGCTTTACGCCCAGTAATTCCGAACAACGCTAGCCCCCTTCGTATTACCGCGGCTGCTGGCACGAAGTTAGCCGGAGCTTCTTCTCGCACTACCGTCATTATCGTCGTGCGCGAAAGAGTTTTACAACCCGAAGGCCTTCATCACTCACGCGGCATGGCTGGATCAGGGTTTCCCCCATTGTCCAAGATTCCCAACTGCTGCCTCCCGTAGGAGTCTGGGCCGTGTCTCAGTCCCAGTGTGGCTGATCTTCCTCTCAGAACAGCTACCGATCGTTGCCTTGGTAGGCCATAACCCCACCAACTAGCTAATCGGACGCGGGCTGATCTATTGGCGAGAAATCTTTCCCCTTTCGGGCTCATTCGGTATTAGCTGAAGTTTCCCTCAGTTGTTCCGAACCAATAGGTACATTCCCACGCGTTACGCACCCGTCCGCCGGTGATGTATTGCTACACCCCCTAGACTTGCATGTTTGAGGCCTGCCGCCAGCGTTCGTTCTGAGCCAGGATCAAACTCTCATGTTTTGATCCTATCGCAGACGACGCTGAATGCTCTCTTGTTTGCGTAGTTCGCAAAAACTTATGACAAGGGTTGACCGACATCGGGCCCGTCAAGGTCCGATACCGATCGACTTTAGAGTCTTTCATTTTTGCAGAAGAACGCGAGCATTCATTACGTCGCTGCTCGATTGTTTCACGTCAAAGTTTGACCTTTGACGCGAGTGGCATACCGAGCCGCCGCCCACGTTCCCCTTCCTGAAATCACAATGTCAAACAGCGCCCGCCGACGATTTTCACGTCTAAAATCAAACGGTAACACCACTTCGGAGCCATTGGCCGCGAAGCAGCGTGGGCGCGGGTTATAGGGGGGTGATTTTCGCAAGTCAAACAGGAAAAGCCCAGTTTTTCGGCTTTTTTTGAACGCCGCCCTCTGGCTCTGTCAGCGGCGGCGTGCAAGCCCACCCATCGGGCTGGGGTCCCCCTCACGCACCATATATAGAGTAGAGGCCATAAAATAAGGCCTCCACGGTTTTTGGCGGGAGAGGTCTTTTATTTTCAAGGTCTTATCAGAGGCGTTCGTCTGCTATCTGGCGGAGGTCGTTGCGGGCCAGATTGGTCATCACGATGCCGTCGCCGCAGTTGTAGCGGGCAACGGCCTGGTCAATCCAGACCACTTTATCGCTGTCCAGTTCCACCTGAAGCGCCTCAACCCGTCCATTAGGAGAATGGGCGATATCGCGCACCGTGCCGACCCGGTCGCCATTGAGGATCTCGACGCGCCGGCCGGCCAGGTTCGCATCATTTTCATCCAGCGTTCAACGCGCATAACAGCCCCAGGCGCCGCGATGATAAGCGGCGCGCTCGGCGGCATAACGCTCGCGCAGAGACTCGCAGCGCGCGGTCTGGTCAGCGGCGTGTTTGTGTTGATGACCTGATTGTTCAAGTCGGCGGTGGCGGCATGCTCTGCCGGCGTCGATTGGGTGATCAGCATACCATTGGCGTCCACGCGATCCTGCGCCCACACCGGATCACAAAGAAATGCGGTCAGGGCTACTCACGGCCAGTGGGTTGAATTTCATCGCGAGATCCAGGAAGGGTTCCGCCAAACGTAACGCATACGGCATGCGGTTGATCCGAAAACCCCTTATTTCATGGGGCTTCCGCGAGTTCCCGGAGCATCAACACTTCGTCAGACCGCGGCGGAAATGTAGTCGCGCAGCGAATTGGCTTCGCTTAATGTCTCGGCAATACGGGTCTTCACCACATCGCCGATCGAAATCATACCGGCCAACCGCTGGCGTTCGTCCAGAACCGGAACGTGACGGAAGCGGCCGCGAGTCATCATCTCCATCAGCTCTTCCACCGTATCGCTTTCGTGGCAGGTGGTGACCTGGCGGCTCATATAGGCCGAAACGGCGCGGCTAAGAGCAAGTGGGCCATCCCCAGCCACGGCGCGCACCAGATCGCGTTCGGAAAAAATGCCGACCAGCGCGCCACCGTTGTCCTGGATCATTACCGCGCCGATATGATGCTGCGACAGAATGCGTGCCGCTTCGCTCAGCGTGACCGTGTCGGCCACTGCGACAATGTCCCGTCCCTTGTCCTGAAGAATGTGCCTGACCTGCATAGACTGCTCCTCCACTGGGTGCGTCCGCGGCAAAGCCCCCTTTGCAGCAACGCAAAGTCGGCCGGTCCTTTCCGGTCTCCGAAATGCTGCGCCCAGCCGCCCCGACTGGCAAGCAGGGCCGGGCTTTTATTGATACCGCAGCGCAGCGCGAACCTTCTTGAGCCGGGGCGCAATCTGGTGCAAAAGGACGCGCTTGCGCTATTTGGCGGGTGGTAAAAGAGTGTTCAGTATCTTTGTCTTAGCCCGCATTTGTCACGTTTTCGGCCGGGGACAGAATAATGGGTTTCAGCGTCTCTCAGGCTGACTTCCGGATGAAGCTGTGGCTGCCCCGCCCGCGAAAGCGGGCAAACAATAAATGCCTTCAGCCTCGTCTCTCAGGCTGAAGTTTTGGATGGAGCTGTGGCCGAGAGGCTGAAGGCGGCGGTTTGCTAAACCGTTATACGGTTGTAAAGCCGTATCGAGGGTTCGAATCCCTCCGGCTCCGCCATTCCTGCTTCGCGCCGAAGCGGGCGTAATATTTTCCACAAGCACAACGAAGCAGGAATGGCGGAGCCGGATCGGTGGACGGACCCTGCCCTCGCTTGCGCTCGGGCGTTCGTCTCTCGAAATGGTCCACTGGACCATTTCGTTGGCTCCGCCAACCGCTCCTCACTCGACATGATCGCCTGCCGGCGATCATGGGCGCTTGGCGGGCATCGTCATGCCCGCTGAGCGATCCGAGCGATAGCGAGGACGGAAAACATGCCTTGAGCATGTTTTTCGCAATCCCGACGGCCCAAGCTTTTCTTGTGAGCGACGCGCACTGGAGAAACGGACACCTAATTGGTTTTGGCAATTAAGTATTGTGTCCCCAGAATTCCGAAACCACGCCTGCTGCGCCCTCATCGTGCGTTGACAGCCGATTAGGCGTTTGGGCTGATGCTGCCGATGCATTACCCCAATGGGAATAGTTCCCTCTCGGAACTGCCAGTGGATGTTTGGTAATCTGCTTCACGCCTAGTGCGTATTCGTTTCCGGTTCTGCTCCGCATGTCCTATTCTGGCGTGAAAGCAAATTCGGGTGTGTTCATGCGCGGAAGAAAAATCGTCGCCGCTACTCTCATGGCCTCCGCGCTGCTGGCGTCCGCTGCCTCGTCCGTAGACGCCCGCGAGTTCGGGCATCGCGGCGAGGGTCCGGTTGCGGACATCTTGGGCGGCGTTGTGGTGGGGGCCGTCACCATCGCCACGCTGCCCTTTGTCCTGTTGGCCGACGCCGCACGGGGCGGTCCGCCGCGGCGGGGCTATTACGGACGAGATGACTACGGCTATGGCCCTCCGCCGAGCAACTATGGGCGGCAGGGTTATGGCTACGGACCTCCGCAGGGTGATTACGGTTATGGCCCTTCGCCGCCGCCTCCGCGCTACAACCGGTCTTATGGTCCGCCCCCTGGCTATTATGGCGGCTACGGTTATGGCTACTGAGGCAGCGGGTGGCGGGCGCCAGCGTCGGCGGTATTAGCATGAGTGACCCCGGACGGGGAGACTCCCAACGCGCGCATACGCGCGAATGCCCCTATTGCTACCCCATTTGAACGTTGGATCGGGCCGCACTCCTTGAGCATGTTTTCCGCAATCCCGACGGCTCAAGCTTTTCTTGTGAGCGACGCGAACTGGAGAAACGGACACCTAATTGGTTTTGGCAATTAAGTATTGTGTCCCCAGAATTAAAGGCGCTTTGGGCAAAGAGCGCGGAAATGGTGAGAGAGCGCTTCTAACCTAGATCGAAACTGGATCAACAAACATTACCTATTTGCACTGAGCTAGCCCGCAGCGGCAGCGGCCCGAGCAGCACGGCGCTTCAGCAGGACCTGTTCGCGCTTGTTGCCCGCCAACGTCGCGGCGGCCTCGAACGCGGCGCGCGCCTCGTCATGGCGCCCAAGCCTGTCGAGAAGATCGCCGCGAACGCTCGGCAGCAAGTGATAAGTTTTAAGAGCCGGCTCTGTCATCAGGCCGTCCACGATCATCAGCGCCGCTTCAGGGCCTTCGGCCATGCCGACAGCAACTGCGCGGTTGAGTTCAATAACCGGCGAAGGCACCAAAGCAGCCAAATTCGCGTAAACTGCGGCGATACGCGGCCAGTCGGTCTCGGTCGCGGTTTCCGCCCGCGCGTGGCAGGCGATAATGGTGGCCTGAAGCGTGTAAAAGCCCCCTCCTCCGCCCAGCGCATGTGCTTTGCCCAGCGCCTGCAGGCCCCTTCGAATTTGCAACCGGTCCCAGAGGGAACGATCCTGGTCCAGTAGAAGGATAGGATCGCCCGTCGCGTCGGTACGCGCTGCCGTACGCGAGGCATTCAGTTCCATCAGGGCCTGCAGTCCATAGACTTCCGGCTCATATGGAGCGATAGAAATCAGCACGCGTCCTAATCGAAGCGCCTCGTTGCAGAGCTGCGGGCGCATCCAATCATCGCCGGATGCGGCGGCGTAACCTTCGTTGAAGATCAGGTAGATGACCTCCAGCACCGAAGAGAGGCGAGCCGAAAGTTCGTCGCCCCGCGGCGTCTCGTAAGACAAGCCGGATTCCGAGAGTGTCCGCTTGGCTCGCACAATGCGCTGGGCGATAGTGGCATCCGGCAGTAGAAATGCCCGGGCGATCTCCGCTGTGGTCAGGCCGCAGATCATCCGCAGCGCCAGAGCGGCGCGGGCTTCGCTCGATAAAAGCGGGTGACACGCGGTGAAGATCAGCCGAAGCATCTCGTCACCAATGTCATCATCCAGGCCTGTGTCCCAATCTGGCATGACCTGTTGTTCAGCCTCCAGCTCTTGGGTGACTATTTCATGCTTGCGCTGAAGCATCCGGTTTCGACGCAAATGATCCATCGCCCGGCGCTTAGCGGTTGCCATCAACCAGGCGCCGGGTTTTTCCGGAATGCCCGTCTGCGGCCACCGCTCGAGGGCGGCGACCAGGGCGTCCTGAGTCAATTCCTCGGCGAGCGGCACGTCCCGCAGCATTCGCGCCAAGCTGGTAATGAGCCGGGGCTGTTCGATGCGCCAGGCGGCTTGGATGGCACGATGGGTGTCGCCGTCAGCCATGGCTCCCCGTTCGCGGCGGTGTTCCGAAGGCGCGAACTTCGCAGGTTCCTTCCCAGCCCGGCATCAGGTCCTTGTGGAGTTGCATAAACTCGACGGTCAACGCCACGGCCTCTTCCTTGTTCTGCAATTCGAAGACGGCATAGCCGCCGATGATCTCCTTGGCCTCCACAAACGGGCCGTCGATAACGCTGAGCTTGCCATCCGCGATACGAACCCGCGCGCCGGTCGCCAACGGCATCAAGCCGCCATCATCCAGCATCCGGCCGGCCTTGATTTCCCGCTCCCTGAGCTTGTGCATCGCCTCCAAAAGTGCCGGGGATGGCGCCATGGCCTCTGACGACGTGACGATACACATGAATCGCATTGGTAATTCTCCTCTTGGGGCCGGGCGGCACCATCGCCACCAAATCGGGTCCCCTGACAGAACGACGAACGAGATCGCGGCAGATCGACAGTTCCTCCCATGAAATCATGGCCGGGCTCCAAAACTCAAGGAATTGGCTGAGGCGCCAGCCCGCGGTGCCGGCTCAGGCGGCTTCCGAAAATATCATTATCCCCCGCGCCGCGGACGGCGATCGAGAGGCAGCCGGCCCTGCCGTGCCGCCAAATATCCCTAGTCGGGCCGTGAAACCTCGCTGCCCGGAAAGTGGCCCTTTCCGCGATAACCCTCGGATTAACCCAAGGAAATTGCTGACAAAAGGCCTTGCCGGCTAGCAATTTCGCGATTAGTCCCTGACAGCAGCGAATTGGCGGCCGAGACCCGTTCGCGGATGACTGCACACACCGCCAATTTTTCATAAAAGCGATTCTTGCGTGTCGGGTTCCCTGGGGGATAGCGAATCGCTACCGGGAAACAACCGGCGACGCGATTCGGGCTCCGGTCGCCGCGGCGGGCTCGATCAACACATGAATCAGCCATGCCACGCCTATCGCGAGCAAGACCACGACCGTCGCCAACAGCGGATTGGCATGATGGTTGAGGCCAAAGACCGGCGTATATTGCGCAAGCGTTATCAGCGCGAGATGTGACGCATAGAGCGCATAGGAAATAGCGCCGATCGGTGCGAACCACGCCGGCACCGGATCGCTATTGCGTATCAGCAATGCGACAAGCGGCACGCCGGCCAGGATTGTGATGCCGGCATCCAGAAGCGGCGTCGGCCCGTTCTGCGGAATGACCGCCAGCGCGGGCCAGACCAGCACCAGCAGCAGCGGAGAGACCGTGGGCAGCCGCGCCAGCAGACCGATTTTGTGCGCGCGAAAAAGAAGAACGCCCGCGAGAAAACCCGGAAAAGCGCGCAAACCGCCGAACCAGATATCCGTGCCCGTCATGCCAAACGACCAGCCGTTTGGATTCACCAGACTCTCCGCGATGGCCAGCGCCCACATCACGGCCGTAATCAGCGTCAGGGACCGCGACCGCAGACGGTAAAGCCATTTTGCATAGACCGCATTGACGATGAGTTCCCAGACAAGCGACCAGGCAACGGAATTGGCCGGGTAAGCAAGGCTACCGGGCCCGATATAGGGAATGAGGAATACCGCCATGCCGCCCAGCGCCAGCGCGCGGCCGAAATCGGGCGATGGTTGATAGCCTACGGCGATCAAGAAAGCCGCGAGCGTCAGTACGAGACCCGCCCAATAGACAGGTCCCAGCCGTCGAACGCGCGCTGCCATAAATCGACCCGGCTTCAGGCCTTTTACGAAGCGATCTTCATAGTTCGCCGCAATGACGAACCCGCTCAAAATGAAAAACACATCGACCGCCAGCTGGCCATGGCAAAATATGACGCCAGGGGCGAACAGCAGTTCGCAGTGATGAAGCACGACCGTGATGGCGCAGACGCCCCGCAGGCCATCGAGACTTTTGAAGCGCCCATGCATGACCGCAGTATCGGCCCGGCAGGTTACCAATTGGTGCAAAGTACGGAAACTGCTGCGTTATAAGCGTTTTATGGCACTCCGCCCGCTGCGGCAGAGCCTTACCGGGGCCGTCATGGCGGGGCTTGTCCAGGCGGCAGAAATCGGAGTATTGGGCCTTCGGGCGCAGGCGGTTTGCTGGCAGGTGCAGATCCTCCGCCAATCCTTTCATCGCTGAAGTTCTCGCCTTCGCCATCTCTCGGAACAGATAATGTCATCACACGCAGAAATTTTCGACGCCATCTATCGCGGCAATGTCTGGGGCTCCGGTTCTGGCGCGGGATCGCGCGAGGAAGTCACCCGCGGCTACCGCTCGTATCTGCATAGTTTCCTGCGCAGCAACCGGATCGGAAGCGTGGTGGATCTGGGCTGTGGCGACTGGCAGATCGCGCGCCATATGGATTGGACGGGCATAGACTATACCGGCGTGGATGTTTCGTCGGTGGCGCTGGACTCCGCCAGACAATTCGCGCGGCCCGGTGTCAGGTTCCTGCACGCCAACGCGCTGACCGACGCGCTGCCGCCCGCCGATCTTCTGATCGCCAAGGACGTGCTGCAACATTGGTCGAATGACGACATTCTTGCTTTCTTGCCGAAGCTGAGGAATTACCGCGCGGCGCTGATCATCAATGGGTTTCCCGAGGCGCTGATGAACAACCTGAATCAAAACATCGCCACCGGTCCCTATCACCGGCCGGTCGATCTCGGCCAGACGCCCTTCAACCTGCCGGGCTGGTTCGTTTTCGGTTTTCAGACCGAAGAGCCGAAATTCATCTATCTGTGGACGCGCCCGGCATCCTGAGCGCCATCAGGAAAGCCGGTCGAGCAGAACCGCGACATGGACCGCGGCGCGGCCGGCGCCGTGGCCGATCTGGTGGCGGCAACTGGTGCCGTCGGCGACGATGATGGCTCCAGGATTCTTGCGGATAGCGGGAAGCAGGGAAAGCTCCGCCATCTGCATGGAGATGTCGTAATGGCCGGCGTCATAGCCGAAACTGCCCGCCATGCCGCAGCAAGAGGTCTCGATCAATTCCGGCGCGGCACCGGGAATGAGCCGCAGTACATCCAGCAACGGCGTCACCGCGCCAAAGGCCTTTTGATGGCAATGGCCATGCACCAGGATCGGCGCACCCGCCGCTTTCAGGGTTGGCGCAAAGCGGCCTGTATTGGCCTCTCGAGCCAGGAATTCCTCGAGCAACAGGGCCTCAGCCGACACCGTTCTGGCTTTTTCGCCAAACCCCATCGCCAGGGCTTCGTCGCGCAGGGTGAAAAGGCAGGACGGCTCAAGCCCGACGATCGCGATACCGGCTTTGGCCAGGGGCAAGGCGTCGTCCAGCAGCGCCGCGATCTTTTCTTTTGCCCGCTCGACCATGCCGGTGGCAAGAAAGGTGCGGCCACAGCAATGCCCGCCGCTGCCTTTTGACAGCAGATGCACCGCATAGCCGGCTTTGCACAGGACATTCGCCGCCGCCAGGGCATTCTGGCTTTCAAGATTTCCGTTAAAGGAATCCACAAACAGGGCGACCGCCTTTCCGCCCGAATCCTGGATGCCCAGAATCTGGGCGCGGCTGACAAACATTTTGGGATCGCGCGATTTCCAGAAAGTGTCCCGCCGCCATGCCGGCAAGGGCCGCCGGGCGCTAAAGCCGACGAGTTTCTCGGTCAGCCAGGCAAGGCCGGGGATTCGGCCCTGCAGATTGGCCAGGCCCGCGATGCGGCTGAGCCAGGGCGCATAATCGGGCAGGCGGGCAATCAGCTGGTCTTTCAGGGTAAAGCCATGTTGGGCTTTATAATGGGAAAGAAATTCCACTTTCATTTTGGCCATGTCCACGCCGGTGGGACATTCGCGCCGGCAGCCCTTGCAGGAAACACAAAGGTCCAGCGTGTCAAAAAGGTCCTTGCCGGTCAGCGCGCCCTCGCCCAACTGGCCGGACAGCGCCAGGCGCAGGGTATTGGCGCGGCCGCGGGTGGCATGGCGTTCATCGCGCGTCACGCGATAGCTGGGGCACATGGTGCCGCCGTCGAATTTGCGGCAATGGCCGTTGTTGTTGCACATCTCCGCCGCCTTGGCGAAACCATGGGCGGGGTCGCCGCCGCTGCCGGGCGGCGAGGTTTTTTCCGTCACCGGATCGTTCTGGACATCCCAATCCGACCAGTCGAGCGCCGGTTTGAGCGGCCGCACCGTATAAATTTCGGGCGGAAAGCGGAACAGGGAGGCATCGTCCATCCGCGGCGGATCGATGATCTTGCCGGGGTTGAACAGATGGGCGGGATCGAGCTCGTTCTTGATGGCGCGAAAGGCCTCATTCAGCGCCGGGCCGAACTGCCAGGCAATCCATTCGCCGCGGCACAGCCCGTCACCATGCTCGCCGCTGAAAGCGCCTTTGTATTGGCGAACCAGCTCGCTGGCTTCCTCGGCAATGGCGCGCATCTTGATGGCGCCGCCGCGCCGCATGTCGAGGATGGGCCGCACATGCAGCGTGCCCACCGAGGCATGGGCATACCAGGTGCCGTGGGTGCCGTGGCGCGCGAACACCTCGGTCAGCGCCGCGGTATACTCCGCCAGATGTTCCAGCGGCACGGCACAATCCTCGATGAAGCTCACCGGTTTGCCGTCGCCCTTCAGGCTCATCATGATATTGAGGCCGGCCTTGCGCACCTCCCACAGATTTTTCTGCGGCGTGTCGGCTTCCATCTCCACCACGCTGCCGGGCAGGCCCAGATCGCCCATCAACCGGCTAAGTTCTTTCAGGCGGCGGGTCAGCGCCGGCCTGTCTTCGCCGGAAAATTCCACCAGCAGGATGGCAGCAGGCCTTCCGATCAGTGCCGTCTCGATGGTGGGGCGGAAGGCGGGATTGGAAAGACTGAGTTCGATCATGATGCGGTCCACCAGCTCCACCGCGCTGGGACCGAGCGTCACGATATGCTGGGCGGCATCCATCGCGGCATGAAAGCTGGGGAAATTCACCACCCCCAGCACACGCGCTTTGGGCAGCGGCGACAGTTTGAGGGTCAGGTCTTTTGTGAAGGCCAGCGTGCCTTCCGATCCCACCAGCAGGTGCGCCAGATTCACGCTGCCGTCATGGGTGTAGGGCAGCACATTGCGGTTGTCGAAGATATCGAGGTTATAGCCCGCCACCCGGCGCAGCACCTTGGGCCAGCGCACTTCGATATCCTCGCGATGCTCTTCGGCCAGGCCGTGCACAAATTCGGCGATCTCAGCCGCCCGTCCTGACAAGCCGTCCAGAGGCCCAAAGCCCACTTCCTCGCCATCGGAAAGCCAGGCCGTGATGGCCTGAACATTGTGCACCATGTTGCCATAGGCGATGGAGCGGGAGCCGCAGCTGTTGTTGCCCGCCATGCCGCCCAGCGTGGCCTGGGCACTGGTGGAAACATCCACAGGATACCAGAGGCCATGCGGCTTCAGCGCCGCGTTGAGCTGATCGAGTACAAGTCCCGGTTCGACCTTGGCGAGGCGGGACTGCGTATCCACATCCAGGATGCGGCGCAGATATTTGCTGTCATCGATCACCAGCGCCGCGCCGGTTGTCTGTCCGCACTGGCTGGTGCCGCCGCCACGCGGCAGGACCGGTACCTGCAATTCCCGCGCGATGGCGATGGCGCTTACCACATCATCCGCCGTCCGGGGGACGAACACCCCCGCCGGCATGATCTGGTAGATGGAGGCGTCCGTGGCATAGCGGCCCCGGGCGCCAGCGTCGAACAGGACCTCGCCTGAGGTTTCGCGCTCCAGCCGCAAGGCCAGGGCCGTGCGAGCCTCTTCGGGGACGGCATTGGCGCCCAGCGGCCTGATCAGCATGCTGTTTTCCGCTGGAATTGCCGCATTTGCGAAGTCTTGCCTGATTTCTTGCTTTTTCGCGGCCACGTTATCAAATTGCCCTCCCAACTCCAAAATCCGAGGGCCCCCGATGCTGACGCTGGACTTTCATTCCGTGGGACGGCATTTCCTGCAGATCCCCGGCCCCAGCCCGGTGCCGGATCGCATATTGCGGGCCATCAGCCTTCCCACCATCGACCATCGCGGTCCCGAATTCGCCCAATTGGGCCTGAAATGCCTCACCGGCATGCGCGGGATTTTCAAGACCCGCCATCCAGTGGTGATTTATCCCTCCTCCGGCACCGGCGCCTGGGAAGCAGCCCTGATGAATGTGCTCAGCCCCGGCGATCGCGTATTGATGTACGAGACCGGTCAATTCGCCGCCTTGTGGGCGAAGCTGGCGACACGGTTGGGACTGGCGCCAGAGATTGTGGAATGGCGCGGCACCGACAGTGACCTGCCCGGTGCGCCCGGCTGGCGCCACGGCGTGCAGGCCAGATTGATCGAAGAGCGGCTGCGCGCGGATAGCAGCCGCAGCATCAAGGCGGTGTGCGTGGTGCACAATGAAACCTCCACCGGGGTGACATCCAATATCGCCGCCGTGCGGGCGGCAATGGATGCCACGGGGCACCCCGCCCTGTTGATGGTGGATTCCATCTCGGGCCTGGCCAGCGCCGACTATCGCCACGACGAATGGGGCGTGGACATCACCATCAGCGGTTCGCAAAAAGGCCTGATGCTGCCGCCGGGATTGGCTTTTAACGCGCTTTCCCCCAAGGCGCTGGAGGCCTCCAAAAGCTCGAAGCTGCCAAAATCCTTCTGGGCCTGGGACGAAATGGTCGAGATGAACAAAAGCGGCTATTTCCCCTATACCCCCAGCACCAATCTTCTCTATGGCCTGTCGGAAGCGCTGGACATGCTGAATGAGGAAGGATTGGAAACAGTATTCGCGCGTCATCGCCGCTGGGCGGCGGGCGTGCGCGGCGCGGTCAATGCCTGGGGCTTGCCCGTGCAATGCGCCGATGCGGCCTTGCATTCGCCGATCCTGACCGGCGTGATCGTGCCGGTCGGAGTGGATGCCGACGCCTTGCGCAAGACCATTCTGGAACGGTTCGACCTGTCGCTGGGCGCGGGGCTGGGCAAGGTGAAAGGCCGTATGTTCCGCATCGGCCATCTGGGCAACAGCAACGACCTGACCCTGCTGGCGACACTGGCGGGCTGCGAGATGGGCCTGAGGCTTGCCGGCGTCAATCTGGCGGGCAATGGCGTCGAATCGGCAATGGCCTATTTCGCCGACCATCCCATGCCGCACAAGGCGGCGGCCTGAGCGGCAAAGGAAAAGTCCGGTGGCCCGGACCATCGCGTTCCTCGCGGCCCCTGTTGCAAGACCGCGAGGGGTACAAACTCAGTAATTAAATCGAACACCCAGGCGGAACTGGCGGCCCAGCAAATCATAGCTGCTCGGGTTTGTCGGCAGCGAATGGATGACGGTATTGGAGGCGAAGGGAACCAGCGCCGGCGGGGTGTTGAAGATATTGTCAATGGCGCCGTAGAAGGAAATATTGCTGTTCCATTTGTAATTCCCCCGCAGGTCCAGATAGGCCCAGAAGGGAATCTCAAACTTGTCCGTGGGATAAAGGTTGGAGGTCGCGGGCGTGGCCAGGTTGCCGGTGTTGGCGGTATTGATGAATTTGCTCGTTCCGTACCAGCGGGAGGAGACCGTGACGGACACCGGCCCGGTGGTGTAATCGGCCGCCAAAATGCCTTTCCATTTCGGATTGCCGCCAGTGCCGGCATTGTCGTTGGTGGCGGTGCCGGGCTGGGCGGTGGTGTTCTCGTCCTGATAGTTGGCCTGCGCCTGCCAGGCCAAGCTGCCCTCCCAGAAGTCCATGGTGTAGTTGGCCTGGATATCGAAGCCGGACACGGTCTGGCTGGCGATATTGAGGGGGGTCTGTTCGATGAAGGCGAGCGAGGGCGGGTTGCCCGGCCCGTTGAACACCAGATGGGTGCAGAGCGGATCATTGGGGTTGCCCTGCTGGCCGGGATGAATGACGCTGGGGATCGTGGGGTTGCACTCGTTCAAATAGACGGTGGAGGACAGCGGGGAAATGCCGCCATCCAGGCTGATGGAATAATAGTCCAGCGACGCGCTGAGCCCTTCGACCCAGTGCGGTGTCAGGACGATGCCGCCTGTGATGGTGCGAGCCACTTCCGGCACCAGGTTGGGATTGCCCTGGGTATCGGTGAACACCGATACGGTGACCTGGGTTTTCGGGTCCTTGATGGAGCTGTTGGACCGGGAGTTGACGGCGAAAAGATCGGAGAGGCCGGGGGCGCGAATATCCACCGACCAGGTGGTGCGCAGCTTGACGTCTTCGTTTACCTGGCTGGTGAGGCCGAGTTTCCAGGTCTCGACCAACCCGCTGGTCGAGTAGCTGGTCATGCGGCCCGCCATGCTGAAGTCCAATGAGTCGACGAAGCCGTTCTTGATCAGCGGCGCGTCCACTTCGGCAAAGCCTTCCATCACATTGTAACTGGCGGACGGAAAATTGATCCAATTGCCGATCGCCCAGTCGGCGTTGGCGCCGGCCGGATCGGCGAAAACGACGCCGGCTTCCTTGCGGTAACCCGCGCCGAACACCACCGCGACCTTGCCGGCCGGCAGTTCCCAGGGCAACGTGCCCTGCATCGATCCCGAGATTTCGTCCTGGTTGAGCTGCATATTCTCGAAATCGGTGTTATGCCCGGTGGCATAGACGATGGCGTTCGGGCTGGCGACGCCGTTGCCGAACACGTCCAGCGGTATGCAGCCAGGCTGGGCCGTGGCGGTGCCGACGACGACCGCCGTGCCGGTGAGCGACGAACGGCAGACGATGCTGCCCAAAGGAAGATTGGAGGTGCCGCGGTTGGCCGTGGTGACGGTAACCGCATCTTCCGCCGCGGTGGTGTTCGAGAGCCGGGAATTGCCCCAGGCATGGGTCCAGTAGCGCACCGTGGAGTGCTGATAAAACGTGTTCCATGACCAATCCTCACCGAGGGTGCCCTCGAGGGTGAAGACGCCGCGCATCAATTGGCGCTGATTGGTGGTGGTCGAAAGACCGAGCGCCCCTTCCGCGACCTTGTACTGGTTCGCGTCCGACACATTCTCAGGCAAATTGTTGCTGGCAATGACCCCCATGGTGAAGGAGGTAATGCCGGTGGTTTGCATGGTGGTGCGGACCGAGGCCGGCAGAAAAGCGTTGTCGGATTTGATGACTAGGGCGGTCTGCAACAGATTCTGGCCGATGTCCTTGCCGCTGAAATAGCCGTAATTCAACTGCAGCGAGGCCTGGATGGTGTCGGTGAGCTTGTAGCGGCCAAAGGCAAAGGCGGTGTAGCGGATGAAGGAAATACCCACCGGGGTCCAGTTGTTCTCGCCGTCGTCATGGGTGAGGGAGCCGCCGTTGGAAACCGAGTTCAAGGTGAGATTACCGAAATTCACCAACTGGGGAATGCCGGCACCGACAAACTCGATGCCGCGCAGCGCATTGGCGGCGGTCGCAACACCGCTCGGGCTGTTGGCGGCGGTGACCGCGGGACTGGAGGTGATCAGACCGCCCTGGTTGGCCGTGGCGAGGCCCACATCGTTGGCGATGATCAACTGAGGCTGGCCATTGCCCGCCGCGAAGGCCGGGTTCGAGACCCAATAGGAATCCCGGTACCAGTTCTTGCTATCCTCGGTGACGAGGTCGGGATTGCCGGCATAATTGGCGGCGAGGACGAGATGGCCGCGGCCGCCGTCAATGTCGCCGCCCCAGGTGGCATCAACTTTGTAGTTGCGATATTTGTTGTCGTAGGTGTCGCCGAGTTCGATATCGCCCTTGAAGCCGTCATAATTCTTGTTGAGAACGAAATTGACCACGCCGGCCACCGCGTCCGATCCCCAGGCGGCCGAGGCGCCGCCGGTCACCACATCCACGCGTGAAATGACCGAAGACGGGATGGTGTTGATGTCGACGCCGCCGGTGATGTTGGACTGCACGATGCGCTGGCTGTCGAACAGGATCAGGGTTCGGGTCTGGCCGAGATTGCGCAGAGTGAGGAGTTCGGCGCCCTCGGTGCCGCTGATGGCGCCGCCATTGTTGACGCCGACGGACGATGGCGGCGTCGTTACGGCGGGAAGTTCGCGCACCGCATCGGCGATGTTGGAGAAAGCATTCTTCTCAAGCTGGGCGGCGCCGACCACCGTCACCGGCGTCGGCTGCTGGTAACCCGCGATGGTGATGCGCGAGGCCGAAACCACGACCTGCTCGATGTCGCCTTCGCCGCCGCCTTGCGCGTTTGCGCCCGTCAGCGACATGGCCGCGACCAAAGCCGTGGTCGAGCCACCAAGCATCAGCTTCCGCAGCAGATTATCCATGCATTCCCCCTGTCGAACCTTTGTTACGCGCGCCGGCGTTTTGTTACGACGCTTTAATTGTCATGCAGGGGATGCCGCCGTTTTTTGGATGTAAATATAGGTATTATTACAAATCTGTAATATTTGTTATAATAAATCGCGAAAGGCAAAAAATATCGCGCTTTGCTTGGTTTTCCAGCTGAAGCTGTGAAATTTTACCACCTTCGACTGATGCAGATGTACAACATTTTTTTGCCGTGAAAACCCTGCCCTTCACGCCGCGAAACGGGCCGCTTCCTTAGCGATCGCGCCTGGGATTCGCATCACACACCAAAGCCGCTCGGAGGTTCGCCCCGCCGCCAAGTTTCCCACATTTTGCCGAACGCGATTTCGATGTTGCGGGTAAAGCGGCCGGTGTCGAACAAGGGCATGGTGAAACGATTGCCAGCCAGTTTTTGCCGCAGGCGTTGCAGTTGTGCCGGATGGCTGGCCAAACCCACGGCCAACTTTTCATAGTCCGGTAGACTCTCGGTCACCAGCTCTGGCATGCCCACCGCATGCAAGAGGCTGGCGGCGACGCGGCCGGGAAAGGCGGTGCCGCGGCAGGTCACCAGCGGCACGCCAGCCCATAATGCGTCGCTGGCGGTGGTGTGGGCGTTGCAGGGCAGACAATCCAGAAACAAATCCGCCAGCGTCAGTCGCGACAGATGCGCCGCCAGCCCAATGACGGGGGCGAAGACGATGCGTGTGGCCGCCACGCCCTGCGCCTCGGCCTCGCGCCGCAGATTGTCCGCAAAGCGCGGGTTGCCCTTGAGCAGCCAGAGCACGCTATCCGGCACCTGTTTCAAAATCCGCATCCAGGCCGCGAAGGCGGGCGGTGTGAGCTTGTAGCTGGCGTTGAAATTGCAGAAGACGATGCCACACTCCGGCAGGCCGCATTCCGCCCGGGTGGGAACAATCTCCGCAATGGCGCGCCGGGAATCATTTGCCTGATAGGCATCCGGCAAGATGACCACCTGCTCGGTATAGAATTGCCGTTCCTCGTCCGGAATCACGATCCGGTCGGCGATGATGTAATCCATGTAGGAGGCACCCAGCGTTGCGGGAACGCCCAGGTAATTCACCTGGATCGGTGCCGGACGGCGCGCAAACACGCCCATGCGGTGGTCGCCGAAATAACCATTGAGACTGACCAGTATGCCAATATCCCGCGCCGCGATCTTTTCCGCCGCTTGCTGGTCCGAAAGTCCGGAGATGTCGATGAATTCGTCGAATGCGGCCTCCAGCCGCCTGCGAATCGGACTGCCGTCGTTCCAGCCATTGTCGAAGGCGATGATCTGGAATTTTGCCTTGTCAATGCACTCATAAAGCCCCGCCATCAGATAGGCGGTCGCCTGTTCGCGGAAATCGCCGGAGACGTAGCCAATGCGTATTTTTCCCGATTTGGGCGGCTTTGGCCGGGCAAGTGGAATCTGCGCGGGATAACGGTCACGGGCATATAGGACGGAGCAGGCCTGTAAATCCGCCGGCGACTGCGATATGGCCTGATAGAGAAAGGGGCCTGTGACAGCCTTGCCGGCGCGCACCCCGGCATCAATTCG
Source organism: Rhizomicrobium sp. (assembly GCA_035568995.1). Classification (GTDB taxonomy): domain Bacteria; phylum Pseudomonadota; class Alphaproteobacteria; order Micropepsales; family Micropepsaceae; genus Rhizomicrobium. The sequence continues at coordinate 8,244 of DATMNL010000009.1, read as the reverse complement.
CACCACCGCACTGTCAAAATCGCGCCAGTCGCCGCCATATTGTTTGACCAGCAGCAAACCGCCCAAGGCATAGGGACAATCGGGATCAATTCGAACCGCGCGTTCCAGATCGCTGAGCGCGGCGTCGTAGTCATACGTCTCGAGCCATGTCACCATGCCGCGCGTGTACAGCGTTTCGGCACTGTCCGGGCTTATCTCCAATACCCTGCTATAGCTTGCCAGCGCCTCCGGGATGCGCTTCATGCGGCAGAGGACATGGCCGCGATTTTTCCAGGCTTCGTCATGTTCTGGACTTATCGCCACGCATCTTTCAAAACTCGCCAGCGCCTCTTTCAGCCGGTGCAATCCCTGCAGCAGGATGCCATGGATTTTCCATGCTTCGGCATTGTCCGGATTCAGCGTCAGCGCCTTGTCCAGAGCCGCGAGGGCTTCTTCGGACCGCTTCAGATCTGTCAGGATCAAGCCGCAATTAAACCAAGCGTCGGCGTGGCGGGGGTTCAGCGCCACCGCTCGCCCATGGCCGGCAAGCGCCTCTTCGAGCCGGCCCAGGCCCTGCAATGCCCTGCCGCGATTGTACCAGCCTGCAGCATCGGGTTTCGCCGCCAGGGCGGCGTCGAAACTTTCCAACGCTTCCTCGCCCCGGCCAACGCCCTGCAATAGCGCGCCGCGCAGCGAAAGGGCGGCGGCATCCCGGGGATTGAGCTTCAGCGCGGCCGCAACCGCCTCAAGCGCCTCGGCGCCGCGCCGCTGCTGGTAAAGCAGGAGCGCGAACATGTAGCGCGCGGGAAAATTTTCCGGCGCCGCCGCCATGGTTTGCAGATAAAGACGCTCGGCTGTCGCCAGTTCGCCTTTCTGATGCAGCGAAACCGCCTCTTGAAACAGCAATTGCGGCGTCATGCCGGGTCCCCAGGGGCGCGCCATTGCGCGAAAGCTCCCCGGGGTGTCATCCGAGAAGCGCGGGACGGATGGAAATGGAGAGCGGCGCCGACCGGCGAATGTCCAGCGGCATTCCCAATTCCGCCGCGGCGGCAACCAGACGCCGGACCTCCGGCAAGTTGACGAAACCGATCAGATCGATGTCACCAGCATCCATTTTACGGATCGTATCTGCGACCACATGCGAAGGCGATCTCCATACCACAGCGGTGGTCACCCCAAATGACGGACCGAGAGGAACTACGCCGTGCCACCACAGGGGCGGAATATAGAGCGCATCACCTTCATCGAGCGTAGCGGAAAACCAGCGCAAATCCGCGTGCTCGAATCGCGCCAACAAGGACGCATCGTCATAATAGTCTTCCTGAAAAAAAACACTGTGAAGGGCTTTCTGGCATCTGGTTTTTGCGCTGACGAGACCGATTTTCTTCGAGCCGATAACCTGGCACATCAGGGTTTCATCAAAGGGATGATAGTGCCATGTCGTTCCGGCGTTTCTGTAAAAAAAATGCCGGACATGAGGATCGTACAATATGGGAGGCAGCGCCGTGGTCAGAAAGGAGAAACCGCCGATATCCTGCAGCAATTCCGTGAGTGGGTCCGGAAAACCCAAACTGGCGACTTTTGTTTCCGCGGAATGAAGAATGTCCATCGCCTCCGCGAAATTCATGCTTCTTTTTCCGGCCTCCATTCTTTTTTCAGCGACGAAATTTTCATGGGGGTAATATATGATGGTGCGATTGCCGCAGAGGCTTTTCAGATAGTCACGGTCACGCCACTTTTGAGTCGCAGCCCAGTGCCTGACGGCCCCCTTAATGACGCAAGGTTGGCTGGTGGAGACAAACTCGCCAAGAAAGACGGTTTCGGAAAGTTCGCTGGCATTGCACACGGGAACGGAAGACGCCGCCTTCATTCCCGGAACATGGCTCAAGATGACGTCTGGCATGATTTTCCCAGCGGTCTGAATTGGCACAAGCGGACAGGATCCCATGCGTGATGCAAAAGAGGGTATTATATCCCCTGTTTGATGCCAACTTGATCAATCCCGTCAGGCCCGGCCGGGCGATAAAGCCGCAAAATCCGGCCCTTCGCATTCTTGCCCCTGTATACGACCGTATCCGGGGCAGGACTTGCCCGCCGGTGGAAGTCCAATATCTTTGGGTGTTGAATGATGCGCGGCGGCTTGCAATCGTCAATCGGAATTAAAACCCATCAGGGAAAATAATGCCGGATACGTTCCTGACGCAGATCCCCGGAATGACCGAGGCCGCGCCCGTACCGGTGCGCAGTGCCGATGAGCTTGGCGAAAGCGTTTTTACCGGAGAATTTGTTTCCAACAGTCAGCCTTGCGTCATTAAGGGGGCGGTCCGGCACTGGGCGGCGACCCGCAAATGGGGCGACCCAGACTATCTCAAGGGGGTCAGCGGCCATCGAAAAGTCCTTTATTTCCCGCATGAAAATCACCTCACCTTCAGGAGAATGATGGCTGGAAAACTGGACATGAGCTTCGCCGAAGCGATTGACAGGCTGCATTCCGGGAACACCGCTGTCGCCAGTCTGGGATTGCAGGCAGACTTCACCGAGTTGCGCCCCGATATTGGACGCTTTGCATTTCTCACCAGGGCCGAGGCCTCATTTCTTTACCCGCCCGTCCGGTATTTCTTTTATCGCAACGCCGGATCGGCGTGGCATTTTCACCCGCTTGATGAAACCCTGATGTGCCAGATCGTCGGCGACAAGAAGATCGGGCTGCTCAGCGCAAGGACGCCTTTCCAGAAAACCATCCAGGAAATCTTCTTCAAGGAAGAATATTATGACAATGCTTCCGCCGTGAGTGCCCTGGCGAATTCGGACTTGCGCTGGTTTTCAGCAACCGTGGAAGCCGGTGACGCGCTTTATATCCCGCCCTTGTGGTGGCACGGCGTAACCACCATGGGCAATGGCTTTGGCGCGACGGTGGCGGTGCCCTGGAGGTCACCGCTTCCCGTGTTTGCGGATATCATACGCAAAATGGCCGCAGGCGACATCGATCTGATGGGCTCGGCCAGTTCCTCGCAGATGCAAAGCCTCATGGAGGCCGCCAGGACAACGGGCGTGGAGCGAGAGTTGGCGATCGCTATGGAGCGGGCATCGCTGGGATCTGGTCCGCAAAAGAAGGACGGCAAGGACGCCGTCTATTACTAGAGCGTTCGCATCCGGGCTTGGGTACAGCCGATCGGGGCCTCAGCCAATATGGCTGTTGACCGCAATGCTGATCCTGTCCTCGTCCGATTCACTCTGACGCACAACGTGATTCAGCCATGAGGGAAAGATAAGAAGTTCACCCGTTATCGGGGGAACGGACAGGGCGTGGCCGGAAAAAGAATTGTGCGCCGTCACCATGTTGTTGTGAATGGTATAAGCGTGGCCCTCTATGGGCGTTGTGAAATCAATATTTCCCTTATTCTGTCCGCCCTTCACGTAATAAACGCACGAAAAGAATTTTCCCGGATGATTGTGGGTATAGTTGAAATTGCCCTTCTTGTTGATGTTGATCCAGGCTTCATCAATGGATTGGCGCAGAGTATCGTTGAAACCGAAATAGCGATGAAGTTCGTTCAGCTTATCGGTGACCGCCTGGAACAGCTCCTGCAGCTCGGGCGTATCAAGGGGAAGATCGTTGCTTTGCCAGCCCCCGCCATTCGAGACGACACGGCCGCTGCTCGATGCTTTCAGGGCATAGCAGTATTTTTCCACCCGCGCGTTGTCGATTCGAAGGGTTTCCGTGGCAATGAAGTTGATGAAAATGGGTACGACTTGCATGACAAATCCTGAGAATTATTTCGGGTTGCTGCGGCCTGGCGCGGTGGTGGTTTTCCCCTGGCCTATCCCGCCCGGCGCGGCCAGCGGAGCGGCCGTTGCGGCGGCGGCGAAAGCGATAAGCAGGTGTTCCCCTTGGTTATTTGAAGCCTGAATTCGAGCTTATACGCCCGGCAGGGACCAGCCAAGGCGGCTGCCGGGGCCAGGGCGACTATGCTTCCCGGGCGGCTTTGACTAACCTCGGGATTGCTTGGCGGCGTTCGACCGCCATTTTGGCACCGATAAATAAAATCTTGGGGAGCCCGATGAAGAAGCTTATTTTGAAGAGCGGTTTGGCATTCGCAGCCATCGTGATGGCGAGTTTTCCCGTCCATCAGGGATTTTCGCAAGGCGCCGGAGGCCGGCCGCCGCCCCAGCAATGGTGGACCTACAAGACACAGGGTGGGGTCTATACGCCTCCCAACCGCCCCTATTGGAAGCTCTCCGACCTGAAAGCGCAGCATGCCGGCCAGAACAACTGGCAGCAGATGATCATCAGCAACCCCCAGCAGCAGGCGAGCTATAATTCCGCGGCGCCGGGCAGCAAGTTCGGGCGGCGCATGAATGTCGATACCAATGCCCTGTTTGTGGTGATGACGGGCGAGATTCATTTCACCGTCGAGGGCCAGCCGCCGGTCGTCGCCACGCGCGGCTCGGTTGTCAATATTCTGAACAGCACCATCCATTCCTGGGAAATCGCGGGCAACCAGAACGCGTTGTGGGTTGAAGTGCACCCCACCGACACCCACACCGTCTATCCAGTGGACGAACCGCAACCGCCGTCCATGACCGGCACGCAGGTGGTCAAGGTCGCCTTCAATCACAACCCCGGCACCTATACCGCGCCAAACCAGCTGCACTGGAATTTCTTTGACGCGATCGCCAACTGCCAGCCGATAGGCACACATGTAGACGAGGCCGGTCTCTATGCCAGCTCGCTTGGCGGCTTTGCGAACGCCAATGACCCGGAGGACAAGTGCAAAGGCAAGGGCGGCCCCGCCACCCAGGCCGCCAATGCGCTGGCCGGCGCCTTCGATCCCAAAGGCACTTTCGGTCATATGCATGGCGGCAAAATGGAGTGGTGGATCATCCAATCCGGCACCGTGGTCGGGCGGATCGAGAATGCGGGCGAGTTCCACGCCCATGAAGGCGATGTGATGAGTGCCCCGCAAAGCACCTGGCATCAGATGCTCCTGGAAGGTCCCGGCGTTTCAGAGCGCCTGGCCATGGTGCCCTTTGCCTTCAATAACGAGAACAGCACCGCCGGCGGCGATTGAGAGAAGTGAAAAGCGCTCATGAGTGGTTCGCCCGTCAGGTTCGACGATGTCATCGCCCCGCTCACGCGGGCGCGTTTTCTGTCGGAATTCTGGACGAAAAAGTTCGTGCACCTTCGTGGGCACAAGGGCCGCTTCACGTCTCTGCTGCCGTGGGAAAAGCTGAATGAAGTCCTGGAGTGGCAAAATCCGCCGCCCCTGATCAAGCTTTTCCGGGAAGGCGATCGGGTTGATCCGCAATATTACATTGATCACATGGACAAGGCGCCGGAAGCGCGGCAGCTCAATGCCGGCCGCCTGATCGCAAGTCTTTCGCAGGGCAGTTCCCTGGTGATAGACGGCATTCAGTGGAACGTGCCGCTGGTCAAGGACCTGTCCGAGCAATTCGAGGAGGTGTTTCAGGCAACCAATCAGGTCAATCTTTATGCCGGCTGGGGCACGCAAAATACCTTCCATCTGCATTGGGATCCGCAGGAAGTCTTCATCCTGCAGCTCTCCGGGCGCAAGCATTGGAAAATATATGCCCCAACGCATCCCTATCCCCTGAAAGACGACGCCGAAAAGGCGCCCGGACCGACCGGGCAGCCGGTGTGGGAAGGCGTCGTGGAAGACGGCGACATGCTCTATATGCCGCGCGGCTGGTGGCATGTCGTTCACCCGCTGGGCGAACCCAGCCTGCATTTGAACGTGGGCATTGAAAGGGCCACGGGGGCGGACTTTCTGGGCTGGTGGCTGCCCAGGCTGCTGCGTCACCCTGAATTGCGGCAGGATTTGCCGATTGACGGCATTGATGCGCCGGGCCCGGATTATTTTGCCCGCCTCCTGGAGATAATGGCGCGCGATGGGCAGGGACAGAATCTTCCCGATGCGTTTTTGCGCGAATGGAAAGCTTTCCGGCGCGCGCGGCCGCGCGTGAAGCTGCCGCTTGCCCCGGCCGAGCAGGGGGCGCCGCTGAAAATGGAAACGCGCGTGCGCCTGGCGCAGCGCGTCGGCCTGTTCATCGAATTCCAGCCCGGGGACAGGATGGCCAGGTTTCACGCGGTCGGCGGTCAATATGATGTCTCGCCACATATCATTCCGGCGCTGGAGCGATTGTCGGGCCACGAAAGCCTGACGGTCCGGGAGCTATGTCATGGCATCGATAGTCCGCAGGTTATCAAAGACATCTTCACCGCGCTCGAAATCCTGGCCGGCGCTGGCGTGATCCTGAAAGAGTGAGGAGCGACCGGCATAGCCGGACAAATCGGTCCGGGGGATCGATTTGAGCGACGAACGCGCTATCGCCAAAGGACGCGGGCTGAAACATGGCGCATTCGTGCTTCCCAGGCGTTTCCGGAGGTTCTATTCTTCCGGCAATGGCCCGACCGACCGGCCAGATCGGGAATGCCGGTTCCGAGAAAAACATGCCTGATGTGATCCTGAAACATGTGCCGGGAATGGAGCATGCGTCTGCTGTTCCCGTGCTCCGCGCGGAGGAACTCAGCGAGAGCGTTTTCATCGGTGAATATGTTTCAAACAGCAAGCCCTGCGTCATCCGGGGCGCGGTCCAACACTGGGCCGCGGTACAAAACTGGCGCGACAAAGACCATCTGAAAAAACGTTCCGGACATTGGAACGTCTGGCTCTTTCCAAGCGAGTATTATGCCGATTGGCAAAGCCGGGGATCCGACAGGGCAAGAATGAGCTTCGCGGAAGCGTTGGATTATCTTCAAGCCGAGGAAACGAAAGTCGGTATTGTCGTCGCGTCGCATACCACCGAATTGCTGCAGGATCTTGGCGGCCTGCGATTTCTGACCAAGGCGGAGCCTGCATTCTTCTACGAGGCCGCCAGATTCTTTTTCTTTCGCAATGCCGGAACGACCTGGCACTATCATTCCTTCGATGAAACCTTGATGTCGCAGATCATGGGCTCAAAGAAGATCGGGCTGCTGAAGGCAAATACCCCGTCCTTTCCGGCCATGCGCAGGCTTTTCCGCGATGATAAATATTACGACGATCCTTCCATATTCGAGGGCTTCGACGGCGCGGGTTTGGAGTGGTTTTCGGCGGAGCTTGACGCGGGCGATGCCCTTTATATTCCGCCTCTGTGGTGGCACGGCGTCATTGCCACCACCCAGACTTTTGGCGCGACCACGGCGGTTACCTGGCGATCGCCTTCGCATGTCATCGCCAATACCATCCAGCAATTGGCCTCGGGCGAGATAGACCTGATCGGCGTGCCGTTCGACGGAAATGCGTTTCAAGCCCTTTACGAGGTGGCGCGAAAGATGGGATTGGAGGAGAAGTTGACACTCGCGTGCCATATGAATGGTTGGCGGTGAAAAAATACGAGTTTGATGGCTTCGTGAGCAGTCAAATCCGCAGGCTAGAGGAACGGCGCAGATTCAGTGGAAGTCAGGTCCGAGCACCCAGACGACAATGGCTTTGCGGACCCCCGCGGTCACGAGTGTAACGCGATGCAAAGTAAAGGATGAAAAGGCAATCACCGTTCCGAAAGTTTTGGGGGCGACATCGATCTTGCCGCGGATACGGGCTTGCAATTCGCCGCCTTCATACTCGGACGGGTCCGAAAGCTGAATACTCAGCGATAATTTCCGGAACTCCGACCTCTTTTGATCGCTCTCCCTGGCATAATCGATATGCCAGTCAAGATGGCCCTGGTCGGATCCTTCGTAAACCACGTGCTGAAGCGGCACCAGCGCGGTCAGGTCATACTGGAAGAACTCGCTGTTCAATGAGAGGATGATCGCTTCAAGACGATCGAAAAATTTCTCGGTCTGGGGATTGCGCTCAAGCCAGGCGACCCTGGTGATCCTGGTATTCCTGTCATATTGCTCATTGCCGACGTCGACCGTGCCATTTTTATGCGGCAACTCGTCGGCATATTGCGCGAAGACCTTCAGCATCTCGGTATCGAAGGCCCCTTCCCACACCACAAAAGGGCTGCGGGTCGATGGATCGGGAAGCGGTTTGACCATGCGGCATGACCCCGTTTTCAACAAAAAGCGATTTTATGTGTCAAATCCAGCAAGTGGACAAGAAAAAGCCCGGCATTGCTGCCGGGCTTTTTCCTTGATGCCGAAACGTTTCTAGTAGTTGAACCGAACGCCCAGGCGGAAGGCGCGTCCCAACAGATCGTAGGTGGTGGTGTTGGTGGCGATGACGCCGCCATTGTTCTGGATGGAGCCGGAGGTGG
>DATMNL010000008.1:0-16429 GCA_035568995.1 Rhizomicrobium sp. | reverse complement strand
ATCTGCAATATTTTGCCGAAGGAAATCTGTTTGGGGTCGAAGGTGATCTGGACCGATTCGGCATGGCCGGTGGTTTCTGTGGTGACCTGGGGATAGGTGGCGGTCTCCCTGGCGCCGCCGGAATAGCCGGCAACTACTCTGGTAACGCCCTTCACATGCTCGAACACGCCCTGCTGGCCCCAGAAGCAGCCGCCCGCCAAGACGGCGGTTTCACTGGCGGCGCTGTTCGCCGGGTCGAGGGCGGCGGCGGGAATCTTCCTGTCCAGATCATCGGCCGAGGCGCCAGACATGAAAAACCCAAGCGCGGCGGCGGCATAAAAAGGGGCGTGTTTCATCTGTCTTTCCTCCATGTCTGTCACTTCGCGGCAGCTCCGTAGAGGTTACACAAATTTCCCCGCGGCATCGCGGATGGCATCATACACCAGATCGAGTTCCGGCGCCGTCACGCAATAGGGCGGCATGACGTAGATCGTATTGCCCAGCGGACGCAGCAAGAGGCCTCTCGCCTGGAAAAATCGCGCCAGTTCGGGCCCCAGGCCAGCCCCACGCCCCGCGGAAAGATAACCGGGGTCGGACACCTTGAGATCAAGCGCGGTGACGGTGCCGATACGGCGCAGGGCCGAAAAGCGGGAATCTTTCTGGAAGGCGCCGAGCCGTTCTTCCTGCATCCCGGCCAAGGCGGCGACGCGCTGGCGCACCGGTTCGGATTTCCAGATTTCCAGATTGGCAGCTGCGGCGGCGCAGGCGATGGGATTTGCGGTGAAGGAACTGGAATGGAAAAATGTGCGAGCGCGGTCGGTCGAATAATGCGCGGCGAATATCTCTTCCGTCGCCAGGGTTGCCGCCAAGGGCAGCGCCCCGCCGGAAAGACCCTTGGCAAGACAGAGAAGGTCGGGAGCGATGCCGGCCTGCTCACAGGCGAATACTGTGCCGGTGCGGCCAAAGCCGGTCAGCACTTCGTCGGCGATAAAGAGCGTGCCGTGCTTTTCGCAGGTCCGTTTCATGGCGGCGAGGATTTCCGGCGCATAGGTGAGCATGCCGCCGGCGCCCAGCAGCAGCGGCTCGGCAATCAGGGCCGCGGCATCGGGCGCCAATCTTTCCAGCCCGGCCAGGGTCTCTTTGCCGCCGTCGCTCGGGAACGGCAGCCGGTCCACCTCGAACAGCAGGGATTCATAACCGGCGTTGAATATCCCACGCGCGCCCGCCGCCATCGCGCCGATGGTGTCGCCGTGATAAGCGTGCTCCAGCGCGATAATGCGATGACGCGGCTTGCCCCTGCCCCGCCAGAAACCCAGCGCCATCTTGAGCGCGACCTCGACCGCGGTTGAGCCGCTGTCGGAAAAGAAGACATGGGAAAGACCGTTCGGCGTGATGCCGATCAGGCCGCGTGCCACATCCTCCGCCGGCTGATGTGTGTAACCGGCGAAAATCACCTGATCGAGCTTGCCCGCCTGTTCCTTGATGGCGGCGACGATCCGGGGATGGCAATGGCCATGGGTAATCACCCACCAGGAGGAGATGGCGTCAAGAATGCGCACCCCGTCCGCCGTGGTGAGCCAGGCGCCCTCGCCCGTGGCGACCAGCTTCATGTCGGGCGTCAGCGCATGCTGGGTGAAGGGATGCCAGACGGGAGAACTCATGTGAAATCTTTCACATCGAAGCCATCGGCGAAGGCACGGGCGAGATTTTCGCTGTCCAGCGGCGCGACTGGCCCCAGCCGCCCCAATATTTTCGCGCCGCTGAACTTGGCGATGATGCGTTGGCTGTCTCGGTTGGCCTCGCCGATAAAGGCGATGCCGAGAAGAAAAATACCACGGGCGCGAATGGCCTCCACCGACAGCAAACTGTGGTTGATGGTCCCCAGGCCGGTGCGGGCGCAGAGGATCAGGGGCGCGTTCCAGCGGGCGAAGACATCGATAAAGAGCGTATCTTCGGCCAATGGCACCAGCAGGCCGCCCGCCCCTTCCACGATCAGGGGCGCATCGGACTCGGGCAGTATCAGTTTGGCGGGATCGATCGAGCGGGATTCAGCCGCCGCCGCTTTGTGCGGCGAGGCGGGGAGCGCAAAACGATAGGCTTCCGGCAGCACCGGCCTGCCGGACAGCCGCGCCACGACTTCGCTATCGGTTTCATTCTTCAACCCGGCCTGTACCGGCTTCCAGTAAACGCCATCGAGCGCGCCGGTCAGCGCCGCGGCGAACACGGTCTTGCCCAATCCCGTATCGGTGCCGGCTACAACATATTTTTTGAAGATGGGGCGCCTCACGCCTTTTCCATTTCGGCGGCGAGATCGGCGAACAGGCGATCCAGGATTTTGGCATCGGTGTTGAGGGTGAGCGCGATGCGCAGCCGGGCGGTGCCTTCCGGCACGGTGGGCGGCCTGATGGCGCGGATGTCGTAGCCGCGCGCCTGCATTGCCGCCGCCAGCTGCACGGCGCTCTTGTCCGCGCCCACAATGATCGGCTGTATCTGCGATCCGCTGGCGGCGTGGCCCAGACGGTCTTTCATCAAGCCGCCGGCATGGCGCACCAGGGCCTGCAATTCTGCCCGCTCGGCATCCGCGCCGGCCGCGATTTTCAGCGCGGCGCGGGTGGCCGCCGCCATCAGGGGCGATGGCGCGGTGGAATAAATGAAAGAGCGGCCGCGATTGATCATGAAATCGGCCAACAGCCGGGGCATGCAGACCAGCGCCCCCATCACGCCTAGGGCCTTGCCGCAGGTATGGAGCGAAATGATGTTGGGGGCGCCTTCAAAGTCCGCTGCGAGCCCCCGACCCTGCGGCCCATAGACTCCCGTGGCATGCGCCTCGTCCAGGATCAGCATGGCGTCATGCCGCTGCGCCAGCGCGATCAGGTCGGCCAGCGGGGCGCGGTCGCCATCCATGCTGTAAAGCGTTTCAACCACGATCCAGACCCGGCCGGTCCCGTCACCGGCCCGCCACTTTTTGATCGCGTCTTCGATGGCGGCAACATCATTGTGCGGCGTTGCCAGCGCATTGTGCCGGGCAGGATCAAGACTGCTGCGCAATGAGGCATGAATCAGCGCGTCATAAACGATCAGGTCGCCCGGCCGAGGCAGGGTGGCGATGATGGCGGCGTTGGCGGCAAAGCCGGTAGGAAAATAAAGCGCGGCTTCGACGCCGAAGAAGGCCGCGGCTTCCTCTTCCAGCATTTCATGTTCCGGGTGATTGCCCCTGAGCAGGCGCGATCCCCCGGCGCCCACCGGCACGCCCCGCGCCAGCGCTTCGGCGACCGCCTGTTTGAGGCCCGCGCTTTCCGCCAGTCCCAGATAATCATTGGATGTAAAGTCGAGGCCGCGCCGGCCGGTCAGGCGGCGCAGCCGTCCCTTGGCCGCCAGCGAATCCAGCACATGCCGGTGTGACTTCTGCATCGCGCCATCCATCTCACAGGCTGCCACCGGGCGGCAAGATGGGCATGGCGGTTGGCGCCCCGCATCTGACTGGCCAAAGCGTGATATGCCGGCGTCGAGCAGTGCCGATATGAAGAAATAGGACAACGCCTAGTTAATACATAAGGCCTACCCTCCCCGCATGGAAGAAGTCGCCATTCTGGAAGCTGCCGACCGGATGATGAAGCTTCACGGCAGCGGCGCCATGACCGCTGCCAACCTAAAGGCAGACGGAATGCTGAACAGGGGCAATATCGAGGGTTATTATGCCTGGAACAGGATTACGGCAGTCATCAATGATCGGGGACGCACCTCAAAGCCGGGCGTCTGACCGGGATATGCCGGAACCGCGGCTCCAGAAGCCGCGCGGTTATGCGGGTATCTGGTTGATCCCATAGACCCTGGCGTCTGCCCTGAACACCCGCTTCAAGGCCGGTGAAACGAAAGCGAACAAGCCCGATTTAACGAGCCGTGCCGGTCGGACGGCGGGGAGCCTGAGTGCGGTCCTGCGCCGCCGTCTCGGCGGCGGCGACTGTTGCCGCCTTGCGCGATTTGGCGTGACGGCGTCTTTTTTCCTTTTTCCTGGCATTCATTCCACGCGCGGCCATTTCAAACTCCCGATATCGCTGATCCAGCCTAACCTTAGGCGGTCTGGCATTGATTGCATACCCCCAAACAAAGACCGCGCCTGTCGCCCGGCGCGGTCCCATATCAGTCACGGCACATCGTTCCGATCCCGATCAAAAACTCTCCGCGTCGAAGCCGTGGATACGGCAGACCCGCGCCGCGATACGCCGGAACTGGGCGTTATGGACGCCACGGGTGCAGCCGCCCTTTTCGTGCTGGTAGAGATGAATCATTTCATGCGCCATGGTCGCCATCAGGATATCGGTGGAATGGACGGCGCGCTGCGAAACCCCGATTTCGTTCATATCGGCATCGTCCTTGATGCGGCCCTTGAAATGGCCGAAGCGGTCGCGCGCGCCCATCACCCGGAACACCATATTGTCCGCATGCGGAAGATTCATCCGGCGGAAGGGCAGCGTGGCGCGCAGATATTCATAGGCGGCCTCCAACGCTTCGGGGGTCAGATGCAGCCGGCCACGGTCATGGTCGAAAATAAAGCCCTGAAGGACGCGCTTTTCCATCGGCCTATCCAGCCATGCAAAGCGCCCCCGGCCAAGCGCAAATGCTTTTCAAAAATATAAAGATTTGTGACGCAACCCTTCGCCGGCAGGCCCATTTCTGATAGGTTTTGCCCAGCGGAAATGGAGGCGACCCATGAGCCGGAGCCAGCTCTTTCTTGTGCTCGCCCTGCCGATTTTGCTGGCGGGATGTTATTCCGACCAGAAGAAACAACTGGCGTCCTGCAAGGCGGGCGCCACCCGCACTGGCACGGGCCAGCCCTTCAAGTCCATCCAGGCTTGTATGGACCAGGCCGGCTATCGCTTCGTCGGGTATGCCAATCCCGACGGCCCGACCGTGGTATGCGATCTGCCGGCGGTGATCCAGGGGTCGCCCAGCGCCACCGATACCGACGCCCTGTGTTTTGAGCCCAAAAGCTGGCTGGCGCTCAAGATCTATCGCTGGCAGGTGCCTGACCGGGGCGTGCAGGCGCCGTCATGACGCCGCGTTGGCGGCGATCCATTTCTTGGATGCCATCAGGAATTGCTCCGGTGAATGAAACCTGAAGCGTAACGCCCAAGGCGGAAAAACGGCGAATTGCCGGGCTGGCTTACTCTATGTTAAGGCCGGTCGTCATGCAGACGAATTTCAGTCCTCTCCAGCTCGCCGATCCGGGAACCGCCGACGCCAATGTCCAGCTGCGCGCCTGCGTGCATTGCGGTTTCTGCACCGCCACCTGCCCGACCTATCTGATCCTGGGCGACGAACTGGATTCGCCCCGCGGCCGCATCTATCTGATCAAGGAGATGCTGGAAAAGGGCCTGACGCCTCCACCCAATACCATCAAGCATCTGGATCGCTGCCTTTCCTGCATGTCCTGCATGACCACCTGCGGCGCGGGCGTGAACTACATGCATCTGCTGGATCACGCCCGCTCTTACATAGAAGAACACAAGGCGCGGCCCTGGCCCGAACGGTTGCTGCGCGCGGCGCTGGTGAAGGTACTGTCCAATCGCGGGTTGTTCCGCTTGTCGCTGGTCGCGGGTTTGTTCGCAAAACCCTTCACGGCGCTGTTGCCGCCGCGGCTGAAGGCGATGGTCCGTCAGGCGCCGGCCAGCCTGCCTCCCGCCGGTCCGACGGCAAGTCCGGGCGTATTCCCCGCCGATGGTTCAAGGCGCGCGCGCATGGCGCTGTTGTCGGGCTGCGTCCAGCCGGTGCTGGCGCCCGGCATCGACGAAGCGGTGGTGCGGCTTCTCACCCGCCATGGCGTGGAAGTGGTGATTGCCGCAGGCCAGGCCTGTTGCGGGGCGATGGCGCAGCATATGGGCGACGAAGATCAGGCCAGGGCGCGGGCCAAGGCCAATATCGCCGCCTGGGAAAAGATCGAAGGGCTTGACGCGATTATAGTCTCGGCCTCGGGCTGCGGCACGGTGGTGAAGGAATACGGCTTCATGCTGCGCAGCCAGCCGGACTGGGCAGCACGGGCGGCGCGTATTTCCGCCCTGGCCAAAGACGTGACCGAAGTGCTGACGGGCCTGGAGCTGAAGGCGCCGGTGATCGCGGCCGGCCATGCAGTGGCCTATCATTCGGCCTGCTCGCTGCAGCATGGACAGAAAATCAACAGTCCGCCGCGCGAGCTTCTTGCCCGCATGGGATTCGACGTACGGGAAATCGGTGAAGGCCATATCTGCTGCGGTTCGGCCGGGACCTATTCCATGCTGCAGCCCGAGCTGGCGGGCAAGTTGCGCGACCGCAAGCTGGCCAATATCGCAGCCACCGGCGCGCCTATCGTGGCGGCGGGAAATATCGGCTGCATCCAGCATCTGGCGTCAGGCGGGGCGCGGATGGTCCATACCGCCGAGCTGCTGGACTGGGCCACCGGTGGTCCCAAACCGGAGTCTCTCACGTAAGAAACGCGCTCCGCATTTTTTCGTACCCCGCTTCCATGGCGCGGGTGAAACGGGCAGTATCGAACAGCGGCGTGGTTTTGCGATTTTCTTCCAGCTTGCGTTTCAGGGCGGCCAGACGCGGCGCATCGGTGGCGAGCGCCAGGGCCAGGCTTTCATAATCGTCCAGATTTTCGGCGATGAGTTCGGGAAGGCCGATGGCGCTCAATATGCTGGCCGCGACCCGGCCATGAAAACAGGCGCCCTTGCAAGTCACCAGCGGCACGCCCACCCAAAGCGCATCGCTGGCCGTGGTGTGGGCGTTGTAAGGCAGGGTATCGAGAAACAGGCCGGCAAGACGATGGCGGGCAAGATGGTCTTCCGGCGATACGCGCGGCGCGAACACCAGCCGTTCCGCCGCCACGCCGCGGGCGCGCGCTTCACGCCCGAGATTGTCCGCCGCTTCGGCGCTGTCCTGCAAAAGCCAGAGCACCGAATCCGGCACGGCTTTCAGGAGCCGCATCCAGATGTCGAAAAGCGGCGGGGTGATTTTCCAGTTGTTGTTGAAGCAGCAGAAGACAAATCCCTGCCCCGGCAAGCCGGCATCCGCGCGGCCAGGCGGCGGTCCGGCTTCTGCGCGCCGGTCGTCGGTCGGCCAGTAGGTGTCGACCAACGGCACGATGGTTTCGCTGAAATAAGGTTGCTGCTCCAACGGCGCAACAATCGCGTCGGCGATGATGGCGTCGTAAAAATCCGCCCCCAGCGTGCCGGGATACCCGATATAATTGGCCTGCACCGGGGCAGGCCTGAGGGCGAAAATTCCCAGCCGTGATTGTTCGGTGAAGCCCATCAGGTCCACGGCGATATCCACTTCCAGCCTCACCATCAGCTCGGCGATCTGCCGCGCGCTGGAAAACCGCACATCATGGAACTGGTCAAACGCGCGCGTGAGCCGCGCCCGAATCGGGCTGCCGTCATCCACTCCGAAGGAAATCGCGATGACTTCGAAACGCGAACGGTCATGCCGCTCGAACACGCCGGCCATCAATCGCGGCATGGCGTGGGAGCAGAAATTCGCCGAGCTATATGCCAGTTTTATTTTCTTGCCGGAGAAGGGCTGGTGCTTCCAGAGCGGCCCAGGCCCCGCAGGCAGGCCTGCCACGAGGCTTTTCGCGCAAGCCAGCAGCAGCGCGGGATCGTCGATATAGCCAAGGGCGGTGCCCGGCTGAATGCCGGACTTCCCCGCAGCGATGACGGCGGCGATTTTATCCGCGAATTCATCCCGCCGGGACCAGTCGCAGGCATGCAGTGCCGCACCCGCCAGCCCGGTCAGCGCCGCCGCGTTGCCCGGATCCATCTTGTCCAGTATTTCGTAACCCTTCGCGGCTTCGGCAAAACGGCGCAGGCCGATCAGCGAGACACTGCGATTGTTGATGGCGGCGAAATTTCCGGGATGAAGCGCGATGGCCTTTGAATAATTTTCAATGGCTTCTTCAGGATAACCAATCTCGGCAAGCGCCAACCCGCGAAAAAAGAAGGCGTCCACGCAATCCGGCCACAGATGCAGCGTGCGTTCAAAACAGGCAAGGGCCTCGCCGGTCCTGTACAACCGCTGCAAGGCAATGCCCCTGCCCAGCACGGCATTGGCAAAATCGGGCTTGATCGCCAGGGCGCGATCGAAATCGGCCAGCGCGTCCTCGTGCAGGCCCAGCGCATTCAGCACTTCGCCGCGATTATAAAGAGCGCCTGGCGCCGTCGGCATCCGGGCCAGCACCGTGTCGTATCCGGCGCGTGCCTCGGAGAGCCGGCCCAACATCTTGAGGGCGGTGGCGCGGCCGAACAGCGCCTGGGTTTCCCCTGGCCTGGCAGCCAGAAGCTGGTCGAAGGCGCTGAGCGCCTCGTTCGGCTTGCCCGCCACCAACAGCGCTTGTGCGTTCGGGATGGTCATACGCCCTCATATCAAGCGCGGCGCGCGAGGGCAAAAAGCCGTTGAATTCCTCTCTCAAAAGCCGCAAAAAGCGGCATGCTCTCACCCACCTTCCGTCATGTTCCCTGCATGAAGCAGGCTGCTTCGATCCCCGAGCGGCGCGTGGAGGACCTGACCCAGGAGATGTTCTTCAACGATTTTGTGCTGAAGAGCCAACCCTGTGTGATCAAGAGCATGGCGTGCAACTGGCCCGCCAGTCAAAAGTGGCGCGACAAGGAATATCTGAAAAGCCGTTCCGGCCATCACCAGGTCTATTACTATCCGCATGAAAATTATTCCTCGCTGCTGCGCCAGGTCGAAGGCGAGACCCTGGTCGGTCTGGGGGAGGCGCTGGACCGGCTTCAAGCGCCTGATACCAGGATCGGTTTTGTCGGCACCGCGACGCCGGTGGAATGGCTGGCGGATATCGGCGCCATGCCCTTTCTGGGAAAAGTCCAGCCGGCTTTCTTCTATCCGTTTGTGCGTTATTTCCTTTACCGCGATGCCGGCACCACCTGGCATTATCATCCGTTCGACGAAACCCTGATGTGCCAGGTGATCGGCGCCAAGAAGGTTGGGCTGCTGAGGCTGGAAAATCCGCACCGGCTTGCCGTACGCAACATCTTCTTCAAGGAAGACTATTACGAGGATGCCTCGAAGTTCGCGGGCTTCGAGGGTGCGGAGCTGGACTGGCATCACGCGACGGTCGAGGAAGGCGATGCGCTCTACATCCCGCCGCTGTGGTGGCATGGCGTGGTGCCCGTCACCTCCGAGTTCGGCGTGACTGCGGCGATACCCTGGCGCTCGCCCCTGCCGGTGATCGCCGAGTCGATCCGGAAAATGGCCGCCGGCCAGGCGGACATCATCGGCAAGACCAACGCAACGCATGTGGCCGCGCTGATCGAGGTGGCGCGGCAACTGGGACTGGAAAAGGAATTGGCGATTGCCTGGGAGCGAGGAAACTAGCTCGCAAAGCATTCCGTGCGCCAGCCGGGCTGCCTTCAAAGGCCTGCGCGCCGACAAGTCAGCGGACGAGGTGAAAGCCGAGATGCCGAAGAAGGACACAAAACTCACAGAACCAAAGGAAACGCGCCGGCCGAACGCGCCAGCGGTGGTGATGAATATCGCCATCTCCCATCCCGACAAGCCGCTATGGCCGGATGCGGGGCCCGCTTCTTCCAATAATAAAGGCAAACCGGTGACCAAGCTGGAACTGGCGGAATATTACGAGGCAATCGGCGAATGGATGATGCCGCACATCAAAGGGCGGCCCTGTTCCATCGTGCGCGCGCCCGATGGCATTGGCGGTCAGCGTTTCTTCCAGCGCCATGCCATGGCGGGGCAATACAGCCTGTTGAACGAAGTGCGGGTCTCGGGCGACCGTAAATCCTATCTTGAGATCGACCGGGTGCAAGCGCTGGCGGCGGTGGCGCAGTTAGGCGGACTGGAATTGCATCCCTGGAACTGCGCGCCCGGCAAACCCGATGTGCCGGGCCGTTTTGTGTTCGACCTCGATCCCTCGCCGGGACTGGATTTCGACGATTGCGTGGCCGCGGTCAGGGAATTGAAAGAGCGGCTGGAAGAATTGGGTCTGGCGCCGTTCGCCAAGACCACCGGCGGCAAGGGATTGCACGTCGTCACGCCATTCAAGGCGAACGGGCTTGGCTGGAAAGAGGCAAAAGCCATCGCGCGGGAAATCTGCGCTCGCATGGCGGCCGACAGTCCGGGCAAATATCTGGTCAACATGTCCAAGGAGAAGCGGCGGGGGAAAATCTTCCTGGACTATCTGCGCAACGACCGCATGGCGACGGCCGTGGCGCCGCTGTCACCCCGCGCGCGCGATGGCGCCACGGTTTCGATGCCGCTGGCCTGGGCGCAGGTGAAAAAGGGTCTCGATCCGCGCACTTTTACGGTTCGCAGCGCCCCCGGCCTGATCGCAAAAAGCAAGCCGTGGGACGGCTATGACAGGGCGGAGCGGCCCTTAAGCGCGGCGGTGAAGAAGCTCACCGCCTGACGCCACAAAGTTCCCCGGCACGAAACCAGCACCGATGTGCTATGCTGTTGTCCGGCCAAGGAGACATGCCGCCATGAGAGCATTTGTCATCGCCGCCGCATTCGCAATTATCACCAGCCCTGTCACCGCCGCCAATCCGCCGCCCATCGTGCCATCCCAGGCGATGCAAAATGTCGGCGCCTGCATGACGGTGGAAGGCCGCGCGTCCATATCTGCGGATTCCAGCCGCTTCGGGGTGGATATCGCTTTGGGCGAGTCGGACGATAACGCGCTGTTCATGGTCTATGTCCCCAGCGTCGGCGCCTTCCCGGATTTGAGCAGCATGGACGGCCAGACGGTGGATGTTACCGGCGTGGTTCATATGGATCGCGGCAAGGCGACAATCATGCTGGCCAACCCCGAACTGATCACCCCCGCCGGGACCGATCCGGGCAAGCTTGTCACCTGCGATAACGATTGAAGGCTGTTCGTTAACCCCCTCCAGTCCAGCCTTCGCACCTTTCCGTGCTTGGCGTCGCAAGCGCCGCTATGGGGTAGCGTCTGCCGCCGATATGCATTATTGTCGCCGCCGCACAACCAAATAGCGGACGCCATGGCGACTGCCGCAATTAGAAAACAGGGGGTTACAGGTTGGCGCTTGATCGCCGCCCTGGTCGCGCTTGCTTTCACTTTCCAATCCTATGTGGCGCAGACTCACATCCATGATTCCGCAGCCGCCAGCAGCACCATCGCCAAGGTTCCGCATCACAACAAATCGCCTTTGGGCAACACGCCGGTGGAATGTCCCTTCTGCCAGGCTGTCGCCCATGCCGGCACCTTCTTCATGCCGGTGGCGCCGCTGCTGTTTCTGTCCGAACAATGGATAGAAATGTCGGCGCCGCACCTGGCGGTTGGCGCCAGCGCCAACGCCGCCACGCATAACTGGCAAAGCCGCGCCCCTCCCCGCTCCTGACCGGAATTGCCGCGCCGTCACCTGATGGCGCGCCTTCAGGCCTGTCCGCGTCCAACGCGGACGGTCCGCATCCGTCCATGGAGTTTCTTGATGCTTATGAGCAAAAATGCGCATTCTTAGGGCCGTGGCGTTTGCCGCGCCGGCGCTTTTGCTGGCCGGCTGCGCCGTGGGTCCGGACTTTAAAAAGCCGGCCGCGCCCGAGGTCAGCGACTACACCCCCACGCCGTTGTCCGCTGTCACCGCTACCACGCCAGACATTACAGGTGGCGAGGCCCAGCGCTTCGCCAAAGGCGGCGATATCGCCGGCGACTGGTGGAGCCTGTTTCATTCCCCGGCGCTCGATTCCCTGATCGCCCAGGCGCTCAAGAACAATTCCGACCTGAAAGCCGCGGCGGCGGCGCTGCGCTCTGCGCATCAAACCGCGCTAGCCGGGAGCGGGGCCTTCTTTCCCAATGTCGGCCTCAACGCCAATGCCACCCATTTCCAGCAGCCGGCCGCCACACTGGCGCCAGTGCCCAGCAACAACGCCTTCCAGTATGATCTGTACACGCCGCAACTGAACATCTCTTACATGCCCGATGTCTTCGGGCTGCAGCGCCGGACCGTGGAATCGCTGGACGCGCAGGCCAGGGCGGCGCGCTACCAGATGATGGCGACCTACAACACCCTGGTGAACAATGTGGTGGTGACCGCGGTGCAGGAGGCTTCCACCCGCCAGCAGATAGAGGCCACCAACGAGATGGTGGCGGCGATGACCAAGTCGCTCGACATTTTGAAGTATCAACTCGACAAGGGCTATGCCAGCGGCCTGGATTACGCGACACAGAAAGCGGCGACCGCCGCCGCCGCCGCGACCCTGCCGCCGCTGATCAAGCAGGATGCGCAGCTGAAAGACCAGCTTGCGGTGCTGGTAGGCCGTTTCCCCAGCGACCAGCCACCGGAAAGGCTCGACTTAACTACGCTGAAGTTGCCGGAGGAAATTCCGGTCAGCCTGCCCTCCGCGCTGGTGGCCCAGCGCCCCGATGTCCTGCAGGCGGATGCCAATCTACAGAGCGCCAGCGCCCTGATCGGCGTCGCCATCGCCAACATGCTGCCCAATCTCACCCTCAGCGGCCAGGTGGGCAGCAGCGCCCTGGTGATCAACCAGCTTTTCAAGGACGGCACCGGTTTCTGGAATGCAGGCGCCACGGTCGCCGGCACCCTGTTCGATGGCGGCACGCTCTATCACACCGAACAGGCGGCGCGGGCCAATTACGACCAGGCGGCCGCGCAATATCGCAGCACCGTGCTGACGGCATTCCAGAATGTGGCCGACAGCCTGACGGCGTTGCAGCAGGACGCGGAAGGATTGAAAGCCGCCGCCGATTCCGATGCCGCCGCCAAATCCACTTTCGACATCACGCAGTATCAATTGAAGGATGGCTATAGCAACACTCTGGCCCTTTTGACCGCCGAGCAGGCTTACAGCCAAGCGCATATCGCGCTCCTGCAGGCACAGGCCAGCCGCTATGCCGACACCGCCGCGCTGTTCCAGGCGCTGGGCGGCGGCTGGTGGCACCGCACCGATATTGGAGAAGCGAATGCGAAATAAACCACTGATGCTGGCCCTGCTGGCGTCGCTGTGCCTGCTGACGGCGTGCGGCAAATCGGAGACCAACGCCAATCCCGGCGGCAGCAATGTCACGCTCACCGCCGAGCAGCGCCGCAACATCAAGCTTTCCACCGTAACCTCGGGCCAGTTCCGCAAGAATGTGGACACCACCGGGGTGGTGGATTTCGACAATGACCAGGCCACCGCCATGATGGCGCCCTTTTCCGGAACCGTCTCCAAGCTCTATGTCCAGCCCGGCGCGCAGGTGAGGAAAGGCGATGCCCTGGCGGCCGTGGTCTCGCCTGATTATGCCAGCGCCGTCTCGACCTATCGCAAGACGCTGGTCACCGCCCAGAATGCCCGCAGGCTGGCCGACCTGGACAAGGACCTGCTGGCGCATCAGGGCGTTTCCGCCAAGGAAGCCCAACAGGCCGAGACCGACGCCGCCAGCGCCGAATCCGACCGCGATGCCGGACTGCAGGCGCTGCAATCCCTGGGCGTCGATCCTACGCTGATCCGGGACACGGAGGCCGGCAAGGCCACCGCCGCGATCGAAGGCACTATCCGTTCGCCCATCGCCGGCACGGTGGTGGAAAAGCTGATCCAGCCCGGCCAGCTCCTGCAGGCCAGCACCACGCCGGTCTTCACCGTCGCCGACCTCTCCAAGGTCTGGGTGATGGCGCATATCTTCGATACCGATCTGGGCGCGGTGCATGTGGGCGATACCGCCGAGGTGACCGGCGCAGGGCGCAATCTCAGCGGCACGGTGGACAATATCGCCGCCGAGGTGGACCCCAATACCCGCTCCATCGCCGTGCGTATCGTGGTCAACAATCCCGGCGATTTCTTGAAGCGCCAGATGTATGTCCAGGTCCGCATCCTGGAGCGCCAGCAGACGCCGGGAATTCTCATTCCCGTCTCCGCTATCATGCGCGATGATCAGAACCTGCCTTATGTCTATGTCGAGCAAGCCGACAAAAGCTTCGCCCGCGCCCATGTCACCCTGGGCTATCGCAGCGGCGACCAGTATGCGATTTCCAGCGGCCTCAACCCCGGCCAGCAGGTGGTGACCGACGGCGCGCTCTTCCTGCAATTCATGCAGCAACAATGAGCGATCATCCGGAACACCTGTCGCATCCCCAGCCGAAAAGCTCGGTGATGAATCGCGTCGTCGTCGCCTCGCTGGAGCAGAAGCTGCTGGTGGCGCTGCTCACCCTGATCCTGGTGGCAGCGGGCATCCGCGCCCTGAGCCGGTTGCCGGTGGATGCCTATCCCGACTTGTCGCCGCCGCTGGTCCAGATCACCAGCCAATGGCCTGGCCATGCCGCCGAAGAAGTGGAACGGCTGATCACCGTGCCGGTCGAACGGGCAATGAACGGCATTCCTCGCATGACCGCGGTGCGCTCCATCTCGCTTTACGGCCTGTCCGAGGTCACGCTCACCTTCGATAACACGGCGGACAATTATTTCGCCCGTCAGCAGGCGACCAACAATCTGCAGGGCCTGGGGCTGCCCAATGGCGTTTCGCCGTCGCTTGCGCCGCTGAACTCGCCCTCCGGCCTTATCTACCGCTATGTGCTGCAGAGTCCCGACCGATCGCCCATGGAACTCAAGACCTTTGAGAATTGGACCATCGAGCCGGCCTACCGCTCGGTCCCCGGCGTCGCGGACGATTCCGGATTCGGCGGCGGCAATATGCAATATCAAGTGCTGCTCGATCCCGCCAAGGTGGCGGGCGCGGGCCTGTCGGCGACGCAAGTGGAGACCGCGCTGGGGGCCAACAATGCCAATGCCGGCGGCGGATTCTATTCCCAGGGCGGGCAATTCTATTATGTGACCGGAGTGGGCCGCATCACCACCACCGAGGATATCGGCAATGTGGTGGCGGCCGTAAACAATGGCACGCCCGTTTTGGTGAAGGATCTGGGCCGGGTGGAGATCGGCATCGCGCCGCGCCTGGGTGAGTTCGGTTACAAAAACCAGGATGATGCGGTCGAAGGCGTTATCCTGATGCTGAAAGGCGAAAAGACCCAGGATGTTCTCAAGCGGGTCGAGGTCAAAACAAAGGAACTCAACGACCAGATATTGCCCAAGGATGTGAAGATCCTGCCCTTTTATGACCGCACCGACCTGATCGCGGAGACCACGGGTGTGGTGGAAGGCAATCTGCTGCGCGGCGTATTGCTGGTCGTGGTGGTGCTGATTTTCTTTCTTTACAATGTGCGCGCCGGACTGATCGTGGCCGTCACCATTCCCCTGGCGTTGCTGTTCGCTTTTGTCTGTCTCGACATCCAGGGGGCATCCGCCAATCTTCTTTCCATCGGCGCGGTGGATTTCGGGATATTGGTGGATGGCGCGGTCTTCATGGTGGAAAACATCTTCCGCCAGATCGCGCTTCGGGAGGGCAAGCCCTTCAATGTCTATGACGTGATCCGCGACGCAGCCGCTGAAGTGGACCGCCCCCTGGTCTATGCCGTTGCGGTGATCGTGGTGAGTTTCCTGCCCATTTACGTCCTCACCGGTCCCTCCGGGCTGCTGTTCAAGCCCATGGCCGACACCATGATCTTCGCTCTGGTGGGATCGCTGATCGTCACCCTCACTTTGTTGCCGGTGCTTTGCGCCTGGTTCATGCGCCAGGGCGTCAAGGAAAAGCGCAATAGGGCGTATGAATGGATCAAGGATCGCTATGTCAGGGGCCTGGATTACTGTCTGGCCCGGCCCTGGCAAACCACCATCGCCTCGGGCGGGTTGCTGCTGCTCTCGCTGTTGCTGATCCCCGGTATCGGCGCGGAGTTCATGCCGCGGCTGGATGAAGGCGCGCTGTGGGTGCGGGCCACCATGCCCTACACCATTTCCTATGACGAAGCCTCCAAAATGTCGCCCAAAATCCGGACGATCCTGAGTTCCTTCCCGGAAGTTACCACGGTGGCTTCGGAACTGGCGCGGCCGGATGACGGCACCGATCCCACTGGCTTTTTCAACGCCGAATTTTTTGTGGGTTTGAAGCCTTATTCGGAGTGGACGGGTCAATACCGGACCAAGGCGGCGCTGATCGAGGCGGTGGACAAGAAGCTGGCGCAATTTCCCGGTATCATCTTCAACTACAGCCAGCCCGCGGAGGATGCGGTGGACGAGGCGGAGACCGGCCTGAAAAGCGCCCTGGCGGTTAAGCTATTCGGAAACGATCTCAATGTGCTGCAGCAGAAGGGCAAACAGATCAAGCAGGTGCTGCAGGGGGTGCGCGGCATCACCGATGTGACCCTGGTGCAGGAACTGGGGCAACCCAGCCTCACCATCAAGATCGACCGGGGCAAAATCTCCCGCTATGGCCTGAATGTGGACGACATTAATGGCCTGATCCAGACCGCCATCGGCGGCGATGTGGCGACCCAGGTGGTGCAGGGCGAGCAGGAATATGACCTGGTGGTGCGGCTGCAACAGCAATACCGCGACAATCCGGATGAGATCGGCAATATCCCGGTGGCGA
>DATMNL010000007.1:0-32694 GCA_035568995.1 Rhizomicrobium sp. | reverse complement strand
GCCTGGGCGGGGTGGGATCGTCCATGGCCACCATGGCGCACGGGCTGGGCATGCGGGTGATCGCCACCAACAACTCCATCCCGGCCGATCCGCCGGATTATATCGAGCATATCGGCCTGCCGGACGAGCTGGGCGCGATGGTTGGCCAGGCGGATGTGGTGATGTCGGCGTTGCCGCTCACGCCCCAGACCACCAACTTGTTCAACGCCGCCATGTTCGCCAAATTCAAGCGCGGCGCGATTTTCATCAATGTCACCCGCCCCGGCGAGCATGTGGAAGCTGATCTGATCGCGGCGCTGGAATCCGGTCAGGTCGGTTCGGCCGGCATAGATGATCCCAACCCCAACAGCCCGTTGATTGGCGTGAAGAATGTCATTTTCACGCCCTATGTGGCGTCGCAGAATGTTGATCCGTCGCTGGGCCGCGGCGGCGAGACGATCTGGGCCGTGGCGCGCGAAAATCTCCGCCGCTATGTCGCCGGCGACAAGCTGTTGTCGGTGGTCGACCCCGTCAAGGGCTATTAAGCGTCAGGCCGCTGGAAGGATGAAGCCGCCGGTTGCGCTAACCCAGGCGGCCGAACAGCAGCGAGATGTTGATCCGCCGGGACAGGTAATCGGTCTTGAACGTGAAGGTGTCGGTCTTGTGAAACAGGGCCGATTTGAAGATGACCGCCCGGTTTGACCGGTGCGGAATGATCGTCGATTTCGCGCCCGCGCTTCTGAGAAGATCGCGCACCGCGCTCTCGCTGCTGCTGTATTTGCGCTGGGCTTCGACATCGGGCGCGGCCAGGTCCCAGATTTCCATGCCGCCATGTTCGGGATCCAGATTGGCGTCGTCCGGCGCAATGTAGAAATTGACGTTGATCGCGGAATTGTCGGCATGGGTGTTGGTGCCGGCGCAAAGCGCGCTGTCATATTTGAAGGCGCCGAGATACTGGAAGGGTTCGTCGCGCAGGATAGGCCGGAACGTGCTTTGGATCTCTTCCACGATCTGCGCCAGCAGCGGACAGGCAAAACCGTCCTCGGGGGCGGCGCCGAGATAGCCGGCCGAATATAATTTCCGCCAGATGGTCGAACCGGCGCAATAGGCGCGCAGTTTCGTGAGCGCGGCTTGTGTGAGAAAATCTTCCATCACCACCATCTGGGGCCAGGCGCTCTGCCATTGGTCGAGCAGTTCCGGCGTGGCATTGGCGGGATTGACGGCGGGTCCGTCCACCCGGCTTCCATCCGCCAGCTGGAACATATCGCGCACCTGCGGCGCATCGGGGGAGGCCTTGCCGCCCGCCAGGTAATCGCGCTGCTCGGAATCGTGTTTCACCTTATAGGGCGGATCGGGCTGGTCCGTGGGCGGGGCCTTGCCAGTCCCATACATCAAGGCGGCGCGGCGCATATAATGCGCAAAACCCTCCGCGACGTGGCCGTTTTCGGAGAGGATCCATCCCAGATGGTAATGGGCGTCGGCGAAATCCGGCGCGATGGCCAGCGCCTTGCGATAGGACTGGATGGCGTCCGCAACCTTGCCCTCAGCAAGCAGCGCGCTGCCGCGATTGTCCAGAAAGATCGGGTCGTCCGGACTGCCCGCCTGGACCTCGATCTGCTGCTGGAGCGCGTCGAAGCGCCCGTCCGCCAATCCGCACCGGCGGCCCTGGTCCAGCACGGCCTCAGCTTCCTTGGGCTTGCCCGCCGCCAAAAGACCCCTGGCATAGGACAGATAGTGCAGAGCCTGGCGGTCGTTCTCTTTCAGGGCGCGCGCCAGATGGGCGAGGCCTTCCTCGATGCGTCCCGCCTGTATCATCAGGACGCCGAGATTGTGGTTTGCCTCCACGTGGCCAGGCTCAACGCCGATCACGGCCTGGTACGCCTTGGCCGCGGCGGCGCGCTGTCCCGCCTTATGACTGGCGATCGCCTGCTGCAGCAGGACGTCTATGGAAAGGGTTCCGGAATTGGACATGGGCGGCGATAATCGTACAGAATTGGGGTCCTGACATCCAGACGCGCCGCCCGCGACATGGATCCGGCGGCGAAGGCGAAGATCGATCAGATGACGAAGAGGAATTTGCCGCGCGTCGCGGTGTGGGCAGGGTTGGCGCTGGCGGCGGTCCTCGTGACGGCGGCCATGGCGCAGGACTTCGACGATATGGCGGCCCTGAACGAACAGGCTTCCAAACTCGATCCGGAGGATTACGCATTCATGCAGCCGGTCTGCACACGCTGCCATAGCCCACGGAGATTCCTCAATTCCCGCACCTGGCCGCAATGGCTGACCGTCTTCGACCATATGCGCGAAAATGGGGCGGTGGGATCCCAGGAGCAGTGGGACCATATCCACCAATACGTCCAGCGCAGCCTGACGCTGATCGAGATCAACCATGCCGACGAGGATGAGCTTTCCGCCGTGCTGGGCGTCGATGAGAAGACCGCCATCATCCTGGTGCAGCGCCGCTCGGACCACAGATTCGAGACCGCCGAAGACGTGGAAGCAGTACCCGGCGTGGACAAGGCCCTGATCGAGCACATCAAGCCCCGCCTGGTGTTCGGCCGGCTCCGCAACGGCCAGTAAAGCAAGACTTGCTGCAAAGAGGGCTGTCGTTTGAGCTCCGGCCGTCAGCAACAACGCCAGCAAGCCATCCGACGACATCAGGTGGAGCGTCCCTATGTTGCAGTGCAACACGAGCCGTTTTCGAAAGTGCGGCCTGTCTGGAAGCGGCGCCCGGTGCCCTGATCGCGGCCATCGCCGGTTGTTTGACCGGCCCCGGAAAGACCAGTAATGTCAGGCGTTTTTGCGCAACTGACTCGCGCCGCGAACCGGATTGCCGGCGCCCATCACAACATTCCTGGGAGGAAATAATGAAGATACGCAAGGTGTTAATGGCGACGGCGAGTTTGGCCTTCGTGGCGGGCATTGCCGGCTCGGTTTCGGCGCAGAACGCGGCGCCCGCTCGCCCCGCCCAGACGGGGCCGCTAACGACCTACAAGTCCCCGATCCGGCATCGGCTTTATATCGCCACCCCGGGAGACGAGGGCGCGGATGGGCAGTCGGGCGTGGTCGTGCTGGATGCCGATCACGATTACCGCTTCGTCAAGCGTCTTTCCTACGACCTGTCGGCCGCCGAAATGCCCGGGCCGAAGATTTCCGGCATGACCTCCTCCATCCCGGCCAACATGATCTATGTCACCACCGATGGCGGCAGCATGATCGCGTTCGACCTGAAGACCGACAAGATCGCCTGGACCTTCAAAGGCGAGGGCGAGAAAGCCAATGTCGCGGTTACGCGCCGTGGCTCGGCGGGAACGGGGTGCTGCGAGCGGCCCTACACCATGCCGAATGACGGCGGCAAGACCCTGCTGGTCGCCTCCGCCTATAATCACTGGTGGTACCAGATCGATGCCGTTACCGGCAAAGTGCTGGGCAAGATCGACACGCCCGAAGAGCCGAATTCTCACAATCTGACGGTGACAGCGGATGGCAAGCTGGGCATGTTTGCCACGCTGTCCCCCGCGCCGCACGCCAATGTCGCCGTGGTGGATATCCCCAACAAGAAGGTGCTGTGCAACATCAACTTCAGTGATGCGCCCCGGCCGCTGACCATGAACCATGACGGCAGCCTGGTTTATGTGAACGTCAACAATCTCGACGGCTTCGAGATCGGCGACACCAAGACCTGCAAGATGATCAAGCGCGTCGAACTGCCTGCCGAGATGTGGAAGGCCAAATGGGCCAATCCCAACGGCCACATGTTCGGCCACGGGCTGCCCAGCCACGGCATCGGCCTGACCCCCGATGAAAGCGAAATCTGGGTGACGGACGGCGCCAACGACGCCTGGCAGATCTGGGACAATCCGGGCGATGGCCGCAATCCGGTCTATAATCCGCTGAAGACCGTCAAGGTGCAGGAGAATGTCGGCGGCTCGGCGTGGATATCGATGACCAATGACGGCAAGTTGGCCTTTACCGGCGACGGCAGCGTCATCGACGTGAAGGCGCACAAGGTGATCGCCACCCTGAAAGACGAGTATGGCCGCAACATCCATGCCGTCGAGAAAGTGCTCTATATGTCGATGCAGGACGGCAAGATCGTGGAAACCTCCAACCAGTTCGCCATCGGCAATGAAGAGGCCTACAAGGCCCGGATGGGCCAAAAGCAGGCCAGCAACCAATAGGCTGGCTTTCATAGACAGACGGAAACGGCGGCCCTACCTGGGGCCGCCGTTTTTGTTTCCGCGCGTCTGGGTGGCGTCCGGTCCGCGGCCCAGGTTGCAAATGCCCCGAAACCGGTTTCTGAATCGGGAAGCCATGCAGACTTTGCGCTCCCTCTTTCTGGCAGGTCTTTTTCTGACGCTGCTCACGTCTTCAGGCCAAACGGCGGCCAACGGGACGGCGGTCATCAGGGTTTTAAGTCCCGGCGTTGTCTACAATGCCGGATTGCTCGATCTCGCCGCCAGCTTTACCAGGAAAACCGGCATAAAAGTTTACGTTCTTCCCGACCTGATGGGGAAGATTATGGGCGACATCAAAACCCGAACGCCGCCACCCGACGTGATTTTTCTCCCGATGGACCTGATGTCATCGCTGGCGCTGGATGACGGAATCGTGCCGGGCACCTTTACGCCTCTCGGCCGGGTGGAAATCGGCCTGGCGGTGAAAGAGGGCGCCCCGCATCCCGACATCTCGACTGTCGACAAGCTTGTTGCTGCGCTGAAAAACGCGCGGCAGGTGATGGTTTCCGATCCCGCCGGCGGAATGAGCCTGGAAGCGGGCATTATCGATGGATTGCTCAAGCGGCCAGAATTCGCCGGCATCCATGCGGTGGTCAGCACCAACGGCGAAGGCGGCCAGGCCCTGGCGAGGGGCGAAGGCGACATGGCGTTGCAGCTGGTCTGCGAGATCACCCCTTATCCGCAAATCTCATTGGTTGGCGCATTGCCGCCGGAATTGGACGCCCATATCGACAATGCGGCGGCGGTCGCGGCCCATGCCGTCAATGTGAAGGATGCAAAGGCCTTCATCCGCTATATCACCCGGAGCGAAGCAGCCGGCGTCTGGAAAGCCAAGGGTCTCAACCGCTATTAGGCCAACGCGCCTATTTGGATTTTGACAAATCCGGACGGACGGTTCCGGTGACGATGGTACCGATGGTCGCCTGCGCCTTGCCGTCAAAATCTTCCGTTCCCGGCTGGGACCCATTCGCCCAAAGCAGGAAAGCCACGATCTCGGCATAGGCGCTGTTTCCCAGGATACCGCCCTGGCACAGGGGCATCGTGGTTCGGATGAATGTGTAGAGATCAGCAGTGGTCTTCTCTCTCCACCTGGCGACGAATTCCGCGCCGGCCAGCGCCGGGGCTGTTCCGCCCGAGAGATTTTTGCCGTGACATTCCGCGCAATTTTCCGCGAAGGTTTTGCGCCCCGCATCCACCTGGTCTTGCGCAAAGGGTCCCGGGACAGAACCCTGGGCGGCAGCGGCGCTGCACCAGCTGCCGAGTGTGACGGCCACAAGGAATGCAAATCCCGCCGATGCTTTAGCCGCAAACCTTTTCATGCATTTTCCCTGCGCACAATTCCGGCATTATGGAAGGGAAATTTATTCGCGCAAGTCAGCGGCCAGGCCGTTACGTCAGACCAGATTAAAGAGACCGGCCGGAGCGG
The DNA here is from genome assembly GCA_035568995.1 of Rhizomicrobium sp. Classification (GTDB taxonomy): domain Bacteria; phylum Pseudomonadota; class Alphaproteobacteria; order Micropepsales; family Micropepsaceae; genus Rhizomicrobium. Next base: position 27,051 of record DATMNL010000007.1, on the reverse strand, counting down.
GACGGTCGCTTGCGGGGCGCTTCGCTGTAGACGCATTCCTCGCCCCGCCAGACCTGTGTCGTATCGCCCTCTTTGCATAATCGCAGCGCGGCGCGGATGGCAGTGAAATCGCTGACATGCCTGTCGGTCACGAGCAGGGACAGCGCGCCGGTCTGGCCAATAATGCGGGTTTCATAGTCCTGCATGGCAATCTCCATAGAGGAAGGGGCAGGATATTTTCAGCGCCCTTTTTGTGCCGAGTCGAGTGAATTTTAGGACCCCCCGATTGCCTTTATTCTTGTTGGCGGCACGGCGGAACACAATAAATACAGGCAATCCCCCCAACAGTTTGGCGAATGGACGCGGCGCCGCCAGAATGGAACTTCGACCCATTCAATGCCGGGAGCGGCGCCACGCGGCGTGTAACCCGTGCCGGCCGTATGCGTGAAACGGCAGGCCGCCCGGAGCGCGATCCGGAAAACCCGGTTGACACACAGCCGCTATCAACTCCGCAAGATCGCGCGGCAATTCCATAATCCAGAGCATAATCGCTATTCAATTCATCGCGGTTATGCTCCGGGCGCTGTCAATTGCCGGAGGGCAGGCTGTAGGCGATGTAATCGCCCGAGTAATTGCCGCCGCTGACGGCGACGATGATGTATTGCTTGCCCTGATAGGAGTAAGTCATCGGCGAGCCGCTCTGGGGCGCGGGCATCCATACCGCGCCCACTTCCGCTCCCGTCTTCTGATCATAACCCCTTAAATAGGCGCCACGCGGATGGCCCGGCTGGGTCGAGTAGAGGCCATCACCCTGCACGACCAGGCTCTTGGTAATTGCGATGCCGTCCTGGGACTGTTGGCCTGTCTTGGGGATATTCATGCCCTTGAGCTGCGGATTGTCCTTGATCTCATCCGGCGTGTCGCCATTGGGCACCTGCCAAATTGTGTCGCCGCTATCCATGTTGATGGCCGTAAGTAAGCCATAAGGCGGCTTGACCAGCGGCAGGCCGCCGACGGTCCTGGGCGGCGGCGGTTCGACGGCGGTCTGGGCCTTGCCCGCCAAAGCGGCTGCCAGCCTCTGGTCGTCGGCGCTGATCTTCGGCGCGTCGGAATTCGAACCAAAGCCCGGGCCGCCATTGATACGGAATGGCTGCCCACCGACGCCTTCCAGATATTTGAGGTCCGTCAGGCCGGCGGGCGGCGCCACCAGACCCATCATGGAGACGCCGGCATTGGCCGCGGGCGCAAACACGACATGGGTTTCCGGATTGAAGCCGGCGCCGGGCCAGTTGGTGCCGCCGCCCAGCGTGCCGATGTCCATCGTGCCGTAAGGGCCGCCGACCTTGGAGACCACGGCGGGTCCGAACATCGGGCTCATCTTCCAGTATTTCTTGACGATATCCTGGGCCTGGGTACGCATCGCGGGGGTGAAGTCAATCAGGTCGTCGGGGCCGATGGCACCGCGCGCATAGGGCGCGGGCCTGGTCGGGAAGGGCTGTGTCTTGGAGGTTTTCTCGCCCGGCACATCAGTTTGCGGCACCGGTTTTTCCACGATCGGCCAGATCGGCTTGCCGGTGACGCGGTCGAAGGTATAGAGAAAGCCTTCCTTGCTGGGCACGGCCACCATCTTGACCGGCTTGCCGCCCACATTGGCGTCCACCAGCAGCGCCGGCGAGGACATGTCATAATCCCAGATCGGGTGATGGGCGACCTGGTAATACCATTTCATCTTGCCGGTGTTGATGTCGACGCAGACGATGCTGTCGCCGAACAGGTCATTGCCGGGACGGGCGCCGCCATAGGCGTCGTCGGTGGGGTCTTCGATCGGCAGATAGGCAAGTCCCAATTCCGGATCGACCGTGATGCCGGTCCAGGTGCCGGTGTTGCCGTTGAAGTCGGCGGAGTTTTTCTCCCAGCTGTCGTAGCCGAATTCCCCCTGTTGCGGGATGTTGTGGAAGGTCCAGAGCAGCTTGCCGGTCTTGGCATCAAAGGCGCGGGTCAGGCCCTTGGTGTTGTTCTGCTCCAGGGGCTGCGAGCCTTCCTTGAAGGAAGAGCCGACCAGCACGATGTTGCCGACCACGGTCGGGGTGGTGTGCAGGCCGATTTCGCCGGTGGTCAGGTCGATCTGCTGATAGACGCCGGGCTGGCCGATCACGCCGTGATAGGCGCCGACCTTCAAGTCAATCATGCCGTGATCGCCGAAGGATTCAATCGGCGCGCCGGTATGGGCGTTGAGCGACACCAGGCGATAGCCGGTGGTGATGTAGATGATGCGGTCATCGCCATTGCCGTCGGTCCAGTAGGACACGCCGCGGCCGGAGAGCTGGCGCGGCGCGTAGGCGGCAGCGCGCACACCTTCATTCAGGCTATAGACCCATTTGATTTCGCCGGTCCTGGCATCCAGCGCCACGACGGCGCGGCGCGAGCCGGCGGTGGTATAGACTGTGCCGTTGACCTCGATCGGCGTGCCTTCCAGCTTGTATTCCGGCTTGGCGCCCAGCGCGTCGGTCTTGAAATGCCAGGCCACTTCCAGCTTGTTGAAGTTGGAGGCGTTGATCTGGTCCTGGGGCGAATAGCGCGAGCCCGACGGATCGGCGAAATACATCGGCCAATCGCCCTTGGCGGTGGAAGGCTGGCCATAGGGCGCAGCGTTCTGGGCGCCCGCCGGTCCCATGATCATGAACGGCATCAGCGCCACGGCCGCCACTGACGACAGCCGTGCGATCAAAGTCTTGCGATGCGACATGCGAATTCCCCCTTGTTACGGGGACACGGAATGGACGCGCCGTAGCCCCACCATTCTTGTTTGTAATAGCGTTTCATATCGCCGAAAAGCTGGCAATAGAGCTGCGATTGCTGCACCGCAATAGGCGGCGTTATAGTAGTGGATTATCGCTATCCCATTGCCGGGCTAGAGTTTCATCGCGCTCCAGATTGCCAGGCGCTGATCATGGATCGGGTCGCTGACGACTTTGCTGTCGTTGTTGAACATCACGGTCGGCCAGCTTTTGGCGTCAAATTGCGGCCAATGGGGCAGGGAAGGCACGTTGGGATTGCCGGTCTTGGCAAATGCAATCCAGGCGGCGCTGACCTTTTCCATAAGGGCCGGGGCGTCAGGCGCGTCCTTGGTCAGGTTGGCGGTCTTCTTGGCGGCCTTCAAGGTGTCGAAGGCGAAGGGAATCTCCACGGTGTGGGGCGAGATGTATTTGCCGCCATTCATCGGCGACTTCCAGGTGAAGTAATAAAGATAGACCGGTCCCTTGCCCAACGCGGCGTGACCGGTGCGGCATGCTTGCCTCCAGAGTGTATTATTTAACGGCACTTTAACGCTGTTGGCGGCGGCTATACAGGCTGGTGCGGTCTGCTGAATCATCGCGCTGACGGAGGCGGTTATGGAGCGGCGCAGGCGGTTGCTGCGGCGCAGCAGATTGCCAACATTTCATGCCGGAACAAGCAATTACCCGGGATCGCGGACACAGACGCGCTAGAATGATCGCTGCAATATGATGCGCAAAACATTTCGCCTCGCGCCGTCCCTCGCCCTGCTATTCGGGAGTGTGGCGGCCTGTACCCAAACGCCGCCCGCACCGCCCCCAGCGCCGCAGTTTCATGCCGTGACCGAGAGCGCGGCGCCGATGGATACGCGCCCGTCGGATATGGCTGTGCTGAACCGGGTGGGCTGGGGCGCCGAGACGGCGGATGCGCAGAACCTGGCCGCTTCCGGGCTGCAGAATTATCTTCATGCCCAGCTCAATCCCTCCGCCGATGACGGGCTGCCGCCCGACGCAAAAAACCAGATCGCGGCGATGGAAATCAGCCAGAAGCCGCTGATGGCGATTGAGCAGGAAACGCGCGGCCTGCAGCAGGCGGCACAGAAGCTCAAAGGCACGCCCGACTTTGACGCGGCGCAAAAGGCCTATCAGCAAAAGCTGAACGACCTGGCGCGGGAGGCGCAGGCCCGCTCGCTGCTGCGCGATCTTTATTCCAGGAACCAGCTCAAGGAACAGCTCACCTGGTTCTGGATGAACCATTTCAATGTCAGCCAGAACAAGGACGAAATCCGTGGCCTGATCGGCGACTATGAGGAAACCGCGATCCGGCCGCATGTGCTGGGCAAATTCCGCGAACTGCTTGCCGCCACCGTGATCCATCCGGCGATGCTGGAATATCTCGACAATGCGCAGAATGCGGTGGGGCATATCAACGAGAATTACGCCCGTGAGATCATGGAGCTGCACACGCTGGGCGTGGGCAGCGGCTATACCCAGACGGATGTGCAGGAGCTGGCGCGCATTCTGACCGGCATGGGAGTCAACCGCAGCGGCCAGCCGCCCAATCTGAAGCCGGCGGTGGCGCATTATTATCGCGGCAAGGACATGTTCGAATTCAATCCAAACCGCCATGATTTTGGCGACAAGCAGTTTCTTGGCGCGAACGTAAGTACCCGTGGGATTGAGGAAGTCGACCAGGCGATCAATATCCTGGCGGCCGAACCGCCGACCGCGCATTATGTCTCGACTGAGCTGGCGCAATATTTCTGTTGCGACAATCCGCCGGACTCGCTGATCCAGGCGATGATGGCGACCTGGCTGTCCAGCGATGGCGACATCAAGGAGGTGCTGCGCACATTGTTCGCCGCGCCCGAGTTCAAGGCGTCGCTGACACAGAAATTCAAGGACCCGATTCATTATGCGGTGTCGGCCCTGCGCGCCGCCTATGGCCAGCAGGTCATTCTCAACGTCCAGCCGTTGCTGGGCTGGCTGAACCGCATGGGCGAGCCGCTTTACGGCCATGAAACGCCGGACGGCTATCCGATGACGGAAGCCTCCTGGTCCGGGCCGGGCGAGATGGAGACCCGCTTTGAAATCGCACGCCAGATCGGGCTGGGCCATTCCGGGCTTTACAAGCTGCCGGGCGATACCGCCGCCGAGCCGGCGCCGCCACCCTTGATCCTGCAGACGCGCTACTATCAGGCCATCGCGCCGACCCTGTCGCCCGCCACGCGGGGTGCGCTGGGCCAGGGCCAGAATCCCGCCGACCGCAACATGCTGTTCCTGGCCTCGCCGGAATTCATGCATCGCTAGGAGATGTCCATGCAACGCCGCCAATTCCTGAAAAGCGCCGCCGCCACCCTGCCGCTGCTGGGCGTGGCGGGAAAATTATACGCGCTGCCCTTGTCGGGTCCGCGTCTGCTGGTCGTATTCCTGCGCGGCGCCTATGACGCGGCCAATATCATCGTGCCGGTGTCGAGCGATTTTTATTATACCGCGCGTCCGACTCTGGCGATCCCCAAAGGCACGACGCTGGCGCTGGACAATGACTGGGGCCTGCATCCGGCGCTGAAGGATTCCATCTATCCCCTGTGGCAGAGCAAGCAGATCGCCTTTGTGCCCTTCGCCGGGACCGATGATACCAGCCGCTCGCATTTCGAAACCCAGGACACCATCGAACTGGGCCAGCCGACCGCCGGCTCGCGGGACTATCGTTCGGGGTTCATGAGCCGCGCCGCGGCGGCGCTGGCCGGCACCCAGCCGATTGCCTTTACCGGCACTTTGCCGCTGTCGTTCCGTGGCCCCCAGCCGATTCCCAATATTACGCTGGGATTCACCGGCAAGCCGGGCGTCACGGGCAAGAATGCGGACCTGATCCAGGCCATGTATCAGGGCCAGGACCTGGCGCCCGCTGTGGCCGAAGGCTTCAAGGTACAGGATCAGGTCTATCAGGCGATCTCGGCCGAGATGCAGGCGGCAAACCGCGACGCCGTCAGCCCCAAGGGTTTCGAATTGTCGGCACAGCGCATCGGCATCCTGATGCGCCACCAGTTCAATCTGGGCTTTGTCGATGTCGGAGGATGGGACACGCACGTCAACCAGGGCGGCGCGGATGGCTATCTGGCCAATCGCATTGGCGAATTGGGGCGCGGGTTGGCGCTGTTGTCCACCACCCTGGGACCCGAATGGGACAACACCATCGTGATTGTGGTCAGCGAGTTCGGCCGCACCTTCCGCGAGAATGGCGATCATGGCACGGATCATGGCCATGGCAGCGTTTACTGGGTGATGGGCGGCGGCATCAGGGGCGGCCAGATCGCGGGGCGCCAGATGGCCGTGACGCAAGCGAATCTGTTTCAGAACCGCGACTGGCCGGTACTCAATGATTACCGCTCGCTGATCGGCGGCGTGCTGCAGAAATCCTATGGCCTTCAGCCCGCGCAGGTGACGGAGATATTCCCATCGGCCCAGCCGCTGGACCTGTCGCTGGTTTGACAGGGATTTTCCTGCCGCCGGCATGCGCCAAGATCGTTGATGCGAGTCGCACCGCGATGCCATAACCTGCCGGTCCGCCGCCCGGAAATCAGGCCCGTTTGTGATCGATCTCCAGTCTTTGAGCGACCAGGCCATTGCCCTTCATCAAAAAGGGCAAGTGCCGGAGGCCGAGCGTCTCTATGCCCAGATTCTTGCCGCGGCGCCGGACGATATCGGCACATTGTATAACCGTGGCACCGCGCTGAGGGACCTGGGACGGCTGGCCGAAGCGCTGCCCTGTTTCGACAGGGCGGTGGCGCTCAAGCCGGACTTTTCCGAGGCGCTGAACAATAGCGGCGGCGTCCTGCGGCATTTGCGGCGCTTCGACGAGGCGCTGGCGCGTTTCGACAGGGCGCTGGCACTTCAGCCGGGAAATCCCGGCATCTTCTACAATCGCGGCCTCGCTTTGTGGCAGATGGGGCGGTTTGCCGAGGCGCTGGACAGCTATGACAAGGCGCTGGCGATCCGGCCGGACTTCGCCGAGGCGCTCAACAATCGCGGCCTCGCCTTGTCGAGCCAGAAGCGCCACGCCGAGGCGCTGGCGAGTTTCGACCGGGCGCTGGCGATTAATTCGAACCTGGCCGACGCCTGGAACAATCGCGGCACTGCGCTGCGCGACCTGGAGCGGCTGGACGAAGCGCTGGCGAGCTTCGACCGCGCACTCGCCATCAGCCCGGCCATCGCCGACATCTGGAACAATCGCGGCGGCGCGCTTCGGGAAATGAAACATTTGCCCGAGGCGGTGGCCAGCTATGACAAGGCGCTGGCGCTCGACCCGGATCATGCCGAGGCACTTTATAATCGCGGCAATATCGAATGGACGGACAATAGGCGCCTCGAACCGGCGTCGCGGGACATCGAGCGGGCGGCGGCGATCGATCCGGAGTCGGACTATGTGCGCGGCGACCTTTTGCATTTGCGCATGCATGCCGGCGACTGGCGCGATTTCGCGCGGCAGGTCGCCGCCATCGATGCGGGCGTTCGGGCCGGCAGGCGCGTGATCGAGCCGTTCCCGTATCAGGCCATATCGCAGTCGCCGGCGGACCTTCAGGCCTGCGCGACCCTCTATGCCGGACACCGCTGGCCCTCCGCCGCCCCGCCCTGGACGAAAAGAGATAGGCGGCCGGGCAAAATCCGGGTGGGTTATGTCTCCGGGGAGTTTCGCGAGCAGGCCACCGCTTATCTGACAGTCGGGATGTATGAGCATCACGACCGCGAGCAATTCGAGATCGTCGGTTTCGACAATGGCGGGAGCGACGGCAGCGCCGTGCGCAAACGGCTGGACGCGGCGTTTGGAAAATTCCGTGACATTTCCAGGCTGGCAGACCGCGATGCCGCCGCGCTGATCCGCGCGGAGGACATAGACATATTGGTCAATCTCAACGGCTATTTCGGCCAGGGGCGCACGGGGATTTTCGCCCTGAGGCCGGCGCCCATCCAGGTCAATTACCTGGGCTTTCCGGGCACCATGGGCGCTGATTTCATCGATTACATCCTTGCCGACCGCGCTGTGATCCCGGAATCGGAAGAAAAATTCTATTCGGAAAAAATTGTCACTCTGCCGGACTGCTATCAGGCGAATGATTCCCGGCGGCCCATCGACAGGATCGTTCCCGGCCGCAAGGCGGAAGGCTTGCCGGAGTTGCGTAGGTCCGAGCACGGCGAAGGACGCGTAGGCAACGCCTTCGTCTTCTGCAACTTCAACCAGAGCTACAAGCTGACGCCCGCGATGTTCGCGGATTGGATGACCATTCTGAAAGGGGTGGAGGGCAGCGTGTTGTGGCTGCTGGAGAGCAACCCGAGATTTGCGGACAATATGAGGCGCGAAGCGGCAAGCCAGGGCGTGGCGGCGGAGCGGCTGGTCTTCGCGCCCAAGACCGTGCCGGAGAAGCATCTGGCGCGGCTGAGGCTGGCGGACCTGTTTCTGGATTCTCTGCCTTACAATGCGCACACCACCGCCAGCGATGCCTTGTGGGCCGGGCTGCCGCTTCTCACCTGCCGCGGCAAAGCCTTTGCTGGCCGCGTCGCCGCCAGCCTCCTGGATGCGGTGGGCCTGCCTGAACTGATCGCGGACAGTCCGGACGCCTATCAGGCGCTGGCGATCCGGCTGGCCCACGATCCGGCTCTTCTGCGGCAGCTCCGCCGGAAACTGGAACAGAACCTGACAACCATGCCGCTGTTCGACACCGCGCGGTTCACGCGGCATGTCGAGGCGGCCTATGCCGCCATGGTCGAACGATGGCAGCGCGGCGAAGCCCCGCAGAGTTTCGCGGTTCCGGGATTTGACGGGCAGGCCGCATAGAAGTTTTATGCGCGGTGCCTGTCTTTCACATGGAAATTTTATGCGGATACGGCCTATCGCTTGGGGTGCGATGAGGTTGGAGACGCGCTATGTCCCAGATCGTCTTTCTGGACGCCGATACGCGCTGCTGGGCCCGGCGAATCGAGGAAAGCCAGACCAGCAGCGCCGACAAGGAAGCTGACGTCTGGCCGGAAGTCTCCAGTGATTATGCGCTGGAGAATCCCGCTCCCGTAAACCCGGAAAACGCCCCGCGCCGCGTGCTTTTCGAAGTGGCGCTGGTCCTGGCGATGGCGGGGCTGCTGGCGGTTGCCGCGGCATTCATGGCGCCCTTGCCGTCATAGATCCGTCAGCCACGCCGATTCTTATGAATTTCTTATTTTTCGCCCTCTCATTGCCTATCGAACCCTTATGCGCCGAAGCCTATCTGGGTGCGCGGACCCACGCCGGGGAAATGAGGCCTTCATGCTCGACATTCTGTTCATAGCCATCGGCCTCGGCTTTCTCGGCGCCGCCATGCTCTACGCCGTCGCCTGCGACCGTTTGTGAGGATGCCATGACACTTGATTACACGCTGGGCGCCATCGTCACCATCGGACTGCTGTTCTATCTGGTTTACGCGCTGATCCGCCCCGAGCGGTTTTAAGGGACGCACCCCATGACATTGAATGGCTGGTTCCAGATCGCGCTCTATGGCGCCATCATCATTGCCCTCACCAGGCCGGTCGGCGGCTACATGACGCGCGTCTTCGATGGCGAGCGCACCTGGCTGTCGCCCCTGTTTCGCCCGGTGGAGCGGCTGTTTTACGCGGTCAGCGGCGTGAACGAAAAAGAAGACCAGCATTGGCTGGTCTATGCCATCGCCATGCTGACCTTCAGCATGGCGGGCTTTCTGTCGCTTTATGCGCTGCAGCGGCTGCAGGCGGTGCTGCCCTTCAACCCGCAGGGGCAGGCCGCGGTGGGCGAACACCTGGCCTTCAACACCTCGGTCAGTTTTGTCACCAACACCAATTGGCAATCCTATGTCCCCGAAACCACCATGAGCTATCTGGTGCAGATGGCGGGCCTGACAGTGCACAATTTTCTCTCCGCCGCGACCGGCATCGTGCTGGCGGTGGCGCTGATTCGCGGCTTTGCCCGGCGGTCCGCCGGTGGCGTCGGCAACTTCTGGGTCGATGTCACGCGCTGCACGCTCTACATCCTGTTGCCGGTTTCCATCATCGTCGGGCTGTTCTTCATCTGGCAAGGCATGCCGCAGAATCTCAATGCCTATGTCAATGCCGGCACGCTGGAAGGTGCCAAGCAGGTGATCGCGCAAGGCCCGGTGGCATCGCAAGAAGTCATCAAGATGTTCGGCACCAATGGGGGCGGCTTCTTCAACACCAATTCCGCGCATCCGTATGAAAATCCCAATGCCCTCACCAACCTGGTGCAGATGGTGCTGATTTTTTCCATCGGGGCGGGATTGACCAATGTCTTCGGCCGCATGGTGGGCAACCAGAAACAGGGCTGGGCGATTTTCGCGGTGATGGGCTTGCTGTTCCTGGCCGGGGTGACGACGGTCTATCGCTCCGAAGCGCCTGGCAATCCTGCCTTTGCCGCTTTTCATATCGACCAGACCGCCAGCGCGCTGCAGGCCGGCGGAAACATGGAAGGCAAGGATGTGCGTTTTGGCATCGCCAATTCGTCGCTTTTCACCACCGTCACCACGGATGCGTCTTGCGGCGCCGTCAACACCATGCATGACAGCCTGATGCCGCTAGGAGGCATTGTGCCTCTGTTCAACATCATGCTGGGCGAGATCATCTTCGGCGGTGTCGGCTCGGGCCTTTACGGCATGCTGCTGTTTGCCATCATCGCCGTGTTCGTCGCGGGCCTGATGGTCGGGCGCACCCCGGAATATCTGGGCAAGAAGCTGGAATCCAAGGAAGTCAAGATGGCGATGCTCGCCATCCTGGTGCTGCCGCTCTCGATGCTCGGTTTCACGGCGCTGGCCGTTGTGCTGCCGGCAGGGCTGGCGGGACCGGAGAATGCGGGGCCGCATGGCTTTACCGAGATTCTCTATGCCTTTGTCTCGGCCACCGGCAACAATGGCAGTGCCTTCGCGGGCATCACCGCCAACACGCTGTTTTATAATTCCACGCTGGGCCTGGCGATGTTCATCGGCCGCTTCCTGATGATCGTGCCGATGCTGGCCATCGCCGGATCGCTGGCGGCCAAGAAGATCGTGCCGCCGTCCGCGGGCACTTTCCCCACCGATGGCGGGCTGTTCGTAGGCCTGTTGATCGGCGTGATCGTGATCATGGGCGGGCTGATCTATTTCCCCGCGCTGGCGCTGGGTCCGATTGTCGAACATCTGGCGATGTCCGCCGGCACTCTTTACTAGGCGCCGAAAGAGGCATTCCCATGGACAATTCCAAATCCCGCAGCCGCAGCCCGATCGCCACGATCAGCGATCCCAAGATACTGATCCCGGCGATCGGCGGCGCCTTCCGCAAGCTCGATCCGCGCATCCTGATCCGCAATCCGGTGATGTTCGTGGTGGAGATCGTGGCCACGCTCACCACAATCCTGTTTCTGCGCGACCTGGTCAGCGGCAATCCGGGGCTGGGCTTCTCGTTTCAGATCAATCTCTGGCTCTGGTTCACGGTGCTGTTCGCCAACTTTGCCGAAGCGGTGGCCGAGGGACGCGGCAAGGCCCAGGCGGCTTCTCTGCGTCAGACCAAAACGGATGCGATGGCCAAGCTGCTGGCGCCCGGCGCGCCCGCCGCCAGATCGGTGGCGGCGGCCTCGCTCAAGCCGGGCGATATCGTGCTGGTCGAGGCGGGTGACCTGGTGCCAAGCGACGGTGACGTGATCGAAGGCATCGCCTCGGTCAACGAGGCCGCCATCACCGGCGAATCCGCCCCCGTGATCCGCGAAAGCGGCGGCGACCGCTCGGCGGTGACCGGCGGCACCATGGTGATCTCGGACTGGATCAAGGTGAAGATCACCGCGGGATTTGGCCATACCTTCCTGGACCGGATGATCGCCCTGGTCGAAGGCGCCGAACGCCAGAAGACTCCCAACGAAATCGCGCTCAACATTCTGCTAGCGGGCCTGACGATTATTTTCGTCTTCGCGGTGGCCACTATTCCCAGCTTCGCCGCCTATGCCGGCGGCAAAATGTCGGTGCTGGTGCTGGTGGCGTTGTTCGTCACCCTCATTCCCACCACCATCGGCGCGCTCTTGTCCGCCATCGGCATTGCCGGCATGGACCGGCTGGTGCGCTTTAACGTGCTGGCGATGTCCGGGCGGGCGGTGGAAGCGGCCGGCGATGTGGATACGCTTCTGCTCGACAAGACCGGCACCATCACTTTGGGCAATCGCCAGGCCACCGAGTTTCACACCCTGCCGGGCGTTGAAGCGAAGGACCTGGCGGAAGCCGCCCAGATGTCGTCGCTGCCGGACGAAACCCCGGAAGGGCGTTCGATTGTGGTGCTGGCCAAGGAAAAATATGGCATTCGCGGCCGGGAAATGGCGCCGCTGAACGCCAAATTTCTTCCCTTTTCGGCGCATACCAGGATCAGTGGCATTGATTATGAAGGCACCCAGATCCGCAAGGGCGCGGTGGACGCTGTGCTCAATTACGCCCTGAAGGCGGCGGGCATGCCCCCGGTTGCCGGGCCGGACCGGGCTGCTTCGGTGAAGCTGTTGGGCGCCGACGCGGGCAATGCCTTCATCGCGATTTCCGAGCGCATTTCCAAGGCGGGCGGCACGCCGCTGGCCGTAGCGAAGGACGGAAAGCTTTTGGGCATCATCCAGCTCAAGGACATCGTCAAGGGCGGCATCCGGGAGCGTTTCGCGGAGTTGCGCCAGATGGGCATCCGCACCGTGATGATCACCGGCGACAATGCCCTGACGGCGGCGGCCATCGCGGCAGAATCGGGGGTGGACGATTTCCTGGCCCAGGCCACGCCGGAGGCAAAGCTCAAGCTGATCCGCGACGAACAGGCCAAGGGCAAGCTGGTGGCGATGTGCGGCGACGGCACCAATGACGCGCCCGCGCTGGCCCAGGCCGATGTCGGGGTGGCGATGAACACCGGCACCATGGCGGCGCGCGAAGCCGGCAACATGGTGGATCTGGACAGCGATCCCACCAAACTGATCGAGATCGTAGAAATCGGCAAGCAGCTGCTGATCACCCGCGGCGCCCTCACCACCTTTTCCATCGCCAATGACGTCGCCAAATATTTCGCCATCATTCCGGCGATGTTCCTGGCCTTTTACCCGCAACTGCAGGCGCTCAATGTCATGCAACTGCATACGCCGCAAAGCGCGATATTGTCAGCCATCATCTTCAACGCGCTGATCATCATCGCGCTGATCCCGCTGGCCCTCAGAGGCGTGTCCTATCGCCCGGTCGGCGCGGCGAGCATGCTGCGCCGCAATCTTCTGATCTATGGCGTCGGCGGCATCCTTGTGCCGTTCATCGGCATCAAACTCATCGATATGGCCGTCACCGCCATCGGCTTTGCCTGAAAGGATCGCACCATGATGAAACAAATCCGTCCGGCGCTTCTGATGATCCTGCTGTTCACGGTCCTGACCGGCCTGATCTATCCCTTGGGCATGACCGGATTGGGACAAATGTTATTTCCCCATCAGGCCAATGGCAGCCTGATCGAGAAGGACGGCAAGGTGATCGGCTCTGAATTGATTGGGCAGTATTTCGCCAGCCCGAAATATTTCCATGGCCGGATATCACCCACATCGGAGCCGGACCCCAAGGATGCAACCAAGACCATCTCGGTACCTTATGCCGCCGATAATTCATCGGCTTCCAACCTGGGTCCCACATCCAAGGCGTTGGTCGCAAGGGTCAAGGGCGACGCCGCCGCGCTGCAGGCCGAAAATCCGTCCATGCCGGTGCCGGTGGACCTGGTGACCAGTTCGGCCAGCGGGCTGGACCCGGACATCACCCCCGCAGCGGCCTTGTTCCAGGTGCCCCGGGTGGCCAAGGCGCGCGGTCTTGCCGAGCCGTCCGTCCGCCAGCTGGTCGAGAGCCATGTCGCCGGACGCCTGTTCGGGTTGATCGGCGAGCCGCATGTTAACGTGTTGAAACTCAACATGGATCTAGACGCCATGCGCAGCAGCGGCGGCTGAGCTAATCTTGGGGATGGCTGAGCGAATCGCCCAGGAGCGCCCATCCCCCGAAGTTCTTCTGGAGCAGGCAAAAAAGGAAGGCCGCGGCAAGCTGCGCGTCTTCCTGGGCGCGGCGCCGGGCGTCGGCAAGACTTTCGAGATGCTCACCCAGGGCCGGCGGCGGCGGCTCGAAGGCACCGATGTGGTCATCGGCGTGGTGGAGACCCATGGCCGCCAGGAAACCGAAGCCCTCACCAAGGGCTTTGAAAGCATCCCGAAAAAGCGCGGCCTTTATAAAGGCCGCGTGGTGGCGGAGATGGACCTGGACGCCATCCTCCAGCGCAAGCCCCAGCTGGTGCTGGTGGACGAACTGGCCCATACCAATGTCGAGGGCAGCCGGCATCCCAAGCGCTACCAGGATGTCGAGGAGATTCTGGATGCCGGGATCGACGTCTTCACCACCGTCAATATCCAGCACATAGACAGTTTGAACGACGTCATCGCCCAGATCACCCGCATCCATGTGCGCGAAACCGTGCCCGACGCCATCCTGGACGATGCCGACGAGATCGAGCTGGTCGACCTGACGGCGGAGGATCTGCTGCAGCGGCTTCGCGAAGGCAAGGTCTATGTCAAAGCGCAGGCCGAGCGGGCACTGAGCCATTTTTTCTCGCCCGGCAATCTGACGGCGCTGCGCGAACTGGCGCTGCGCAAGGTGGCGCAGCATGTCGATCGCGACATGGTGGATTACATGCAGGCGCACGCCATCGGCGGTCCCTGGCCGGCGAGCGAGCGCATCCTGGTCTGCATCAGCGAAAATCCTTCATCCGCCGAGCTGGTGCGGCGCGCCCGCCGGATCGCCGATGCGCTGAAGGCCGAATGGACCGCGCTTTATATCGAAAGCCCGCGCCACGCCACGCTGAGCGAGGCCGACAAGGATCGCGTGGCCGACACGCTGAGGCTGGCGCAGCGGCTGGGCGGCCAGACCGCGTCCCTGCCGGGGCGCGATATCGCCGAAACGATCCTGGCCTATGCCCGGCGCAACAATGTCACCCAGATCATCATCGCCAAGTCCGAACGGCCGGCCTGGTTCGAGCTGCTGCATGGTTCGGTGGTGAGCCAGCTTTACCGCAACAGCGGGGCGATCAGCGTCACCGCCATTTCGCCGCGCGGCGCGACGATCCCGGCCAAGAGCGTCAGGACCGCGACGCGTTCGGAAGCTATTATGTGGCGCGGCTATCTGCTCAGCGTCCTGGCCTTGGCCGGCACGATCGGCGTCGCCTGGGTCATCAATGCGTTTTCCGCCCAGGCGCTGGGCAGCCTGGGCATGATCTTTCTGGTGCCGGTGCTTGTCAGCGCCGTGTTTTTCGGACGCCGCACCGCCTTGATCACCGCGCTGCTCAGCGTGATGGCCTATAATTTCTTTTTCCTGCCGCCGCTATACACCTTCACCATTTCCGACCCCAACAACTGGCTGTCCTTCGGCGTTCTGCTGTTTGTCGCGCTGATCGCGGGCAACCTCGCCGCGCGGGTGCGCGCCCAGGCCGATCTGGCCGCGGCGCGCGCCACCGCCATGACGGAGCTTTATCGCTTTACCGGCAAGCTGGCCGGCATTGCGCGGCTCGACGATATTCTGTGGGCGGCGTCCTTCCAGATCGCCTCCATGCTCAAGACCAATGTGGTGATCCTGCTTCCCAACAGGGACACCAAAAGTCCCGAGGTGAGGGCGGGCTATCCGCCGGAAGACGAACTGGATGCCCAGGACCTTGCCGCCGCGGCCTGGAGCTGGGGCCATGGCCAGCCCGCCGGACGCAATGCCGAGACCTTGCCCGGCGCCAAGCGGCTGTTTCTGCCCATGCGCACCGGCGAGGGGGTTGTCGGCGTGGCCGGCCTGCAGCGCAAGGACGATCACACAATGTTCACGCCCGACGAAAGACGGCTGCTGGACGCCCTGCTGGACCAGACCGCGCTGGCGATCGAGCGTTCAACCCTGGTCGAGCGGGCGGACGAAGCCCAGGTGCTGGCCGAGGCGGACAAGCTGCGCGTGGCGATGCTGACATCGCTGTCCCATGATTTGCGAACGCCCCTTGCATCCATACTCGGCGCCGCGACCACGCTGATCGCCGGGCGAAATCTATATGACGGCAAACAGACGGATGAGCTGCTCGCGACCATCCGGGAAGAGGCGGAGCGGCTGGACCGCTTTGTCGGCAATTTGCTGGATATGTCGCGGCTGGAGGCCGGTGTGCTCGGCGCCAAACCCGAAAGCGTGGATGTCACCGATCTGGTGGAGACCGCCGCCAAGCGGATTTCCCGCCGCATGGCGGGGCACAGGCTTGTGCTGGATTTCCCGCCGGATCTTCCGCCCGTGTCGGCGGACCCGCTGCTGCTGGAGCAGGCACTCTTCAATCTCTTGGACAATGCCGTGAAATATGCCGGGGTGGGAACCGAACTGCGCGTCGAGGCGCGGCAACTGGAAAACAGGATTGTCGTGACCGTCGCGGACGAGGGGCCGGGGATTCCGCCGGAGGCGCTGGCTCACATCTTTGACAAATTCTATCGCGCCAAGGACGCGGACCGGCGCGTCGCGGGAACAGGCCTGGGCCTGGCGGTGGCGCGCGGCTTCGTGGAATCCTTTGGCGGCAGTCTGACAGCCGCAAACCGCGCCGATCGCAGCGGCGCGATCATGACCATGACACTGAACGTCGCGCGGGAGCTGGACCGTGGCGTCTAAATTGCCGAAAATACTGATTGTCGATGACGAGCCGCAAATATTGCGGTTTCTGCGCGCCAGTCTGCCGCCCCATGGCTTTGACTGCATCGAGGCCAGTTCGGGCAGCCAGGCCATACGCTCTTTTGCCGCCGAGCGTCCCGATGCGCTGATCCTGGATCTCGGCTTGCCAGACCAGGATGGCTTTGCGGTGATCCAGGCGGTTCGCGCCACCGCCTTGACGCCGATCATCGTGCTGTCCGCCCGGGGCGATGTCGAAGGCAAGGTCAAGGCGCTGGAGATGGGCGCGGACGATTATGTCACCAAGCCCTTCGACATGGCCGAACTGCTGGCCCGGCTGAAGGCGGGTTTGCGTCATGGCCTGCAGGCAGCCGGCGAAGCGCCCATCTTTCGCAGCGGCAGCCTGGCGGTTGATCTGGTCAATCGCCGGGTCATGCTGGGCGAGAACGAGGTTCACCTGTCGCCGAAGGAATATAATCTTCTGCGCTTTCTGGCGGCGCATGCCGGCAAGGTGGTGACGCACCATCAGCTCCTGAGGGAGGTGTGGGGTCCGGCCCATGTCGAGGATGTGCAATATCTGCGCGTCCTGATGCGCCAGCTCCGGCAGAAGCTGGAACCGGGCCTGTTGGTGACCGAGCCGGGCGTCGGCTATCGCCTGCTGGCGCAGCCGTGAGAGATTTCGCTCCGCCAGAAACATAAAATCAATTACTTCCAATGGCTTGTGTTGCCCTAGGTGGTCTCCGGGGCCTCTGATAAAAAGACGGCATAAGAGAAGAGTTCGGGGGAACGTCATGCGGCATCGCAAGTTGAGAGTGTCCTTCGCGCTGGCCGCGCTGCTTGGCGCTGTTCCCATTGCCCTGGCGCAGGACGACGCGCCGCCAAACCATGACGGGCCGCTCGCCCCCTATCACGTCCAGGATGACTGGCTGAAATTGCCCGCCGGCCGCGTCTGGGGCGCCGCGTCGGGGATTGACATGGACCGCGACGGCAAGAGCGTCTGGGTGTTTGAGCGTTGCGGCAATCTCGATGACGGCTGCGTGCTGCACAAGGATGTCGATCCGGTCCTGAAATTCGACGCCAATGGCAATCTGGTGAAGAGCTTCGGCGCCGGCATGTTCGCCTATCCGCACGGCATCTTCGTCGACCGCGACGATAATGTCTGGGTGGTGGACGGCACCACCAAGACCCATGTGGCCGGCGACATTATCCGTGAATTCAGCCCGGACGGCAAAGTGCTGAGGACCATGGGTACGCAAGGCGTGGTCGGGGACGGGCCTTATGTCTTCAACGGAGTTTCCGACATCGTGCAGGCGCCCAATGGCGATTTTTTTGTCGCCGACGGCCATGATCCGGGCAGCAATGGCCGTATCCTCAAATATGACCGCAACGGAAAATTCCTGATGCAGTGGGGCCAACGCGGCAGCGGACCGACCGATTTCAATCCGCCGCATGGGTTGGGGATGGACAAGGAAGGCCGGCTGTATGTCGCCGACCGCGGCAACAAGGATGTCAAGGTGTTCGACCAGAACGGCAAGCTGCTCAACGACTGGAAGCAGTTCGGTACCGCCAACGGCATCTTTATCGACAAGAACGATATTCTTTACGTCGCCGACTCCAATTCGTCGGACAAGAGCAATCCCGGCTTTCATCCGGGTATCCGCATGGCTCACGTCAGCGACGGCAAGGTGTTCGGCTATATCCCCTGGCCAAAGACCGGCACATTGGAAGGCGTGGCGGTGGACGATGCCGGCAACATCTATGGCGGCTTTACGAATATTCCCGGTTCGCACCGTTTTGTGAAGAACTGAGCCGTTTCAGCTTTTTGCCGGGTCAGCGGGGCGCGGTTTTGTCCGGCGCGAATTGCACCACATCGAAGGTGGTTCCCGGTGCGCCACTGACTACCGGGCAGTAATGTTCGATTCCGGTCTTTTCCCCTGAGACTGACGTCATCCGGTTCCAGGACGGCCATTCAAACCGGCGGATCAATGTCACGCTGCTTTACGGATGGCGCGGCGGCAAGGTTTAAGCGCTATAGTCAGACCACAACATGCCGGCAGGCCAAGCCGGAACACGCCGCCAGGAGGAATGCACATGGAAGACGTGGAAGCGACGGTCCTGGACTTCCTGGCGAAAAAGGCGGGGGTGGAACCCGGCACGCTGACCCGGGCGACGGAGATATCCAGCCTGGATCTCCAGTCGATCGATATCCTGGAAATCATGTTCGATGTGGAGGAGAAGTATAACATCTCCCTGCTTTATAACCCCAATGAGGGGTCATCGGCGGCCGGCGCCGGCTTCAAGACCGTGGGCGACGTGCTGGACCTGATCGTGAAGCAGATTGGCAAACCCTTATGACGGGGCGGCGCGATTGGCCGCCATGAACCGGGTTGCCATCACCGGCATGGGCGCGGTTTCGGCGTTGGGCATTGGCACGTCCGTCACGGCGGCGGCATTGCGGGCTGGCACCAGCGGTGTTCGTCCGATCATGGGGGCGCCGACTGACAGGCTGGCCGTCAAGGTCGGGGCCGAGGTGCCGCATTTCGAACCGGGCGAATATTTCAACGAAAAGCGCATATCCCAGCTCGACCGCTACAGCCAGCTTGGGCTGATTGCCGCGCGCGAGGCGATCGCGGCGAGCGGGCTTGAATTCAAGGGCGCGCTGGGCGCGCGAACCGCCGCGATTGTCGGTTCAGGCGTGGGCGGGATGGGCACGCTGGATGACAATTTCCGCCGGCTCTATGCGGAAAACGTGCATCATTTCCATCCGCTGACCATTCCCAGGATGATGATCAGCGCCGCCGTCAGCCACATCACAATGGAGAACGGCATCAAGGGTCCCGCCTTTACGATTGCGAGCGCTTGCGCCTCCGCCAACCACGCCATCGGCGTCGCCTTCCAGATGGTCCGGTCCGGGATGGTGGACGTCGCGGTGAGCGGCGGCACCGAATCGGTTTTCACCCCCGGCACGCTGAAAGCCTGGGAGGCGATGCGCATATTGGCGCCCGATACCTGCCGCCCCTTTTCGCGGGGCCGCAAAGGGCTGGTTCTGGGCGAGGGCGCTGGTATGCTGGTGCTGGAAAATTTCGATCATGCCAGGGCGCGCGGCGCCCTCATTCTGGGCGAGATTGCCGGCTTCGGCATGAGCGCGGACGCGGGGGACATTGTGTTGCCATCCCTGGACGGCGCGGCGAGCGCGATGAAGAACTGCCTTGCCGATGGCGGACTGGCGCCCGGGGAAATCGACTATATCAACGCCCATGGAACGGGCACCATGATGAATGATGTGACCGAAACCAGGGCGATCCGCGCCGTGTTCGGCGGGCATGCCGACAAGCTGGCGGTATCGTCCACCAAGTCCCTGCACGGCCACGCCCTGGGCGCGGCAGGCGCGATCGAGCTTGTCGCGACTCTGCTTGCGATGCGGGGCGGCTTCATACCGCCGACCGTGAATTTCCTGGAAGCCGATCCGGAATGCGACCTCGACTATGTTCCAAACCAGGCGCGGGAAGGCAGGATCGGCGTCGCCTTGTCCAACTCTTTCGCATTTGGCGGACTGAACGCGGTGCTGGCGGTGCGAAGCGCCTCATGAAGCCTTCCGTCGCCACCTGGCTTGGCTTTGGCGCCATGTGTGCCGGCATGTTCATGGCGATCCTGGATATCCAGGTGGTGGCCAGTTCCCTCACCAATATCGGGACGGCCTTCGATGTGCCCGTCTCCCACCTCACCTGGATCCAGACCGGTTACCTGATGGCGGAGGTGATCGCGATTCCGCTGACGGGACTTCTGACCCGCGCCTTCACGCTGGGCTGGATGTTCGCGGCCGCGACGCTGGGTTTTACCCTGGCAAGCCTGGGCTGTGCGCTCAGCACGGATATCTCGGTGATGATCGCGCTGCGCGTGTTCCAGGGTTTTTGCGGCGGCATGCTGATACCGCCCGTTTTCACCAGTGTTTTCATCATGATTCCCGAGAAGCACCGGGTGCTGGGCACCACCATCGCGGGCGCGGTGGCGATGATCGCCCCCGCCATCGGGCCGGTGATCGGCGGTTACCTGACCGAGGCCTATTCCTGGCGGTGGATCTTCCTGGTCAATATTCCGCCCGGCCTCTGCGTTGCCGCGATCGTGGCGCGTGTTGTCCGCGCCGGCAGGCCCGATATTGCCGCCTTGAAGAAGATCGACTTCGCCACCATGATCTTCGCCTCGGTTTTCCTGGCCGCGCTGGAGCTGATCCTGAACGAGGGGCCGGGGCATGACTGGGGCGGCTCTTATATATATGCGCTGGCGGCGGTCTGCATCGGCTCCGGGGCGCTCGGCCTGTGGCGGGCGCTGAACCATGCCAGCCCCTTCATCGACATGAGGCGATTCCGCAGGCTGTCATTTTCCGTCGGCTGCGGCTTCAGTTTTGTCCTGGGCTTCGGTCTTTATGGTTCGATTTATCTGCTGTCGGTGTTCCTGGGGCTTGTGCGCGGGCATACGCCATTGGTGATCGGGGAGATCATGGTGGTGACGGGGATATCCCGTCTCATGATGGCGCCGTTCGCCGCCCTTCTGGAAGTCAAGGTCAATGCCCGGCTCCTGATGGCGTTCGGCTTCGGCGTGTTCGGGATCGGGGTTTTCATCAACGGCTTTGCCACCGCGCAGACCGATTTCGCCGGCCTGTTCTGGCCGCAGCTATTGCGCGGCGCCGCCATGATGTTGTGCCTGCTGCCGGCGACGCGGCTGGCGCTGGACGGCTGGCCGGATGAGGAGATTGCCGATGCCAGCGGATTTTTCAATCTCATGCGCAATCTGGGCGGCGCGATCGGCATCGCGATGCTGGACACGATCATGGAGCAGCGCACGCCCGGCCATGTTTCGGGGCTTGTCGCGCGGCTTCAGGCCGGCGATCCCGTGGCGGCGCGGCTGGTCGGCCTGCCCGTCGCCCTGTTTCACAACCGGGCGATGGGACCGGTGGACGAAGTCACCAGGGCGATGATTGCGCCCCTGGTCCGGCGCGCGGCCTTGGCCCAGTCGATCAACGAAGCCTGGTTCCTGATGGCGGCACTTTTCGCGGCGTCTCTGCTGATGCTGCCCGCCGTCGGTCGCGCCCGCCCGGCGCCCGCAACCGGGATATTGGAGGTGACCGTCGAAGGCGCCGCATCCCAGTAACTACTTCAATTCCAATATCACTGCGCTCTGGCGCTCGGTGGTGAGCAGTTCGGAATGGGTGCGGTTGGCCTTGTTGAAACGGATTTCGCCCTGCTTGTAGGGGTTGTCGAGGCTGGTGCCATCCGGCATCACCGATTTGAGGGTGCCGTCATAGCGATAGGCCACCACCACATCCTTGTCGTGGAAATGCATCACGGTTGGCGTGCCGGGCGTCCAGCTGTAGTTCCAGACAATCACCTTGGCGTTTTCCAGTACCTTGTGTGAACCGTCGCGCGGAAAGGCCAGAGGCAGGCCGCTGGTGTTGGCGACAGGCGGCGTGGGCTGATCCTTGAGCACCACAATGATTTCATGCGCCGGGCCGCCGGACGACAGCGTGTCGGTGGCGCCCTTGTCCATGAGTGCGGCGTCGCCGAATCTGCGGAAGCTGGTGCGCGTTCCGCCATCGGCCAGGGTGGTGCGGATGGTGCCGCCTTCCAGGAACATGACCACGGCGTCCTGCGGTACGGCCGGACCGGTTTCCCCCTGCGAAAGGGTGACGTCCCACACCGTGACGCGTTCATTGTCGATGACCGGCGCCGCCGCCCAAGCGGGCGCAGCCACAATAAAGGCGGGCAGGTTGAAACCGGCCGTCGCGAGAATGATCCCGATGCCACGCATGATTTTAACCGCTCCCCGCTTTGTCATTCCGGCCGCCAGTCATACCGGACAATGGCATGGCCCCAGCGAGGGTGCGTGCCCTTTTCGCCCCGTTCAAGCCCCTCCCGCCAGTAAAACTTGCCGGCGCGGCTTTCGATGGCGTGGTCGGGTGAAAACCGACGGCATCCGCTGCTTGTGTTGATCACGCAAACTTTGCCCCATGCGCCTTTTTGATACGACTCTCCGGATGGAACACCCCTTTCCGCGGGCCACAATTTGAAGCGTTACCCGAATGTTAAGCGTGGTTCCGTTAGCATTGCCTGGACGGTGACGAGATCGCCGCGGAAACCTGTGGGACAGATGCGGCTCAATCTCAAGAACGTTACCGCGCTGATTGTGGATCGCGATCCCTATGTGAGGGGATTGGTGGCGCAGATGCTGCGCGGATTTGGCGTCTCGACCGTTATGGTTGCCGACAACGGCGTCCAGGCCAAGGAGATACTGGCCCATAATTCCCCTGAAATCACCTTCATCGAGGGCGAGTTGCCCGATATGCCGGCGGCCGAGCTGATCGGCTGGGTTCGCCGCAATCCCAACAAAGCGCTGCGCTTCCTGCCGATCATTGTGCTGTCCGGCTATACCCAGCTGCACCTGATTTCGGTGGCGCGCGACGCCGGCGCGCATCTGGTGGTGAGAAAGCCGGTCTCGCCCAAGATCCTGTTCGAA
The DNA here is from genome assembly GCA_035568995.1 of Rhizomicrobium sp. Classification (GTDB taxonomy): domain Bacteria; phylum Pseudomonadota; class Alphaproteobacteria; order Micropepsales; family Micropepsaceae; genus Rhizomicrobium. The sequence goes on along the minus strand of DATMNL010000007.1, from coordinate 4,103 downwards.
CGTCTGGTCTGGGTGGCGGCATTCGACCGCCCGTTCCTGGAATCTCCCGCCTATGCCGGTCCCGACCGGCGCTTTCGTGCGGCGGACCCGCCTGACGGCAAGCTCAAGCGGCAAACAGATCAACCCCAACCCGCGATCCAGCAGGCGTAGCCATGAGTGTACTGACGCACTTCCCTCCCAAATCCCGTCTTGCCGAACTGGCCGGCCGCTTCGGTGGCTTAAGCCGCGAGGACGCGGTTGAGGCCGCTACCCGGGAAATGCAAGTCATGCGCCCTGAGTCCGACAAGGCGATCATGGCCTCCATCGCCCAGATGGAAAAAATCGTCACCGGCGCGACCAAGCGCGGCGACGCCGTGCTGATGAAGGAATTGCTGCCGCCTTGCGATCAGATCGTCACCCTGGCGGGCACCTTCGGCTATGGCGCTTTGGACAAAGCCACCCGCAGCCTGTGCGATCTGCTGGACGTGCTGCTGCGGGAAAACAAGATCGATCTCGCCTCCATCCGCGTGCATGTCCAGACCATCCGCATGTTCGCGCCGGGCGCGCTCTCGCTGAGCGCGGAGCAGATTGAAGTCATGCTGTTCGAGCTGAACAAGCTTCTGGATCATCACGGTTTCGTGCCCGGCGAACACGGCCAGGGCAGCGAAGACGCCGGCATCGCGGCGGCGAAGTAAACCTCAGAGCGCGTCTTCGGCCTTTTTCAGCGCCTTGTCCGCCACGGCCAGCGATTGCCTGACCAGAGCCATGCGCGCATCGTCGCGGGCGGCCTTTTTCTCGGCGGTGTCACTGGGCCTGTCGTCGTCGGGGTTGTCTTCAAAGGCGATGAAGATGTTGGATCTTGCGGAAAAATCGGCATCGTTCTTGACCACCCCCAGCCGCTTCAAGGGCGCCGCGGTGGCGGGGGACAGTCCGCCATCGATGATTTCCGTGCCGCGCCACACCAGGCCCGCATCCGCCGCCCTGGCAAGCGCGTCGGCCGAGGCCGAGGCGGAATCGCCAGCCATATCCTTCTGCGCCAGTTCGTATTTGGCCTGGGCATCGAGCAGCAGGCTGTCATAGCCCTCCAGCGTGGTGCGGTCCTGTTCGCTGGCCACGCTGAGGCGCGCCAGCGCGGTCTTGAAATCGCTGACAGCCTGCGGCTTGCCGCAGGAGGCCAGCGCCAAGAGGGCGGCCAAGGCCAGAAGGAAGCGCCCGCGTCTGTCCATGGGCGGGAAATAGCCCAAAGGCGGCTTTTTTGCCAGCGCTGCCCGCCCTCTTGCCCGAAAGACAGCAGCGCCTGCCCGCCGCCAGGGAACCCGGGAACCCGCGCGCTGGAACCAAATTTTCCCGGAACCATTTCCGTGGAGGCTGGTTGAGCTTTTGGGCAGTTCACACCCGGAGGGAAATCATGAAGACTATTTACGCTGTCATCGCGGCTGCATCCTTGCTCGCCACCACTGCCATGGCGGCCCCGCCGCTGGCGCCGGGCAAGCCGGCCGGCCTGCGGCAGGCGCAGGACGCGGACGACGACAATACGGTGCTTTATATTATCGGCATCGGCGCCGTGGCGGCGGGCATTGCCCTGCTTGCCTCCGATAACGGCAACGGCATGGTTACCCCACCCACCTCCTCCTCTTCCACCACCACCACCACCACGACCAAGACGGCGACCAGCTCGACCTGACATCTGGACGCGGCGTTCAGGCGCCGGAAGTTCTGGCTGGCGCCGCCGTGACATCGGCGCAAGAACTGAGGCCGCAGTAAATCTCCGCCTCCACCGCGCGATTGATGAAATTATTCACGGCCCGGCTCCTGGCTTCCGCATCGGCGGCCAGTTCGGGATCGTTGATGACATTGTGCAGCCCGCCAAGATCGCTCGCCACCAGGTCGGACGGCAGGTCGATGTCATTGGCCGTGAGATAGGCCCGGTCCTGATCGGTCAGGGCGGGGGCTGGATTGGTCAGGTAGCGGGCATAGTAGCGGAATGCATCACGCACCGCGCCCGAAGCCGGGGTCGTATCGGTCAGGGCCTGCTGATAGACCTGCCCGCAGGAGCTGGCCTGGGGGTAAAAGGCGCAGAGAGTGTAAGGGTCGGGGGCAGCGCTGTTTTGTGCGCGGGCCGGCAGGCATGCCGCCAGGATGAGAATGGCAGGCAGATGGGAGCGGGAAATCCTCATTTTCCGGTTCTCCTGAACCTTATCCTGCGGACAAGGGCAGGATAGGGCAAAACCGGATTCGAGGTGCAGAAAATACCGTGCTGGAAAACGAAAAGACCCGGCGGAGGCGACCTTGTCGCCAACGGCCCCCGGGTCTTTTCGCGTCTCGCCCTAGAGCGTGATCCAGACGCCGCCGCGCCAATAGCCGCGACCTTCATGATATTCACGGAAACGACGGTCGCGGTCATTGTCCCAGCGCTGGTGGAAATACCAGTCATCGGGATGCCAGGAGAAAGTCACGCCGGGGGCGCGGAATCGCGATTCGGTGTGCCAGCAATCGCCTTCACGATTGCAGGCGACATAGGCCGAAGCGGGGGCCGAAAAGGTCAAGCCAAATCCCGCGGCGACGGCAGCGGTGGCGAGTATTTTTCCAATAAGTTTCATGTCATAGCGCTCCTGTTATGCTACTCCGCCCCAGAAAACGCCCGGAGCGGGTCCGGGGATGCAACTTTGGAACAAAATTATTTGGTCCGGAACCCGGGGATAGGCTCTACAGCGCTGTTTTACCGGCTTATTCTGCCGGCATGCGCCTTGTAGCCGTGAGCGTTCTTGCCCTGATATTCGCCATGCCGGCGGCCTGGTCGGCCCCCACCTGCCAGGACCGCAGCGGCATGACGACAAGGTGCGGCACCGAGGGCGCGATGCCGGTGGGCTGGACCGCGCCGGACGCGGACCGTCATCTGCCGGAGGGCAATCCTCGGGATATCTGGGAAGCGGCGGCGGGAATCCTGTTGCTCTTCGCCCTGATCGCATTGCTGCCGGAATTCGATGGGTGGGGAACGGTCGGCGAAGCCGAGCGAAAGGGTCCAGTGGACCCTTTCGAGTGACCCACGCCCCGAGCTTGGGCGAGGGGCCGGGCGAATACTCAGACTGATTACTTTCCGGTGTTCAGGGCGCGGTCCAGAACCTCCGTCAACCGAATGCGCGCTTGCCGCTCGCCGTTGAGGCGGGCGAAATCGCTCAAGGCGCCGCCTCGGCGCAGGAATTCCTGAAGCAGGATGTTGTGTCTATCAGCCAATTCCTCGCGGCCGAAGGGATTATCTGTAGACGGATCATTTTCATAAACGCCATCGTACCCCTGACGCCAAACCGGTAACTTCCCGCGCCCAAAGCACGGGAAGTTACACTTCCAGCCTGTCGTCCGGCCGCGCCACCAGGGCGTACAGCACCGGCATCAGGTAAACGCTGATCGCAAGCCGGGTGATCAGCCCGGCGACGATCACAATGGCGAACGGCTTCTGGGAATCAGTCCCCACGCCCGTGGCCAGCGCCGCCGGCAACAGGCCCAGCGAAGCCACCAGCGCAGTCATCATGATGGGGCGCAGCCGCAATATCGCGCCTTCGCGAATGGCCTCTGTCGTGTCCATGCCGTCGCGCCGCAATTCGTTGACGTATGAGATATAAACCACTGCCGTCAGCACCGAGACGCCGAACAAGGCTAGGAATCCCACCCCAGAGGACACCGAAAAGGGTGTGCCGGTAAGGAACAGCGCCGCAAGCCCGCCCACCGGGGCAGACAGGATAACGCCCGCCACAGTGATGAAGGGGAATTTGAAATTGCTGTAGAGCAGGAACAGCAGGAAAAAAATCAGGAACAAGGTCAGCGGGAGAATGACGCTCAGTTGGGCGCGAGACGCGGTGTATTCGGTATATTCGCCGCCCCAGTCCAACCGGTAACCTTGCGGCAGGACAACCCGCGTGCCAACTTGCCGAATGGCGTCGCCTACCGCGCTCGCCAGATCGCGTCCTTCGACCGAGAACTGCACGCCGATATAACGCGAATTGTTCTCGCGATAGATAAAAGAAGCGCCATTCGTCACCCGGATGTCGGCGAATTCCTTCAGCGGAATTTGCTGCCCGGCAGGCGTGGCCACCAGGATGTTGCCGATTTCCTCGGGATTATCGCGG
>DATMNL010000006.1:0-22021 GCA_035568995.1 Rhizomicrobium sp. | reverse complement strand
CACCAACACGGCGAGCGGCGGCGGCGTGGCGGCCAATCTGCAGCTGGCGATCTATGCCCAGATCGCCAAGGGCAATGGCCGCATCATCTCCAAGCCGCGCATCGCGGCGCAGAGCGGATCGACCGCCAAGATCATCACCGGGGATGCGCTACCGATCCTCACCTCCATCGCCCTATCCGGGGTCAACGCGGTGCAGCAGCAGGTCCAGTATGTGAATGTCGGCGTCACGCTGCAGATCGCGCCGCGGGTGAGCGATGATGGTTTCGTCACCTCTCATGTCTTCGCGGAAGTCTCCAGCGTCACCGGCGTTTCGCAGGGCTATCCCACTATCAGCCAGCGCGAAGCCTCGACTTCGGCCACCGTGCATGACGGCGAGTCCTTCATCATAGGCGGCCTCACCCAGGAGAGCGAACTGTCCAACCACAACAAGCTGCCGGGGCTGGGCGACCTGCCGCTGCTGGGCGAACTGTTCAAGAGCGAGAACGGCAGCAACGCCAAGACGGACCTTTATATCGTGGTGACGCCGCATGTGGTGCGCGGACCCGATGCTGGCGCGACGTTGCTTAAGCAGACCGAGGGCGAGCAATAATAGCGTCCGTCGTTTGCACGATAGCAAGGTCAATGTCCGCTTTGGGTCAGAAGCGGTCATTCAGCCAACGTCCGCTTTGCGCCAAAAGCGGACATCAACCCCCCAATCAGGTGCAAGTGACGACCATGTGCCCACGCGGTTGCCGGATTTGATGCCATGGTGGTCGGGCCTTACCCAGAGGGTCGAATTTCCTCTTCTGGCCCAACGCGAAGATGCCTGCGCCATTTGAAATCGTAGGTACGCATTTGGGGGTACGCCAACTTTGACGATGCTGTGACGCAGATTCCCGGGCGGCCGTGACGGTGGCAAAACGGCGCGTCTTTAGGGTCGCGACTTGGAACAACAGAACAAGAGGCGGCTACTATGAAACCAACGCATTCGCGAAGGGTCCGGTTGGCAGCGCTCCTGGCCCCCATCCTGTTGGCAGCTTGTTCGTCCGGCGGGGGCAATAGCAGTGTGATGGCGACATCCGGCACGCCATCGGCTTCGACATCGTCCACGACTACGAGTGGTCCCTTGGCCCTTGGCGCCTTCTCCCAGCCAATGATCGCGGCACCGCTGGCCGCAAGTCTGGGTGGCAACGCGCCTTTGACCGCGTCCGGCGCCACCCCGAACTTTGCCAATCTGCCAACCGGGACGGTGTTCCCGCTCAATCAGTCCAATTTAATGAGCGACCCCATGGAGCGCACTGTCACCGGGTTTACCTATGCGAGTGGAGCGACCCTGACCTTCCTGGGAAACAAGCAGGTAAGTGGCGTGAATGTTGGAACTTTCGAATTCAAGTTCGCCAATGACGACATCACCCTGACGGGGGATGGATCGGCCGCGACGATCGCCAATTCAGGCAACACACAGATCGGCCTTACCACGTCAAACCTTAATTACACCCTGCTCGCCACTTGGGTCATTCCCACCAACAATGGTCTCAACGTGACGGATTTGGGCATGGGAGTTGGGGGCTTTCAGACCCCGGCGTCAGGGGTGCCGACCAGCGGAACCGCCACCTACCTCGGAAATGGCGGCGTGACCGGAACGGTCGTGACCGCGGTGGGTACCACCACCGTGAATGGCGACGCCACGGTCACCGTAAATTTCGGCGCGGGCTCCTTCACGGGTGCCTTGACCAACATGAATGTCGCCACTGCCGCCGGTCCGGCGCCTTGGAACGGTGTCAACCTTTCCGGATCACTATCGGGCGCGACTCTTTCCGGGTCCACGGCGGCCACGTCTGCGCCCTCCGGCGGCGTCCTCACCTTCGGCACAGCCGCTACGGGAACCTTCAACGGCGCGCTGTATGGTCCCGGCGGCCAGGAGCTTGGCGCGGTCTGGTCATTGCACGACACCGCCGGCGGAGGAAGCTCGGCCCTGGGATTGATCGGCGCCACCAAGCAATAAATCGTTTCTGCCGGCTACAAATCCGCGAAATCAATTCGAAGCTAGAGCGTCCTTCGCGAGCGTCGCGCACCATGAGAAAAGAAAATCCGAGAGATGCAGGGCGTCGTCTGACATTTTGGAGTGATTGGGAATGTCCGCTTTGGGCCAGAACAGAGCGAAGCAACCCCCATTTGAACGTTGGATCGTGCCGCATTCGGGTAAGTATACTCAGAAGCAATTGATCTAAAGAGCGTTTTGACCGCTGGATAGTTCATTTTCACGAAAATAATTGCTGGCAATGGCGGTTTTTGATCGAAAATGCGCGCTATCGTATGTTCCTGCCCGAGGTCATTTGGGAATGACGGTTAGGATAAGGGGAAAGTCCATGACGCGCTCGAAGAAAAACGCCATTGCGGTCGTGCTCGCCACCGTCCCTTGCGTCGGGCTCTGGGCGGCAAGCTCACTGGCGCAGAACGCTGGTCCCTTCAACGCCGCCCAGGTCGATGCCGGACGCACCGCCTATATGGCCAGCTGTATGGTCTGCCATGGCGAGACCTTGTCGGGCCTGGGCGAAGCGGTTCCGATCGCGGGCAAGGGGTTCGTGGCGACCTTTGGCGCCAAGACCACCAAGGATCTATTTGACACCATCAAGGCCGAGATGCCGTTGACGGCGCCACGCAGCCTTTCTGATGAGACCTATGTCAACCTCACCGCCTTCTTGCTGCATGCCAATGGCGCAGCCACCGGCAACGCCGCGCTGACCCCGACCACGGGCGTGCGCATCAGCAGCGTCGCCAGCGGCACGGTTGCCGCGGATGTGGCGGCCGGCCTCAAGCCCACCCAGACGGCACAGGCGGCGCCTGCTGCCGGCGGCGCCAATGCCGCAGCACCCGTGGGCGCCGCCCCGGCGCCAGGGGGGGCTCGGGGAGGAGCGGCGCCCGGGGCTTTGCCAAACGAATACACCAATTTGGGCCTGATCCAGACCGGCAACGTCCAGAACTACACAAACGTCACCGACGCGATGTTGACCAACCCCTCGCCCAATGACTGGCTTATGTATCGCGGCAATTATCCCGGCTGGAGCTACAGCCCGCTCAGCCAGGTCACGGCGCAGAACGTCAATCAGATGCAGCTCAAATGGACGCTGGCGATGAACGACGGCGGCACCAACGAAACCACGCCCTTGGTTCACGACGGCATCATGTATTTGTTCTCCCCCGGCAACACGGTGCAGGCGATCAAGGCCGACACCGGCGAAATAGTGTGGCAGAACAATCTCGGTCCGCCGTCCCCCACCCTGAATCCGGGCGGCGATGTGGCCGAACGCTCCTTGGGTCTGTACGGAGACAAGGTCATCGTGCCCACGATGCAGGGCAAAATTTATGCCCTGGACGCCAGGACCGGCAAGGTGGACTGGCAGACTTTTTACTCCGATCCATCGAAACCGGACGAGGGAGTGCACGGCAGTGATGGCGGCGTGATCATTGTGCACGGCAAGGTCCTTATCGGCATGACCAATTGCGGCCGTATTCCCCAGATCGGGCATTGCTATATCAGCGCCTATGACGCCAATACCGGACAGCGGGCCTGGAAATTCGCCACCGTGGCGCTGACCGGCCAGCCGGGCGGCGACACCTGGGGCAAGCTGCCCGACGACCAGCGCGCCGGCGGCGAAACCTGGATCGCAGGCACCTATGATCCGGAGCTCAACACGACTTATTGGGGCACCGCCCAGGCCAAGCCCTGGCGCCGCGACCTGCGCGGCTCCGGTGACGGCGCCACGCTGTATGCCAATTCGACTCTGGCGCTGGATCCCGATACCGGCAAGCTGAAATGGTATTTCAACCACGCGCCGGGCGAGAGCCTGGACCTGGACGAAGTGTTCGAGCGTATCCTGATCGATCATGGCGACCAGAAAACCCTGATGACCACCGGCAAGGCGGGCATTTTGTGGAAGCTGGATCGCGCCACCGGCAAATATCTCGACTCGCGCGAGACCGTGTTCCAGAACGTCTTCACCAAGCTCGATCCAAAGACCGGCACGCCCGGCTATCGCAAGGACATCATCGACCAGAAGACGGATCAATGGCTGCCCTCCTGCCCTGGTCCCGAGGGCGGCAAGGACTGGCCGGCGGCCTCCTATCATCAGCCGGACGACGAGATCATCATTCCGCTCAGCCAGTCCTGTGTATTGATGCTGGGTTCGGGCTCGGAGATGTTCTACGAAATGCCCGGCAGCAGCGGGAACATGGGCCGCCTCTCGGCCTATGAGACCAACACCATGAAGCCGCTCTGGTCGCTGCAGCAGCGCTCGCCCTTCCTCACCGGGGTAACTTCGACGGCGGGCAATGTGGCGTTTGTGGGCGACTTCGACCGGCAGTTCCACGCCTTTGACACCAAGACCGGCAAGCAATTATGGACGACGAGACTTGGCACTGGGGTTGAGGGCCATATCGCCTCCTACGCCATTAACGGCAAACAATATATCGCCGTAATGACGGGCGTGGGCGGCAGCAGTCCGCAACAAAAGCCCTCTTTCATACTGAGCCAGGAAGTGGCCCGTCCGCTGCATGGCAACGCCATCTATGTCTTCGGCTTGCCGGACAGCATGCAGCAGGTATCCAACAGGTAGACGGATCTCCCATTAGAAAAAGCCCCGGCGTCATGCGCAGGGGCTTTTCGTTTGGCGCGGGATATTGTGCTTTGGCGCCCCGACGCCCAGACGACGCGCTTAAAGTCTGAGATATTGGAGCTGCGGGGAATGACCGCTTTGGGTCAAAAGCGGTCATTCGGTCAATGGAAATTTTCCGCATAGTTCAACCTTGAAGACCTTTGGAATTCGATGAAGCCGATACAAGGTCCGAATTTGATGGTATTTTTGTTGGTTCAATTTACCAAAGCTGGCCGAAGTTGCTTTCACGCAGTGGATCTTATGGGTTTATTTGGATGACGCCTTCGGGAATCACGCGAGTGGGCCGCGATTTCAAATGACCGGCGGCCGGCAATCTAGATTACCACTTCGGTTTCGTTAGGCACTATTAGGTTCTCCAACACCCGGCTTCTCAGCAAACCTTTTAAGCCGACGATTGTGATGTAAGGAGTTGCCGCCGGCACGGGAAAAGCACACGAGGATCAACGCATGCGCACAGCAAGGGCCAGCGGAACTGTCTTTTGTGTAGCCGGGAAGCGACCACGAAATACAGAGAAAGCCTGAAGCGGGACACGCGCTGGACGATAAAAATACCCTCCTGATTTCCACATTGAACCGCATCGCGAGGCAGGGTCCCGCGCGTTAACCAGCAGCCCTCCAATTTCTCGGCGCTGGCAGGGGCTTTGCATAGCTTCCGGTCTGAAAGCGCGGCTGTGCCGGCGCGAGACAGAGAAGGAAGACTGAGTATGACTTTCAAGAGATACATCGTTGCCGCCATGGCCGCTGGAATCGCGTTCGCCGCGTCGCCGGCCAGCGCCGATACCTATGATTTCACATTCCTGGGCGCCAATTATTCAGCCTCGGGCAGCTTCACCACCGGCGCCGCCGATACCGCCAATGACGGGGGGTTCAATATCATTGCTCTGACCGGCACGCTGACATCGGCCAATCCGCTCCTTTTTCAGGGGGATTTTTCCCTGACCGGGTCCAATGCTCCCGACGTGACGACCGCCGACTGGCTGCTCTCGGCCGACGGCGCCTATGACTATTCCAATCTCTATGTTCCGGGGTCTTTGAGCTTTGCCGGCGGCGGCTTTCTCGCCAGCGGCACAGGCCTGAACGGCACTTTTGAACTCAATATCTTCAACGCCATCGCCAGCAATTATCCGTCATGCGGCGCCAGCGATTGCGCCTCCGTCGCGCCGGACCAGGGACTTTACAATCCCGGCGACCTGGGTGTGGTGACCATCAGCGCGGTCCCCGAGCCTGCCAGCTGGGCGATGATGCTGCTGGGCTTCGGCGGCATCGGCTTCATGCTGCGCGGTTCGCGCCGCAAGGAAAGCGCACTCGCCAAGGCCTGATTCTTCGCGCTCGACTTCAAAAATAAACGCCGCTGGACCAAAAGACCGGCGGCGTTTTTTGTTGTGTGCAAAGTGCCGCACCCGCCGCCCGGTCATCCCGGTCCAGTGTGGCGGCGGCCGCGGACAGCCGGCAAACCTGCAAAAAACCGGGGTTTTTCGAATTGCCATGCGACATTTGGGCAATTAACCAAGTCCTTGAAAGAGCTTGGAATAGCAGAGTTTTTTGCCTAGAATTTGGGCGAGGGGCCGCGCAAGGCGGTCAAGCACAAAGAGCAAAGGGCGGGGCATGTCTTTCAAGAAATTGGCGATCGCGGCAATTTTGGCTGCGAGCGCGTTGGCGGCAACGCCCGCCAGCGCGGCAGTCTATGACTTCACGTTCCTGACCAACGACAATGTTCTCGACATCGCGAACGGCACGTTCACCACCAATGCCACCAACGCCATCATCAGCGCGAGCGGCACGCTGACCAGCACGAACGCCGCTTTGCTGGGCGGCGTCCACTCGTTGTCCTTCACGCTTACCGGGCTGGGCGGGGGAACGGCTGACAGCGAGATCTGGGACAATGTCTACAGCACAGTCACGCACTCTTTCTCCGGCGCCGGTATCGGACTTCTGCTCGGCAACGGGCATATTGCGACCATCTATGATGTCGCCGGATATGCGCCGTGCCCGGGCGCCACCTGCATTTCCGTGGCGCCGACTTCCAATAGCGCCTACTGGGATCCGGGCGCCGCGGGCCGCCTGGTCATTTCCGCTGTTCCGGAGCCAGCAACCTGGGCGATGTTCCTGCTGGGCTTCGGCGGTATCGGCTTCATGCTGCGCGGTTCGCGCCGCCAGCCGGCGGTCGCCGCGGCCTGATCTTTCAGACTCGAATTCACGAATTGACGCTGCCGGCCCAAATGGACCGGCGGCGTTTTTCGTTTTATCCGGCGGAAAAACCCGCGCGGACCGCCTGATAGCCACGCATCCCGTTCCCGTTTATAAAACCCGCCAGCCGGCCCGCATTCGACAATCTCCGGGGCCGGGTTGAAAATATTCCAGGGCAGGGGCGGTATATGGTTTCCGACAAGGGTTCGCCCATGCGCGCGATATGGCTGGTGCTGGGCCTGTTCGCGGCTAGCGGCTGCGCCGCCCTGATCTATGAGATAACCTGGTACCAGCTTCTGCAGCTGGCGATCGGCTCGACCTCGGTGTCGCTGGGCGTACTCCTGGCCAGTTTCATGGGCGGGCTGTGCCTGGGCAGTTACCTCTTGCCGCGCTTTGCGGACGAAAAGCTTCACCCCTTGCGCGTCTATGCGGCGATCGAGCTGGGCATCGCGGCGTGCGGATTGTTGGTGCTATGGCTGTTGCCGCTGATGGACCAGGTCTATTTCGCGGGCGTCCAGGTGGGGGTGCCCTCCCTGCTGCTGCGCGGGGTGCTGGCGGCGCTGTGCCTGTTGCCGCCGACCTTCCTGATGGGCGCCTCGCTGCCGGCAATTTCACGTTTCGTGCGATCATCGCCGCGCGCCGCCGCGCTATGGGGTTGGCTTTATGCCGGAAATACCTTGGGCGCGGTGGCAGGCGCGCTGGTGGCCGCGTTCGTCCTGCTGCGCCTGTTCGACGTAGCGGTGGCGAGCTATGCGGCGGTGGCGATCAACCTGCTGGTGGCCGTGGCGAGTTTGCGCCTGGCGCGCACCACCCCTCATGCGGTTGCGGCACCCGGCAACGACAATGTCGTCAATCTTGGACGCGGCAGCGGCGAGCCGTTATGGCCCGTCACGCTCACCATCGCGCTGTCGGGCGCCACCGCATTGGGCGCCGAAGTGGTGTGGACGCGCCTTTTGGGCATGATGTTCGCCGCCACGGTCTATGCCTTTGCCATCATCCTGGCGGTGTTCCTGGCCGGCATGGCAGCGGGCAGCCTGATTGCCGCGCTGGTGCTGCGCTGGGTTCGCCCGCGCATCGCGCTTGGCATCTGCCAGATTCTGCTGGCGGGAGCGATCGCCTGGGCGGCCATAATGATCGACAAGGTGCTGCCCTTCATGCCGGCGATCACCTCGCTGAACGGCTGGGATGTGGCGGGCGGCGATTTCGTCCGTGCAGCCATGGCGATATTGCCCGCCACGCTTTTGTGGGGCGCAAGCTTTCCGCTGGCGATGGCGGCGGCGGCCGATGCCAGTTCCGATCCGGCCCGGCCGGTGGGCCGCATCTATGCCGCCAACACGCTGGGCGGCATTGCCGGGGCGCTGGCCGCCAGCCTGATCATGATCGCCACCATCGGCACCCGCGACACAGAGCGCGTGATGCTGCTGCTGGCGGCGGGAAGCGGGGTTATCCTTTTGCTTCCGCGTTTGCGCGAACCGCTGATCGGGGCGGGCGTCGCGGCGGTGCTGGCCGCGTCGGTGGTGCTGGCCTGGACATTGCCGGACCAGCCGGGACTTCTGGTCGTCTACGGTCCCGATCTTCTGGGGCTGGGCAAGGACACCCACATGCTGGAAGTGGTGGAGGGGAGGAATTCCACCGTCGCCATCGCCAAACGCGATGACGGGATCACGGAGATCAGCGTCAGCGGCCATGTCGAGGCCAGCGACCAGATCGCCGACATGCGGCTGCAGCGCATGGTGGGGCATCTGCCCGCGCTGCTGCATCCCCATCCGGTCAAGGTGCTGGGTATTGGTTTCGGCGCGGGGGTTTCGGCGGGCAGCTTCACACGCTATCCCACCATCAAGAGCATCACGGTATGCGAGATCGAGCCGGTGATCCCGCCCACCTCCAGCCGCTATTTCGCCCGCGCCGACAACAATGTGCTGCACGATCCGCGCACGCGCATTGTCTATGATGACGGCCGGCATTTCATGATGACGACCAAGGAGACGTTCGACATTATTGCTTCCGACCCCTTGGATGTGTGGGTCAAGGGCACCGCCTCCATCTACACCAGGGAATATTTCCAGAAGGTGCGGGAGCATCTGAATCCCGGCGGATTTTTCACGCTGTATGTTCCGCTCTACCAGAGCGACCAGGCGGTGATCAAAAGCGAGATCGCCACTTTCTTTTCGGTGTTTCCGAACGGCACGGTTTGGACCAACACCCAGCTGGGGGGGCAGGGCTATGACATGGTGCTGATGGGCCAGGTGGCGCCCTTGAAGGTCGATATCACAGCGGTCGAGGCGCGGCTGAACAATCCCGATTATTCGCCGGTGGCGGTGTCGCTGGACCAGATCGGCTTCGATACCGCCAAGGAATTTTATTCCACCTTTGCGGCGCAGGAATCGGATTTGCGCGACTGGCTGAAGGGCGCACAGCTGAACACCGACCGCAATCTGCGCCTGATGTACCTGGCCGGCTGGAGCTATAACGCCGACCTGGCCGATCCGCTCTACCAGGAGATCCTGGACCTGAGGCAGAAGCCCACCAACATCTTCACCGGCGGCCATGACGATCTGGTGATGCTGTTCGGCGGCATGAAGCTGCGCGCCCATGATCCTGGCAAGGCCCGGGCGGCAGGGACGGGGGAGTGAGCGCCCGGCACCCGCAGGGTGCGAGCATGTCCAGTGGACATGCGAGAGGGAGCGAACGCCCTGAGCTTAGGCGAAGGGCAGCAGCAGAAACCTCACATTATTCGACGGGATGCCGCGCCAAGGTCCGCAGGACCGCTTACTGAAAAGAGCGGTATAGATCGTTAAGGCTGCGCGCCTTCATATTGCGAGCCGCTGTTAGGGCCACACCAAAAATTCGTTTCAAGGTTAGCCTTGACGGGATATGCCGCGAACTCGCCATTGTAGACTGCGTCTTTCCGGATGAGAAAGAATATTGAAAATGCCAGCGTTGGGAATGCGGCCGCCAGAAAACGAGCCGCGAATCGAGGAAATGGATAGAACTGTGATCCTTTGAATGAAATGACCGAACATCCAGGAAAGCAAACGGAAAGGAATTTTATAGTGTCTGCTTTAGAAAATGGCCTGACATGCGCGGAGTAAAGTTTGTGCTGGGTTGGCTGTATGCCCGCAAGGAGCAGAAGGCGATTGTGAAATGATGCCACATTGGGAACGCCGACTATAAAATGGCCACCCACTTTCAGAGACCGGAACACTTGGTCGAATATCCAAAAAACTTCCTTGGTATGCTCCAGAACCTGGTTTGCAATAACAAGGTCCACAGATCCGGGGGTTACTGGCAGCTCGTCGCGTTCGATGTTGGCAATTCTTATTGTCTCTGCATTGGTCGTTAGCCTGCTATTGATAAAAGCACTACTGCCCTCCACCGCAATCCTCTGGCAATTTGGGAATACCCGGCGCACGGTGGCAAGATCATGCCCTGGACCAGCGCCCAGTTCTACGGCTGTTTGAACCGGCGGAAGGCTGCGAAGGAATCGCTCCACGACGTGGCGGCCATAAGTCTCATTGTTGTCCACGAGAAATGCTAATGGGTGCATTCCACCCCACTCCCCAGCCGCAGTACCCTTTTTTCGCATTGGATGTCGCCATTTCTATCGGAGCGCAGGTTAGCTGGCCGGGTGATATGCGCCAAGCCCCTCAGAATGGATGGCAAGAGCGGACTTCATAGCTGCAAAGGAATACGGGACAAGGCAAAACAGCTTCTAATTGGTCGCTAAAATGGAGCGCAGCCGCATAGGAAGGTTGCCGGAAGAAGGTTTTGTTTCACCTGGATGGCCCGCACAGTCCCTGCGCGGCCTGGCGTCAGCGTAGCCGGACGTCCATGACAATTGAGGGGCCGGGCGAAAGGCCGGACTATTCGGCCGGGGACTGCTGCTGTGCATCAGCCATGAAGACGGAGCGGATATTTTTCCAGCTTATGTTGTCGCCTAGCCTGTCGAGATACACATAGATCACCGGTGTGATGTAAAGGGTGAGAAGCTGGGAGAGCAGCAGCCCGCCCGCCACGCAGAGGCCCAGGGGGCGGCGGGATTCCGCGCCCATGCCGGTGCCGAGCGCGATGGGCAATGTGCCCATCATCGCCGCCATGGTGGTCATCATGATGGGCCGGAAGCGTATCATCGCCGCCTGATAGATGGCTTGTTCGGAGGAAACGATGTCGCCGCTGCGCTTCCTCTGCAGGGCAAAGTCGATCATCATGATGGCGTTCTTTTTGACAATGCCGATCAGCATCATCATGCCGACATAGGCATAGATGGTGAGCGGCAGTTGGAAGATGGTGAGGGTGAGAAGGGCCCCTGCCGCCGCCGAGGGCAGACCGGAGAGAATGGTCAGCGGATGGATGAAGCTCTCATAGAGCACGCCCAGGATGATGTAGACCACGATCAGGGCGATCAGCATCAACACGCCCATATTGGCGGTCGAACTCTGGAAGGCGGCGGCGGTGCCGGCAAAGGCGCCCAGAATGGTGGCCGGCATGCCGATGCTTTCGGTCGCCAGGCGCACATGGGTGACGGCGTCGCTGAGCGCATAGCCCGGCGCCAGGTCGAAGGAAACGGTGATAGCCGGAATCTGGCCGGCATGGCTGATGCTCTGCACCATGGTCGAGCGGGTGATCTTGGCCACGGCACTGAGCGGCACCATGTCGCCGGTCTTGCTGGTCAAATAGACGCGGCTGAGAGCCGAGGCATCGGTCTGGTATTGCGGCAGAAGCTCCAGCACCACCTGATACTGGTCTGCCGCTTCGTAGATCTGCGATACCTGCTGGCCGCCAAAGGCCACGCCCATCACTGATTCCAGCGCGTCGGGGGTGATGCCCAGCGCCGCGGCGCGGTCACGGTCAATATCCACCTGCAGCGCGGGCGAGGCCTTGTCCTGGTCGGAATTGACGCCGACAAAGACCGGGTCTTCCTGCATCGCCTTGACCAGGCGGTTGGAAGTGTCCTGCAGCTGCGCGAAATCCAGGCCCTGCAATGTATACTGGTAGCTTGAGCGCGCACCGCGGCCGCCCACCCGGATCGCCGGCGGATTGGTAATGGTGACGCTGGTGCCCGGAATATTGCGCAGCTTGCGTCTCAATTCCGTCGAGATCTGGTCGGCCGAGAGACTTCTTTGATTGAGCGGCTTCAGCGCAAGCTGCATGTCGCCGCCTTCATCGCCCTGGACGCCCGCGACATTGGGGTCCTTCTCGATGATGTCCATTACCTGGCGCACATATTTGACATAGGTGTCGAAGGAGGTGCCGGTGGCGGCCTGGATGCTGCCGCGCAACTGGCCGGTATCATCGCTGGGCAGAAAGTCCTGCGGCATGAATTCAAACAGGGCGATGCTGGCGGCGATGCTGGCGATGAAGATGCCCAGGATCACGCGACGGTGGCTAAGGCTCCATTTCAGGCTTCGGTCGTAGCCGGCCTGCATGTGGTTGAAGGTATTTTCGCTCCAGCGATAAAAGGCGTTGTGTTTCTGGCCATGCTCGTCCTTCAGCACCCGGGCGCAGAGCATGGGGGTCAGCGTCACCGAAACCAGGCCCGAAATCAGGATCGCCACGATGATGACCAGCGAGAATTCATGCAACAGGCGCCCGACAATGCCGCTCATGAAAACGATGGGGATGAACACCGCCGCCAGCGAAATGGTCATGGAGAGAATGGTAAAGCCGATCTCGGCCGAGCCTTTCAGCGCCGCCTCATAGGGTTTCATCCCCTCTTCAACGTGCCGAACGATATTCTCCAGCATCACGATGGCGTCATCGACGACAAAGCCGACTGACAGGGTGAGGGCCATCAAGGAGAGATTGTCGAGGTTGAAGCTCAGCATCTGCATCCCGGCGAAGGTGCCCAGCACGGCGATGGGCAATGCGAGCGAGGGGATGATGGTGGCGGTGACCCGGCGCAGGAAGAGGAAGATCACGCCCACCACCAGCAGGCCCGCGATGATCAGGGTCCATTGCACGTCGTTGATCGCGGCGCGGATGGTCTGGCTGCGGTCGTAAAAGATCTGCATCTTTATTGCGGACGGCAGCTGGGCCTGGAAGCGCGGAAGAATGGCCTTGATATTGTCCACCACCGCCATAGTGTTGGATCCCGGCTGGCGGCTGATCGCCAACGTCACAGCGCGCTGGTCGTTGTACCAGTCGGCCGAGCGGACATCCTCCACGCTATCCACCACGGTGGCGACATCGCCGAACTTGACCGGCGCGCCATTGCGGTAGGCGATGATCTGGTTGCGAAACTGCTCGGCACTGTTGAGCTGGCCGGCGGTGTGGATGATAGTGGTCTGGCTGGGTCCGTTGAGCGTGCCCGAGGCTTGGTCGGTGCTGGTGGCGCTGACCGCGCTGATCAGGTCGTTCAGGCCCATGCCGCGCGCCGCCAGCGCGGAAGGATCGGCCTGGATGCGCACAGCGTATTTGGCCTGGCCCATGATCTGGACCTGCGCCACCCCATCAATGGTGGATATCTGGTTGGCGAGCAGGGTGCGGGAATACTGATCCACCTTGGACATAGGCAGGCTGTTGGACCATAGCGTGATAAAGAAGATCGGCTGGGCCGAAGGATCATTCTTGCGGAAACTGGGCGGGGCGGGCATCGCCTTGGGCAGGCGGCGCTGGATGGCGGAAATGGCGGCCTGCACATCCTGGGCGGCGGCGTCAATGTTGCGGTCCAGCTTGAATTGCAGAGTGATGCCGGTCTGGCCCTGTCTGCTGGAGGAGGTCATCGAGTCCACGCCGGGGATGGTGGAGAAGGAGCCTTCGAGGGGTGTCGCCACTGCCGAGGCCATGGTTTCAGGATCGGCGCCGGGCAATTGCGCCATCACATTGATGGTGGGGAAATCAATATTGGGCAGTTCGCTGACCGGCAGCGCCGCGTAGCCGAAGACGCCGAAGATCACCAGCCCGGCCATCAACAGCGTGGTCATCACCGGACGCTCGATGAATATCCGCGAAATATTCATCAGCTTTTACCCGCCGGGATACGGATGCGCGTCTTGCCCTTGTCGCCGGGCTGAGGCGCATCGGCACTTGCGCCTGCCGCCTTGCCGCCGATGACGCGCACCGGACCGCCGGCATCGACGCGCAGCTGGCCTTCGATGATCACCGTGTCGCCGGGCTTGATATCGCCTTGCACCGCCACATTCACCGTGTCGTCGAACAGGATCTTGACAGGATGGGAGACGGCCTTGTCGTCGGCCACCTCATAGACGTAGGAGCCGTCCGGTCCGTCATTGACCGCGTCGCGCGGCACCACCAGGGCATTGGGGATATCGTCAAGCTGCACCGTGACATTGACCAGCTGGCCCGGCACCAGCGCCAAATCGTCATTGGCGAAGTCGGCGCGCAGTTCGATGGTGCCGCTTTGGCCGCTGACCGCGTTGCTGGTGAAGTCAACCGGAGCGGAGAGCGGCTGTCCGCCGGAAGTGCGGTTTTCCAGGATGGCGGTCAGGCCCTTGTTTTTCTGGCGCGCCTGGATGCGGTCGAGATCGGATTGCGGTAGGGTGAAGGACAGCTTGACCGGCCTGACCTGTTGGATGGTCACCAGCGGCGCCAGATTGGTCGCTGAAACCATGTTGCCGGGCTGCACCAGAAGCGGGCCGGTCTTGCCGTCAACGGGAGAACGGATCTGGGTGTAATCCAAATTCAGCGCCGCCATGTCGACCGCGGCTTTGTCTGCTGCCACTGTCGCGGCCAGCACATCGGCATTTGTGGCGGAGGTGTCGCGCTGCTGGGCGGAGATGGCGCCCTGGTCCGACAGACTCTGATAACGCGCCTTGTCGCGGTTGGCGTTGACAAGCTGGGCCTGGTCCTTGGCCAGCACCGCACGCGCCTGTTCCAGTGCCGCCTCGAATCCACGCGGGTCGATCTGGAAAAGAAGATCGCCTTTCTTGACGAATTGTCCCTCCTTGAAGCCGGCGGAGTTCACCACGCCCTGTACCCGCGATGTCACCTGCACCGTGGTGTTGGCGACAACAGTGCCGAGCGAATGTTCCACCACCGCCATATCGCGGCGCACAACCTTGGCGACGCGCACCGGCGCGGCATTGCCGCGCCCGCCGCCGCCCGCCTGGTCGGCGCTTCTGGAAAAATACCAGTAGCCGCCCAACACCAGCACAAGGGCAACGCCGCCAATCAAGTATTTGCGGAGGGCGCGGGAACTTGCCGCCGCCGGTTTGGCAGGCTTGGCATTTGCAGTATTAACAGGCAAAGAATTCACGCGGGTTTCTTCCCCATGATGTTTGTAATATTAGCACTAGCATCATTCCCAATCTGTAAATCTTGAAAATTATCAATATTGGCGACGGTTTGATACAGGTGCGCGAAAGGGCTGAGAGCATGGGCTGGGAAGCCCGCTGTTTCTAAAACATTTTGCCCGCTGGGACGGAATGTGGGATGTCTTTTGCCATTCTCCCGATCTGTGTGACGCAGCGGCGAGTGCCCTTCCCATTGCCCCTTCAAAGCAATCCGAAAGATGCGGCCAAGGGCGCTCACCATTGCGGCGATCACTTTTGATCGGTTTCACGGCCGGACCGCCAGCCAGTGTTCCAGTCAAAGCCTTTGTTCCAGTTCGCGACGGGACTGACAATTTCAAAACCGAGCTTCCGCACCATCTGCTCATAGGGCGGGTAGATGGCGACGGCTTTCTCGAAGCTGAGAGTTGCCTCATCGAAGCGTTTCAAATCCAGCAGCGTGCTGCCACGGTTGAAAAGCGCGAAAGCGAATTCGGGACTGACGGCAATGGCCCTGTCGAAACTCGCCAGGGCTTCCTCCCACCGCTCCAGGCTGCGGAGGGCACTGCCGCGATTGTTCCAGGCTTCGGCATAATCCGGCTTTATGCCCAGGGCGAGATCGAAACTCGCCAAGGCCTGGTCGAAGCGATTCAGGACCAGCAGCGTGGCGCCGCGATTGCACAGTGTGATGATCGAACCCGGATTGACGGCCAGGGCCGCATCGAAACTCGCCAGGGCTTCGAGGGGCCGGTCCAAGTCTTTCAGCGTGTTGCCGCGATTGTTCAATGCTTCCGCATAGTCCGGCCGGATCGCCAGCGCGTGATCGAAGCTGGCCAGCGCTTCGTCGAACCGTTTCAGCTTGCGCAAGGCCTTGCCGCGATTGTTCCAGACTTCGGCGATGCCTGAGTTCATGGCCAGGGCGGCATCGAAGCTGGCCAGCGCATCTTCGCCGCGCCCCAGTTCGTCCAGGACATTGCCCTGGTTGAACAGAGTCGAAGGGGCATTTGGATTTATCCTGAGGGCAGCGCCGATCATCTCCAGCGCCTCGGTTTTGCGTCCCTGCTGGGCCAGAAGCACGCCCATCAAATGGCGGGCGGAAAAATCGTCCGGTTCGACCGCTAGGATCTGGCGATAGAGGCGCTCGGCTTCCGCCAGATTGCCGCGCTGGTGAAGGGCTTGGGCTTGCTGGAGTGCATTTCCAGAGGTCATAGCCAAAGATAAACCGGAGTTTGTTAGGTCGCCATAGGGTTGGACGACTTCAGCGGTGTCTGCAAGCACATAGGCAGCAAAATCACGAGGCCCAACGATATATATGCAGGGCTGTACAACAATATTTGTATTTCCATCTCAGGTGGCAAAAGTGCCGCATTTTATTGAGTCTTGTGCAAAAAACATCGGTGCGCAAATCGCAGAATAGTGCAGGGTATTCCATGCGCGTTCCGTAGGAAACTGCATGGCCCTCCAAAATTTACCAGTAGCCCAAGCCTCAGCTGGCACGCGCAAAAAGGGCCACAAACAGAACGAAGACAAACCCCACGATATTCGTGCCAATCACGTTCCCACTTCGCTGGATTGGTATGGAAGAAATACCAAAAATTTCCAAAGTGTTTTTAATTTCGAAATGAAAAGATATGGCGACACGTGTCAGTCGCTAACACGAGCGTTGGCAAAATTGGGTTATCAGTTTGCCGAAAGTGGGGCCTTAAATTGGAAACGAGGAAGACATGCTCCTCGTTCGAAAAAAGCTTTCAAGGTATTGGAGGCGATAGAACGGCGCTATGGCCTACCCGTCGGGTACTTCAAAGAAAGCCTCCGCATTGAGGAGTTAACCGCAGCGCGACGAGCACTAAAGGATAAGTCAGCGGAACAAAAACATCTCATTCGGAGACACATTCCTCGCGACTTTGAGCATCGGGATGCCCACGAGCAACAAGAGATCCTTCTCTGGATCGAGAAAAACGTGCTTGGTGGGTCGACAGAATACGGCAGATACATACGGAGGGCGACATTTCTTCCCTATAGGATCAATTTTCCGAAACTTAGCGGTAACCCGACCCGCAAGCGACAGAAAGTTCTTAATTGGATCAACGAAGAAAAGGACCAGCGTAAGCTGGACCAGGACGTGTTGAATTCCAATATTGTTACGGCACCTGCCCGCCTATCCGCAGAAATGTCCAGTTTGATAAAGTTCAAAACAACTAAGCTGTTACCTCCCGGCTGGCGTAGGACATTTCGATGGGCGCCGGGGACTGCCGAGCTGAAAATTAGCAAATACGGATTGATGTTTGGCGCCCTCGTAGCATCAAAAAACGCAACGGCAGCTGGACTTGGAATTCCACGCGGGGAATTGACATTTGCTTCATTGGTTTTTCCGGCAGTATGGGAATGGTATCTGGACTGGTGCCTACAGCGTCGTGGATTTCACAATCGCGCTGAATCACATTGTCTACATGATCTTTCTGGAATGACTCGCCATTCTACGGGATGGCTTCGCCAACACCCCGAGTTCTCAATGAAGTTGCGTTCAATACCGGGGGTCATTTCGAACAAGGATGTTGCGGCGGCTCGCCGGAATTGGGATGCCGCCTGTGATGGCGCGTACAACTACGCCGTATATCGTGCGATGGAAATCAAGCGTTTAGCCCACAAACATCGAAATCCATTTGAAGCCATTTTGCCTGTTTTGGATTCTGACAGCCCACTGGCGGAATATCGAAAGATTGCCGATGAAGTATTCCGTCTGATCCCGGACGAAGTGAGGTTTCCACGGCCGGCCGCCGGAAGAGTGCGGGATTACCTAATGTTGCGATTTGGAATGCACAGTGGGTTGCGGCAACGCAACTTTCGAGAGCTTCTATTTTGCTTACGGGATCAGAAACCAAGAGAAGCTCGTCAACTGGAATCACAAGAATGCGGCGAATTGCGGTGGAGCACGGCGAGAGCTGGATGGGAGGTCTTCATTCCTGCATCTGCTTTTAAAAATTATAGTTCAACATTCTTTAGTGGAGAGCCTTTTTCCCTTTTGTTACCCGATCTGGAAAATCTTTACGCTATGATCGAAAAATATCTGATGCACCATCGGCCAGTTTTGTTAGGAGATTCTCCTGATCCGGGGAATTTTTTTATAATGACGGGTAAGAACGGGCATCCATCTTCTGCTTATAGCAAGGCGGGATTTTATCGCAATTGGAGAGAGATAATTCAGCGGTATGGTATTTTTAATCCATATACCGGCCGTGGGGCCATTAAAGGGCTATTACCTCATGGGCCACACAGCGTAAGGGACGTATTGGCCACACACATCCTAAAGAAAACCGGCTCATATGAATTGGCCGGTTATGCCATTCAAGATACCGCGGATACAGTAAGAAAGCACTATGATCGGCTTCTTCCGCGCCACAAATCCGCTAAGGCTGCTGTGATTTTGGATCAAGTTTGGACAACTAGCGGAACCCGCAAGAACTCTTTTTCTGAATAAACAGACCTCATACCCTGCGTTAGGGTAAGAAACGCATCCCATTCTGCACCGCTTCACTTGCCGCGATGTCAGCATCGTTGGCGGATGCGTCTATCAGGAGTGCGCAAGACGCAATCGAGCTTGCATCGGGTTTAACCAGCGTCAGCCGGATATTGATTCGCAATCCAGACGGATCGCTGGGGTTGTCCATCACCGAATAATAGATGTAGCCCTGACGGCCGCCCAGCGTCGCCGGCTCCCGTCGCTCGGACGGATCGGCGCCCGCTGCCTTGAGCATGTCGGCTGCGAATTCGTCCAGGCTGGCACCCGCGTCTGGCCCGATCGCCAGCACCAGCAGCACCTTGTTGATGCGCTGTTGCACCTGCATGTTGCCTTCGGTGTCGGTAGACGCAACCCAGTCGTCGGGAATTTGGAAGGCATAGGCCGGATTGCCGGTCTCCGGGAATCTAATGTCGGTAGCTTCGGCCGCGCCCGCCCACAACAATAGGGCCAGTGGGAAAAAGGCTAGGCGCATGAAGAACCCTTTCTTTGCCGCGCCGATGCTAGCCCGGATCGCCGCCAGGACCCAGCGCCAGCTGCATGATCACGAGGTCCACCCAGCGGCCGAACTTCAGGCCCACGGCCGGCAATTCTCCAACGGGACGGAATCCCAACCCCTTATGCAGCCTCACCGAGGCGATATTCTGCTTGTCACCGATACGCGCAATCATCTGGGCAAAGCCCCGACTCGCGCATGTCTCAATCAGCCGGCGCATCAAAGCTGTTCCCACGCCCTGTCCCGCCTCGTCTGATGCGACATAGACCGAATTCTCGACCGTGAATCGATAGGCCGAGCGGTTGTGAAATGGCGACGCATAGGCATAGCCGATTAGCACGCCATCTTTTTCCGCCGCCAGGTAAGGCAATCCAGCGACGATGATCTTGTCCATCCGCGCGGCCATTTCCTTGGCGGAAGGCACCACTTCCTCGAAGGTGAAGGTTGTGGTCTCGACATAATGACCATAGACCTGCGCGATAACGGGCGCGTCATCAGGCTTGGCGTCGCGGATCAGAATCATGCAACAGGATCATCGCACGTCGTGCTGATTTTCACATAATTCTTCAGAAAGTTCGGGCACGTCTTTTCATAACTCGCGCGGTCAAATGCCGACTCGTGAACACTGGCGCCATCCGGTATGGTTGCTGGCGCTGTTTCTTGATTGCTTTGCTCTCCGTGTTGGCATCGTTGTCTCCCAAAAGGTTTGCCGAGGCGAATTTTACCAATATCGCAACAGAAACTATCGGGGAGATATGGCTGCCACCCAGCCAGACGGTAACGGGGGCCATTCCCTGCGAATCAAAAGACGTTACATTTCGTGCGGAGGGGAGCAGCGTCTCTGGCGCTAGACCGTTGGCAGTCCTAAGCTCCCCCGATAAACAACAAGCTTGGGGAGACTTCCATGAAAACGCTTGTCTTGACGGCCGCGGCCTGTGCCGCGGCGATTGCGCTTTCGCTTTTGGCGCCTGCGGGCGCACAGGAAGAAGGCGGCGGAGGCGGCGGCGGTGGCGCCGCGGCGGCCATACCGCAATTGCCGTTTCATCTGGTGGACAATTTCTTCAAATATCCCGCCAACACCCTGGTTGGCCGGCTCAGCGGCATGGCCGTGGGACCCAAGGGCCAGATACTGGCGCTTAACCGCGGTTACCATCCGGTGATGGAGTTCAAGCCCGACGGCAGCTTCGTGCGTTCCTGGGGCGAGGGATCGACGATGTTTGTGGGTGCCCATTCGCTGCGCTTCGATCCGGAAGGCAATCTCTGGTACATCGATGCCGCCGACGACATCATCTACCGCTTCGATTCCGAAGGCCGCACCGCCGGAACCCTGGGCACCAACCCGGAGCCATGGACCTGGCTCACCCATGTGATCGAGCGCGCCGCGATCGGCAAGGCCTCCTTCTATCAGGAAACCGATATCGGCTGGTCCAAGGACGGCAGCATGTTCGTCTCCGACGGCTACGGCAATTCGCGGGTGGCCAAGTTCGACAAGGACGGCAATTTCGTGAAAGCCTGGGGTGAACGGGGCGGCGCGCCCGGCATGTTCAATACCCCTCACAGCCTGGTGGTGGACAACAACGACGTCGTCTATGTCGCCGACCGCGGCAACAGCCGCATCCAGACCTTTGACACCCAGGGCAATCTCAAAAATGTATGGCGGCTTCCCACCGCGCCGTGGTCGCTCTGCCTGACCAACGGCCCCAACCAGGTGATGTTCGTGGGCAGCGTGGGCCGGGTTTACAAGATGAGCCTGGACGGCAAGGTCCTGGGCATGTTCGGCCGGCCCGGCCGCATGCCCGGCACCATCGATTCCATCCATCAGCTCGCCTGCCCGGACGAGAAGGCGGTCTATCTTGCCAATCTCTATGCCTCGCGCATGGATAAATGGGTGTCGCCGTGATTCCGAGCTCTCCCGCTGCGCGAGGGAGAGCTTAGCGTAAAGCCGCGTGGCCGGGTAGTTGCGGGACAAACGTCCGCTTGGGGTCAGAAGCAACCCTTCCGCGGGTTAAGTTCGAGGGATGGGACCACCCAAATAGGCCGTGTCAGTGGTCTGGCGCTCCACTTACTATTCAGACAGGCCCATCCCAGCCTGCTACGCCTTAGTAGCGGGCAACCTGACCGAATTGCTCATTTTCGCTTTCGCATTCTGCTTTTTGACAAGCATGGTGTGCTTCGATTTATGAGCCGGCTTCTGTGTGGTTGTTGTCTTGCCAGTCGTGACCATCGCCGGGTGCAACGGCACAACCGGTGTCGCTGTGGCCGCAAAGGCCGCTGGGCTCAAGGCAAGAGCCGCAGCAATAAGAAGAGACTTGCGTATCATGGTGTTTCCTTTCCAGGAGTGAAGCCGATGAATCTCGACCTTCCATGATGAACACCTTAATTTCCGTCTGCTGAACCCGCGCTGAATAGATTCAGGCGGGATTGCGGCGATAGAACTAAACCGACAAGTCGGAATATTGAATCGCAATTCAGCGAGAGACTTTTTGGGAGCGCGGCCTGATCCTCGAATGTCCGCTTTGGGTCAAAAGCGGTCGTTAGGAACGATGTCAATTCTAATACGGTAGTCGCGAATTCGTCCTCAAAACGGTGACCGTTTCAGTCCAAATTCCTGATGGTCTTTTTGTTGGTATGTCACCACCACCGAAATAAAAAGACCGTTTGTTCACAATGAGTTATGTGAAAATTGTGGTGACGTCCCTGGGCACCACCAACTTCAAATATATTCAGCACGTTATGAATTGGGCGGTTGTTGCTACTTGCGGCGGCGCCGGCCCGGCGGACCTTTAGGCATGGGAACGATCCTCGGGAAAGAGGTACCAAGCAATCGCCCCAAGCAAGAGAATCCCAACCAGGCATGTCTCGGGCCAGTAAGAAACCGCTTGGCCCAAGGATGGCGCAAATATCAAAAAGCAATCCGTTGCCGCCAGAACAGAAAAAA
>DATMNL010000005.1:0-12289 GCA_035568995.1 Rhizomicrobium sp. | reverse complement strand
CTGTTGGTCGTTATTCGACGGTTTCAGGTTTTCAAGGGCCCGCGTCGCATAGAGAAGTGCTGCACCGCCGCCGGCGACAACTCCTTCCTCGACCGCGGCGCGCGTAGCATGCATCGCGTCGTCCACCAAGTCCTTCTTTTCCTTGACCTCGATTTCGGTGGCCCCGCCGACGCGGATCACCGCAACCCCGCCGGCCAGCTTGGCCAGGCGTTCCTGCAGCTTTTCCTTGTCGTAATCGGAGGTGGAGTCGTCGATCTGCTTCTTGATCTGGCCAACGCGAGCCTGGATGTCGGCCTTCTTGCCGGCGCCATCGACGATGGTGGTGTTTTCCTTGTCCACCCGCACCTTCTTGGCGGTGCCCAGCATATTGAGCTTCACATTCTCAAGCTTGATGCCGATGTCCTCGCTGATCACCTGGCCGCCGGTGACGGTGGCGAGGTCTTCCAGCATGGCCTTGCGGCGGTCGCCGAAGCCCGGCGCCTTGACGGCGCAGACCTTGAGGCCGCCTCTGAGCTTGTTGACCACCAGGGTGGCGAGCGCCTCGCCTTCGATCTCCTCGGCGACGATCAAGAGCGGACGGCCCGATTGAACGACGGCTTCAAGAATGGGCAGCATTGGCTGCAAAGACGTCAACTTCTTTTCATGGATCAGGATGGCGCAGTCTTCGAGTTCGGCCACCATCTTCTCGGCATTGGTGATGAAATAGGGCGAGATATAGCCGCGGTCGAACTGCATGCCTTCGACCACATCGAGCTCGGTCTCCAGGCCCTTGGCTTCCTCGACGGTGATGACGCCTTCATTGCCGACCTTGGCCATGGCTTCGGCGATCATCTTGCCGACTTCGCTATCGCCATTGGCGGAAATGGTGCCGACCTGGGCGATTTCTTCGTTGTCTTTCACTTTCTTGGAACGCTTTTTCAGCTCGGCGACGACGGCGTCGACCGCCTTTTCGATGCCGCGCTTGAGGTCCATCGGGTTCATGCCCGCCGCGACCGACTTGGCGCCTTCGCGCACGATGGCGCGGGCCAGCACGGTGGCGGTGGTGGTGCCGTCGCCGGCCGCATCATTGGTCTTGCTGGCGACTTCGCGCACCATCTGGGCGCCCATATTCTCGAACTTGTCGCCAAGCTCGATTTCCTTGGCGACGGTGACGCCGTCCTTGGTGGTGCGGGGAGCGCCGAAGCTCTTGTCGATCACCACATTGCGGCCCTTGGGCCCCAAGGTCACCTGCACCGCGTCGGCAAGAATGTCGACGCCGCGCAGAAGTCTTTCGCGGGCGTCGGCGCCGAATTTCACTTCTTTGGCTGCCATGATTTCATTCTCCTGAATTGTTGGATGGGGTTGAAAGCCTGATCGGGCTTATTTCTTCTTCTTGCCTTCGATCACGCCCATGATGTCGCTCTCCTTCATGATCAGGAGATCCTCGTTATCGATCTTGACTTCGGTGCCCGACCATTTGCCGAACAGCACGATGTCGCCAGCTTTGACTTCGGGGGGGACGCGCTTGTTGTGGTCGTCCAGGGCGCCGGGGCCGACGGAGATCACTTCGCCTTCCTGGGGCTTTTCGGCGACGGTATC
The DNA here is from genome assembly GCA_035568995.1 of Rhizomicrobium sp. Classification (GTDB taxonomy): domain Bacteria; phylum Pseudomonadota; class Alphaproteobacteria; order Micropepsales; family Micropepsaceae; genus Rhizomicrobium. The sequence continues at coordinate 10,711 of DATMNL010000005.1, read as the reverse complement.
GGGGATGATGATGCCGCCGGGGGTCTTCTGGTCTTCTTTGACGCGGCGGACCACGACGCGGTCGCCAAGGGGACGGAACTTCATGTGGGGCCTCTCCTAAAGGATTGGTTTTATTGAAAGAAAATAGATCAGGCAGCACTCATAGGGATAGAGTGCCAGTCCTGCCGGGGTATTTAGGAGGGGGGCGGGGAAAGGTCAAGAAGAGGGAGCTTCTTTTTCCCCTCCGCCGGGGCGTTCGCGTACTCAATCGTGACCATTTCAGGGCATTTGCATTTGCCGCCTGAACAGGGGGTCCCGCCAAACGTTTGTTCATGTGAGGTTCAGGCGTCGCGCCCGAAAATCACTTCAACGATGAGACGTGACGTTTTGGAGTAAGGAGACCAGTCATGAAAAAATTCGCGAAGTTGGCCCTGGGTGCGCTGGTGGTGGCGGGTGCGGCGACGCTGGCCGCCTCGTCCGCCGAGGCGCGGGTGTCGGTCGGGATCGGCATCGGTCCGGGCTATGGCGGTTATTATGGGCCGCCGGCTTACAGCTATAGCTGCGATCCCTATAGCCGCTTCTACGATCCCTATCGCTGCGGCGGTTACTACGCGCCGAGCTATTATGACCCCTATTACTATGGCGGGTCCAGCATCGTGATCGGCGGCGGTTTCGGTGGCGGCTTCCGTGATTTTGACCGCGGTGGATTCCGCGGCGGCGATCGCGGCGGATTCCATGGCGGCGGAAATCGTGGCGGCGGCGGCCGCGGTGGTGAACGCGGCGGCGGCCACCGCTAAGTCAGATCTGACCTGAAGGACAACGGCTCCGGATTTTTTCCGGAGCCGTTTTTCTTTTGAGCTTGGGTCTTTGGCCGCTCGCCAGGGCTCGCGGCGTTGGCTTAGCTTTTCTTGACGAGCGGGAGCGAGGCTAGAAAAGCTTGCCCCTCGCCGAGCGCAGCGAGGGAGGTGCCGTTTCCGCATTCCCGCCCTTCGCCAGGCTTCGGGCGTTCGTCGCTCGAAATGGTCCACCGGACCATTTCGTTCGCCATAGGCGAACCACTCCTCACCCACAGGACATGCTCACGCCCTGCGGGCGCCGAAGGCTCACTGCATCAACATAATCCGGCCATTTTCGGTTCAGTTAAGGTTCATGGCGCGAAGATCAGTATCGCGGGCATGGCGTGACTCTTCACGCCTGTTTCAGTGGAGCAGAACATGAAGACGGCGTGGAAGGCAGCACTGGGAGTTCTGGCATTTGCGGGTGCGACGGTTGCCACGCCGGCGGCCGCGCAATCTTTCGGCCTGGGTTTCGGCCCGCAGGGCGGTATCAGCTTCTCTTACGACTCCGGCGGTTATTGCGATCAATGGGGTTGCCCGGATGATTTCTGGGACATGCCGCTTTATTATGGGCCGGTGTTCTGGGGCGGCGAATGGTATGACGGCCCGGTCTATTATCGCGACTGGTATGGCCGCCGCCAGTTCTGGCTCCATGGCGCCTGGCGCTTTGACGAATGGCGCGGGCCGCATCCGAACTGGTGGCGCGAAGGGCGTTTCGGTCCGGCGCTGGGCGAGAATTTCTATCGCAACAACGGATTTCACGGCCGCTGGGACGGCGGGTTCGGGCAACGCAACGACCGGCGCGATTTCGGCGGGCCGGACCAGAGGCGTGATTTCGGTCCGCGCGATGACAGGCAGAACTTCGGCCAGCGCGATGACCGGCAAGGCTTTGGTCAGCGCGATGACAGGCAGAATTCCGGCCAGCGTGACGACAGGCAGCAGTTCAACCGCCAGGATGCTGGCGGTGCGGATCGTCGCAATGACTCGGGACCGTCCCGCAATGATGGCCTCAACTATCGCGGCCGGGCGATGAACCAGCCGCAAGCAGCGCCGCAGCCTGCGTCACAGCCGCAAGCGCCGTCAGGCAGAGGCCGTGGCCAGCAGCAAGCCGCGCCACAACAAGCGGCCCAGCAGGCCGCGCCCGAGCGGCACGACAACGGCAACGGCCGCAATTACGATCGCGGGCGTGATCGCCGCGACAATCACTGAGAAAAAGAACCCCGCAACTTAGGTTGCGGGGTTCTTCGTCTGCGCCCGGCTGCCAAATGTCAGGGCTCGTTGCTGCTGATCAGTTCGATCTTGCCCCGGGTATGCAGCGGCCGCCTGGCGATGGCGATGCGGGCGTTCCAGCCCAGCAACACCAGATAGCGCATCAGCTTTTCAAACGAGGCCGCCTCGACATTGCCGCGCGCCAGGGCCGAGATGCGGGCCTGGTCGGTGACCAGAATCCGCGCCGCGAATTTCTGGGTCAGCTTCCGTGCCTTCAGGGTCTTGCCGATCAATTGCGCCAGTTCGACTTTCATGGCGCGGATGCCGGCCCCTACCATTTTTCTGTGCCGCTCCGACTCGCTTTGGCTGGCGATCCGCCTCAGCCAATGGGAAAGCAGAGTGGCCTCACCCTCTTCAGGCCGCGCGATACCGTCGGAGAAAGCGGCAATCGCCAGGATCAGCCGGTCGCGCACCGCCGGGTCGGCAATCACGGCCATGGCGCGATAGACCGCGATGCCTGCGGGACTTTGCACAAAACGCTCGAATTCGTCGGCCTGTCCGGCGTTCGGGCTGGAGAAATAGTCCGGCGTCACCTCCATGGCATGGGCGATCTGGTGCAGCCGTTTTGGCGGCAGCCGGCTCACGCCCTTCTCGTATTTCTGCACCTGCTGGAAGCTGACGCCCAGCGCGCCGGCCAGCGCGCTTTGCGTCAGGCCGAGGAACAGGCGGCGGCGGCGAATGCGCCGTCCGATCCGCCGCCGTTCGTCTCTGTCCGGGATTCTCGCCAGCATGGCCGCTCCCTACAGGGCTTTGGAGAGGCCGACGAAGAAGCCGCGCCGGGCGCCGAATTGCGGCGCGCCCACGCCCACGCCGGTGCCGTCGCGGATCTCATAGACATGGTCGGTGACATTGATCACGTCGAAACGCGTTGTCAGGCCGCCAAAGAAATCGAATGTGTGGCTGACGCCGAGGTTGGCGGTGAAGTAACTCGGCACGGATTCGCCATTGGGTGTGGCGCCGCTTCTGCGCAGGCCCGAGCCATAGAGGAAGTCAGTCGAGAACAGGATGTCTTGCCACTTATAGGAACCGCCGCCTGAGACGCTGACAAGCTGCTGGTGATCGAGCGGGATATAGTGGGTGGAAATATAGCTGAGGTCATCGGGGCTGAATTCGAACTGGCTGGAGGTGATGTTCCGGCCCCCCGCTCGCTCATAAGAGGCATTGAGATAGGCGCTGACATTGTCGGCGTTGTAGTTGGAGGTGAATTCGCCGCCATATTGCCGCCCGGTCTGATAGTTGAAGGGGGTCAGGATTATCGGCGCGCCAAACTGGCCTTCATCCACCAGATTGCTGTCGGCCTTGAAATAGCTGTCCAGCCCCAGGGTGAAATGGTCGTTCAGTTTGCGGGTCAGGCCGGTGTCATAATAATCGGCGCGCTCCGCCTTGGGCGTGTCGTCGGTATGATCGGACGCAAAGGTTGTGTTGTCGAACAAAGCGACGTCGGTGCTGGCGACATTCTCGTAAGGCGGCGGCGAGAAATAGCGCGCATAACCCATATGGATGGCGGTGGCGTCATCCGGCGTCCATACCAGATTGACGCGGGGGCTGAGCTGGTTCTCGGCATTGAAGGCGCGATATTCGTCGTAGCGCACGCCATAATTCAAGGTCAGGCTGGAGAACAGCTTCCACTCGTCCTGGAGATAGACGCCCAGCGCCCAGGCATGCTTGCTGCCATTGTCCAATATGGTCAGCGGCACGTCCGAGGTCTGGCAGGTCTGGCTGGGATCGCTGCACAGCGGATTGTGATTGGGACTGGCGGGTCCGCCATTATCCGTGGGCAGTACCAGCGCGGTGGAGGTGCTCAGAAGATCGTCGGCCTGGTACAAAAGACCGAAGCGCACCGTGTGGACAGCGCCCAGATGGTAAGCGCCCTCCGCCTGCACGCCATAGGCTTCGTCGCGCTTATAGGCGGCATTGGCGATGCCGTTATAGAGAATGTCGCCGACATTGGCTCCCGGCATGAAATTCAGGCTGGAATAGCGCCCGAAAATTGAGACCTGGCTGTCAAGATTCCCGTCCGAGCGCAGGTAACTGAGGATGGCGTAATCGGTGATTTCGCGCTGGCGCTCGTCCAACATTTCGGAGGGGAACGCGGTCTGGCCCCTGGCCTTGAGCAGATAATTGCCGCTGTCGGGTGAAAGAGGACCCAGGCCGACAACGCCGTTCACGCCGGAGGGCTGAAGTCCTGTCTGGTCCGGAATCTGGAACATGTCGTCGGAGGTGCCCAGGACCGCGGTGACGCTGGAATTCTGGTCCAGGAGGTCCTGCACAAAGGCGAAGCCGTGATACTGCTTGGTGCGGTCATGGGCGGGATCGGCTTTGCGGTCGGGACTCTCGATACCCAGCGAGTCGGTGGTGTAATCGCCAGAGACGAAATAATTCAGCGCGCCGGCCGAGCCGCCATAATCGAAGGAGGGCGTGATGGTGTTGTGGCTGCCGCCATAGACGCCGATATGCCCGCCCGGCGCGAACAAGCCGCTCTTGGTCTGCATGTCGATGATCCCGCCGGTCTGGTTGCCATATTCGGCGGGCAGGGCGCCGTCTATCAGCTTGACGCTTTCCGCCAGGCGCGGATCCAGGGTCTGGCCGAACACCGAGATGCCTTCGGGCAGGATGATGCCGTTGAGGCGGTATTGCAGGCCGTTATGTTCGCCGCGTACATGCAGCTGGCCGAAGGAATCCTGGGCCACGCCAGGCGCCTGCAGGATCACGGAATTGAGCTGCAGGTTCTCGCCCCCCGGATAGTTGGCGATATCCTGCGCCGTGACGGTGTAGCTGGAAGCGCCGGTCTGGGTCTGGATGGCGGCGCGGGCGGCGTCGAGCCGTTCGGCGGTGACGGTGACGCTCTCAATCGCTTGCGCGAAAGCCGGCGTGGCGAGAAAGGCGCAAGCAGCGCCGCATAGAAGAAACCGATACATGGATAAGGCCCCTGATGTCTGCCGCGCCGCCCCCGGTTGAACGGGTTCGGCAAAACGGCCTGATTTGCTGGAAGGACGTGACGGCGCGGGAGCAAAGCCCGCACGCGCACGCGTTCATGTTGCAAATCAGTGCTGGGGCGGGGCTCGTCCGCGCCAGCTATGGGATGCCGCATCGTAATGCGGCAAGACACCAAGGGCGATATCGATGGTTGAAACCGCAACCATGGGAAGGAAAAAAACCAGCGCGTCCGGCGCGACATGCTGGCCGCCATAGAGAAGCTGGCAGAGCGCGCAATCCGGATCGGCGGTGCCCAGCGGAATATTTTTGTTCGGTTTTGTGATCGCCGCGGGCACCAGCTTCAGGGCTGTAATGCCGGGTATGCCCTGCAGAGGATGGATATGCGTCTGGACTGCGTAGCTTTGAAACAGAAATGCCAACAGCATGAAGCCGGTGAGAATGAGACGGCGCAAAGACCGCCTGGGCATTCTTTCACTGGACAATCGTGACTTCACTTGTCATTCACACCGGCAGGAAAGACGGGCGAAAAATACATCACGTCGCGCCCCAAGTCACGCATATGCGCAAAATGCGCCCGCGGCACACCGGAAGCACAAAGACGGCCGGGCGCGGTCTGGAAATTCCGCGCAGCTCTACACCCAACAGGCCTAATTGCGTTTTGGAAATTCGATCTTCAGCAGCGCTTGCGCCGCCGTGTCGGCAGGAAGTTCGCTCGTTCCCGGCGGAACATGATTGTTCTGCAGGATGAAAGCGGTGAGATCTGTGGCCTCGGCGGGCGAAAGTTTGCCCGGATTGTCCGCCGGCATGGTGTTCTGGACGCGGGTCCACAGGTCGGCCACGCTCTGTCCGGCAAAGTCCGACTGGAAATCCTCGCCGCCCAGGGGCGGAATGGTGGCCGATGAGGTCAGCCCCAGTTCATGACATTTGGCGCAGTTGGCCACAAACAGCGCCATACCGCGATCGGCCTGGGCGGCGGTGTAAACCCCGGTTATAGTCGAACGGGCCGCGTCTTGCGCCACCGCGCCGGAAGCCGCGGCGGCGGCAATCGCGATAAGGGCGAAGGCTTTTTTCATGGCGCCTCTATGAATAAGGGGCAAGCTAGCAAAAGGCGGCCCATGGATACAGGCGGGGACCTTAAAACCCGGGATTTTCCTGATTTTTGGCGGTTAATATTTTGGAAGTGAGCGTCGGCGCGCGAAGCGCGTGAGCATGTCCAGTGGACATGCGAGAGGACGCGCCTCCCTCGCCACGCTCGAAGAGGGGCAAGCTTTTCTAGGCTCCCGCCAAGAAAGGCTAAGCCAACGCTGCGAGCTTGGGCGAGCGGCCAGTGGCCCGAGACCCGGTATCTGTCCGGCTTTTTCTGGTTAACACTTTGGAAATAGGCACAGCGCACAATCGGCGCGGAATTCCAATCCGGCCGCCCATGACCAAGATCCTTGTCACGCTGACCTGCCTGTTTGCCTCCGCCACCCTGGGCGCGTCGCTGGCGCTGTTCGCCGGCTGGCCGGTGGCGATTCTGGCGGGCGCGCTGGCGTTCCTTTTCACCCAGCAGATAAGTGCGTCCTTCACGCGCCGCGCCGACAAGCGCGCCACGGCGCGCGACATTGCCGGGCTTCGCCAGATGACCATGGACTTCGACCGGCAGATTATGGCCACGGCACGGCGCATGGACGACATCACCCAGCATGTGGATGCCAGGAGCGACGCGCAAGGAAAGAAGATCGTCGCCGAGCTCCAGGTGCTGGAAAGCCTGATGCGCGATTTCGCCGGCAAGATTTCCCGCAGCGCCCGCGCGGCGCAAGGCGAGATTTCACCCGCTGCGGTGCCGCAGACCGGCCGCCGCCAGGGCCCGGCCAGCGCCTATGTCGCAAGCCTGGGCGATGGCGACATGCTCGAAACCATCCGTCTCTGCCTGGAGGACAATCGGGTCGATCTTTATTTGCAGCCCATCGTCAGCCTGCCGCAGAGGAAGCTGCGCTATTACGAAGCCCTGTCGCGCCTGCGCGCCCAGGACGGCTCGGTGATCATGCCGGCGCAATACATGAAAGTGGCGGCGCCCGCGGGCCTGATGAGCGTGGTGGACAATCTTCTGCTGTTCCGCTGCGTCCAGGTGGTGCGGCGCCTGACCCAGAAGACGCGGGAGATCGGCATCTTCTGCAACATTTCGGGCGACACGTTGTCCGACGCCGAATTCTTCCCCCAGTTTCTCGAATATATGCAGGTCAACCGCGACCTGGCCGGGCAGATCATTTTTGAATTCCCGCAATCAGTAGTGCTCAAGGCGGGGGCGCAGGGCGAAAAGAATCTGCGCTTCCTGGCCGATCTGGGCTTTGCGCTTTCGATGGACCATGTCGAGACCCTGGCGCTGGATTTCCCGCGCCTGAGGAACATGGGCTTCCACCATCTCAAGGTGCGCGCCTCGACCCTGACGCAAGGCATGAAGGGCGTGGGCGCGGCGGTAGCGGCGGAAGACTTCAAGAGGCTGTTGTCGCGGCACGGGCTGAACCTGATCGCCGAACGGGTGGAAGACGAGAAGACCGTGCTGCAGCTTTTGGATTACAGCCTGGATTATGCCCAGGGCTTCCTGTTCGGCGAGCCGCGCGCGGTGCGCGACGATGCCCAGAAGCCGGTCGAGGGCGCCACGACCCAGGCTTCGGTGCTGCCGCTTAGGAAAGCCAGCTAACTTACCCCCGCCACGGCCAGTTGCGTTTCTGCTAGGCTCCCGGTCTGAATTCACGGAGGGTGAGCCGGTGGAAGCAACGCGGTGGGATCGTTGGGCTGAGGGCATCGACTGCCCCTTCGACGCGCCCCGCGCCGCATCGAATGAATATTGGGATTTTATCGCCGCGCTGACGGTTTCGTCCCTCTATCTGTCCAGCAACCAGACCTATCGCGGCCATTGTCTTCTTGTTCTGGACATCCGGCACGCTATCCGGCCTGACCAGCTTTCCGCGGAGGAATGGGCGGCGTTCTGCGCCGATCTTTATCTGGCGCAAAAGGCGATGATGCGAGTGCTGCAGCCCGACCATATCAATGCCGCCGTTCTGGGGAATGTCATCCCGCATCTGCATTGGCATATCGTGCCGCGCACCCGGGATGACCCGCGCTGGGAGGCGCCGATCTGGACGACAACCGAAGCGGAGATGACGGTGACCGCTCTGGCGGCAAATGAGCGGGCGGAGCTGATTGAAAAACTGCGGGATGCGGTCAGGCCATCAAATTAGGACGCCACCCAAATCGCCGTCTTATTGACGCTAGGCCCTCCGCCATGCCATCCGCTTCTTATGTCCCCACCCCGCCTGATATCCGGCCTCGCCGAACTCGCCCCTGCCTATGACGCCTTGATCTGCGATGTCTGGGGCGTGATCCATGATGGCCACAGGGCCCATCCGGCCGCCGCCGAGGCGCTGATCCAGTTCCGCAAACATCGTGGCCGGGTGGTGCTCTTGACCAATGCGCCGCGTCTGCCCAGTGAGGTCGCCGCCCAATGCGCCCAATATGGCGTGCCGCCGGGCTGCTATGACGCCATCGTCAGTTCCGGCGGGGCTGCCCGGGCGGAGCTGGACCGCCGCGCTGAGAAAGGCACTTTGCCACTTTACTATATAGGCCCCGACAAGGATCTGCCCCTGCTCAAGGGCCTGGACTATGTCCCCGCCGGGATCGGGGAGGCGGGGCTGGCCCTCTGCACTGGCCTGGTGGACGACCTGACCGAGACGGTGGCGGATTATACCGATAGGCTGGCCGGCATGCGGTCCCGGAATCTCACCATGATCTGCGCCAATCCCGACCTTGTCGTGCATCGTGGCGAGAAGCTCTGCTATTGCGCCGGCGCCCTGGCCAAGGAATATGAAAAAATGGGCGGGACGGCGATCTATTACGGCAAGCCCTACCTGCCGATCTATGACGCGGCGCTGACGGCGATAGCCGGCGCGAAAAAACCGCTGGCGGTGGGCGATGGCTTGTTTACCGATATCATGGGCGCGAACCGGGCGGGGCTGGATGTGCTGTTCATCGCCGATGGCATTCATGGCGAGGAAGTCGAGCCTTACACAAGGGAGCATCTCTCCCATTTGTTTGGCGGCGCGGGCGTGGCCGCGCTGGCGGCCTGCCGCACGCTCAGATGGTGACGGCGTGACACATTATTTTGAAGACCTGAAAGTCGGCCAGACCGAAACCATGTCGCACACCGTGACCGAGCGTGATGTCGAACTGTTCGGCGAAGCAACCGGCGACATGAACCCCCTCCATTTCGACGAGGCCTATGCCAGGAAAACCATTTTCCGGGGGCGGGTGGCGCATGGCGCGCTGGCCATCGGGTACATCTCGGCGGTGATGGGAACAAAACTGCCGGGGCCGGGCAGCATCTTCCTGTCGGCCAATATCCGCTTCAAGGCGCCGGTGCGGATCGGCGATACCGTCATCACCACCGCGACGGTGGCGGAAATCCATCAACGCCGCGAGGTGATGATCGCCTGCACATGCGAGGTGAATGGCAAGCTGGTGGTGGAAGCCGAGGGGCTGGTGATGGCGCCGAAAAAGCCGCGGCCGGACGTCGCCTGAATGCGCATCTTCCGCCATTTCGAGGACGTGCCGGCCGCGTTCAGACACGCGGTGGTGGCGATTGGCAATTTCGACGGCGTGCACAGGGGCCACCAGGCTTTGATCGCCGAGGCGCGGGGTGAAGCGCGCGGCGGCGGTCATCCCCTGGCGGTGCTGGCCTTCGAGCCGCATCCGCAGGAATTCTTCCGGCCTCGTCCCGATTCCATCCGCCTGACGCCGCTGCGCATGAAGGCGCGGCTGCTGGCGGATCTTGGCGTGGACACGATGTTCGCGCTCACCTTCGATGCCAGCATGGCGGGACGCACCGCGCCGGAATTCGTGCGCGACGTGCTGGTGAAGGGGCTGGGCGCCAAGAGCGTGGTGGTAGGACCGGATTTCGAATTCGGCAAGGGGCGCGGCGGCAATCTTTCCACCCTGCGGGAGAGGGGCGCCGCCGATGGTTTCTCGGTCACCTGTTTCGAGATGGTGACCACAGAAGGCGCGAAAATATCGTCCACCCGCATCCGCGAGGCACTGGTGGCGGCGCGGCCCGAAGAAGCAGCAATGCTATTGGGCCGCTGGTGGGCGATCGAGGCGCGGGTCGAGCATGGTGACGGGCGCGGCCGCACCATGGGCTTTCCCACCGCCAACATGCATCTGGGCCACTGTTTCGCCCCCGCCTTCGGCGTCTATGCGGTGCGCGTCAGCATCATGGACGGCGCCGATGAAGCGGCCATGGTGTCGCGCCACGATGGCGTGGCCAATTTTGGCATAAGGCCGATGTACCAGACCAAGGTGCCGCTGATGGAAGCGCACCTTTTCGATTTCGACGGCGATCTCTACGGCCGGCACCTGATGGTGGAGCTGATTTCCTATATCCGCCCAGAGGCCAAATTCGCCGATCTTGCCGCCCTGATCGCCCAGATAGGGCAGGATGCGGGCAAGGCGAGACAGATACTGGCGACAACACCCAAGGCCCCCATGCTGGACGCCTGAAACCGGGTCGGTTAGAAGCGTTACCTATGTCCAATCCCCCTGAAAAACCGGCCGATTCCGGGCGCGATTACCGGGCCACCCTGTTCCTGCCGGCCACCGATTTTCCCATGAAAGCAGGGCTGCCGGAGGCCGAGCCCAAATGGCTGGCGCGCTGG
>DATMNL010000004.1:0-6578 GCA_035568995.1 Rhizomicrobium sp. | reverse complement strand
CAGCTTGCCGTCGCCGGGCCAATAGGAAACGCCGCGTTTGGCCGGCGTGTCATCGCCCGGCAACTTGAATTTCCATTTCACCGCGCCGGTGGTGGCGTTCAGAGCGATGACTTCGCCATAGGGCGAGCCCAGATACATGGTGTTGCCGATGACGATCGGGATGGATTCGTCGTAGCGGAGGCGGCCGGTGAAGCCCTCGGGCTTGAGGTGATAGACCCAGGCCTGGTCCAGATTGTTGACGTTGCTTGGGGTGATCTGGGTCAGGGGCGAATAGCGCACCGAGCTGTTGTCGAAATTGGCGGCCATCCAGTCGCCCGGCGCACCAAAGGCCGAACTGGCCGCGGCAAGGCTTGCCACGCAAGCGCCAAGACAGAGTATTTTGCCGAACTTCGTCATTTCCCCTCCTCGCCGCTTGAGGCTGCGGCCCTATTTCTCAGCCAATGATAGTGGGGGGCGAACGTATGTCAAACAGTGAAAAAGTGTTTCAGATCAATCCCGCCAGCGGGCTTGACGGATCGGCATAGCGCTTCTTGGGCATGCGACCCGCAAGGTAGGACAGCCGCCCCGCCTGGACGGCATGTTTCATCGCCTCCGCCATCAGGGCGGGATTTTTGGCCTCGGCGATGGCGGTGTTCATCAACACCCCGTCGCAGCCCAGCTCCATGGCGATGGCGGCGTCGGACGCCGTACCCACTCCCGCATCCACGATCACCGGCACTTTTGCCTGTTCCACGATCAACCTTATGCCCACCGGATTCTGCACCCCCAGGCCCGAGCCGATCGGCGCGGCCAGAGGCATGATGGCGCAACAGCCGATCTCCTCCAGCCGCCTGGCCTGGATGGGATCGTCGGAGCAATAGACCATCACCTGGAAGCCTTCTTTGATGAGGACCTCGGCGCTTTTCAATGTCTCCGGCATGTTGGGATAAAGCGTCTTCTGGTCGCCCAATACTTCCAGCTTCACCAATGTCCAGCCGCCTGCCTCTCGCGCCAAGCGCAGCGTGCGCAGCGCATCCTCAGAGGTAAAGCAACCCGCCGTGTTGGGAAGATAGGTGTATTTTTTGGGATCGATGAAATCCACCAGCCGGGGCTGTGACGGATCGGTGAGATTGACGCGGCGCACCGCCACAGTCACCATTTCCGCGCCGCTGGCGACAAGCGCCGCCGCATTTTCGGCATAGGTTTTATACTTGCCGGTGCCGATAATTAAGCGGGAACTGTATTGCTTGGCCGCGATCACGAAGGGCTTGTCTTCTTTCGGAACCGCCACTGGGGCATTGCCGCCGCCGATGAAATGCACAATTTCGTAGCGATCACCGTCCGCCACCATGACGGCGTCATAGGCTCCGCGCGGCACGATTTCGAGATTGCGCTCCACCGCGATCTTGGCCGGATCCAGCCCCAGGCTGACCAGCAGGTTCTTGACAGTGAGGCCGGCGCCGACATTGCGCGCTTCGCCATTCAGGGTGACATTAAGGTTTGAGAGGGGCGGGACCATGGGCTTGTTTTTAAAGGTTTCCGTTCCAGAAGCGATACGATTATAAGGCTGGACAAGCCTGCGTCATGAGCATTTCCAGGCGAAGCGGGAACCGGTTCGCCGTCCGGAAATGCGACCATAAATAAGCACGAGTTATGACAAAAAAGACAAACAAATCCAATGGTTTGCCGATCCATATCCTCAACGGACCCAACCTCAATCTGCTGGGAAGCCGGGAGCCGGAGATTTATGGCAAGACCACCCTGGCTGAGATTGAAAAAGCCTGCCGGGCGCGGGCCAAGGCCCTGGGCTATTCCATCCTGTTCGCCCAGAGCAACAAGGAAGGCGAATTGGTGGAAATGATCCAGGCGGCGCGCACCGGCGCCTCAGCCGTCATCCTCAACGCCGCCGCCTATACCCATACCTCGGTCGCGGTGCTGGACGCGCTCAAAACGCTGACCATTCCGGTCATCGAGGTGCATTTGTCCAATCCGGCGCGGCGCGAGAATTTCCGCCACACGTCTTATGTCGCGATGGGCGCCAGCGGCACCATCGCGGGCTTCGGCCTCAACTCTTACCTCCTGGCGCTGGACGCGGTGGCCCATCTTCTAAAAAAATAAGTATCATCAAGGGCGAAAAGACATGAGCGACGACAAAAAGGCCGGCCCAAAGAAGATCGGGATTGACGCCGAGGCGGTGCGCGAATTGTCGGCGCTGCTGAAGGAGACCGGCCTGACCGAAATCGAGATCGAGCATAATGGCGCGCGCATTCGGGTGTCGCGTGCCGCGGCCGGGGCGCCCGTCGCGGTCGCGCCGCAGCCGTCCGCATCCGCCGCCGCGGCGCCCGCCTCCAGCGGTCCCCATCCCGGCGCCGTCACCTCGCCCATGGTCGGCACCGTGTTTGTCGCCGCCGAGCCGGGCCAGCCGCCATTGGTCAAACTCGGCCAGCAGGTCAAGGAAGGCGACACGCTGTTCATCGTGGAAGCGATGAAGACCATGAATGCCATTCCCGCGCCGAGGAGCGGTACGGTCAAGGAAATCTGTGTTGAAAACGGCGCGCCGGTCGAATTCGGCCAGACCCTGCTGATCCTCGGCTAGGGCATGTTCGAAAAAATCCTCATCGCCAATCGCGGCGAAATCGCGCTTCGCATCCATCGCGCCTGCAAGGAAATGGGCATCGCCACCGTGGCGGTTCATTCCACCGCCGACGCCGACGCCATGCATGTGCGCCTGGCTGACGAAAGCGTCTGCATCGGACCGCCGCCCGCCGCCCAGTCCTATCTCAATATTCCCGCCATCATTTCCGCCTGCGAAATCACCGGGGCCGAAGCCATCCATCCTGGCTATGGCTTTCTGTCGGAGAACGCCAAATTCGCCGACATCGTCGAGGAACATGGCCTGACCTTCATCGGCCCCAAGCCCGAACATATCCGCATGATGGGCGACAAGATCACCGCCAAGCAGACGGTGAAGGCGCTGGGCATTCCCACCGTGCCGGGCTCGGACGGCGAAGTCAGCGACGCCGACGCCGCCCGGATGGCGGACGACATCGGCTATCCGGTGCTGATCAAGGCGACGGCGGGCGGCGGCGGGCGCGGCATGAAAGTGGCGCGCAATGCCGGCGAGCTTTCCTTCGCGCTTTCGACCGCGCGCGCCGAAGCCAAGGCCGCATTCGGCAACGATACGGTCTATATGGAGAAATATCTCCAGAGACCCCGCCATATCGAGATTCAAATTCTCGCCGACAGCCACGGCAAGGTGATTCATCTGGGCGAACGCGACTGCTCGCTGCAGCGTCGCCACCAGAAAGTCTGGGAAGAAGCGGGCAGCCCGGCACTCAATTCCACCCAGCGCGACGAAATCGGCGCCATCTGCACCAGGGCGCTTACCCAGTTGGGCTATCTGGGCGCGGGGACCATCGAATTTCTCTACGAGGATGGCCGTTTCTATTTCATCGAGATGAATACCAGGCTGCAAGTCGAGCATCCGGTGACCGAGGCGATCACGGGTTTGGACATTGTGCGCGAACAGATCCGCATCGCCGCCGGGGGCCATCTGGAAATGAGCCAGGGCGATGTGGTGTTCGAGGGCCATGCCATCGAATGCCGCATCAATGCCGAGAATCCCTTCACCTTCCGCCCCTCGCCCGGCCTGATCACCCAGTTTCACAGCCCCGGCGGACTGGGCGTGCGGTTCGATTCCGCCATCTATGCCGATTATCGCATTCCACCCTTTTACGACAGTTTGGCGGGCAAGCTGATCGTTCATGCCAGGAACCGAAATGAATGCCTCTTGCGCCTGCGGCGGGCGCTGGACGAGCTGGTGGTGGGCGGCATCGAGACCACCATTCCCCTGTTCCAGAAGCTGGTGCGGGAGCCCGACATCATCAATGGTGACTATTCGATCCATTGGCTGGAGAAGTATCTGGCCGGCCTAGGGCACTAACTCGCGTCGATGCCTGCCTGACTCGCGATGCTTCACGAATGCATGGCAATCAGATCATGCAATGAACGTCGCGGAGCCGATATTTTTCCAGGCCATCTGCACCCCCGATTGCTGAAAGCAACAAGCCGATATGCGCGCGGATACAAGCGAGACCGGCAACAGGCATACAGATTAATAAACAGCCAGAACCGTCTGATCCTTGGCGCGTGTATACAATTGACCATTCCAGATTCTCATCATTGCCTAATGTCGCGGTGCGGCAAGATGGTTTTGGCTATTTGATCTCAATCAAATCCTGTCGGCGTTGAAAGCGATACAAGTCGCATCAGACGGGAATTAATTGCATGTTTGATGACCTTCGCCGCGAACTGACCACGAACAAAGGCGCGATTTCACGCCGCATGCTGTTTCGGCACGCCGCGACGACAATAGGTGGGCTGGCTGCACTTCTCGGCACGGGGCTGCCCGCTCAGGCCAAAATGTCACTGCAGGCCGCCGGATATCAGGCCACGCCCAAGGGCGATCAGAATTGCGCGGGATGCACGCTGTTCAACGCCCCAGCGTCCTGCACGCTTATTGATGGCGCGGTAGCCCCGAGTGGCTGGTGCCGGTTCTACGCAAAAAAGGCTTCCGGTGGATAAACTCCGCCGCCATTGGCGCAGCTACAGCCCCCGCTGCGGCGTGGTGTTCCAGGTTGTTGATTATTTTCAAACGCTATCTGAATTGAGGGGCCGTAATGGCGGGGTTCACTAAGCGCGGCAACCTTGCCGCAAAATTCGTCCTGGCGTCATGCGGCCTGGCATTGCCGCTTTTTCTGCCGGGAGCGGCCTACGCGGTTCCCAGTTATGCGCGCCAGACCGGTCTCGCCTGCGAGGCGTGTCACACCGTATTTCCGCAACTCACACCGTTCGGGCGGGTGTTCAAGGCCAGCGGCTATACATTATCAAATACGAGCAAGGTCCAGGATGTGGATCGCTTGAAACATTACCTGATGTCTCTCAGTGATACGCCGCCGATATCGGTCATGGTCGAAGCATCCACCAGTTCAACCGCCAAGGCCAGCGATTCGCAATCCAGCAAGACCTCGACGGACCTGCCCCAGCAGTTCAGCGTGTTTTATGCGGGGGCGATATCCGACAATGTCGGCGCATTCCTGCAGGTCACCTATGACGATCAGAGCGGATCGGTGGGCATAGACAATACGGATATCCGCTTCGCCGACGTGACGGCGCTGAATGGACATAGTTTCATCTACGGTCTCAGCCTCAACAACAATCCGACGGTCCAGGACCTGTGGAACAGCACGCCCGCCTGGGGACAGCCGTTTCTTGCCTCTCCGGTGATGGCAGGTCCCGCCGCGTCCACGCGGATCGAAGGCGCCATGGCGCAGTCGGTGGCCGGCCTGTCGGCTTATGTCTTTGCCGACCAGTCGATCTATGGCGAAGTCGGCGTCTACCGTTCGGCTTTGCAAGGCGCGTCCGTCGCCCAGAATGGCAGCGCCAACAACGATATCATATCAGGTGTCGCGCCCTATTGGCGGCTCGCCTATGAAGCCGATTGGGGCCAGAATTCGTGGGAGTTGGGCACCTTCGGTCTGGACGCGGCGCTGCAAAATCCGACTTCACCGGCGCTTGGGGCAATCAATGACTCGCTTCGAGCGGCGCCGACCGACCGCTTCTTCGACGTCGGCGTGGATACGCAATACCAGTTCATAACCGATGACAGCCAGATCACCGTTGTCGCCCGGGCCATCAAGGAGCATCAGCGTCTTAACGCCAGCTTCCCCGCGGGCCTGTCGGACAATCCGAGCGATTTCGTCAACAGCGCGAATCTGGTCGCCAGCTATTTCTGGCGCCGCAAGATCGGCGCGACAATCGGCATTTACGGGGTGAGCGGATCAAGCGACGCGACCTATTTTGGCTCGCAAGGCGGGCGGCCCGACAGCAGCTGGGGCAACGTCGAAGTGGACTATCTGCCCTGGCTCAACGTCAAACTGGGATTGCAATACACGGCCTATATGAAATTCAACGGCGCGACGTCCAACTATGACGGCGCCGGCCGCAATGCATCAGACAACAATCTTATCTTTGGCTACCTATGGGTCGCCTATTGAATTTGGGCGGAGCGCCCAGCAAGGAGGCGGGATTGAAAAGCGCGCTATTGTTCTCGGCTGGATTGAGTTTCTGCCTGATCTCCACCATGGCGCCGGCCGCCGGTGAAGACAGTCAGGCCGCCGCTGCTTCCACGGTTACCAGGGTTTGCCAAAACTGCCATGGACCGGGCGGCAACAGCACCTCGGCGACCTTTCCGCGCCTGAACGGCCAGCAGGCGGATTACCTGGCCGCCCAGTTGAAGAATTTTCGTGACCATAGTCGCAACGATCCGCACGCCATGGCCTATATGTGGGGAATGGCAGCCCAGTTGACCGACGCGAATATAGCCGCGATTTCAAAATACCTGGCAAGCCAGAAGCCTACCGCAGCGCAGACCGGCGGCGATCTCGCTGCCCAGGGCAAGGCCATCTTCGTCAATGGCGTGAAAGCCCAGAACATTCCCGCCTGCGCCGCCTGTCACGGCGATCAGGGTGAGGGTAACAGCGTGATGCCCAGGATCGCGGGGCAACATGCCGCCTATCTGAAAAGTCAGCTCGAAGACT
>DATMNL010000003.1:0-172482 GCA_035568995.1 Rhizomicrobium sp. | reverse complement strand
GCATCACCAAGGGCACCGACATGGGCTGGCCCTATACCTATTGGGACGGGGTGCGCAAAATCCGCCTGACCGCGCCGGAATATGGCGGCGACGGCAAGACACAGGTGACCGACAGCAAATATGCCGTCCCCGTGGCGGCCTTCGCGCCGCTGCGGCCCGCGGCGCTGGACATGGCCTTTTACACCGGCAGCCGCTTCCCGCGCGCCTGGCGTGACGGCGCCTTCATCGCCATGCATGGCGGCGGCGCCGATGGCGGGACGGTGGCCGGCGGCCATGGCGGCTACAATGTGATGTTCGTGCCCTTCAACGGCCGCAGGGCCGGCACGCCGCAGGTCTTCGCCGACGGCTTTGCCGGCCCATCGCCGGACGCCAAGCAGGTCAAGACCGCGGCTTACCGCCCGGTGGGCGTGGCGGTCGGGCCGGACGGCGCGCTGTACGTGGCCGATTCCAACAAGGGCCGGATCTGGCGCATTTCCTACGGCGAAACCGCGAATTAAGGGCTTTCAGGCCAGGTTTGGCGTTGCAGAGGGGGGTGCGGATCAGTAGTTTCCCGCTCCTTCGAGATTGGCCGCCTTAGCTCAGTCGGTAGAGCATCGCATTCGTAATGCGGGGGTCGCGTGTTCGAGTCACGCAGGCGGCACCATCACTTAAGTCCCCCCCGAGATTAGACTTGTCTCGCTATTGTCTCAAGGCCCGGGGGGCCGTTGAGTCAGTGTGACTCACCGATGCGCAACGGCGGAGAGCCTGCACGTTGCCAGGGCTCAAAAAGCAATTGAGGTATGGGCGCGGTGAGCAGGTCCGGCACGGATAGGGCCTTGAACAGAAAACTAGCACTTTCAATTGACCTGTCCTGCAAACGATCCAAAATCTCCTGAACGCGCCCAGTGCCCACCGTGACGGTGAGCACCAGGAGATTGGGGATGCCCCAATGGGTTTTGTGTATCTGGTGAGCAAGAATTTCGCGGTAGGCCGCGAGCTTCCCCAGATAGGAGGTCTGGCTTCCGTTTGACCGCGAGAGGGGCATCGTGCCGCGATCTGCCTCAAGAGCAAAGAAGCGGTAGGCCTTCTTTTCACCCGGCCTGTATTCAATTCCGAACAGCCCATCGGGCACCAAGTAACCGCCAGAGGGCACCGGAATCCGAAATGGCGTGCCAGAGGCGCGCGTTTGCTCGGGCGCCCGCGCAAGTATCTGGGGCCACGCAATGAACCTGAGTTGTGGATCAGTTCGCACGTCAAGGTCCAGGGATGCCAGGACTTCGCAAATCATAAGCGAGTGCAGGAATTGGCGATGTGCCGTCGGAGCAGGGAATGTGCGCACATCGCCCGTCGCAATCCCTGCCTCCCGTAACGCTTTTGTCGCGCCTGCATCACTCTCGTGGACGGTTGGTAGGTGGCATGCTCTCGCTAACTCCCATTGCTGATCGGGCCGGCCGATATAGCCTTCATGGTAAAGGTCTCCGAGCCGTTCCGTGAACCGCTTTTCGGAAGCGCCACCGACGAATGCGTGTATGTAGGTTGAGCGCAGAAAGCGATAGCGTTCTAGGAGCTTGAATATTTCGATGTCACGCTCGGACAGTTCAAGTCGTTTGCCGGTTCGCGTTCGGCGCATTCTTGACCGGCGTGGCGGCATCTGCATGGCCCGCGCTGTAGCACTCGGATGCGGGAACAAAAACGTGCAGCATGTTCTGGTATGTTCAGCTACAGCCGCGAGTAAGCCGCCATAGTAACAGTGCGATTTCTGCCGCTCTCTCTGAGGTTTAACGCTGTTACCGGTATGATTTTGTCGCTGTCCTGGCGTGTCCATGTTGAGCTATGGCAGGTGGCGCGCTAATATCTGGCGTCCACTGGGCATCAACCCCCGGGGCATCGCGATGCTCCTCTCACGAGGAGATACCGCGATGCGGATACTGTCAAAGCGTCAGCTTAAGGAGCTTGTTCTCTACTCCCCGCAACATGTTGCTCGCCTTGAGGCGGCAGGGACGTTCCCCAAGCGGGTACAACTCGGCCAATGCAGGGTCGGATGGATCGAGCAGGAAGTAATGGATTGGCTTCAAGAGCGCATCAAACGCAGAGATTAGTCACTACAGCGCTCCCGATGAGGGAGTAATGGGGCGGGGCGGAAACGCTTCGCCCCTTTTTTTGCCCCGCCCGCGACCCCCGGGGGTTACTGCTATCTCAAAACTGAGCCACACTTTGGGCACGTCGCCGTGGGCGACCTCACCGTCAGCAGCTTACTGTGGCGCGGGAGCCGTTTTGCGTGATCTGTTTCGCTCAGCGTAAATCGAGTGCGGTACAATTGAGCTGCCGAGGAAAAAGCAAATGACGTATACCCTTATTCTTGGCCAGAAAAATTACTCATCGTGGTCGATGCGCGCATGGCTGCTGCTGAAGATGCTAAATGTCTCGTTTGAGGAGGTCACGGTTCCGCTCTATACGACAGATTCACGCGAGATGGTACGCGCACTTGGCGGGCAGACTGGTCTGGTCCCTGCACTCAAATTCGGAGACACGGTAATTTGGGATACGCTAGCTATCTTTGAATATTTTCAAGAGACACACGCCGTCTGGCCTTCAGGCCTGCAGGATCGCATATTGGCTCGCAGCTTTAGCGGGGAGATTCACTCAAGTTTCAACGCCCTGCGAGGGGCAATGCCGGTAAACACTCGTGCCCGAAGGCGCGTCGCGAAAATAACGGATGACGTAAAAGCCGATATTGAGCGCGTGGAGGAGATTTGGACGGTTCGCAAAGGTGGAACGCCGTGGCTTTTTGGAGCATTTTCCGGCGCTGACATCATGTTTGCCCCAATTGCCACCCGCTTTCAGACATATGACGTTGAATTGAGTGAAATTGCTAACGTCTATAAGGAACGGCTCCTAGGGCACCCTCTAGTAGCCGAATGGCTGAGACTTGGTATTGAAGAAACCGATATTATTCCTTGTTTGGAGTTAGGTTGACTCCCATGTCTCGTCACGCATCCCGTAATTGCGGACAACTTCGACTAACGACATTTGGCGAACCAACCGCCGATGAAAATAGTCCCTGCTATTAACATTAGATTTTGTTGGTCGATCTTTCGCTACCAAATTGGATTCAGTGTCGCAGGCGCTGCAGAAATGCATTCACTTCCCGGATGATATGCGCCTCACGCCATTCGATGTCGGCAACCCAGCGAGCGACCCAAACACATCGTGGCTTTGCTCCTTCAGAAGGCCGAACCACTGCAAGCGGAGCGGCGTTCTCAGGAAAAATGAGCGGTAGCCTCGCTGAATCGGTCAAACTGATCCACTACCCTCAATTGCACAACCTTGCGTTTTAGACTTATGCTGGCCCAATCGGGCATCGGGACTGGGGCAAAGTCCATGCAACTTAAGATTCAGCGCTCTCAGCGTGCCGGTGGGATCACGGGCGGCACCGTCTACTTCTGCCTGGATGTTCGGGCGGACTACACGCCGGAAGAAACCGAAAACATCCGTAAATACAAGCTCGGCAGCGAGGTCATCTACAACAGCCAGGCTGCGCGCAAACACCTAGACAGCGCCGGCGGGCATCTCGACCGAACCCAGGTCGGAGGTGTCGGGGAGCGAGCTGCAGGATTAGCGCGAGGCGCTTTCTCTTTGGCGATGGCGAAGATGAGCCTGAACATCAGCATCGCGAGCCTCGGTAAAGGTCACCACATCGAGTGCAAAGACCTCGCTGAACTTCTGGAAGCCGAGGAGACCGTTCGCAACGCCTGCAAGAGCGTCACCCAGTTTCTTGAGACCGCCGCGACCTTCAATGGCAGCGAGGTGGTGATCGAATACGACAAGGGCGAAGAGCGGGTGCATATCACCCAGGGTGCGCCACCTCTCCTATCATATGATGGCCCCGATTCCTCGGCTAACCGAGTAGGACAGATAATCGACCGAGCGCATCCCTCAGACCCCGGAGAAGCGCTCGGCCGAAGCGTTGGGAAGTTTTGGAGCAACCCCACCAATCGGAAAATAGTAACGGCCGGCCTCGCATTGGTATTGGTAATCTTCCTCCTGCACTCCTGCTTCCGATAATGCCGGATGTTCCATCGCCCTTCTCAGCCTTCACTCCGTTCTTCCGCCGATTTACTGACGAACGAGCGCGCGACCTCCAAGGACTTCGAGACCTTTACCGGACGGTAGAGCGGCTTCATCGAGCATCGCGCTTTTCCGAGGAAAGGGCGCAATATAGAATCGGGCTTGAAATTTACGCGAAGTATGCCGATCAGTATGGCGAGGATGCCCTAACTCCCATCGCGGGATTATTGGGCGCGCTTACCCGCCTTGAGACGCCCATCTTCCAGTTCCCGGAGATCAAGTGGGATGTGGTGCATCTCAGCCTCAAAGAGCAGGTGGACCTCAACCGTTTCTTGCGGGCAAAGGAGTATTTCCACGCGCACGAAGATCGTGTCATCGCGGAGTTCGAGGAAGGGCTCGCGGGAATCTTCGAGGTATTGACCTGGGGACTTCCCGCGACCGAGGCACCCTCGCCTTTCTCCATGCCGATCATGAACACCCTGAACGAGCCCAGACTCCTTATTGACC
This sequence comes from Rhizomicrobium sp., assembly GCA_035568995.1. Taxonomy (GTDB): domain Bacteria; phylum Pseudomonadota; class Alphaproteobacteria; order Micropepsales; family Micropepsaceae; genus Rhizomicrobium. The sequence continues at coordinate 167,928 of DATMNL010000003.1, read as the reverse complement.
GGGTGTACAACATCGTGGCCAGCGAGAAGAACCAGACCCTCGGGCTGTTCGCCGAGGTCAGGGACCGCATGTACGAGAACCTCTGTCATGCTTCCAATCATGTACCGAACACGCCGAACAAGCGCCCGCTCAAACATGCGATGGACGTGAAGGATCCAATAGACGTGCTTGCCGATACCTACCTAGCCGGCACTCCCTTCCACCACTACCTCAATCACCACATTCCACTAAAGCTCACCTACGAAGACCGCTTCAGCCACATGCACATCGTAGGCGGCAGCGGCGCGGGCAAGACCCAGCTCCTGCAGCATCTCATCCTGCACGACCTACAGGCCGATGACCCTCCGGCCCTTATCATCGTGGACAGCCAGACCGATCTCATCGGCAAGATTTCCCGGCTGGCTATCTTCGAGGAAAAGCTCAAGGGCAAGCTGGTGCTCATCACCCCGAGGGATACCAAGTTTCCTCCGGCCCTCAATATCTTCGACGTCAACCGCGCACGGCTCGGGCAATACGACGAGGAGACCAAGGAGCAGGTGACTGCAGGGGTGATCCAGACCTTCGACTATCTCTTCAACGGATTACTCGGGGCCGACCTCACCGCCAAGCAGGGCGTGTTCTTCCGCTTTGTGGCGCGACTCATGCTCGCGCTTCCTGAAACGATGGGCAGGAACGCGACCATCCTCGACATGATTAATTTAATGGATGATCCCGAGCCTTATCGCAAGGCCATCGAGTCGCTGCCGCCAATCCCGCGCAATTTCTTTGAACGGGACTTCATCAGCAAGCCCGGCAAGAAAAACACGTTCGAACAAACCAAGGAGCAGATTCGCTATCGGTTGAACGCGATCCTAGAGAACCCGACGCTGGCCCGGCTCTTCACCTCGGAGCGCACCAAGATTGACCTCTTCACCGAGATTAATAGCGGCTCGATCATCCTCGTGGATACCGCCAAAGATTTTCTCAAAGGATCATCCGCCCACTTCGGCCGCATTTTCATCTCCCTCGTGCTCCAAGCCGTGCTCGAACGCGCCGCGATACCCGAAGAAGAGCGCAGGCCCGCATTCTTGATCGTGGATGAGGCAGCGGGCTATTTCGACGGCAACATGGACGACCTGTTGACGGAGGCCCGCAAGTACAAGCTCGGGTGCGTCTTCGCGCACCAGTTCCTCGACCAAGCTACGCCTTCCCTCAAATCCTCACTGGCGGCGAATACGGCTATCAAAATGGCCTCGGGCGTATCAACCGGCGATGCCCGCCAGCTTGCGCCCGACCTCCGCACCACGCCGGAGTTCATTCTCGATCAGCCGCGTCTCAGCTTCGCGGCGCATATCCGAAACGTCACGCCCCGGGCAGTGAGCATCCCCGTCCCTTATGGCGCGATGGAGAGCCAGCCTAAGTTGTCGAACGAGGCATACGATGAAATGCGGAGGCTCAATCGCCAGCGGGTTAGCCTGCCTCCGCTCCCAACCGACGGCGGTGTCACCCTTATCCCGAAGGTAGCCCCAATCCCGCCCACCCATTCACTTCCGAAGCCCCCAGACGATCCCAGCGCTGCTTCCGAGGATTGGTAGGAGAATAATTGGATTTAAGGGCGGGTTGATTGGGTTTGGTCGGGGCGTTGCATTTCAGCGTTTTGAATATAAGTCGGGCTCGCAAGAAATGGGCACCACGCTGGCAAGCGTCTCATGGTGCGAATTAATTTCGTTTGATCGGCGCGGCCGGCTGGGGGATACGGTATCCCCCCTCCTATCCCCAAGCGTATCCCCCAGGCCATCTGGGGGAGGTCGGTTTAGTAAACTGCCAAGGACAATCGCGACGACTTCAAGTCTGTCGCCAAGCGTCTCGAATGTGATGAGGACAAGGGACGGTTTGAGGCGAAGCTGGGGAAGATCGCTAAGGCAAAACCGAAAAGCGGCGCGAAGTCCTAATCATAGTTCGCTGGCGATCGCCTTGGCATGTAGCCTTTCATACCCTTCAAGGATGGACAATAGGTTGTTGGCTCGGTGAATATAATCACGGGCCAGTGAGGGGTTGTCCGTCTGATTTTCTTGCGCTCTCGCCAGCAGCCAAGCGATCTCCTCTCGGTAAGCCCGCAATAGAAGGTCTAGGGCGGCGGCTTGAGGCATGAAATAATTGACGCCTAGGCGTCCTCAAAATAACCCAAGTTCCAATGCCGAATTCTAGGCCGGTTCCGCATATAAATTAAATATGGTTTTGGGTCGCCTCCGGGCGTTACACCAAATTCACACGAATTGGCTTTGCGGATAACCTTTGGAAAAACACAAGCGGTTGTGCTGGGTTTGTGAACTATAATATCACCACTCCATTTCGGACCGCTTTTCCCCTTGACTCAAAGAGCTCGTAATCCTTCCATAGAACAAAAAGGGAACATAGCAAATTTGGCGGTCCAGGGTCAACCACTCACTGATGCCGACTTGGCCGCATATGAGCGCGAAGCTGCCGAGACCGTGCGCAGTTCGGGAATGCTGGCCAGCCTACGGGACGTGCACGGCGCCCGCATGGAGATTTGGGCGCTCTGCACGGCGTGCGGCCACGCCCGCCATTATCATCCTTCCCCACTGCGGGGGATGCTGAGCCGAAAGCTGAAAGACGAAGAGGATTCGCTTCTCAATGCAGCGCGGCTATTTCGGTGTTCTCACTGCCTGTCGAGGAAAATTGTCCTCGTACCGTATGCTCCGGACAAAACCGGATGAAACCGACCTGGGGGATGGCCGCCAAGCTGGAGGGGCTGCGCCCGCCTAAAGCCAAATGGAAGCAAGGTTCTAATCCGCTTATCGGGTCGGTGGCCGAGTGCATTGCGAAATGGCTAGAGCTTCCCGGCTACCAGCAAAGGGATTGCTGGATTGCCTGGGGCTACCCGTGGGCCGGCGAAGCGCATGGGCGAATGCAGGGCGAGGCCATTGCTGCCTATGTGCTTGAATACGGCATTCCGCCGCATATGGCCTTGCAACGCGGCCAGCCGCCGCTCGAGCGCCTACGCGAGATCGTCTCCATGCCCCGCCTAAACCCCGCACCGATGCTTGGCCCGGACGAGAAGTGGCTTTCTATTGGCGATGACCTCGAAAATCAGGATGATGACGGCATGTGTGGAAAATTCACGGCGATGGCATCTTGGGCGGAGGTGGTTGCCTTTTCTCAGCCACTTACGGTTGACCGCTACGATGGCGCCAACGATCAAAGCCGGACCTATCGCGTGATGACCGTCCTTCCGGTCATCATTTGGGACAAGGACCTTCAGCGTCGGCGTGTGGTGCCAATGCGCTGGGGCTGGCCCGATCCGTGGAATTGGAGAAGCCCAAAACCAATTCATGCGCGCGCCGAAACGATTGACGACCCTCGAAAGACATTCGCCAAGCCGTTTTACGGCGGTCAGCGCGGCATCGTGATCGTCAAAACATTCAACGAAGCGCCCGATGTGCCGGGCAAGGCGGAGCAACACACGATAACCCCGGGAGATCGTACGGCGATGGGGTTCGCCTTTGTCTGGAAGAGCTTTGAGATCGAAGGGCTTCCGCAGCCGCTCCTTGCCTGCGTGATGGTAACCGTTCCGGCCAATAAGCTGATAGCCACATTGCCGACGGACCGCATGCCGGCAATACTTGCGAATGAAGATTGGGCGACATGGCTTGGAGAGAATGATGCAGGGCCGGCCGAAGCCAAAGCGTGTCTTAAGACGGTTGAAGGTGTGAATTGGAAAATGACAAAGGAAGAACGGGAGAGCTCAGTGCGGGCAAAACCGACTGTCTCCGACCCCGGAGGTAGGCAATGAAGCCAACATTGCGTAGTGGTACAATTTCAAAATGGAAAAATTCACCAGCGGCTCAAGATTAATTATCATATGCGGCCTGCCGGGTTCGGGTAAGACCACGCGCGCTATGATGCTCGAAGATAAGCTTCGTGCCATTCGTTTTTCTCCCGACGAATGGATGAATGCTCTTTCGCTGGACCTCTATGACGAAGAGAAGCGCGCGAAGATAGAGGCGCTGCAATGGAAGCTTGCTCAGCAACTTCTCATCCTCGGTCTCACCGTGATCATCGAATGGGGCACTTGGGGAAGGTCGGAACGGGACACATTGCGACTCGGAGCCCGAACCCTTGGCGCGGCAGTCGAGTTGCACTATCTCTCAGCAACTGTGGATGTCCTCTTCGAAAGAATTCGGCGTCGGGGTATGGAGACTCCGCCTATAGAACGAGACGCCATATTGGGATGGGCTGAGAAATTCCAGGAGCCGACACTTGAGGAAATGGCCCTCTTCGACAAGCCTTCCCCGTCGGAAAGTTGAGACTCGTTTATCTGAAACGTCACGCCCCAGACAGTGAACCTTGCCATGGCTGAGTTTGAACATCGCGAACTTCATCTAGTGAAGAAGGCTCTTGCGATTGCAATACTTGTAATTGAGCGGCAACCAGGTCCGTTCCAATCGACCTCGGACCAAGCAGATATGAAAACTTTGCTTGATAACCTGATCGAATCTGATACCGAGCTGGCGTTCTACGTGCGAGCAGCGCGGGTCGCCGTGACCGGAGAACCATACTGACGAACGTCAGCCCGCAAAGCGCCACAAGTGAGCTTGCGCTGCGTGGCATGCCCTAAGAGACTTCATTCCGTGCTTCACGCCAAATTGGAGATATTATTCGTACACTGATTAAACAGAATGAGGCATTCTGTTCAGGGAATGCTGAGGGCGTCAAGAGCTATATCTTGGCCTCCATCCTGCGAAGCCTAATCAATGGACTATGCTTTATGACACAACAGGTCATCGTAAATATTTGACCTCGCCCGAGCGCGACGCTTTCATCACCGCCGCGTCAGCCGCCGATCCCGAAACTGCCACGTTCGGACTAACGCTTGCGTATAGCGGAGCTCGTATCTCCGAAGTGTTGGCGACCACCCCTGCTCGATTGGATTATTCTGTCGAGGGGATCGTATTTCGCACCCTCAAGCGGCGCCGAACCGACATCTTCAGGGTCGTACCCATTCCATCGCCTCTTCTCGCCCTCATTGAGGAAGTGCACTCTGTTCGATCAAAGCAGATCGACGCTGAATTGCGGGATCAGCGTATTTGGCCGTGGTGCAGAACTACTGCCTGGTCACGGATTAAGTACCTCATGCAGGCGGCTCAAATATTTGGTGCCCAGGCGATGCCAAAGGCGCTTAGACATGGGCTAGGGGTTCAGGGTGCAGCCGAGGCGGGCATTCCTTTGAATGTGATGCAAAAATGGATGGGACACGCGAGAATTGAAACTACGGCGATTTATGCCAATGCTGTAGGAAAAGAGGAGCGGGCTTTGGCTAGTCGCTTATGGCGGCAGAACTCGTAATTCTGTGGTAAAATTGGTCCAAACAGGTGACTCATATGGCTGATTTGAAATGGAAGGCAACACCGAAGGCCAAAATCTACGAGGCATGGAGTGCCGTTGCAGACGGAAGGGTAAAAATAGTTGGGGATGGCAGCGCTGAGGTTCAATCATCTGATCGGGCTAAGACCTATCAAGTCGTTTGGACCAACGATAAACAATCATTCGGATCAAACGACAACGCTTCCTTTTTCGTGGGTTATGCCGGCTATCCAATTATCGCAGTCGCAATGGCGCTGGGTCTCGTTAGTTATGACCAAACGGTGATATCCAACTTTAAGGATATAAACTGGAACAGGCTCAACGATCTATACAAGCGCCGGTACGATGACGTGGTAGATTACGTCATATCAAAAATTGAAAAGGATGGACGAGATACAGCGGAGCGAATTCGATCCCATGCCGATGTTGTATTTGCAAATTATAAAGGTCTAAAGCTGGGTCGGATAAGTCCGCCCGGAGAACCGCCAACACGATCCTAGAGTCGCATATCGTCGGAGGATGAATTGTCTCGCCCGAAGATATTTATCAGTTCCGCCACGCCGAGGTTGGCCATTGCAACAGCTTTACACGCTCGCTTGGAGCGAGATTTCCATGTGCAAGTTTGGGATCAACACGGGATTCCGCCTTCTGAATATCCGATCCCAGCCCTTTTGAAGCACAGCAGGGAGAACGATTTCGCAATTCAGATTATTGCGCACGACGTTATCCAACGTGATGATCAGGGCGAGTTTTTCGCTCCCAATCCAAACGTATTGATTGAGATAGGTATCTTTATGGGCGCGCTCGGCCAAAAGCGCGTATTTCTATTGGCACCTTCATCTCACTCATCAATCAGGATTCCCAGCGATCTTGGTAGCTTGACGCTTGTAACTTACGATGAGAAGCGCGAGGACGAAAACCTGGAGGCGGCGGTCGGCCCGGCAGCATTCAAGATACGTCAAGAAATTGAGCGGCAATGGCCGGAAGTCTATTTAGAACGCTCGCGGCAACACCAAGTCAATTTATTTCCTGATATCGATTTTCGTCCACTGGTTGCCAAGGCGGAGGAGCTTACTTGCTGTTTCGTTCACTCGCGTCGTTGGCGAGAGAACCACGGCGAAGCCATCGCACAGCGAATGCACTCAGGCCAACTAAAAAAACTTCAACTGATGCTTCCAAACATTCGCGATGAACCATTCATACGTGACTTGGCGTCCCGCTTTGATGATGAACCATCCATACCTGGAATGCTCCTTGATGCCTTTGTCTGGATAAAAAATCTCAGTGATGAGTTCGGGCCCAAGGTCAAGATTTCGTTGTTTTCAAAAGTGCCAGTCTATTCCTTCTACAGATTCCAGTCTTCGGCCGTAATTGCTTTTTATCCGCTTGCCCGCGTGCGTCGCCCATCCCCAACGTTAATTGCAAACAGCGGCGATGAGGTTTGGGACTTTATCTCGCAAGACATGGCGGAATACGAAAAGGAATGCGTCGAAGTTTTCCCTGACCAGTTGGTGGGCCTGATTGGAGATTTTCAGCGCAAGTTTCATCTTAAAACCAAAGCAAAAGGCAGTCGCAAAGGCGCGCGCTGAACAGAATGCCTCATTCTGTTCAAAATTTCTTTCCTTTTGGCTAGCACCGACAGTCCCTATGCTCCCATTGCTGAAGAAACATTCGCGTTAGCCCGGATGTTGCGCCGTCCGCTTTGCGCCAATGGAGGGCATACCAATCAATCTAATTGTGACGGCGCGGCGCGGTGGTCACCGTTTTCACCCTGGCCCGCCCCCCCCGCTTTCGACCGATCCCCGATCTACAGCTAGGATCGGGGTAAGAATTCTCCTGCCCGATGGGATTCTTGCAATCCAATGAATAGCATGTGGCGTATCGCGCGTTTCTTCATCTTCGACGACTAGCCTCCCGTGCATCAATCTATCGCAACAATAACGACTGGAAACTGTGGTGACATGGCGTTAGCACATGTGTATCAATACTAGCGCCATGCGTTGGTTGGCTTTGTGCCGGTCCCGGGGGGGCTATGCATAGTGGCTTTCGACTGCGCAACTTTATTTCCTTCTTCCGCTATCAAAAGTGCACAGTAGCCGCGCTCGTCACTTTCCTATCGGGATGCGCGGATTCAGCACTCTATCATAGCCACAAGGTTGTTAGCCGTGATCAAGCGGCTGGTATTCTCGTTTCCATCAGTTCAGTCGCACCTTGGTCGCAGGTATCGGACTCGATGGCACCGAATTTCAGCATGCCCAATGGCGACGCCGCACTAGCTCAGGTCGCCCCGACCACGGCGCGCCTGCAGTCACAGGTGTTGAGCGCCTTCGGGCTCAATCTGGCCGTTGGGCTGCCGCAGACCTCGACCACGGGCTCCCAGGCGGTGACCTCCGCGACGACGAACACGCAAAGTATCGCGAGCGGCGTGACAACCAACAATTCCAGCGTCGCCAGCGGTAATTCCTCGGCCTTGACGAACACGACGGCGCCCGGCGTCGTGCCCACCGTGCCGACCGGCGTGCCAACTGGCGCGACATTGCCGGCGGCCGGCGGAATCGCGGGCGACATCGGCATCGATCCGCTGCTCAAATATTACGCCGCCGAGTCGCTCTTCCAGGCCGTGCGCAACATGAACGCCGAAGTCCAGAACGTCGTATCGGAAGACTGCTTTGTGCCCTATCTGGTGCAGCTCAAGCTGGCTGTCATGCCCTATCAGCGGCACCTGCCGTACGATATTCACGCGCGCATTGGCTTTTTTCCAGCAGACCTTCGCGCCGACCCTGACGCCAAAGACCCCAAAGTTCAGAAAGACCCTTGTCTCGAGGTCAACAAGAATACGGGAACCTTCGATGAGAAGGCCGACGGTCCGAGGGTAATTCCATTGCTGGTTACGGACGACATCGAACGGGCGATGACGTCGCGGGCCGTTGAGGTAGCACGACAGATCGGTCTGGCGCTGTCGGGCATGGTGCACGGTGTAGGCGGCAATGTTGGCGCCAGCGCCGCTTCTCAGGACGTGCAGTCGATAAGCGGCCAGGACATCGACAGCACCTTCACAGTCACGCGCCAATCCGACAACACGCTCTATGTCCGGATCGGCGCCTCCAACGAGGGCACGGCAGGCTACGCGCTGGTGGGCCAGACTCATGACATATCCGTCTTGGTGCTGGTGCCCAGAACCTACTTCGGCCGGTCAGAGGACAAGCCCGGCTCTATGCAATTGAACTTCGTCACCCACACCCAATTTCGCGACGCGGAGACCGGCGCGATCCTGCCGGACATGGATAAAGACGTGCTTGAAGCCCAGGAAGACGACGCTATGAAGGGCTTCCTGGAAAATGGCTACGACGCGATGGGGCTTCCAGAATGGAATAAGATCGATGTGGAATTGCGCCACGGCGTAGTGAAGGGCCTTTTGGCGGCAATTCAAGACAACGACATTGATCACTTTGCGGACGTCATGTGCGATCTCGGGCGCGCGCCGTTGCTGCCGGATGCCGCGAAAAAGCAGCTTAAAGGACATCGGCTGCTGCCGTCTTTCGATTGCAGCAAGCCCGATAACATGGAAACCGTGTCCGAGTTGGCAGAGTCTCTATGGACACGCCTAAGCCTGCTTCTGACAGACAGCGCCTACAAATCATCCTATTTAATGCTATATCCGCCTGCGGCCCTGAACATTTCCGGACCGCAACCTCCTGGCGCAAAAGCCGGGGACAGCCCGCCAGGCGAGATTCCGGTGACGGCGTTCGACGACAAGGAAACGCTGCAGGTGAGCCTCCAGAACAGCGATGGCATGTCGGCTTTCGCGGCCTCCGTCCGCCTGGATATGACGTATCAGGACGGAGACAAAAAAAAGCGTATCGTTTCGTTCCTTCCAACCGCGATGAACCAGGACCCGACGTCCCACCTCCTGTCGCTGACATTTCCGTCTCCGGCCAAATGGGGGGTGCCGGCCGCCGCAGAAGGGGAGCTGCATTTCCAGCGCCACTGCCAAGACAGCACGCGGGCGCTGTGCCCCGACAGCGTTGCCCTGCATGATTTCAAAATCGCGATCGCTACTAGTGCGGACGACGCCGCGAAGGACACGCTGGCTTCGTTCAAGCTGACCGCGGCCAAGAGCATCGTGACCCATGATGGAACCGCCCCGTTCAATGTGAAAATCGATAAGCTGGGAAACGGCGAGGTCGTGACCCTCGCGGTGAATGGGGATCCCCAGATCGACTCGGCGACGGCCGAGGGAAACAAGCCGCTCGCGATTAGTGGCGGCGCGGTGGCGGTAACACAGAACGGGGTCGTGTCGCTGCATTTGTCGAACCTGCGTGGTGGCGACAGCTTCACCATCACTGGCGCCGGCAAGAAAGGGGACGCCGCGACGGGCAAGGCGACGACAAATAGCATTCTCATCGTCAAGCAATAAGGAGACATTCAATGGCGAAGAAATCCCAAGGATCAAACCAAGTGCCCACGCCGGGCGCGCCGCCACGTCATGGTCCGATCGTTCCGGTGATGCCAGTCGCGGCTCTGCGCCATGGTCCGATCGTTCCATCGATGACAGCTGCCGCGACGCACCATGGTCCGATCGTTCCATTAATGCCAGTCCTGTCGGCGCATCCTGGTCCGAACTTTTCGGCGATGGCGGCCGCCGCGCCGCATGATGGTTCGATCGCTCCGTCGATGGTAGCCGCGGTGCCGCGTCATGGTGCGATCGTTCCAACGGCCGCCGCCTCTTTTGCCGAAAGAACGGCCGTCACCGTAAATGCGAAGAAGTCGAAGAAGACGGCAAAAAAAGCCACGAGCCGCAAGAAGGCCACGAAGGGGGCGCAGAGAACGACTGACACAGTGAAAGCGAAGAAGTCAAAGAAGACGGCGAAAAAAGCTAAGGGCCGCAAGAGGACAATGAGGGCAGTGCGAGGCCAGTGATAAGCACCGGCGCCCTTTGCCGCGTCAGTCCGCCATTTTGCGAAAAGCGGATGAACCGCCTAGGCACAGCCAAACAGATAACCTTATCGGCAGCCTTGGAAGCTGTCGATCTATGACATCCTCCTTGAGTCCAGAAGCAGTCGGTTAGCTTCTAATAATGATAGCAAAAGGCCAGGCACCAGTAGCGGCCCTAACTATAATCCGTATACTGACTTAACAGTATGGCCGATATTGATAAGAGACTATTGGTGAAGTCAATAGCATCTACTGACTGCCGGCGTATTTTCGTGTCAGCAAGCCTCTATGAATTGGTCACTTTTTGACACTAGGGGGCAACGGAAATATCTCACTCCGGCTGAGCGAGCTTCCTTTATCGCAACGGCATGCAATGCAGATCACAACACCAGCTCATTTTGCCTCACCTTGGCGCTAACCGGCGCTAGAATATCCGAGGTATTGGCGCTTACTCCCGAGCGGCTTGATCAGAGTGAGGCCACAATCGTATTGGAAACACTCAAAAGGCGACGGAAGGGGTTGTTTCGTGCGGTGCCCGTGCCTCGGGAGTTGCTGTCGTATATAGCGGCAGTCCATGACCTTTCACGGCACCCTCCAACGGAGCGGCTCTGGAAGTTTAGCCGACCTACGGCCTGGAAGCGCGTGCGAACGGTAATGGCCGCAGCCAACGTTGCCCCTAGCCAGGCTAAACCAAAGGCGCTTCGGCACGCATTTGCAGTTGAGGCAGTGCAGCAGCGGATCGCGCTCAGCCTGATCAAAAAGTGGCTCGGCCACGCAAAAATCGAGACCACGGCCATCTATGCTGAACCGGTGGGTGACGAAGAGCGAGCCTTAGCGCGGCTAATGTGGCAGGCGGTACCTTCAGATGGCCGCTTTTGACCCAAAGGGGACATTCGCAACAGGCCGCCGATCCGAGAATCCGCCGCTATCCGGCGTGTTTCAGCTGCCTATCCGTTGCCCGGGCGAATTTGCTGATGATCTGGCGTAGGCCAGGTTCGCTGACATGGGCCAGCGCCTCTTGCGGTGAACACCAGCGTGTCTGGCGCGTGGCTCTCTCGGCCCAAGTGCGCCGCTGGCGAGCCACTTCCATGGCATAGACCTGAACCTTGCAGTGCAACACCTCGCCCGATTTGCGCAGCTTGTCATAGGAAAACCAGCCCAGCGGCTTTTCCCCCACTTCACCCAGTACGCCTGCTTCCTCCAGTGCCTCCTGCGCGGCGCACTCACGCGGCGTGCGGCCCACCAAGGGCCAACCTTTGGGCACGATCCAGCGCCTCGTGTTGCGAGTTGTGATTAGAAGTATCTTGATGGCGCCATCGACCCGCCGCCATGGCAGGGCTGCATATTGAATGTTCGCCACTGGCAAAGCAGGGCTGCTCATCCTCAAATCACCAGCGTTGACAGCTTAAAGCAGATCGCTCCGATCAGGGCGGCGGCCGGCATGGTAACGACCCAGGCGGTTACAATCTCCCGCGCCACGCTCCAGCGCACCGCCGTCGTCCGGCGCGCAGCGCCGACGCCGATGATCGCGCCCGTAATCGTATGGGTCGTGGATACCGGAATTCCCAATCCAGTGGCCATGAACAAGGTTATCGATCCCGCAGTTTCCGCGCAGACGCCCTGTACCGGCGCCAGCCGAGTGATTCGCGAGCCCATAGTACGCACGATCCGCCATCCACCAAACAGTGTGCCGAGTGCCATAGCGGCGTTGCAGCCAATCACGACCGCAAATGGGACGTGAAAACCGCCAGGCAAGCGGCCATGGGCGGCCAGCAGCACCGTGATGATGCCCATGGTCTTCTGCGCGTCGTTGCCGCCATGGCCCAGCGAATAGAGCGATGCGGAAACGAACTGTACCTTCCGAAATATCCCGTCCACTTGGGCGGGCGCCACGCGCACGAACAGCCAGGAGACCAGCAGAACCAGCAGCAGCGCGATGGCCAGGCCAGTAACCGGCGACAGCACGATGGCACCGGCGGTTTTGCCAAGCCCGTTCCAGACAATCACGCCGGTCCCCGCATGCGCCACGCCCGCGCCCACTAGCCCGCCGATTAGGGCATGCGAGCTGGACGACGGAATGCCAAAATAACCGGTGATCAGCTGCCAGAAGATCGCCCCCATTAGCGCGCCCGCCACCACGTTGTCGGTGATCGTTTCCGGGGCGATGATGCCCGTGCCGATTGTGGCTGCCACATGCAGGCCAAATACCAGGAAGGCCACGAAATTAAAAAAGGCCGCCCAGGCCACTGCGTAACGCGGCGCCAGGACGCGGGTGGAGACGATGGTGGCGATGGAATTTGCTGCGTCGTTGCGCCCATTCATGAAATCGAAGATCAGCGCAATGGCGATCAACCCTGAAAGCAGCAGCATGGGGGGTCAGACCTGTTCGATCACGATGTCGCCGATGCGGTTGGCTACGTCTTCGAAGCGATCCATCACCTTTTCGAGATGGTCGTAGATTTCCACGCCTATAATGTAACCCATGGCGTTGCCGTCGCGGTGCCGCCGGAACAGCGCCTTGATGCCTTGGTCGTTGAGCGTATCGGCATCCTCCTCCAGGCGAATAATTTCCTCGGTGATGGCATTCAGTCGCGTGGCATCCTCTCTCAGCGAACCCAAAAGCCCCACTGCCTCTATGGTGAGCCGGGCCGCCTGAACAATGCGTTCGCCCATCTCCGCCATTTCCGGCTCCAGCCTATCCACCTCGAACAGCAGCACCGCCTTGGCGGTTTTCTGCATCTGATCGATCGTGTCGTCCAAAGTATTAATCAGGTCCTTGATATCGCTGCGGTCGAAGGGAGTGATGAAGGTGCGCCGCGCTAGCAGCAATATTTCCCGCGCGATGGCGTCGGCCTCTTCCTCATGTTTGAAAATCCTGCCGGCGGCGTCGGCCACGGCAGGGCCTCCGCTCAAAAGCTCGCGGAGTGCCTCCGCGCCTCTAACCAATGTCTGGGCATGGCGGTTATAGAGCGCAAAAAAACGATCTTCGCGCGGCAAAAGGGCCTGGAACCAACGGAACATGCATTCCTCGCGGTGGGGCAGAAAACGGGTGGGACCACAGACTTACCCAACCTCAGGCCAACTTCCAAATCCGGCGCTGGGTCAGCCTCTGGCCATCGAACCAGTGCGTTTGGAGGTGGGCAAACACACCCTCATCGCGCATAATGACTTGGATGGATTGCAAAGCGTCATTGTATCGCAGAAAACACATTTCCGGGATGCACAGCCATGCCAGCCGTTTGTGAACGATCTGTCTTGATCATCTAGGGACCAGCCACATGTCTCCCCCAGAAAAACCTTCTCTGGCGATGGATCGGCGCGCTGTGATTGGTCGGGCGGGTGTTGCCGCTCTCATGGTCACGGCTTCGCCTTCCCTGGCAGCGAGCATGGTCAATCTTGGCTTTTCTGGTGATTCCGGCGAACGAAACATCACAACCGCTTTTCCGCAGAAGGGCCCGATGATCCTTCAACGGACGCGCCCGCCGCTTCTGGAAACGCCTTTCGAAGTGTTCGACCGGGGAGCCTTTACGCCAAACGATCAAGTCTATGTGCGGTGGCACTGGGCAGGCATTCCGACGCAAGTCGATGCCAACTCCTTCAGCCTCAGGGTTCATGGCGCTGTGAACAGGGAATTGCAGCTTTCTCTCAAGGATGTTTATTCCCTTCCCCAATTTGACATTATCGCCGTCAACCAGTGTTCTGGCAATTCACGCGGATTTTTCCAGTCGCGCGTGCCGGGCGCTCAGTGGGCCAATGGCGCCATGGGAAATGCGCGCTGGACAGGCGTTCGCCTCAAGGACGTGCTGGACCGCGCGGGCGTCAAGACGGGCGCGGTCCAGGTTCGCATGGGGGGCCTAGACCAGCCCGTGGTCCCCGCTGCCCCCGATTTCATGAAATCCCTTGCCATCGATCATGCACGCGATGGAGTGGTGATGATCGCCCACGCCATGAATGGTAAGCCACTTCCACTTCTCAACGGTTTTCCATTACGGCTTGTCGTACCCGGCTGGTTCGCCACCTACTGGATAAAAATGCTGAACGACATAGAGGTGCTGGACGGACCTGACGAAAATTTCTGGATGAAGTCCGCTTATTTGATTCCCGATACGCCCAACGCGGACATGAAGCCTGGCCAGACCGGCATGACCATGGTGCCGATCGGAAAAATGGCGCCTCGGTCATTCGTCACAAACCTTGCGCCCGGCGCGACAGTCAGAGTCGGCGGTCCGATCCGCGTGCGTGGTATTGCGTTTGGCGGTGATACCGGCGTTGCGAAGGTCGAATTTTCGGACGACGGCGGAAAAAGTTGGCGCCTTGCACGGCTGGCGTCTGAACAGGGCAAATATGGATTTCGCCTTTGGGACATTGAATTGCCTGCGGCCGCCCGCGGCGAGCGAATATTGATGGTCCGCTGCACCAACAACGACGGTGTCGCCCAGCCTGATCAGCCGAACTGGAATCCGTCGGGCTTCATGCGGAATGTGGTGGAAACCACGCCCGTCACATTGTCTTGAAAGGAAGCCGCGATGTTCTCCCGGGCCGCAATATTGTGCGCAACAATCATACTCGGCCTGGCCCCTTTCGCCGCTGCCGGCGCACGGATGACGCTGCCGAAATCCGTATCCGTCGATTTGCCCGCTGGAACGGAACCCTTTGCCGGTGCTGATGCGGATGCCATCAACCAGAATTGCCTGGCTTGCCATTCTGCCGACATGGTTCTGAACCAGCCGCCGATGACGCAGGCAGCTTGGCAGGCGGAAGTTGCCAAGATGATCGGGACCTATAAGGCGCCAGTTGCGTCACAGGACGTGGACGCCATTGTTGCGTATCTTTATCGCATCAGAGGGCGCAATTAGCCGTGCATCGCTGCAAGGTTGCGATCAAGCATTGTCGGCAGCAGTATGGTCCATGTCCTAACCGAATGTCCGCTCTTGGCGCAAAGCGGACATTGGCGGAGTGATTGCTTCTGACCCAAAGCGGACATTTCCCAACATCTCGAATGTGATGAGGATAATGGGCAGTATGGCGGTGAACCCCTAGATCGACATACCTACATCCCCCTCGATTACAAACTTTTCTAAAGCCGGCCTTTGGTCGCCGTTCCATAATTTCGCGCGATGGACAATGCGATATCGCACCGGGCCACCATCTTCTTCATCGCTACGCTCATAGGGTCGGGGGATGCACACGAACTCAATCTCAATCGTGTCAGCGCCAGCCCTTACAATTGAATAGCCGTGACCATTCATATCGACAAATGACACGTGAGGTGCGTTGTCCGGATTGGAATGAGTTTTGGCTTGGGCCAGGTCGCCATTGCGTGCGTATTCCAACGCCGTCTTCACGCCATACCGCGCGAGCAGATTGACGGTCCCCTCTGGAGATCCATTTGGCCCCGTGTCAGATATGAACAATGGCCTAAGAGGATAGTTTTTTGGAAGGAATTCCATAATCTCTTGAAATCCAGGTGTGCAAATTGATCCCGTGACGAAGGCAATTCCCACCGGCTGGAAGTCGCGGGGAGGTAGCGACTTGGCCGCAAGACCAGCCCAAAAGCTGTGCCGATCTCCCGCGATGGTTGCAAATCCTGTTATTTTTTCCCTTGCGATGAAGTCATAGATTTCGCCGCGCTCTGAAAAAGCATTGCTCCAATCCGAACCGGCCCCTCCCCATTTTACAATTCCGTAGCCCGTTGACGGCCAATGCGGGAAATCGGTTGGCAGGTTCTGCAAATCGGCTCGCATGTCCAGAGTGGCGTTGGTGTTTCCCCACATTTTCCAAGTAGCCTTGGAACTCTTTAACCGCTTTAGAAACCAAGACTTTTGCTCCGATCCCAAAACCGTGACGGGCGGTCGGTCCTTTTGAAAATTTTGCACCGGGGCATTCCAATCGACGATCTGCGCTGGTGGATTACCACCATTCCATGCCCGCCCTCCGTCCAAAATAATTAGGGCTTCTTCGGGAAAAAAGAATGGAAGTTCGTTGTCAGTAAAAGCCTTCGCCTCGTCTCGCCCCATAGGGTCTTCCGAGCGATAACTGTGCTGGTCGGTTATCAGGAGATCGAGATGTTTTCCCCAACGTAACGCACGATAGCCAGTAAGACTGTGGACCGCCACCAAGTTGTTGGGCTCTATTCCCAAACCGTGCTCATCGAATTGAGTAACCGGGGAATCTGTAACAGCGGGTGCCCTGAATTGGTCAAGGGATTGTCCTAAGCGACCCGGGTGGTATTCGAACCAAGCTTGGTTAGCTGCAACCTTGCGTGTCTGTGCAGGCACGTTGGGACCGAGAAAACGTTCAAATCCTTGCCATCCCTGCCAACTGAAATCGTGGTTGTCCCACATAGCAACAAATGGAAGATATGCGCGAGCGTCCTGAATATCAGGATCGTGTAGATATGCTCGGTGAAGCGCACGATAGTCCGTTACTGTCGTCGGGATATGAAAATTCGTTATCTTCTCGCCATTTTCAAAGCGAACCACATCTCTCAATCGGCGGCCATAATAATGACCGTTTGGACTATCTTCGGGATACCAAACGGTCTCGTAAACGAAATCGCCGAGGTGCAGGACGAAGGACAAGCGTTCTGTAGGGGCGGCACGGCGATCATCGTACGTGAGGCGCCTCAAAGCATTCTGTGCCCCCTGATTTACGTTCTGGCAACACACCACGGCAAATCGGGCGGGAACGTCTTCGTCATCCCTCGGCGCGGTTACAGTGCGGCCAATTCTGCTGCCATTCCCCTCTGAATCTGTAAAGCGGTACCAATACTCAGTCTTTGGTTTCAATCCACCGACAAGTACTCTTATGGTGTAGTCAGACGCTGCCAGAGCATTGGCTTTTGTTGTCCCGACCACGCGCTTAAACTCGGGGTCTTCGGCGATTTCGACGGTGAGGCGACCACTTGCTCGGCTATCTTGGTATGGTCTTCGGGTCCAAAGTATGACGCTGTGAAAGTCTGGGTCTCCGGAAGCAACCCCCTCAGGAAAGAACTCTCGACGCTCCAACCAACGCGTCGATGAAGATTGGGCTCGTGCGCGGCTCCACAAAGGCGCTGCGCCCAGCACCGCTGCTATGATTAAGAGATTGCGACGGGACGGATTTTGCAAAAGACGCCTCCGGTATGGACGCAGCTTTCTTGATAGTCGTAAAAACTATACCGATCCTAGCGATCAGTCATCGGACAGCCCGTCCAAATCCGTTTTTCTCTAATTTCCATGCCGTTAATGCCCCAAAAGGACGTAGCCATTCTGGCTTCGATGCCGTTACGGATTGTCGCCCTCCCTATTGAGGGGTAACATTCCAATGTGGCTATTTCGGTAGCGCATTCTATGCCTCGCAACCACGTCGCCCGTCGAGAGTTTATTGGAACCGCACTCAGTTCGGTGGCACTGACTTTCGCATTCTCCAACGGCGCTGGTGCAACAGACGCAGATTTCACGCGCGCCGCGTCCAAGTTGGTGACCCAAGGTGAATTAGAAGACAGCTTTTCGGGCGTAATACTGGTTGCGCACGGTGATACAATTTTGCTGCGGAAAGCCGCTGGTTTTGCTGATCGCGCCAGCAACGTACCTAACACTGTTCAAACTCAATTCCCGATAGCGTCGGTTACGAAACAATTTACAGCAGCGGCTGTCTTGTCGTTAGTTGATGCGGGAAAAATTGCGCTGACAGACTCAATTAGAAAATATTATCCGGAGGCTCCAGACACTTGGGGTGACATCACAATACAGCACCTCCTCACTCACAGTTCCGGAATCGGAGACCAAGCGTTCAGCGAAGTGAATATGGACTCTACTATGCAGTACTTAAGCGTTCACCGGGATATTGTCCCCTTCGTGAGCGGGACGCCGTTGCTATTTCAACCGGGCAGTGGCTTCCAATATTCCAACACAGGGTATGTCATCCTCGCCGGTGTTATTGAGCGCGCGTCAGACGAAAAATACGAGAATTATTTGAGAAATCGAATTTTTGTGCCACTCGGAATGACAAAGACCGGATTTCATTTGAAGGTAGACCTCAAAGGATACGTGCGGTCCCCAGACGGCAATTTATTGCAAGCCCATTCTTTTGACGAACCAGCTGGACCTAACGGCCCGGCTGGAATTTACTCTACGGTAGACGACATGCTTACGTGGAGCCGTGCGTGGGACGAAGGAAGAATTTTGTCCGCGCCGTCTCGAATAGCTGCGCTCACGGATTATGGACACAACTATGGATTTGGGTGGCGTTTTGCACCGAAATTTGGCCGGAAGTTAGTTTGGCACACCGGCAGCTTTGGCCCCGCCGGTTTCGCATCGATTTTGGACAGGTTTCCTGATGAAAAAATCGTTTTCGTAGTGCTAACGAATGCACCAGTGGCCACAAGCACCACAGCAACGCTTCTGATCGAGGGAAAGATGACTACCTTTCCGGCGAATTCGTCACGGAAGTTGTTGGAGTCTGTAGAGGCTCTGTATTTCGCCCAAACTAAGCCTAATCGTGCTTAGGAAGTCTTGGCGGAATGTCCGCTTATGGCGCAAAGTGGACGTTCCGTTCGGTTCACCGTCGCCTACGGAAAGTTCTCATTGTCTGCCCCAGGCTGGTGCGAAAAGCGGTCGGCCTTGGCGCGCCTTCGTCAGCGGCAATGAAGACAAAAAGATCACCTTCCAGCTTATAAATCGCCGGTAGTTTCTTGCCTGCGTCAGCGCCTATCGCGTCTATCCAGTTCACTACTTTTGGGAGGACGGAGGCATCAAGTTCAAATTGACCTTCTAACAATAACGCACCGGCAGATGCACAGACCCTAAAATTGCTTCCGCTAATCGTGGTAAGGGAGCCTAGTGATCCGCCATATTCATCCGGTGGATTCAAATTACCGCCTTCCTCGAAGGCGATCTGTTCCCACACACCTTGAAGTGCCGCTAAATCTTGTTCTGAACTATCTGCCATGGGTGGTACCGTAGTCCTTGTTTTGTCGGCCACAGCAACGAGGCAAATTCCTTATATTCGCTATCGGCGCAAAGCGGACGTGACCGCTTCTGACCCCAAACTAGACATCGCGCTCTACAGAAATGCGATCAATCCGTACGGCGATACTAAAGCCTCAGCGCAGGGCTGATATCGTCGCACTAGCAAGATCGATAAATATTTTGTCTCGATCGTCCGTCGAAGCGCGAGAGCCCGACAAAAACGCTGCAATTATTATGTTCCGCCCGCCAGGCAGCGTCATGATGCCAATGTCATTATAGGCAGGCGTCATTCCGTCAAGGGTCAGAGAAGTTCCGCATTTGTCAGCCAAACGCACGTCCGCAGGCATATGTGTGCGCAAACGGCTGCAAGCTGTTTGGCTATACATAAGGTCTAACAGGTGCTGTGTTGAGGCGGGAGACAATAACTGGCCTTCCCATAGCTTGCGCAGGAACTCAACAGAGGCATCGGGCGTACTACGGTTACGCGGGTCCGTCAGATAAGCAGCATAACCCCGCTCCATCCGAGCATTTCGTACTTCCGCTGTTTCGTTCGGCGGCGGAGCTGCTGCCTCCCCCAGGCCGGAAAACACATGCGACACACCTCGCTCGTCCAACTCCACATGCATGCCCTTAATGCCCTGCGCCTTGATATAATCGGTCACAATTTTGGGACCGCCGATAAACCGGATCAATGCATCAGTAGCCGTATTATCGCTCCGGCTCACCGCACCTTTCAGAAGGTCCGAGATGCTGAAAGTCATGCTGTCGCCTAGGAAATTTTTTGCAATATCGCTGGCGCCTGGACTGAGGTCAGCGCGTGTCAAAGTGACAGTTTGCTCCAGGGAAACTTTGCCCTGATCTACGAGCGATAAAACCGTAGCAGCGACTGGGGCCTTGAATACACTCATCATGGGGTATTCGGTTGTGGAGTCTACTCTCCATACATCTCCGCTCTTGAGGTCTAAGATGCTGATACCTAACATTCCAGGATGTGCGGCTTTCGCGAGGGCGTCCAACTTGACCTGGAGATCGGAACTGGCTGCAGAAGCAGTACTAGCTAAAGCCATCAATACGCAGATCGCTGTTGCAAATCCTATTGCGATACGCATGTTGAATTTCTCCAGCCTGCTCGACTCAGTCAGCATTAGAATATCACCAATGGCCAACTGTCATCAAAATCAGCAATGACGCGGAAAGCGGTTCAGACTGTGCAGGGCTTATCGCAATCAGACGGTAGGCTCATTGCTCGGCCCATGACCTATTAAGGCGTCAGCATCCTCGTAAAGGCTGGATACCCGTTCGCAACTGCCGATTTAGAGGCTCGGAAAAATAACGCGCTACAAGCGCGCCCAAAATTCCCGACAACACGAGGAACAGGGCGATCCAAAGGAAAGGCGATCCCTGGTCAATCTTTGCGTAGATGGCCGCGCCCCATATGACAATGAATTCATGCGTCAAATACACTTCGTAGCTATGTCGCCCAAACCATCGAAGAGGTGAACCAAGGCGCCCGCCCGCCCTGCCTGAAAGAACTGATCCCACCATAAAAAGGCATGTTCCCAATGGGAGCAGCGTGAGATCAAGGCCATGCCTGCCGAGGTAACGCAGCCACGCCCATTGCGGCCAAATTGCCACAAGAAGCATGAGGCTCAAGCCCACACCCTGTATGGCGAGCAATAAATTTCGCCGCCTAAACAGATGTCCGGAATAGTTCTGCAAAATGTAAAAGGTCAAAAGCGCGGCAAGGCAGCCTAAGGCAATGGAATCCATGTTCCCAAGATATGATTTCTCCTTCCAAAGGTCATTGTTCGTCCATACGGTTCGAGCAAAAGGACCAACGGCAACGAAGAGTAGTAGAAACGAAATCAGGAGAGCCGTGCCGCTTCGGAAGCGGAGCAGTATTAGGCATACGAGGGGAAAAAAGAGGTAGAACATCTCTTCGATGGATAAGGACCACAGGATATCCCAGTTCGCCGGCAGATAACCTTTGGCGGCTTCCAGCCAATTCAGATGAAATGTCAATGCCGCAAAAAGAGCTTGAGCAAGGTCTGCTCTATTTGGATTGATTTGGAACCCGGCCGCTCCATAAAGATGAAGGGCACTGAGTATCGCGAGGAGAAGCAGCAGCAGTGGAGCTATTCGCGCAAATCGATAGCGATAGAATGTGCGCAGTCGAATCAGGACTAGAGAACCAAACCGGTGCAGCGAAATAATCGTTATAAGAAATCCCGAAATGGCAAAGAATACTGTTACGCCGTTATTGCCGTTGTTGAACAAAAGGTACGAGAGACTCTTCGGAAGCGAATCGCCAATCGGATGTCCTGCAACGATTAGCCGTATTCTTATATGCAATAACACCACTGCCAGAACGGAAAGCCCGCGCAACAAATCAATTCCATCAAAGCGTGGCCCAATGTCGTTCTTCGTCGCCTCTGCCATCATGCGCAGCACTTCCCGTTGTGGATAGTGACAGAAAAGTTTTCCGGTTGCTTTCGGTTAGGTAATCACAACGCCCCGACTCGCGCCCTAACAATATGATCGGCCTTGATGCCGCTAGCAGCCTTTCCGCGCCTTAACAGTATCGGCCATACTGTTAAGGCCGGGGCAATTTCTTACTAGGCACGTTTCAGATTTGAGCTTTTCGTCCCTGCCTGACGGCGCTGTCGCGCAAGTCGGGAGCTATTTTATGTCGGACATTGAAACAAATGGCTGTGCCAACCTGTTATTTCATCAGGACGGCAGGGTTGACACTGCGTACCTTCGCTCGCTGGCGCGACAAGAGGTAGAGAGATCCTCCCTGATCCGCGTCGCGGCCGAAGGAAGCGCCGCAGCCGCACGGGCCCTTCATGTCGGCTTTTGGCCTTTCGTGTCTGAGTTCGAGATAGCTATTGACCGGCACTCCCTGCCGCGTACCCCGTTGCGAAAGAAATACGGCCAAAGAGCCAACAAAACCTTCGTCTGGCTTGCATCGGCAATCCGGCAAATGAAGGAGGAGGAGGGCTCCCATGCCGCTCACTGGCGTAAGGACGCTGAATGTCTTGGTGTTCACGACCTCAGCGCCCCCACATTGGCCGGTGTCCGTGAATTGATAGCCGATGCATACAGCCCCGATCTGCCTCGCTTCTTCTCGGTGTTGGCTGGCACAGAGTTCATCGCCGAAGAACTCTCCTCCTTTCTCGTGTCATCAGCGGCCTATACCGGCCTCTTCAGCCGCAAGCGGTGGATGTGGGGCGAAGTGCACCTCGCACCACACGATCACGGACCGTCGCATCTCGAAATTGATATCGACCTGGCGCGCGCGTACGGACCTGACACGATGGAAGCTCTAGAGAATGTGGGGACAATGGTACAGGAAACCATAACTCTATTCGGGCTGGCGGCGGCCGAAGTTGAGAGCCTCATCCAGTCGGTCTGATGCTCCAAGTCGTTTTGGAAAAGGAACAGGCCGCACTTGCGGCCTGCCTTTCAATACTCATCCGCCAACATGATGGTGAGGACGCGGATTGTTTGCGCGGGATCAGATGGGTCTTCCGACCCTCTTTCCAGCGACTTGTCATAATAGTCGATTTTCCAAAAGAACTTGCTTCCCAGGATTTCTATGCTTCCAAAATCGTGCTCGCCATAAGGATCACTATCGGGAGTGAACAATAGATAGTCCTGTACGGACTGGACGATCTGCCTGATTTGGTCATCGCTAAGCGAGACGACACCAGCCGACATTAGGACCTTGCCGCCAATGAAGGTCCGTCGGAACGCGTCGTTGAACGCCATTATCTGTTTGGATCGAGAACTAACTGCCATGGGCTTCTCCTTCGCTGCTAGTTCCCGAAGCCATTTCGGGAACTAGTTGGCGAGGAGAAGGCGCATGCACGGCCAATTCTCTATTCTGTTCCAATCACGGCGTAATGCGTAAGCACGAGCGAAGCGGCGTCGAAGAGCGACTGTCGGGGATCAGGCTCCGATGTTGTGGTTCGCTTGCGCGGAAGCCGCCTACGCAACGGTTCGAGCCGCTGCGCCACGGCCTGGGCGATTTCGTGTTTTGTCGAGGCTCCCATGCGCGCGAAGTACATGCGGATTAGTTCGCGGTCGTATACCGGCGTGTCCATACCGCGCGAATGTGCGAGATTGGACATCCCTTGGCACAATAATTGAGCCCGTGTTGGTCGCGCTTTTTCTCTAGTCTCAAAGGTCTCAAGCACTACCGCCACCGGCTCGTACCGATCAAGAATACGCTCGAATTTCGCCATTGAACGCGAATTACCCCGGGTCCTCGCGCTGCATGTGCCCCAATCCAAGGGCACATTGGGGCTCTCAAAGACAATCCAAGAGAAGCCATTCTTGGTCGGATGCACGCCAAGTACGCGCTCTTTGTCCTGCATAGTGTTCATAGTTTCTAGGAGTTACTGTCCGAACGATTGATAAGCTCGGCAAGGAACGGTCGCAGGTCTGGACATTTCCCTAGTGTTTCGCCGGCGCGCCGGACGAGGAGCTTCACCGTATTGCGGTAGGCATGCGGAAATATGTCGCAAGCGGGCCTTCCGAAAACGAGCTCTATGACAACTAGAACCTCGGTCCGAGGGAGGCCGAAATGTTTCTCCAATCGTGCAACCGATGTGTGATGGATACCAAGCAGCCACCCCAGCTGCCGTTGGGTCATGCCGTTTTGTCTTCGCAACGCGCGGATATAGCTAGTGAAGCGTTTTGTCATGAATGAACAAAGGCGACCGGGATGGTCGTCTGTATGATTTCAGGGTGTGGCGGTGACAGGTAGGGGGACAAAACTTGCGCACACCGCAAGTCCACCACACACTGCAAACGCTTTCAGCATATCAAGCTATGGAGTTGCAGCGCCGCATTGAGCGGAACGTTGGGGATTACGCTGTCGCTTGTTCTTCCGTAACCAAGCCGAACCTGCTTGCAAGTGCCTGAACTTTTGGCCATTCCGTAACCGGGATTACATAGATACCGTTCGTCCGTTCTGTTTTCAGCATAAGGCGGGCGCGCACGATCTGACCGATCCAGCGGTTGGACATCGGCCTCGGGTATTCGCCACAATGAGCTCTATTGAAATTGTCCGTCACATCCCGAAGCGTGACGTGCGGCGCAGTTAGCACTCGGAACACCTTCAAGATGGCGGCGAGCACATGCCCCTCGATACTTTCTTGGCGTGCCGACACGGCATTTCTATGTTGGGCAATGAATGCGTCCTGGATCGCGCTACGCTCATCGGGATCGTCGGCGAGGCTCAGCAATGAAAGAGCGATTTGGTTGACACGGGGTTCGACCTTGTCCATGAGCGCGGTTCCGTCCGCCTTGATGTCGAAAAAATGGCAGAGGCGGAAATGCAGCAGCCGATTGCGGAGCGTCAACGCTTCCACCCTGAATGCTGGTGGCAGAATAATGGGCACATCGGGCCGCATCAGATGCGTGGCGGTTTCTTCAGTCAAGAACCGGCTTTCAAGCGCTCGATCTTCGAACGATCCACGCATTGCAACGATCTTCGGCCCGAAGACTTTGAACGCCCGTGGATTGAACTCTTTGTTCCGGTTGACGATCGTGCGCAACACCGGAATGCCCTTGAGATTGCCTGTATTGAGTATCTTGACCATGTCTGCGCGCGCGTCGCTTAACGGAAGATCGGCCTCATCGTAGATGAGCGTGCCGCCGAAGGTGTCGAGAGTATGAAAGATGGGCGACGTGCTCGCCGCGCCGCTTGCGAAGAAAGATTTGTAGCAGAGCGAACCGAGTATCATGAGCGCCCGCGTCTTGCCAGTGCCGTAGTCGCCTCGCAGCCGGAGATATGGCAATTCGTTGAAGGCGTCGTGAACCCAGCTCAAGAGGACGTAGTACGCCGCAGCCTGTTCGAACGCGGGCGATAGATCGACATAGCGATGCAGGAAGGAACGGATATCAGCGATGAGCTCGTGTTTGAAGCCAAACTCTTCCGGCAGCGACGGCAACAGCACGCATTCATTCGCGATAAGATTATTGGTTGCGCGATACGGGACGAGGATTTCTCCCGTTTCGATACGAACTTCCTGTTCGACATTCCAAAGGCCGCCGAAGCGCGAGACCGCGAGCGCGGTCTTTCGGGCGACGGGATCGTATACGAGCTCGACCAGCGTGTCAGTGCATACGCGCGATATTGTTGGAACGTGAGATTGTTTCGGCGCCGTGTCTTTCGGGTGATTTTCCATAGAATTACACTAGCAATGACTGCGCCCTCGCACAGGAGGGATGAAAGTCGTGGCGGGCACCAACTTTTGCCCCCTACCGGCCGGCAATTCGCGAGATCAAAATGTCGCCATGGAGCGGGCCGAAAACCATAGACCGGGCGATATCATCCTCAATCGCTACTTGCCGGACGCGACGGAGAGGGAACGCGAGGAGGCGCGGGGAAATCTCTATGAGTTTGTCGACGCTCTGTATCGGATCGCGCTTCGCATCGCTCAGGAGGAACATGACACAGTGATTCGCGCGAAAAAGGAGTCGCCTGTATCATTAGACGGTACTAGCTCCCCCATGGTATGAAAAAAGTCTACGCTTATGTTCGAGTATCAACCAAGAAGCAGGGCACGTATGGCTCTTCGCTGATAGAACAGCGGGCCGCGATTGAGACGTATGTGGGTCGAAACAATCTCGAAGTCGTCGAGTGGTTTGAAGAGGTAGAAACGGCGGCGAAGCGTGGCCGGCCCATTTTTGTGCGCATGATGCGCGGCCTTGAGAAGGGGCACGCGCAAGGTGTCGTGATCCATAAAATTGACCGCAGCGCTCGCAACATGCGCGACTGGGCGGAGATTAATGAATTCATAGATCGCGGGATAGAGGTGCATTTCGCCCATGAGAGCATCGACCTGGGTTCGCGGGGCGGGCGGCTGTCGGCCGACATACAGGCCGTCGTAGCTGCCGATTTCATTCGCAATCTACGCCAAGAGCTTCGCAAGGGATTTTACGGTCGATTGAAGCAAGGCCTCTATCCCATCGGGGCCCCTATCGGCTACCGCGACATGGGCAAAGCCAAGGCAAAAGAAATCGACCCGCTACGGGGACCGCTGGTACGTCAGGCCTTCGAACTCTACGCCACCGGCGAGTTCAACTTCGATACCCTCAAGAAAGAGATGACTGCGCGCGGTCTGCGCGGTCGTCGCGGCAATATTCTGTCAAAAAATGGCTTCACCACAATGCTGAACAATCCCTTCTATATGGGCATTATCCACTTACGGACGACAGGCGAGACTTTCGAGGGCAAGCATGCGCCACTCATCACCAAAGCCCTGTATGACCAGGTGCAGTCTGTCCTGCGGGGCAATCGCCCCATGGCCGGCCCCTACGTCAACCACTTTCTGTTTCGGCGCCTAATACGCTGCGTTGGCTGCAACCGCCATTTAATCGGCGAGCGAAAGAAACAGCGCTACATCTATTACCGCTGCCACGATTCGTCGTGCGGCCCGGTATGCCTCAACGAGCGACGGGTCGAATCAGAGATTAAGACGGTACTCGCCCTGCTTCACTGCGAGGACGAGGAGGTCAGGGACATTAGGGACATTGCCGAACGTCAACTGGCGGAGCGGGAGCATGAAAAGCAGCGTCAGACTGCCGCCGTTCAGCTCAACATCGTCAATTGCGATGATCGGCTAAACCGTCTAACAGACGCGCTCGTTAACGGATTGATCGATAAAGTCGCATTCGATCCGCGGCGCAGCAGCATTTTGGCCGAAAAATGCGGGTTTCAAGAAACCCTGAACAATATCGCGGCGCTCCCCTCGCCGACTGAACGCGCGCTGGAAAAGCTCGAACTCGCCAATACCGCGTATAATCTGTACGAAATCGGTATTCCATCTGAAAAGCGCGATGTTCTGCAAAAAGCAATGTCGAACTTTCTCGGAGAGCGAAATAATCCAGTAATTACGCTGAAATCTCCACTCCGAGAGCTCGCCGA
Organism: Rhizomicrobium sp.; assembly: GCA_035568995.1. Taxonomy (GTDB): domain Bacteria; phylum Pseudomonadota; class Alphaproteobacteria; order Micropepsales; family Micropepsaceae; genus Rhizomicrobium. Next base: position 140,739 of record DATMNL010000003.1, on the reverse strand, counting down.
ATGGCGCAAAGCACAATGTTGTGGAGAGCAGCAGGACACTCCTCGAACTCGTGCAGAGAAAATACTGAACATACTGATGAAGGATAATGATGCACAGAGCGCTGGAATAAGTCCCCGAAGTCCCTAACGTCCTGGAGATGGGTGATATAAGATTATTCCGATTGACCGACCTTGTCGTTGTACAAATCTTCTATTCCAACGATTAATTCCTTCTCGTTCATGCCCACCAGCTCCGCAATGACCGCTGGCACGTCTCTGAGCTCAGGTACGCGCGAGATAAGCTTTTAGCTTCTCCGCATAGGGCTGCTTCTCCTCGGCAGTTGGCCAGTAGGTATCCTTGTGCTTGAGATAGAGGTCGTCGTTTACGTATCGCGGGAAGACGTGTAAGGGAAAGTGCCAAACGTCCTGATTTCCGGCAGGTTCATTGTGCTGTCTCATTGAGGTTCCATCGCAACCATAGGCGGCCTTCAATGCAATGGCGGCAGTCTTTGAGAAATCAAATATTTTATGGCTGATTTCTTGTGGCATGTCATACAGATTCTCTACATGCTTGTTCGGAATGATTATGACGTGTCCAGGGTTTGACCTCCACCATTTGCCGGCCACAAATGCGGTAATTTCATCGTCTCTGAATATCACGCTTCCCTCTTGATCGCCGTGTTCAGTCGGCTCGCCTCTAGCGATTTTGCATAAAGGGCAGTCGTAGTTTTCGGGTTGGTGGTTGTACATAGAATTTAATTCCGTCGGCCTTCAAAAAATATGCGCGCCAAGAGCCACTTCGGCTTGAGGAGTGAGGTAAACAGTTTGTCCATGCTCGTTTTGAACCCCTAGAATAAGAATTTCTGACTTTTCCGGCCCCATCTGTTTGATGCCAAGATTTATGACTGCAACTACTTGCTTCCCAATCAACTCGTCTTTTGCGTAATTACGATAGGCACCGCAAGAGACTTTCGTCCCGATCTCAGGACCAAAATCCACCGTGATGCGATAGGTCGGTTTCTTTGTCTGCGCGTCCTCGACATTCGTTATTTTCCCGACTCTTATATCGAGCGCCTCGAAATGCTCGAATGAGGTGGTGTCCTTCATACCGCTAGTGTAGCAAACTAAATACTGACCATATTGATGAAAGATGACGGCGCACAAGGCGCCGGGACAAGTCCCTAAAGTCCCCAACGTCCAGGCGCCGCTAATCTCATCGCGGCTGTCACAACTTTGCACCTACTACCGCTCCCGATTTGTTCTGCGAACGTAGAGGGATGGAACCGCAAAACAGCATCAGTTATTTTGGCTGCACTACTCATCGCAGCGCGAGGAGGCTCTTCGGCATTAGGCAAACGGACCGCCTTTCACATATCTATCTGATCGGCAAGACCGGCGTGGGCAAGTCCACGTTCATCGAAACTCTAGCGCGCCAAGACCTAGAAGCTGGGCGCGGCTTCGCGCTCATTGATCCTCATGGTGACCTAGCGGAAAGAGTCGCCCAAGACGCGGCCGCTGGACGGCGGGGGCGCGTCAAGTACTTGAATGCGCCAGATGACGCTCAGCCCTTTGGATACAATCCTTTGCGCCGCGTGCGGGATGACAAGATACCCTTGGCCGCTTCGGGCCTCATTGAGACGCTGCGGAAGCTCTGGCCGGACGCGTGGGGCGTGCGCATGGAGCATGTCCTGCGCAATACGCTGTATGCCCTTTTAGAGCGGGACGGCGCCACGCTTCCGGACATCTTGCGCATGTATGCCGACGAAGGGTATCGCAAGAGCGTGGCGCGCGAAATCCGCAACGAAACCGTCCGCCGCTTCTGGCTGCACGAATTCGAGCATTACCATTTCCGTCAGAAGGCAGACGCGATAGCGCCCATACAGAATAAGCTCGGAGCGCTGCTGTCCGACCCCACCCTCTATCGCATCCTCGCAGAGCCGAAAGCTGACTTGCACTTTCGTTCGCTAATGGATCGAGGCGAAGTGCTGCTCGTCAACGTCTCCAAAGGACGCCTAGGGGAGGATAGTTCTCTTATGCTTGGGTCCCTTGTACTCTCAACGCTGGCGCTTGCGGCCCTCAGCCGGGCAGACACAGACGAGCGCCGCCCCTTTTTTATCTATGTGGACGAGTTTCAGTCCTTCACAACCTTGATGTTGGCCAACATGCTACCGGAATTGCGCAAGTATGGCGTCGGCATGACGCTCGCAAACCAGCATCTCCACCAATTGGAACCGAAAATACGTTCGGCGGTGCTTGGCAATGCGGGGACGCTAATATCATTCCGAGTTGGCGCTGAAGACGCGCCTTATCTCGCGCGCGAGTTTCAGCCGACGTTCGAGATCGAAGACCTGCTAAATTTGCCGAATCACGGCATTTGTATGAGGCTTATGGTCGACGGGGCACCGAGCCGTGCATTTAGCGCGTGCAGCGCACAGCCATTTTGAAATGATGCGCCACGATTGAAACGATGTGAGAGGTTAGTTGGGCTGGCCGCTTCCGCCCTGTCCGCATCGGAAAGGACGGGAGCGCATTTTCCTTTTCGTTTGTCGGATTGCATCGTCCGGCCGTCATGCATAAAGGCGAACCAAAAAGCGTTCGCCTTCTTCGACAAGGTCTGGATCGGTATTGTTGTGCTTCTTCATTCCCGCCACCATCTTGCGGGGCACACCCATGCCCATATGCTCTAGATACCCATAGTCTCGCATAACTTCTTTAAGCAGTTCGTTTCGTGCGGCTCGGCACCCTGTACGCATGCGCTCGGGTGTGATGCCATTGGGTAGTTTACCCGGCGAGACAACTTCCAAGCGGTTGTCGTAAATTGCGAGTTCGATGTCTGTGCTTGCCAACAAATAATCACGATGGATAAGGGCGTTAACTGCAACCTCGCGCACGACCTCCACCGGATAAGCAGGCCTGTCCGCCCTCCTGGCGCCATCTATCAGCGCTGCAGAGACGGGAGTATTTCGTCGCACGAAGTCCACAGCCTGTTCGACCAAACCGTTTTCAACTATCGCCGATCCATCGCTTGTCATAAGCGGTGCAAGTGGACCGCGCAGCGCGGCACGTTCTCGCGCCGCATAGTCCTTTTCACGGCCGGGGAAAGCCACCGCATCAAAGCCGGCTTGAGGTAGAAACCGGTTGGGATTTTGACCGAACAACAGCAGCCCTCCGACCGTTACTCCCTCCTCCGTCATAATCTCGGTGTTCAATAGGAGTTTGAGCCAGCCCTGCTCGTCACCATCGTCAGGCACATGCTGCTCACGAACACGACCGAAATAGTCTTTCAACCTTCGGAAATCAAAATCTGCCAAGACTGCTCCAGACACTGGACGTAGCTCAGCGCGAAATGAACCGCGTTGTTGAAATATGCGACCCAATTCCTCCCCGCTCGGCTCTCGGTTCTGTGATCCAACCCGAATGTAATAGATGTTCCGGTTGTTATGCCATACGGCGTGAACGGCAAAACCGCGCGTTACGCGGACAATTGCAACATGCCTGCCGGGTTCTACGTCACGGACAATTTCGAAGAATGGGATTATCGCAGGCCTTATCTTGTCTCGGCACGCGGTCATCACCCATCCTTCGATGTCAGCCCGAGTAATGCCCGAAAGGCTGCCGTCGTCTTCAACGCCTAGCAACACGACGCCACCGTTGAAATTGGAAAATGCTACAAGTTCTCTAGCCAGCGCGTGGTTCTCAATAACATCGCGCTTGAATTCAACGCCGGAATTCTCACCATTCCTGATGAGTTCCAGCAATTCCGTCCGCGTCGTCATTCAAACCTCAAAATCCATATTTTGACCGGCGCATCTCGAAAGCGTCTTTTCCGCCTTCAAGTATTTCCTCCACCAGCTCACGAACCGGCTTCGAGTCAATCGACGCCATAAGCTCAGGCCCAATTTCGGCATGGCCTTCACGACCTTCGCCTGACGCGGCGAGACCAAGGATGAGTTCGGCATCTCCCAATACGGGAATATTTGCGTTGTGCGTCGAGAACACAAATTGCCGTCGTTGCTTTTCTTGACGCATGATCGGAACCACCCCATCCGTGATAAAGCGGTTATCCAAATCGTCTTCCGGTTGATCGACAACCAATGGCGCATCAGATTCCAATAAAAGAAGCAGCAAAACGGCTGTCGCTTTTTGACCAGTCGAAAGCTGATCGAGTGTCTGCCATATGGGAGAAGCGCCATCTGCTGCTGTATTCAATTCAATCGTCGTCGTGGCCGAAAGGTCGAGCTCCTCGATGCGCATGAAAATACTCGCATCGGCTTGCGCAATTCTCTCCGCAGAGCCGGATGGCAGGTTATATCGCTTCATGAGCGCTTCCTTACCCTCTCGACAGGCCTGAGCAAGTTCAGGAAGGGAAATCTGATCCAAGTCCCGTAAGCGTTCCAACGCGGCATTCAAATTACCGCCAAGCTCACGCAATAGGTCTTCTAACGGCTCACGATTACCGGCCATCGTAACTTCGACCTGTACCCGATCTGCTAGCTTACCCGACACCTTCTTTGCAGCTTTCTGAATTTCACGGTATTCGTTTGCCTTTACATCCTCCCATTCAATGAGAAGTTTCTTCCTATGAGTTTCTTGCGTGGCAAGATCCTTTATTAGAGCCGCCTTGTTTTCTCGAAGCGGTTTCAGTTCCTCAATCTGCTGCCTTAATCGAATGAACTCCGCACCGTCGATCTTCGACTTCTGCAACTCGCGCAACAACTTCTCGTAGGTGGCTTCAATCTTTGCGCGTTTTTCATTCCACTTTGTCTTCGTCGAACCGATTGCCGTGTCGGCATCCGCGAGGAGCTTTGCAAGCTGTTTGGCCGAACCATCGAGCCCGTCGCTCAGTTTTTTTAGTGTGGCGTTGATTTCCGCTAATAAAGCAGCATTAGGTAGCCCTTCCAGGGCTTTGGTCGAGACAAATGCGGCATCAATTGGCGTACTGCCTGCCAATTCGGTTTGGAGTGTTCGCAATGGTGCAAGGCGCTCATTTACATTCGCAAAGATTCGCTCTTCCCGGACCACTAAGCTGCGCTCTTTGAGCTTCTCCTCTAGCCCAGCCGCTTGAAACCTTTTTTGCGTTTCTTCGAGTCCTGGCAATGCAGCCAAACGATCATCAAGAGCCTTGAGTTCGCGCCTTACATCAAGAACTCGATTACGCGACCGCTCCAGTTCTAACTTGAGTCTAACTTTGCGTGCAGCCAGAGTCGGATCGTGATCGACAAACCGGTCCAACAAAAGAGTTAGTTTTTCCGGGCTTTTCGTCAGCTCCGATATCTCGTGTTGTCCGAAAATCTCGATTCCTGGCATAATGTCCTTCGGGCTGAGCGAGAGGACATCACCGTTCTCGTCTTTTACCACAGGTGGATTCGGGATCGTGCGCTCGACTGTATAGCAACGTTGTGCCGGCTTATGGGAGCGGATAAGCAACGAAACTTTTGTGCCCGGCCGCAGGACATAGCGCAAGACTCCTTCATGTGCCTTTCGCGCATCCTCACCCAGAGGTTGCAATCCTAGTACATAGCGAAGGCTCTCGATCATTGTGGACTTACCGGTGCCCCTACCGCCCACTAGCACATTAAGATTTTCATTGAAGTGAACTGCTACGTCTCCAAGAAACCCACCTTCCCAACTTATTGCAACGAACTCGGCATGTGACTCCGGTGGTGCATCTGTGGTCAAACGAATGCGTGATAGTGGATCGAGAAACGCCTGCCGTAGAGCCTCGACAGAAACTTTGGACATTTTAATGTTGCACGAGGCGCTGGGCTTCTCCAGATCATCGGGCCCACACACATCCGCCGCATTAATAATGGCTAGCGGGTAATCGCGCCGGTAGTCGGCATTCTTGTTTTCAAGAATCTGGCGAATGTCCTGTGGAGCTTGGTCGATGGGGCCATTGAGGGCGCCGGCAAGAAGATTTGGAGATTTCCACACTCGCATTCTCGTTTGACCGGAAAGCTTCTTCAATAGTCCGCCCTGGTCCGATGCGATGTGTGCCGCGATGCAGATGCAACCCCATTTTTTTTGGTGATCAAGTAGCTCTTCCGAATCCAATGTCCCCGTCGGAGAGAGTTCCTTGTGATCGTGAATGCCACATGCTCCGATAAAACTTTGCAATACGGAATCCTTGTCGGCGTCAAATAGGCACAGGAAGTGCACGCCGTCCTTCGCAACTGCCTCAAATCCATAGAACGCAAAAATACCGTGCGAGCGAGCGGCTGCAACCAGTCCTTTGGAGCCATCAACTCTGTAGTGATCGGTTACACCGATGACTTCGATGTCCAATTTCTTGCAGGCTGCAATGATCGCAGCATTGTATTCGCCCTCATTCTTGAAAGAAGTCGCTTTCTTGTGCCGGACAAGATAGTCAAATGGATTTACTTGCAGGGCGCAACGATAGAAGCGTGCTCCGTTTGGAAGCTCCAGCGCTTTATTAAGCGGCATCGACATTGTTATACCCGGCATATGTTCTCTCGATATTCTGAGCTGTCCGCTTGAGCAATTAGCGGAGGGTAGCTGTTCTTATTGCCGAAGTTTGTAATATTCTGATTCGTCATGCAATCTGTTGAATATTACTCCGTTTTCGCCGCTTGTCTCCCTTCCCCCCTCACCTACCACCATCGTCAGGCGGCCCATCAGGTTAAGCGGGCGCTCTCCATGACGAGATGCAAGTCTCGGCCGGCAAATTCTTCTAGGCTATCCGCGTTAGTTGATCGGGGCGAGCCGTGCCCAACCCCATTTTTTGTCCGTCCGCAGACGCGACGGTTATCAGTTCTTGAGGATGGTCTGCAGGTGAGCTTCCCACTTCTTTACCGCATCCCGCATTTCGGGAATGTAGGTGTGTCGGTCGTAAATGCGGTCAATCTTGTCTCCGGCCTTGTCTTCGCCGGAGATTTGGTTGACGTACTTCTTAGCGACTTCTTTGCGGATGCCTAGCGCTGCCCAGTGGGTGCGCAGCGTGCGCCGGAGGTCGTGAAGCGTCCACCCGTAAACCCCGGAACGTTGATCGAGCTGGGACTTGGCTTTCGACCATCCCTTCCACGAATTTTCTCCTAGCAGGGCTTCGGTCATCGGCCCGATGGGGTAGCAGTGAGGTTTGTTGTTTTTGGCAAGCCACGAGGGGGCAGTGATGAGATCGCCTTCTTTCCAATCGGGATCGTAGGCGACAACCTCTCCCCTTCTCTGCCCGGTCAAGATGAGCTGTTTGACGATCCTGCCATAGGTAGTGGGCGGGCAGGCGCACCAAACTTTCTTGATCTCTCCGTCGGAAAGTACCCGTTCCCGTTCGTTGTATTGGCCAACTTGCATCCTGGCCAGAGGGCTTTCGTTAAGGTACCGGTGCCGATAGCACCAGTTAAAGAAGGCCCGGTGCACTACGAAGGCGTGGATGTATTCAGCCGGTGTGTCCCGCAGCTTGTCGAGCTTCGTCGTGAGATCTTCCTGGCCTAGCCGGTGGATGAGGGTTGCCCCGAACTTGAAGCGGGATAAGAGCCGTGTGTAGTCGTCGCAGGTGCGCGGTTTGCAGTTCTTCTTGACCTCGGCAAGGTACTCGACCGTGGCGGCGTCCCAGGTCCTGTTAATGACGGTGGAAGCTTTCCCCAGCGTCTTCTCTGCCAGGAGCCGTTTTGCGGCTCCCCGGGCCTCCTGGAGCGCCAGGATGCCAACTCGGCCTATGGTCGCCCGCTGCCGGGTCTTGCCGTGGGTGAGGACGAAGCTTTTGGTGCCGCCCTCGCTAACTCGCACTCCGAAGCCCGTGAGGACATCGTCGTGATAGATAACAGCGCCATTCTCTGGTACTTTGAGCGTCTTGATGGAAAGATCAGTCAGTCGCATTTGTCTCACCTTTGTCTCGGCGGCGCGTGGTGAAGCCACGAGCACGCTTGTTTTGCCGCGATAAGCTCCTTCCGGAGAAAATCAACGGCGCCAGCGACTTAGGTGTTGGTATGTTCTGCTATGAGCGACCATTAAATCGCATTCGTAATGCGGGGGTCGCGTGTTCGAGTCACGCAGGCGGCACCATCTTTAATCGCCCGCATAGCGGGCAATTAAAGATGACAAGCGGCCCGCGCGGCAGCGTCTTAAGGGCCGCGCGTCCGGCGGAAACACAGACCACTCGCACAATCTCATGCCAAGCCGCGGCTAGCGCCAGCGTAGCGCCGCTCCGCGTCAGGCGAAAACGCCGCCGAAATCGGCTATTCTTATGAATGACATCCTCGGGAAAATTCCATGTCCATAGAGCCTAAAGGTTTTGGCCCCGGCCGCCGTCCATCCCGCAACGTATTTGGAGAACCCCTGCAAGCCTGTTCGACAACGCCTATGACGGGTTTTTTTCGCAACGGATGCTGCGATACGAGCGCCGAGGACATTGGGAGTCACACCGTATGCGTCGTGGTCACCGGAGAGTTCCTGCAGTTTTCCAAAGCTCGGGGCAACGACCTGTCAACGCCGCTGCCGGATTTTGGCTTTCCCGGATTGAAGGCGGGCGACCGTTGGTGCCTCTGCGCGCCCCGCTGGCAAGAGGCCTTCGACGCAAATCAGGCGCCGCGCGTGGTGCTGCGCGCTACCCATGAAGGCGCCCTTGAATATTGTTCGCTCGCGGACCTGAAAAGCCATGCCATAGACTTGGCCTAGGCATTCGGACGGCTCGCGGACCGCGCCGGAATTGCGCCCGATTTCTGAACCGGCATCGCCAACAGATGCTAGGATGGCGCAATGGGCCTCTTATTGAACATTGTCCTGTACGCCGTACCTGTCATCATCGCGATCACCCTGCACGAAGCCGCGCACGGGTTTGTCGCCCGGCATTTCGGCGATGACACCGCCGCCAAGGCCGGCCGAGTCACGCTTAACCCGCTCAAACATATCGACCCGTTTGGCACGATTATCCTCCCGGCGTTTCTGCTGCTGTCAAAAGCAGGCTTTGTGTTCGGCTATGCCAAGCCTGTGCCGGTGAATTTTGGGGCGTTGCGCCACCCCAAGCGCGACATGATCTGGGTGGCGGGCGCCGGCCCCGCCATGAACATACTGCTCGCGATTGTCTCGGTTGCGCTGCTCGGTATTGTCGTGCATCAGGCCGGCACGCCGCCGCAATGGCTTGCCGTTCTGCTCTGGAGTTCGGTCGAAATCAATCTTGTATTGGCGGTGTTGAATCTCTGGCCGATTCCACCGCTCGACGGCAGCAAGGTTGCGGTGGGATTGCTGCCACCCGCCCTGGCGCTGCCGCTCTGGCGGCTGTCCCGCTTCGGCCTGGTCTTTGTCGTCGCGATTTTCATTCTCGCGCCGATGGCCGGCATCGATGCCTTTGGCTGGATGATTGGCCGCCCGGTCGCCTATCTCGAGCGCCCAATCCTTGCGCTGCTGCATCTGCAGGTGCATTAGCCGCCAATTGGGCGGTCTGGCAGCAAATTGCGCCACCAAGCGGGAGACTTGTAAAAGCGGTCAACAAGGCGTATGGAGGCTCCACGTGGTTCTTGCGTCCCTGTCAGACGAAGCGCTTCTGTCTTTCTGACCCGCTTCTTGCGCGCCGGACGAACCGAAAAACTTCCAGACCTTGATGTTCTCGTTTCCACGACCGTCTGCGCATATCGCGCTGGCGGAATCTGATGATCCAAGGAAATAAGATGACCATCGGTACCGTGAAGTTTTTCAATACCTCCAAAGGCTTCGGCTTTATCTCGCCCGACGATGGCGGCAAGGACGTGTTCGTCCACGCCTCAGCCGTAGAAGCGGCCGGCATGCGCTCGCTCAATGAAGGCCAGAAGGTCTCGTTCGACATCCAGCCGGATGCGCGCGGCGCCAAGGCCGGCAATCTGCAGGCGGTCTAATTCGTCAAGACATGGGCGGCCGGAAACGGCCGCCCATGTATTTTATGCCGGGAACGACAGCGTTTCCGCTTTGCATTGGGCGGCCATTTTCAGCAGCGGTTCCCGTTGCTAGGGTCGGCCCGCATGGCCCGCAACATCATCTATTACGGCTTTTCCCTGCCGCCGGTGACGGGCGGGGATTTCGTTTCGCTGGACCATATTGCCGGTCTCATCCGGCTGGGTTTCGACGCCAGGGCATTTTATGGCGCCTCCGACAATGGCCATGCCCGGTTCCCGGTGCCGGTGGCGCGGCTGGGCACGGTGTTTCAACCCGATGACATCATGGTGTTGGGCGAAAACCATTCCTTTGCGGCGGCCCGCGCCATTCCCGCCATCAAGGTGATGCACAATCAGAATCCCTATTTGACTTTTTTCGGCATCGAGTCGGTGGCTGAGCTTAATGCCTATCCCCTGATGCAAATTCTGGTATCCAGCGATTTTGGCGCGGCGAAACTTGCCGAGATGGGAGTCAGAAAACCGATCGCCCGCGTGCACCCGGCGCTGCCGGATTGTTTCGCGCCGAAACTCAAACGGCTATCGATTGCTTACGCGCCCGGCAAGCGTGAATTGGAAGCGAATTTTCTCAAAGCGTATTTCGGCGCCGTGGCGCCGGACTATGCGCATGTGCCCTGGATCGCGTTATCGGGCATGACGCGGGAAACCTGCGCTGAGGCCATGGCGGGATCCGCCGTCTATGCCGCCCTGCCGCTGCTGGAAAGCCTGGGCCTGATGTCGCTGGAGGCGATGGCCTCGGGCTGTCATGTCGTGGGCTATACCGGCCACGGCGGCGCGGAATATGCGACGCCCGAAAATGGCGACTGGATTGCGGACGGCGATCACGCCGATTTTGCCGCCAAACTGCGCGCCGCCTGCCGCCTTCATGAATCCGGCGCCGCCAATCCCAAAATTGAAGCGGGCCGCGTTACCGCAGCCCGCTTCAACGGCACAAATTTCGACAAAGAACTGGCTGCGGCCTGGACCGGCATCCTGGGCGATAAAGCCGGGCTTTATCGCCTCAGTTAGTCTTGGGCGCAGTCAGCGTATCCCACACCAGCGCTTCATGCGCCACCAGCGGCGCCTCGTCTTCCGGCAGCACATAGCGCGCCCTGACAAGCGCATCGGCCGCCGCCTTCACCTTGGCGAGATAGACTTCGCGGCTGGGATAACGTTCCGCGATGGACAGACGCGGATCGCCGCTCTTCTCCCGTTCCGCCTTGGTCAGCGGGAAAGGAACAAAGGAGCCTTGCAGCGGAATGATCTCGGTGGGCGAGCCGGTGGACGGATCGCGGAAATTCCAGCCGGTATAGGTCGCCAGCGGCGCCGCGATTTCGGGGAAACGGATGCCGCCCGTGTCATTGCCATCCGCGTCCACATTGGGCACCAGAAATGGCAGCTTGGGCGCGGTCAGCGGTCCGCCATGATCGGCCCGGTAACCGCCCGGAATGATGGACGGCGATTGCACGCCGGGGATCTTGGGAAATTTCAGATCGGCGTGATTAACCAGGGTGCCGTCCGCCAGGTTGGGATATCTGTTGGCCGGCGGCGCGACGCCCTTGCGCACCCAGGCGTCCATGCCCTCAAAGATGGCCCGCATTCCCCAGGTGTAATTGTTGGGATTGGCCATCTGCTGCGCCACGGTGTGCGGCGCGGGCGGGAAAGCGGAAGGCCCGTGCTGGGCGCTGGCCCACATATAAACCCGCACATTGTCAGGCAGGGTCAGATTGGTCTTGCCGTCCAGCGCGGTATAGAGAAGCGCGGCATCGCGGCCGCCGCCGGTATTTTCCACTTCGGTGTTGGTATAGATGATCTTGGGCCGCACCGCCGGGCTCAATTTCATCTCCATGCCGTCGGTCTTGCCGGTGATGGGATCCTTCTGCGGCACGTCCGAGAAGGGGAACATCGAGCCGGTAAAGACGCCCAATCCATCGGCCAGCGAGAAAGGATTGATGAAATCGCCGCGGGCCGAGCCGGAAATTTGCGGCCAGATGGCGTCGAAAGTCTTGCGGCCCTGCTCGTCGGCGACAAAACCATCATAGATATATTCGCGCAGGAAACGCCCGGTCTGCGACGCGCCATAGATATATTCGTATTTGGCCTGGACCGGTTGGTTCTTGCCATAGCGGAAGGCCGAGGCGACATCGCGCTGGGCGGTATAGCCCAGGCCCAGCACAGGGGTGTTCTGGGCGGTATAGATCAGGTCATAGCGCATACCCGCCTTGAATCCGCTTTTGAGATAAAGCGAGGTGGCATCGGCTACCGGCTTGCCATTCTCCATCCGGGCAAATTGCCATTGATCGCGCGGAATGATTTTCGGCTTTTCGAACGCACTCACCGCCACCTGCAGCACGTCATTAGGGCTGTTCAGGCTCACCGGCGTATAACGCGAGGTGTCATTGTCCATCTTCAAAGTTGGGCTGTCCTTGGCCACGATCCAGGGCGCGCCGAAGCCGAAGGTGTTGACCCGGCCGGCGACAGGCTTGCCATTGTCCATGGCAATGGGAAGGTCGATGCCGACAAGGCCGGGCTTGCGGTCAACGCTGTTCTGCCAGCCTACCCAGACCAGTGTATAGCCTTCATTGAAAAGGGTGCCGTCACCATACTGCGCTTCCTCAGGCGGCGCCTTGGCGCGGAAGGGTTGGGAGAAAGTGGTGGCAAGGCTGCGGTGGCCCCGGTTTGACGCCTCGAAGAAAGCCACGCCATTGCCCTTGGAAGCGTCCTTGGGCCGGTCGATGTAGATGTCGGAGGAATATTCGATCAAGCCCTTGGCGTTGCGCTTCGCCTTGTCGATATTGGGGATGTTCTTGTTCGCCGGCAGATTGGGATCAACCGTGAAATAGGCGGTGCCGATCAGCTCTTCATAGGCGCCGGTATTGCCCCAGGCCTTTCCGCCCAGGATATCTTTCTGCGACTTGATCTGGATGCGCGACAGCTCGGCATGGGCCGAGACGGTTCCGGCGGCGATCAGCGCGGCGGACGCAAGCAGCCGCAAGACAGTTTTCATGGCGATATTCCTCCCCAGGAACCAGAATTGGCGCGTCAGAGGGCGCCATGCGTGGGGAGGTTACACCCCTTCTCCGCTCCGTCAATATTGGGAAAATGCGCACCGATGATCGCGGCAGCCGGTCAATTTTCGACGGAAAAAGCCTGGGCAGGCAGCCCCTTGCAAGAAGTTTCCCACATACGGATATAGGCCGCTTCGATGGCCCGGGTGAAACGGACCGTGTCAAAGAGGGGCGTCACATCCCGGTTGTCTCGCAATTTTTTTCGGATGGATCGAAAGAGACCCGGGTCCGTGGCCAGTGTCACCGCCAGACTCTCGTAAGACGGCATGTCAGCGGTCACCAGTTCGGGAAGGCCGATGGCGGCCAGCAGGCTGGCGGCAACCCGGCCAGGAAAGGTCGTGCCCGCCACCGTGATCAGCGGCAGGCCGGCCCACAAGGCGTCACTGGCCGTGGTGTGGGCGTTATAGGGCGTGGTGTCGAGAAACAGATCGGCGAGACTAAGCCGCGCCACATGCGCCGGCGTGGGGATTGTCGAAGCGAAAATGATGCGCTCGGGCGACACGCCCGCCGCTTGCGCCTCGCGGCGAATGTTTCCGGGAAATTGTGAATTGCCTTCCAGCAGCCACAGCACGCTGCGGGGCACCTGATCCAGGATCCGCATCCAGCTTGCAAAAACGGCAGGGGTCAGTTTGTAGGTCTGGTTGAAACTGCAAAAAACGAAAGCGTCCTGCGGCAGGCCAATTGCCGCGCGACTGGGCGGCGCATCCGAGACGGCACGCTTTGAATCGTTTGCCTGATAACTATCCGGCAGAGTGATCACCTGCTCGGTGTAAAATTGCCGTTCATTTTCGGGAATGACGATTCTATCGGCCAGAATATAGTCCATATAGGACGCGCCCAACGTCGCTGGAAAGCCCAGATAATTGACCTGAACCGGCGCCGGGCGCCGGGCGAATATGCTCATGCGGTTCTCTCCGAAATAGCCATTGAGATTGACCAGGATGTCGATCTCCTCGGCGGCGATGAGCTTCGCCGCGTTCTCGTCGGAAAGCCGTGAAATATCCACGAATTTGCTGAAGGCCTTTTCCAGCCGCCGGCGCAAGGGGCTCTGATCGCTCCAGCCATTGTCAAAGGCGATGATCCGGAATTTGCTTTTGTCATGTTCTTCATAAAGCCCGGCGGTGAGGAATGATGTCGCCTGCTCGCGGAATTCACCGCAAAGATACCCCACGCGGATTTTTTCATGGGCCGGCCAGGCTTGGGTTATCAATGGCGCGCGCGGAGGGTGGCGATCGGCGGCATAGATTATCGAACAGGCTTGCAGGTCGGCTGGCGCCTGGCTGATCGCCTGATAGGCAAACGGCCCCACCGCGCGCTTGCCGGCCCGCACGGCGGCATCCACAAGGTCTTTCTGCCGGTCGTAATCGCGCCAGTCGCCCACATGCATGCGCAAATGCAAGAGATCGCCGCGAAGATTGTCACTGTCGGGGTCGATCGCGAAGGCGCGTTCAAAATCGCGCCAGGCGGGTTCTATCTGGCGCATTTCCACCCAGGCCACATTGCCGCGATTATAAAGCGCCTTGGCATAGTCTGGCCTGAGCGCCAGGGCATTGGTGTAACTGGCCAGCGCATCCTCCGCGCGTTTCAGCCCTCTCAGCGTATTGCCGCGATTGTTCCAGGTCTCGGCTGCGGCGGGGTCGACCGCTAACGCCTGGTCGAAACTTTCCAGGGCTTCTTGCAGCCTGTCCAGACGGTGCAGCGCGTTGCCGCGATTATAAAGCAGCATGGCATGGCCAGGGGCCAACTGCAGCGCCCGGTCGTAATCTTTCAGGGCGTCGTCAAAACGGCCCAGCGCGCCAAAAGTGCCGCCGCGATTGCCCAATGCCTCCAGATGACCTGGGTCCATCGCCAGCGCGCGATTGAAATATTCCAGCGCTTCGTCGTAACGACGCGCGCGCTGCAACCGGCGCCCCTCGGCGACCAAGGCTCCGATGTCGGCGGGAAATTCCATCGTCGGCTGTCATACACGCTGGCGAAAAACCGTGAAACCCAATTCCTAGAGCGCGATCCGGAAAAGTGGATACCGGTTTTCCGTAAGATCGCGCGACAATTCAATAACCTAGAGCATAATCGCGATTCAACTAATCGCGATTATGCTCTAGGGGTTTGACTTTGCGGCGGCCGAAACCCACATAAAGGCTAGCGGCCGAAAGCGCGTAAAGCGGCCATTGCGCCCATTGTGTCACTGAGGCGGGCAGCGCAAACGAGGCGATGCCGAATGAGAGGGACGCCATGAGCGTCAGCAGCTTCAAGGGAAAGGTGAAGCCTCGCGCCTTCTTCCATACCTTTATTTCGTCATCCACCGACGGAGCTGCCGGTTGGGCCTGGGGCTGGACAGCAGCCGGACGCGCGAATTTCGTCACCAGGGGCGGGGGCGCCTGAGGTGTTTTTGCCGCCGCGCGGCGGCCGAAACTGGCATGGGTCATCAGAGTGCTCTTCCGCCGACGCCAGCGTCTCATGGCTCCGGTTAGCGGCGATTTAACGCATTGTGCGGCTTTGAGCCGAATTCAGGACAGTGCGCAAAATCAACGATATTCACTCATTTGGCGGTAAGTTCCGCGGCCAGGGCCTGATCGCCATAGACGTTTCTCAACGCCTCGGTGATTGCGGCGGTGGAGACGGAGACGGCGCGGTTGACCCGGCCATCGAATCCGAAGGCGCCGCCCAGGCTTTCGATATTGCCGTCAAAGATCGCCCCCACCACTTCGCCCCTGGCATTGATCGCGGGTGAGCCGGAGTTGCCGCCGATAATGTCATTGTCGCTGACAAAATCGAACACCGTACTAGGATTGACCTTGGTACCGGCGTTCTGCCAGCGCGGCATCAGATTGAAGGGAAACTGGCCTGTGGCGCGGTCCCACAACCCCTTATAAAAAGTGAAAGCCGGCACCGTCACGCCGTTGTCGCTCCAGCCGCCGACTTTTCCATAGGAAAGCCGAAGCGAAAACGTCGCGTCGGGATAGATGCTGGCGCCGTAAATGGCGAACCGCGCCCGGGCGATTTTCTGTGCCGCGCCGTCCACAGGTCCCGAGACCAAAGTCTCATAGTCCTTGCGAATGGCCCGGCTGGCGGAATCCGTGGCCAATACGAATTTGATCATGGGATCGTCCGACGCCTGGATTGCCGCCATGCCGCCATCCCACAACGCCTCGCGGATGGCCGGGTCGCCCAGTTTGGACTGGGCCAGCCGGGCCGAGAGCGTTTCCGGCGAATCCTTTCCCAGAAACTGCCTGGTGCCTTCTGCGTCGGCAGTGAGATTCTCGCGCAGCTTGGACAGCCAGAATTCCAGCGTCAGCTGTTCCAGCTCGGGATAGACCGGCTCCGGATCGAGAACGGATTTGGACAGAAGCGCCAGCCTGCTGTCGGTATATTCCGGCAGGCGCTCGCCATTGGGCTTGGCTTTTTCCGCCGCAGCGCGCACCAGGATGCGGCCATAGCGAAACAGGTCGGAGCCGGTGCCGGCGCGCGCTTCCATGAAACCGTAACGATAGTAAAGCGCCCGAAGGCTGATTTGCGCCTTGGCGATGTCGGTCCAGGGATCGCCGATCTCGGTGGAAAGCGTGGCATTCTTAGCCAGCTGGGCTTTAAGGTCGGCGTCCTGCTTGCGTTTGGCCGCAACCAAGGCGGGATCCACCAGGGCTTTCTCCTCGCCGCGATAGGCCTTGAAGCTGTTTTCAATGCCGAACAAAAGATCGTTGGCGATGCGGGTATGCTCGGCGCTTTCCTCGGTAAAGCGGAGCAACCGGCCGCGCAATTCGGAAAACAGCAGCATGATTTCGGGCAGATTGACGTCGCGCAGGGTTTCCAGCTGTTCGGCGGTCAGCAGCCGCTGTGTGGTGCCGGGATTGCCCGCCACAAAGACGGGATCGCCGTCCCTGGGCGGAGCCGTGCTCCAGGCCAGGTGATCGGGTGTTTTGGCGGGCTTGCCGCCCTCGTAAAGCCGCACAAAGGAACAGTCCAGGTCATAGCGCGGAAAATTGAAATTGTCCGGATCGCCGCCAAAAAAGGCAGTCTGGCCTTCGACTGCGAACACCAGCCGCACATCGGCATATTTGCGATAAGTATAGAGCTTGTATTGCCCGCCCTGGTAAAGCGTGACCACTTGGCAGCGGAAATTTTCCTCCTTGCCGGAACAACCTTCCTTTTCCACCGCGGCGATTTCGGCATCGCGCGCCTTGATGAAATCCTGCCCGGTCTTGCCCGCCGCCGCCCTGGTGACGCGATCGGTGACATCGGAGATGTTCGAAAGGATTTCCGCCTGCATGCCGGGGCAAAGCTTCTCGTCCTCGCGCTTTGCCGTCTGAAACCCGCCCTCGACATAATCGTTGCCGGCGCTGGAAAGCGACTGGGCGCAGTCGCGTACGCAATGATGGTTGGTAAGCACCAGGCCTTCGCCGCTGACCACGGAGGCGGAGCAGCCGCTCGACAGCCTCACCGCGGCCCCTTCGACACGGCCCAGCCATGCCTGGTCCACCGTCACGCCATATTTGGCTTTCACCGCGGTGCTGGGAAAATTGTCAAAGGTCCACATGCCTTCGTCGGCGCGCGCGCCCGCCGCAAACAGCAGAAACACCGCCAATGGCGCAATAATGCGGATCATGGTTCCCCACGGAAAAAAGCCGTTCTATCATCGCAACGCGTTCAGCCTGACACAAGGAGTTCCCATGACGAACGGTTCCGGCACTTTCAAGATCGGCAGCGAAGTCACCGTGAACCGCCTGGGTTTTGGCGCCATGCGGGTTACCGGGCCCGGCGTATGGGGACCGCCAAGGGACCGGGCGGAAGCCTTGGCCGTCCTGCGACGGCTGCCGGAGCTGGGGATCGATTTCATCGATACCGCCGACGCCTATGGCCCGGAGGTGTCGGAAAACCTGATCCGCGAAACGCTATATCCCTATAAGGGCCTCGTGATCGCCACCAAGGGCGGGCTTACCCGGCCCGGGGCCAACAGCTGGACGGCCAATGGCAAGCCCGATTACCTCATTAATGCCGCCCATAAGAGCCGCGAGCGGCTGGGGGTAAAGACGATCGCGCTTTGGCAGCTGCACCGCATTGATTCCGGCGTGCCGCGGGACGAGCAATTCGCCGCGGTCAAATCCCTGCTCGATAGCGGCGTCATTGCCCATGCCGGCCTCAGCGAAGTCTCAGTCCGGGAAATTGAAGCGGCGCAAAAAGTGTTTCCCGTCGCCACGGTGCAGAACCGCTACAATCTGGTGGATCGGCAAAGCGAAGCGGTACTGGATTATTGCGAAAAACACGCTATCGGCTTTATTCCCTGGTATCCCCTGGCGGCGGGCGATCTGGCCGAACCGGGCGGCCCGCTCGACAAGATCGCCCGGACGCACAAGGTTTCGCCCGGCGCCATCGCGCTGGCATGGCTGCTCCAGCGCAGCCCGGTGATGCTGCCCATCCCCGGCACCTCCAGCGTCAAACATCTGGAAGAGAATATGGCGGCGGCCTCGGTCAGGCTTTCCGATGAAGAGTTCAAGTCCCTGGATCGCGAAGGTCGCAGACAGCGCTAAGCTGATGACGCCTCGACGATACTGGCGGGATCGGACAGCAGCGCGTTCCAATCCCCCCTTGAAAACCCTGCCGTGTCACGGCGTTTGGCCGCCGCCGCCAGCGCCGCCAGCTTTTCCTGCGGCAATGCGGGCGGCGGCAAGGCTTCGTGCAAGATGGCAAGATGCAGGCTTTGCACGGTAGCGTCTTCCAGAACCAGGCGGCGGAAATCACGCCCGTCTTCCTGATGCGCGGCTAGGATGCGATGGGCGCGTTCCAGCACAGGCAGCTTCACGGTTTCGCTGGCGATGAGAAACAGCCCGCGCCGCGCCGCCCATGCACCCAGCCGCAAGCTGGAAGTCAGCCGCACCAGGGGGATAGTCAAGAGCAGCCCCGCCAAAAGCGGCGCGTACCAGAAAAGATCGGCGGGCGCAAAACGCCATAACAGCGCCGCGCAGCTGGCCCCGATCAGGGTAGGCGCCCAGTAGCGGCTGATCACAAACCATAACGGCAATGCCCGGTCATCGCGCACCTGCGAGCCCCAGCCGGTGGAGATGCCCATCAGCAAGGTCAAGACGTACCAGCTGTGCGCCAGCATCACCGCCGGCGCGAACAAAGTGGCGAATATCGCTTCCCAGAACACCGAGCGCAGCAGCGGACCGAACCCGCCATGGGCACGCACCTTGGCGGAGTCGCGCAGGGCAATGCCCATCGCCAGCAGCTTGGGCGCGTAAAGCAGGATCACCGTCGCCACCACCAGCTGCAACAGGGCAGCATGATCGATGGCGTCGGCGGGCATGCCATAAGGCACCAGGCTCAGGGCGGAAACCACCAGCATCAAAAGCCAGAGCGGCGAAGAAATGTACGACATCACGCCCATCAGCATATGCAGGCGGGCGGGCACCGGAATGCCCTGGGCGATCAGCACCCGCGAGTGCTGCAGGTTGCCCTGCGCCCAGCGGCGGTCGCGTTTGAGATAATCATAGACGGAGGGCGGCGGCTCTTCGAACGAGCCGCCCAGATCGGGCGCTATCCAGACTTCCCAGCCGGCGCGGCGCAGAAACGCGGCTTCCACGAAATCGTGGCTCATGATCTCGCCGCCGAATGGCGGCTTGCCGGACAAGCGCGGCAACCCGCCATGTTGCAGAAAAGCGCGCATCCGGATGATGGCATTGTGGCCCCAGTAGTTGCCGTCCGGCCCCTGCAGCCAGGCAAGTCCCGCCGAGAAGGTGGGTCCATAAACCGAGGAAGCGAATTGCTGGATGCGGGCGAACAAGGACTGGCGCCCCACCAGCTGGGCAGGCGCCTGGATAAGACCGGCGCGCGGATTGGCGTCCATCAGCCGCTTGAGCGCGCCAAGAGTTTCGCCGGTCATCAGGCTGTCGGCGTCCAGCACCACCATATAGTCGTAAAGCGCCCCCCAATTTTCGCAAAAATCCTGGATGTTGCCGCTCTTGCGTCCGGCATTGCGATGGCGGTGGCGATAGAAGATCCTCGCATCGGGGCCAAGCGCCTTGCGCAGCTTCTCCCAGGTCACTTCTTCCGCAATCCAGAAGGCCGGGTCGGTTGAATCGCTGAGGATATAAAATTCAAAACCAGCTTCGCCGGCATCGCGCAGGGAATCATAGATCGCTCTGACGCCGGAAAAGACCCGGGCCACATCTTCGTTGTAAACCGGCATCAAAATCGCGGTACGCGAGCCTTCGTCTCGCGCCGCGCCAGCCAGCGGCATAAGGCGCACATCCTCCAGCCGGGCCACCACGCCGAACAGCGCCAGCCAGAATGCGATGGCGATCCAGCCGAACAGAATCGCGAACAGGAAAAGAAACAGGGCCTCGCCGATTGAGAGACCGCCGGACTGCAGGATCGTCCAAAGCTTGACGACGGCTGCGGTGGTGGAGGAGAGGACCAGAAACAGGAATAGCCATCGCCGGAGGGCGAGGCTGGTGTCAGGCACGGCGCTTCGGCGCGGTCACCGCCACGGGAGCGGGAAGCTGGGTCTCTTCCATCAGCCAGGCGCCCATGGCTGCCAGCATGCGCACTGGAGTCCAGGCAACGATCTCGCCCGCCGGCATGACGGCTGGACAGCGGGCTGGAACATTGACAAGCGGCAGCGACGTCAAACCGGACTGGAACGACGAACCTTCGGAATCCATAACTTTGAGAACCTGAGCTGAAATCTAGCGCCAATCCTTAACGAACATTGCGGCGAAATCATGGATTGGAAGGGAGGATTTTAGCCGCTTTTACCTTCCGGCACCGACAGCCTATCATTGGCCGCAAGACCCGATTTATAAGGGTCTGGAGCTCAAACCATGCTTTCCTTGAACCGCCGCAAATTGCTGATGGGCTTGGGCGCCAGCCTGGCTGGATTGCGTTCGGGAACTGCGTCGGCCGCGACATCTGGTCTCACGCAAGGCCTCAAATTCGGCGACGCCCGAACTTTCAGCTTCGATTTGCTTAAATCCCAGGCAAAAACGCTCGCGGCGCGGCCTTATGCGAGGCCAGCCACACCCGCCGCCGGTATTATCCGGGGCATCGACTTCGATAAAGTGCAGAAGATCCGTTTTCGTTCCGAAGACGCGCTCTGGCGCGGACAGGCCGGAATGCCCTATCCCATTTCTTTTTTCCATCTCAACAAATATTCGCTGGAACCGGTGCGGATTTTCGCTCTGGAAGCAACAAAAGCACGGGAACTTCTCTACTCCTCCGCCTATTTCGACTATGGCGAATCCGGCATTGATCCGGCCGCGCTGGGCACGCTGGGCTTTTCCGGATTCCGGGCCAATGACAGCCAGGACAATCAGAGCGATTGGCTCGCATTCCAGGGCGCCAGCTATTTCCGCTCGGTCGGCCAGGACGATCAATATGGCGCCTCGGCCAGAGGGATCGCGATCAACACGGGCCTTTCCATTCCCGAGGAGTTTCCCCGCTTTTCGCAATTCTGGCTGACGGAAGCGGGCGAGACGCTCACCATCTATGCCCTGCTCGAGGGTCCATCCGTCAGCGGCGCGTACAGGTTCGATTGCATGCGGCATGGCGTGGTGGTGATGGACGTGTATTGCGAACTGTTTTTCCGCGGCCCGGTTGGCGGCCTGGGCATCGCGCCGCTCACCAGCATGTACTGGTATGGCGAAAACCAGCGCGACCACGCGCCGGACTGGCGGCCCGAAATCCACGACAATGACGGCCTGGCGATCTGGACCGGCAAGGGCGAACGCATCTGGCGGCCCCTGATCAATCCGCCCGCTCTTCAGACCAACAGCTTTATCGACTCAGCCCCCAAAGGTTTCGGATTGATGCAGAGGGACCGCGACTTCGCCGACTATCAGGACGACAGCGCCTTCTACAACAAGCGGCCCGGCATCTGGGTTGAACCCAAGAGCGATTGGGGCGCAGGTTCGGTACAGCTTGTGGAAATTCCCACCAACGACGAAGTGCATGACAATATTGTCGCTTTCTGGCAGCCGGAAAAACCGGTCAAAAGCGGCGACATGCTGTCATTCGACTATCGGCTCTATTGGCAGGACGCAGAACCGGGCTACCCCGGTGATCTTGCCCGGGTGGTCTCCACGCGCATCGGCCGCGCGGGAATCCCGGGCGCCGAAACCTGGCCTGCTGATTCCCGCAAATTCGCCCTGGATTTTGAGGGCGGCGCCTTGGCCGGAATGGGTGTGCGGTTCGATATCATGCCGGTCGTCACAACTTCCGGAGGCGCGGTAACCGGTGCCTACGCCACCAAGCTGGTCGGCACCAATCGCTGGCGGGCATTGTTCGATGTTCCGGTAAGTGGCAAACAGCCGATTGACCTTCGCTGTTATCTCAGGCTGGGGGACAAGACACTGAGCGAAACCTGGATTTATCAGTATTTCGCCTGAAGGGAGTGACATGCGGATCGTCATGTTGTCGGCCGGACTGATGCTTTTCAGTTTCGCCGCCCAGGCGGCGGAGATCACCGTCCTGGCGCCGGGCCTGATTGGCCCAGGCTTCGCGACCCTTGCAGAGCAATGGAAGGCGCAAACAGGCAACAGCGCGGTGCTCGGCGCTGGTGCCGGCACGGTGGGACGAATCCAGCAGGCGATCGCCGAAGGCCGAGTGGCGGATCTGGTGCTGCTGCCTCCGAATGAGTTGGCCGGCATGGCCGACAAATTGAAGCCGGGGAGCGAGAGAAAAATCGGCCGCGTGGTGTTTGGCCTGGCGGTAAAAAGCGGCACGCCGCATCCCGATATCTCGACTGCTGAAAAATTCCGCGCGGCGCTGAAGGGCAAGCGCGTCGCCTACAACGATCCCGCCATTGGCAGCCTGGCAGGAAAAATGGTGGACGCGCTTCTGAAACAGCCTGAATATGCCGGCGTGATCGCCGGGCCGTCAACGACCCAAGGCGGCGTGGCCGTGGCGGATGGCAAGGCGGACATGGCCGTCGCGGTGGAAACCGAGGAAGTTTTGAACAAAGGCATTGATATTGTGGGTCCGGTGCCCGATGGCATCGGCCTTACCATCACGATGTCCGGCGCGGTGCCGGCGAACGCCGCCCATCCCGACGAGGCGGCGGCTTTCCTGGCTTTTATCACGCGGCCGGAAGCGGCGGCGGTTTTCAAGCCGACCGGCATCGCCATTCCCTGATCCCAGAACCGTCAGGGCGGTTTGGCTTTGCCCAAATTGGTCATCAAGCCGCCCAGTTCATCGGGAATGGAATGGGCCATGCTGCTGACCGACAACTGATTCTGGTCGATGTTCGGCGGGATCAGGTCGCCCGTCTCCCAGGAAAAGAACAGCAAGATGGTGTGATTGGTCTGGTGCGAAAATCCATATTGCGGGTTGGTGGTGGCGATCAGCTTGCCGGTTTTGGCGTCATAGCCGGTGGCCACAAATTTGGCGGTGGCCTTGTCCTGCGCGCTTTTGAAAACCGATATTTCCGGCACCGTCACGGAATTTCCCACCGGCAGGAAGGGCAGTGTCAGCTGCGGAATGCCGATCAGCAGGGATTTCTCGTCCGTGGAAAGCGCGCCCGATGCCACCGTCACAATCGCATCGGCATCCGCCCGGTTGTCCACCAATTCCAATCCCTGGCGCAGGAACTGGGTGCGGATGGCGTTGATGGCATAGCCATCGTCATAGCCCTGAAAATATTGGCGATCGACAAATATGCGTGTGTCCTTGGGAATGCCCAGCAAAAGCTGGGCGGCGGCACGGTCGGCGGCGCTGGAGATCAGCAATTCTTCGGTGGCAGTGCGCACCGGCACACTGATGCGTTGAGCGGTGCAACCCGCGAGAAGGGCGGCGGCAACGAAAATGGGTACCGCAAAAAGGCGGGGCGACATAACGAACAGTCCCTTCTCTCCCCGCCGGGAAAAGTTTGGCAAGCGCATCCGCATTTGTAAAATCTTTTCTGAGAGTTCCCAATTCCGAACAGGTGAAAACATGGACAGGTACCGGGATCACCTCGCCCATTGAGTCACTGCAAACAGAAAGGCGGCGCCCAAGAGGGTGGCAAGGCCTGTCCGGGCGCCGGAACCCGCGCGCTGGCTTTCGGGCAGAAGATCCACCGCGCCGATGTAAAAAAAGAATCCGGAAAAGCCCGCCAGCAGCAATGCCAGTGCCGCGGCCGGCAATGTGAAAAACAGGCTCAGCCCGGCACCGGCAATCGGCGCCACGGCATCGGTCAGGAGCCAGCGCAGCGCCTCTTTGCGCGAGCCGCCATTTTTCACCACCACATTGACGGTGTTGAGGCCGTCGGCGAAATCATGCGCCAGAACCGCACTCGCCACCACCAGGCCAACGCCGTGCCCGGCCTGAAAAGCAAAGCCGATGCCGAGGCCGTCGAGAATGGAGTGGACCGAAAAAAAGCCCGCGCCCAGAAAGCCGCGGGCCGGATCGGGGCCGCAACCCGGACGGTCGTGCCGCGTCACCAACCTATCGAACAGTCCGTAAAGCAAAAATCCCGCGGCCGCAGCCAGCAGGATCGGGGTCGCGCCATAATATTTTCCGCCCAGAGACAGGGCCTCGGGCAGCAGGTCGAAAAATGCCACCCCGAGCACCGCGCCCGCGCTGAAGCCCAATACCGCCGCGACGCGGCGCTTGAAGGATAAGGCGAACAACCCGCCCAGCATGGTTGCCGCGCAGGTGGCGGACGCAACCCCCAAGACCAGGAAGGCGTTCATGCGGCGGTGGCCGGAATGACATCCACGCCGACTTCGATGACATGGTCGTTGCCGCCCAGGATTATGCCGTTGAGGGGGGAGACATCACCATAATCCCGTCCATAGGCAATAGTGACATGGCCCTCGCCCACCGGCACATTGTTGGTGGGGTCCAGATCGATCCAACCCAGGGGCGGCGCCCAGACCGAAAACCAGGCATGGCTCGCGTCGGCACCCAGCATCCGCGGCATGCCTGGCGGCGGCTGAGTGAGAAGATAGCCGCTGACATAGCGCGCCGGCAGGCCAAGGCTCCGCATCGCCGCGATGCCGACATGCGCCAGGTCCTGGCAGACGCCCGCCCTGATCTCGAACACCCGGTCCACCGGCGTGGTGGCGTCGGTCACGCTGGTGTCGTAGCGGAAATCCTCATGGATCCGCTTCATCAGGTCCAGCGCGCCGGTAAAAAGCTTCTGCCCTGGCGGAAAGCTCTTGCTGGCGTAAGCGGCAATATCGCTGGTGAAGGCGGTGAGCGGCGAGTCGAAGATGAATTGCACCGCGTCGCGGCTCTCGGCATCGCCTGCCTCTTCCAGCCGGCCGCGCACCGTTTCCCAGCTTTCGCTGAGCCGACCGTCGCGTTCTGGCGGCGGGTTTACCCGCACCCGGCTTTCGGCCAGCACTTCCAGAAGCGCGTGCGGCTGGTCCAGGGTGAACCATTCGCACAGATTGCCGAAATAATCGGGCCGCTGCGCCCGGCTGGCGGGATCGGGAGCGAGCGTGACCTCGCTGGTAAAAACATGCTGCAGCGGCGTTTCGCGCGGATGCAGATGAGCCAGGTGGCAGGAATAAGAAACATCCTGCAGGTAGCGATAGGTGGTGCGGTGGCGAACCAGATATTCCATCAGGGAATGCCTCGCCGCGCCGCGCCGGTGCGCCGGCGGCTGGCATGCTGGAAATAGGCGTCGGCGACGGCATCGGACAGCATGCCCGCATCGGCACGGATGGTATCGGTCAGCTCGCCCAACGAGGTTCTGAGACCCTCATCGCTTACCGCCAGCCGCGCCGGATGGGCGGCGGCGACCACAGCGCGCAATTCCGCGGCAATGCCGCCGGGCACGTCGTTGCGCTGGGCCAGGGTGATGCGCGGCAATTCGCGCAAATGGCTCTCAATGGCCTGCAACTGGAAGGCAACAGAGCGCGGATTGGCGCTGTCCAGCAGCAGAAGATCGAGAAACGGCACGGTCTGGAACACATTCAGATAGCGCGAGCGATAGGTCATGGCGCTGTCAGCAATCTCCAGCACCATGCGCATGTGATCATTCTCAGCCTCGTCTGCGGCATAGGCGCTCTGCCGCACCAGCCAGGCCAGGTGCGAGGCGCGTTCGATGCGCCGGCCAAGGTCCATGAACAGCCAGTTGGGACCGCGGGTCATGTTCTCGGCGGAGAGTCCGGACAGCGCCGCGCCGCGCCGTACCAGTGCGTCCAGATAAAAGCGCGCGCCCGGGGCATCCAGGTGCTGAATTTCAGGCGGCAGGCCTTCCCGGTCAGTCAGGGCATGGATAGTGCGCCAGGTATCGGCTGACAGGCGGTCGCGCACGGACCAGGCGGTGGATTCCACCCGCGACAAGAGCCGCTGCAGGCTGCGGCTCTGGCGGCGGCCATAGATCAGCACCTGCAATTCCTCGATCAGCGCGGCCTCATCGGTGAGCAGGCCCGCCGGAACCGGCACATCGGATGTCTGGCTGAACGGAATCAGCAGCATGCGCGTCAGGTCGAGCGCCGATCCTTCGCCCAGCCGCGCCGTGACGGCACGCAGGATGCGCACCATGCTCTCGGTGCGCTCGGCGTAGCGGCCCAGCCAGAACAGATTGTCCATGGCGCGCGAAGGCGCGGATTCGCCGTGGCGCTTGATTTCGACGTTGCGGCCCTGACCGCCCAACAGGCTGAAATTGTCCACCGGGGCTTCCGACAATACCCAGGCATCCTTGGACGAGGCGCCCGACTGCATGGAAAGCGCGCGCACCGTTTCGTCGGCGGCGACGCGGGTCAGCCCGCCCGGCATTGCGATCCAGCCTTTGGGCGTCCAGGCCGCGAAAACGCGCAAGGATACCGGGCGCGCGCCGAACTTGGCGCCGTCATAGACCGGGGCGACGCCCAGGGGAGCAATATCCTGCACCACCAAGGTTTCGCCGCGCCGGGCGATGCGCGCCACGGCATCGGCGCGCTCCTCCTCGCTCATATCGCTGCCGAGCTTGGCGGTGGAGTTTCGCGAGAAAAGTGGCCTGGCGTCGAAAGCATCGCGCAGCATGCCATTGCCAAGCCGCGCCAGCGCCGCCTTGCGCCCCCATTCGGTGCCGCACCAGATGGTGGCGATGTCGGGAAATTTGAGTTCCTCGCCCAGAAGCGCGTGGCTCAGCAGGGGAAGATAGGCATCGAGAGCGGGGGATTCGATCACGCCGCCGCCCAACGCATTGGCCAAAACAACGCCGCCCGAGCGCACCGCTTCGACCAGCCCGGGCACACCCAGCGCGCTGTCGCCGCGAAATTCCAAAGGATCGCAGAAGTCCGAATCGACACGGCGGAAAATGGCGGCGACACGTTCGAGGCCGGTGAGGGTTTTCAGGAATACCTGGCCCTCGCGCACCACCAGGTCGTCGCCCTCGACCAGGGTGAGGCCCAGATAATGAGCCAGATAAACATGCTCAAAATAGGATTCGTTGTAGGGCCCCGGCGTCAGGAGGACGGCGCGGTCGCGGCGCGACTGGGCCAGGCCAAGGATGTTCTCGCGATAGGCATTGAAGAAGCTGGCCAGCCGCGCCACCCGCATGTCGCCGAAGGAATCGGGAAAGGTCTGACTGACCACCAGCCGGTTTTCCAACGCATAGCCAAGGCCGCCCGGCGCATCGGCGCGGGAAGCCATGACCCGCCAGGAGCCGTCCGGCGAACGCGCCAGGTCGGCGGAATAAAGATGCACATGCACGCCGCCAAGCGGCTTGGCGCCGGCAAGGGGGCGCAGGAATTGCGGATGGCCATAGATCAGATGCGGCGGCACATGACCTTCAGCGATCATGCGCTGCTCGCCGTAAATATCGGCCAGCAGCGCGTCGGCCAGCCGCGCGCGCTGGATCACCGCCGCTTCGATAGCGCGCCAGTCCGCCGCCGAAAGAATGAAGGGAACGATGTCGAGCTGCCAGGGCCGGGTCTGGCCGGCAGTCTCGTCATAGACATTGTAGGTGACGCCATTGTCGCGCACCATGGCGCCCGCCGAAGCGCGCCGCCTGGCAAATTCCGCCGGCGAAAGGCCGGTCAGGGTGCGGGCGAAGGCGCGCCAATGGGGACGGATCAGCCCGTCCGCGCCGCGCAGTTCGTCAAAACGGACGAATGATTCCTGACCTGGGGCGAAGGACGTTTCCGACACGGTGTTTGTTTATGATCCCCGGCGCAAATCCAAAGTATAGGGAAAATCGGGATTTGCATCCAATCTTGGTACTTCGAATATGCCGCCCGTGAGGCCAAACGGCTCGAAACGGGCGAGCCTGCGCCCCTCCGCCTCATAAGCGTTGACCGGAAAGACCTCGAAATTGCGTCCGCCGGGATGGGCGACGTGATAGGTGCAGCCGCCGATCGACCGTTTGCGCCAGCCGTCCCAGATCTCGATGGTCAATGGGGCATGGGGGGCGATGGTGGGATGAAGGCCGTGCGCCGGCCGCCAGGCCTTGAACCGCACTCCACCCACCCGCGTTGCCACGCCATTGGAGCTGTCCGCCGCCGGGCTGAGCGGCACAGGCCTGCCATTGGCCAGCACCTGATGGCGGCTGGGGACGAGGCCGCCAGCTTTCACTTCCAGCCGCTCCACCGAAGAATCGACATACCGCACCGTGCCGCCGACCGCGCCTTCCTCGCCCATCACATGCCAGGGTTCGAGCGCGGTGCGCAGCTCCAGAATCGCGTCTTCGTATTGCACCCGTCCCAGAAGCGGGAAACGGAATTCCCAGTGCGGCCTGAACCAGGCGGAATCAAATTCAAAGCCATGGGCGTTCATGTCGGCGATCACGTCCTCGAAATCGCTCCAGAGATAGTGGGGCAGCATGAACCGGTCATGCAGCGCGGTACCCCAGCGCACCAGTTTTTCAGGATAAGGCGCGCGCCAGAATCGCGCGATCAGCGCGCGCATCAGCAATTGCTGGGCCAGCGACATTTCCGCATGCGGCGGCATCTCGAAACCGCGAAACTCGACCAGGCCCAGCCGGCCGGCCGGGCCGTCGGGAGAATAAAGCTTGTCGATGCAGATTTCGGTGCGGTGGGTATTTCCCGTCACATCGGTCAGCAGGTTGCGGAAGATGCGGTCCACCACCCAGGGCGGGATATTCGCAGCGGCGCGCCCATTCTTTCCGCATTGTGAACCCACTTCGTCAAAGGCAATTTCCATCTCATACAGCGCATCGTGTCGCGCTTCGTCCAGCCGCGGCGCCTGGCTTGTCGGGCCGATGAAAAGCCCCGAAAAGAGATAGGAAAGCGAGGGATGATTCTGCCAATAGGCGATCAGGCTCTTGAGCAGGTCGGGGCGACGCAGGAAGGGGCTGTCGGCGGCTTTCTCCGCCCCCATCACAATGTGATTGCCGCCGCCCGTGCCGGTGTGGCGGCCGTCGAGCATGAACTTTTCGGTGGAAAGCCGTGATGCCGCCGCCTCTTCATAAAGCGCCTTGGTGATATCAATCTGCTCGCCCCAGCTTTTGGCGGGATGAATATTGACTTCGATCACGCCGGGATCCGGCGTCACCTTGATGACATGGATGCGCGGGTCATAAGGCGGCGGATAGCCTTCGATATGGACGGCAACACTCATTTCCTCGGCAGCATCCTCGACGGCATTGAGGACCAGGAAATAGTCCGGGGCGTTTTCCGTCGGCGGCATGAAAATGCACAACCGTCCTTCGCGCGGCTCGACTGTCATGGCCGTGCGCACGGCATGGGCGGGTGCGGGTAGCGTGGTTTCCGGCTGCGCCACAGGCCAATTGGAATGGCCGTTGCTCTTGCCGTTTGAATAGGCCTGGCCGGATGCGTCGCGGGGCGAAAGCTCCGGCAAGGGATCGAAGGGATCGGGCGGCGGCACGAAATTTCGCGCCGTGGCGGGCAGGATCGGCAAGGAATTCAGGGGCAGGCGCAAACCCATGGGGCTGTCGCCGGGAATCAGTTGAAGCCGGCCGGAACGGGTTTTCCAGTGCTCGGACAGCCAGCCGCCGCTGAGGCTGCGCTCGACCGGCAGCACATAGCCGACAGCCTGAGCCAGGCCCTGCTCCAGCACACGGGCGAGGCGGGCGCGATCTTCCTTGTCATCGAATTTCACTTCACCAAGGTCATCTGGCAAGGCGCGCTCCTTGGCGACATGATGCCAGAAATCCTCAAAGGCCGGGGTCACGTAAGACGGATCAAGTCCCAACCGCTTCGCCACCGCCTCTATCAGAAGGCGGGCATCCTCGGGCGTGGGTTTATGATTGGCGCGCTCGGCCGCAATCCGCTCGACATTTTTCCATATCGGCACGCCATCGGCGCGCCAGTAAAGCGCGAAAGCCCAGCGGGGCAGGCTCTCGCCCGGGTACCATTTGCCTTGGCCGTAATGCAACAATCCGCCCGGCGCAAACCGATCGCGCAGCCGGCGAATAAGAATATCCGCCAATTCGCGCTTTTTGCCGCCCACCGCGGCGGTATGCCATTCCGGCCCCGAACGGTCATCTATCGAAATGAAGGTCGGCTCACCGCCCATGGTCAGGCGCACATCCGCCTGATTGAGGATGGTGTCCACCTTGTTGCCCAACGCCTCGATCTCGGCCCACTGGTCCTGGTCATAGGGCTTGGTGACGCGCGGGGTCTCGACCACCCGCTCGATCGTCATGTCGAAATCGAACATCACTTCGCTTTTTTCGACCGCGCCGCTGATAGGCGCCGCCTGGGTGGGATTGGCGGCGCAGGCTAGCGGGATATGGCCTTCGCCCGCGAACAGGCCAGAAGTGGGATCAAGACCAACCCAGCCGGCGCCGGGCAGATAGACTTCGCACCAGGCATGAAGATCGGCGAAGTCCTGTGTCGTGCCGGACGGCCCGTCGAGCGACTTCACATCGGGCGTCAGCTGGATCAGATAGCCGGAGGCAAATCGCGCCGCCAGGCCCAGATGGCGGAGAATCTGCACCAGCAGCCATGAGGTGTCGCGGCAGGAACCGGACTTCTTTTTGAGCGTCTCTTCCGGCGCCTGGATGCCCGGCTCCATGCGGATCAGGTACGCTATGCGGCTGTTCAACCTGGCATTGAGATCGAACAGGAAAGAAGTGGTCTGTTTTTTCTCGCGCGGGATAGCGGCGACGAAGGAGTCGAATTTCGCGCCGCAGTCGCGGGTGCGCAGATAAGGCTCCAGCTCCGCTTTCAGTTCCTGGCTATAGGCAAAAGGAAAATTCTCCGCTTCCGGCTCCAGGAAAAAATCGAACGGGTTGATCACGTCAAGCTGAACCGTAAGGTCCACCGTGACCGAAAAATGATCGGTCTTTTCCGGCAGCATGACCCGGGCGAGCCAGTTGGATTGCGGGTCCTGCTGCCAATTGAGAAAATGCGTTGCGGGTTCGATCTTGAGGTCATAGGCCAGGATTTTGGTGCGGCAATGAGGGGCCGGGCGCAGGCGCACGGTTTGCGGCCCCACCATGATCGCCCGGTCATAGCGATAGCGCGTGGCGTGATGAATCGCGACCTGGATGCTCATGGAAAAGTCCCCGTGGGAAATTGATTATGCCGCAACTGCGAAGGCGGCGCTACAAGCCCGCCTGCCTCGCGGCTTTTTGTAGCCGGAACCCCCTTAACAAAACGGCGTTTTTACAGGGATAGAGCGGGAAAATTCGCCAAATGAAATTGTTCGGCTGCCAGGCCTGCGGCCAGGTCCTGTACTTTGAAAATGTGCGCTGCGAGCATTGTGGCCATGCTTTGGGCTATCTGCCCGACAAGACGGCAATTTCCGCCCTGGAGCCGCTGGAAATGGGCCATTGGAAGGCGTTGGCCGCCCCCGAAAAGCCCTACAAACTCTGCCAGAATTACAGTCACGGTGTTTGCAACTGGATGGTGCCCGCCGACGACCCAGGTGGTTATTGCGCCGCCTGCCGCCATAATCGGGTGATCCCGGCCCTTGGTGTCGAGAGCAACAATTTTCGCTGGGCCCGCATCGAGGCCGCCAAGCATCGCCTGTTCTATTCCCTGCTTCGGCTTCACCTGCCGCTGGAAAATCGCGCCGACGATCCCGAGCGGGGACTGGCCTTCGACTTTCTCGCAGACCCGCCGCAAAGCCACGCGCAAGGGGTGATGACCGGGCACGCCAACGGTCTTATCACCTTGGCGCTGAAGGAAGCCGACGATTCCCTGCGTGAAAAAGTTCGCGGGGAAATGGGCGAACCTTATCGCACTCTGCTTGGACATTTCCGGCACGAGATCGGGCATTATTTCTGGGACCGGCTGATTGGCGGCCACGAGCGGAAATTAAGGGAATTCCGCGCCCGGTTCGGCGATGAGCGGCAGGATTATGCCGCCGCGCTTGCCCGGCATTACAGTTCGGGCGCGCCGCCGGGCTGGCAGAATGAATATGTCAGCGCCTATGCCGCAAGTCATCCCTGGGAAGACTTCGCGGAAACCTGGGCGCACTATCTTCACATCGTCGACACACTTGAAACGGCACGCGCCTTTGGCATCAGGGTCAGTCCCCGGGCGGGGAACGGCGAATTATCGGCGGTGGTGCATTTCGATTCACACAATGCGTCGAACATGGCTCAGCTGATTGATGCCTGGCTGCCCATCGCCTTTGCCGTCAACAGCCTCAATCGCTCGATGGGACAGCCCGATCTTTATCCCTTTGTCCTGGCGCCCCGGACCATCGAAAAACTGGCCTTCGTGCATGCCCTGATCCATCCGGCGGCAAAATCCGCCCGTCGCGGCAAAAAGCTGGCCTTGGTCTAGGCCGTTAACCACAGAAGCTGTTCCCTTCCCAATTTCGAAATTTCCATTTCAAAATGTGTCATATTGAAACAACGCGGGTTATCCGACGCTTTGGCGACGGCCCAAAAAAAGCTGACAAAGGAGGTGCTATGAGGATTCGTGCTTGTATCACCCTGATGGGCGCGCTTCTGACAATTTCCTACGTGGATGCAGCAACCATAGCGTCGACGCCGCTGCCGCAGCCAACCGCGCGCCCGGACCCGGCGAAAGATGCTCAGCAGCCCGCTGCGGAAAGTGCCGAAACTTTCTACGACTACAACGCGGCGGGTTGGGTATCGGAGCGCTTCATTCGCACGGATCTGCCCGCAACGGGCGATGAGGGGTGGCGGAGTGCCCCGCCCGCGGCTAATCATCCGCCGCCCTCGGGATATTACTTCTATCCGCGGCCAGGCGTTGAGCTGGAACAGCAGGGGTTCAATGGCGGCGTTGGCTATGGCGGCACTGAAGGCTCCGGCGGCGGATATGGCGGCCAGGCCTATCTCTATATGGGGCAGCGCGGCGGCTCCGACGAACCGCCCAATGGCGGCGGCATCAATCTGCCCCCTGGTTATGGACCGACTTATCGTGGCGTCTGGCAGGGACCCGTCAACCCGACCCGCGGTGGGTTTGGCGGGCACTAGCGTTCCAATTTTGCCCCTGTTTTCCTTGATCGCCGCGTTCTAACGCGCGGCAGCTTTGCTTCAGCTATTGTGCGTGGACTTGGCTGCCCGCATCGCCTGGGCGCGCGGATGATGGACATAGACCGCCACCGGAATCGTCGCCACATAGACCAGCAGAATGCCGGTCAGCGTGGCCCAGGGCCACTCGATCAGCAGTGCCGCCAGCAAGCCGCCGCAGAAGCCCACGATCACGCGATGTTCCCGCGACAGGCGCATGTATTTTATCGAGGGAGTCGGCAGGCGGCTCACCATCATCACCGAGGTGATCGCCGTCATGGTCAGCACAAGCCAGGGCGCGCGCACGATTTCGCTGAGCCCGGGCTCGCCCGCACCCCATTGAAAACTGATCACCAGCGGCAGCAGCATCATGCAGGCCGCGGCCGGTGTGGGCAGGCCGGTGAAATAGGGATCGGCCTTGGTCGCGCCTTCATCGCGAACGCTCTGCACATTGAACCGTGCAAGACGAATGGCGCTGGCGGCGCAGAAGATTAGGGTCGCAATCCAGCCCGCCACGCCCATGCGCGAAAGGCTCCAGCTATACATGATGATGCCGGGCGCCATGCCGAAGCTCACCAGGTCGGCCAGGCTGTCCAGCTGGGCGCCAAAACGCGTGTCGGCTCCCAGCAGGCGTGCCGCCCTTCCGTCCAGCATGTCGAAAATCATCGCGAACACCACGGCGGCCACGGCGCTGGTCCAGTTGCCCAGCAGCGCGAAGCGGATCGCGGTGGCGCCGCTGGCCAGACCAAGCAGCGTCAGCGTGGAAGGAACCAGCTTGCTGATCGAAAGATCTTCCAGCTTTTCCAGCCGGGCGGCCACCATCTGCCGCGCCCTGGCTCTGCGGGTGCCGCGCGGTGGTTTGACTTTTTCTCCCCGAAATTCGTCCAGACTCATCCGAACCTCGCCAGAACCGTTTCGCCGCCACGCACAAAGCTGCCAGGCGCCGCCATGATTATGCAGCCGGAAGGTAAATAAACGTCCACCCGGCTGCCGAAACGAATAATGCCAAATCGCGCGCCCCGTTGCACACCTTGCCCCGCCACGCTTTCGCAAACGATGCGGCGCGCCACCAGCCCCGCAATCTGCACCACAACCAGATCATTGACTTCGGATTCTTCGCCTTCGGGCCTCAGCCGCAAGGACATGCGTTCATTGTCGATGCTCGCCTTGTCAAAAGAGGCGTTGAGAAATTTTCCCGGCCGGTAGGACCGGGCAATCACCTTGCCGCTGATGGGATTGCGGTTCACATGCACATTGAACACATTCATGAACACCGAAAGCCGTGGCCGAGGGAGCGGCCCAAGGCCCAGCTCCTCGGGCGGAACGGCATCCAATATCGGCAACAACCTGCCATCGGCCGGACAGATGATCAGTCCGGGCGCGGCCGGCGTCATGCGCTCGGGATCGCGGAAGAAGGCGACACACCAGGCGGTGAGCGGCAACAGCAGCCAGCCCAGGAAAGGCGCGATCAGCGCGGCGATCAGATTGACCCCCACGAAGAGGGCGATAAAGGGCCAGCCTTCCCGATGAATAGGCATGGTTACGTATCGCCCTCTAGTATTTTGGTCGCTCCGGCTTTCGCCGACACTCCTGCGATAAAGGGCCGGCCTTCCCTATGAATGGGCATTATCATTCCTCGAAAGGCAAAAGGGACGGGGTGATGCTTCCTATTCCGAAAAATGCCAGTCCGCGGTCAGATTCTTGCGCCGGCGAAAGGGAAAGAGCCGAACGCACCGGCCTTGACGCTGCCTTTGATCGCATCGCCCTCTACGCTGCCGGTGAATTCCAGGGTCATGGGCATGGGCGAAGTGATATTGGCCGACCAGCTCACAGCGTTGCCGTCCACCTTGCCGTTGGCCACCGGCTGCGAGGCGCCTTGTGCGTGCTGGGTTCCGGAGAGCGCATTGCCGCTTGAGGTGAGTTCCAGCTTGGCTTTCTGCGCACCCATCGGCGAATTGATGGTGATCTCCCACTTGCCGTCTATAGCCATGTTGTTCTCCCTGTTTGGCGGGCATCTAAGGGGCGCGGCTCGGTGAAGACAAGCGCAACGCTCACCACACAGCGCCGCTCAAGATGCCGAAAAACCTGCTATTTTTCATTGAATACAATGACTTAATATAGATCCGCGCAATTTCGCCCCGGGCATGCTAACGCCTGCCGATGAGCAAGCGACCAACCGTCACCGTCAAGCCCAAGGAAGGCCGCAAGGCCCGCGCCGGCGCGCCCTGGATATTTTCCAACGAGATTGTGATGGATGCGGCCGCCAAGGCGCTGGCACCGGGCACATTGATCAATGTCAAAGGCGATGACGGTCAGGATTTCGGTGCCGGTTATTTCAACGCCAAAAGCCTGATCGCGGTCCGGCTTCTGTCCCGTGTCGGCGGGCAGGCTGTGGACGCCGCTTTCTTCGCCGCGCGGTTGAGCCGTGCGCTCCAATTGCGCGAAGCGCTGTATGCAAAGCCCTTTTATCGGCTGGTCCATGCCGAAGGCGATGGGTTGCCGGGCCTTGTCATTGATCGCTTCAAGGACACGCTGGTGGTCCAGATCACCACTGCCGGCATGGAAGCCTTGCTCACGCCGCTCAAAATGGCGCTGGAAAATATACTGGCGCCTGCCAGCATAATTTTGCGCAATGATGCACCGGCGCGGGGGCTGGAAGGCCTCGAACTTTATGTCCGCGCCGAGAAAGGCCAGATGGGCCGCATCGCGGTCGAGGAGAACGGCGCGCGCTATTTCGCCGATCTCGGCCAGGGCCAGAAGACCGGCTGGTATTACGACCAGCGCGACAACCGTGCGTTTATCGCCGGTCTTGCGAAGGGCAAGTCGCTCCTCGACGCCTATTCCTATACCGGCGGCTTCGGCATTCTGGCGGCAAAGTCTGGCGCCAGCGAAACCGTCTGCCTGGACAGTTCGGCGCCGGCTTTGAGCCTAGCGGAAGAAAGCGCCGCGGCGAACCATCTTTCCATCCGCGCCGTCAAAGCAGACGTGTTCGAGGAAATGGAACGTCTGGGGGCCGAGAAGGAAACATTCGGCATCGTTGTCGCCGATCCGCCGCCCTTTGTGAAATCCAAAAAGGATCTGGAGCCGGGCGCAAAAGCCTATCGTAAGCTCGCCCGTCTCGGTGCCGCCGTCACCGCCCCCAGCGGATTTCTGCTTCTGGCATCCTGTTCCCACAACATGCCGGCCGAACGCTTCGCCGCCGAATGCGCCGCCGGGATCAGCCGCAGTGGCCGCCGGGCCAGCCTTATTCGCAACGCAGGCGCCGGGCCCGATCATCCGGTGCATCCGATGTTGCCGGAAAGCGCTTATCTAAAGGCGCTGGTTTACGCGTTGGACTAGGCGGAGCATCGGCCAGGCGAAGTGGGCACTGGTTCGCCGTTTGGCCGTGCGACCATCAAATCGTCACCTGCGTTCCCAGTTCGACCACCCGTCCAGGCGGCAGGTGATAGTAACGCGCCGGCGACAACGCGTTCGACGCCAGCCACATGTAAAGCGACACCCGCCAGCGCGGCAGGCTGGGATGTTCGCCCGGCACCAGGGTTTCTCTGCCCAGGAAGAATGTCGCGCTGTCCATCTCCAGCGCCAACCCATGTGCCCGCGCCAGGGAAAAGGCTTCCGCAATGTCGGGAATTTCAAAAAAGCCGTAGACAAAACGCACGGAAAAAAAGCCCTTGCCCAGCTTCTCCACCGCGACCCGCCGGCCTATTGGCACAAAGGGCGTATCCGCCACTGTTACCGTTGCCAGCACATTGCGTTCGTGCAGCACTTTGTAATGCTTGAGGCTATGGAGCATGGCATTGGGCGCGATGTCGCTGCGCGGGCTCATGAACACGGCGGTGCCCGCGACGCGCTGGCTATATTTGTCGGCGCGGGCAAGAAACAGGTCCAGCGCCAGCGAATTGTCGCGCATCTTGTCCAGATGAAGCCGCCGGCCCACCCGCCAGGTGTCCATCACCACGAACACGCCCGCCGCCGCCGCCAAAGGCAGCCAGCCGCCTTCCACAATCTTGAGGCTGTTGGAGGCAAGGAATGCCAGATCGATCAATCCCAGCAGGCCAAACACGGCATAGACTGTGCTTCGGCGCCATTTCCAGCGATAGATTGCCACCACACCCACCAGGACGGTGGAAATCACCATCACGCCGGTTACCGCGATGCCATAGGCCGTGCCGAGCGCGGCGGAAGATTTGAAGATCAGCACAATCAGCACCACGCCCACGCAGAGCAGGACATTGATGCGCGGCACATAGATTTGTCCCTGCTCGGTCGCCGAAGTATGGCGGATTTCCATGCGCGGCAACTGGCCCAGCTGCACCGCCTGGCGGGTAATGGAAAATACGCCGCTGATCACTGCCTGACTAGCGATCGCGCTGGCGACCGTGGCCAGCGCCAGCATGGGATAATGCGCCCAGCCCGGCACCATGGCGTAAAACAGAAATCCTGCGTCTTCCGGATGCGACAGCAGCAGCGCACCTTGCCCGAAATAATTCAGCAGCAGGGCGGGCAGGGCAAAATATAGCCAGGCCCAGCGGATGGGGCGGGCACCGAAATGACCCATATCGGCATAAAGCGCCTCACAACCGGTTACCGCCAAAACCACCGAACCCAATGCGACAAAAGCGGTCCAGGGCTCACCTGTGAACAGCATCACGCCATAGCGCGGATCGGCGGCGCGCAAAATCTGCGGCGCTTTCAATATCGCCTCGACGCCCAGCGCCGCGAGCACCACGAACCACACCAGCATCACGGGACCGAACAATTTGCCAATCTTCCCTGTGCCCCGGCTTTGCAGCAGGAACAGGCCGATCAGGACGATGAGCGTCAGGGGCACGACAAAGGGCGCGAATTCACCGTTGCCCACACTGATTCCTTCCAGCGCAGACAGCACGGTGATGCAGGGCGTTAACATGCCGTCGCCATAGAACAGGGCCAGGCCCAGCAGGGCGGCGATGCCGATGGCGGTCTTGACCCTGCGGCTGACCGGGGCGCGGTGCGCCAGCGCCGCCAACGCCATCACCCCGCCCTCACCATTGTTATCCGCGCGCATGATGAAGCCGACATATTTGATCGTTACCACCACGATCAGCGCCCAGAAGATCAGCGACAGCGCGCCATAGACCGCGAATGCGCTGGGCGTGGCGCCGCCTGCCGCCAGCGCGCTCTGGCCCATGGCGTAAAGCGGCGAGGTGCCGATATCGCCGAACACCACGCCCAGCGCCCCCAGTGTCAGCCAAAGATCCCGCTTTAACGCGGAAGGTCCCGGAGAATGAATGACCGGAAGAGAATGGGCATTGCCGGTAAAGCTCATGGTCGGCTCATTGCTGGTTCGTCCATTGCGGATGATCCCGGCTTCCCCTGATTTTTATATGGTGACTTGTGTTCCGAGTTCGACGACCCGGTTTGGCGGCAGGTGATAGAAACGGGCGGGCGACAGGGCGTTGCCCGCTATAGTCCGGTAGAGCCAGTTGCGCCAGCGGCTCAATTCGGAATGCTCGGCCGGCACCAGGGTCTCGCGGCCAATGAAGAAGGTTGCGGTGGCGACATCCAGCGCCAGGCCGAAGCGGCGCGCATCTTCCATGGCCCGGGGCACATCCGGCGTCTCGAAAAATCCATGATGGATGCGCACGGCGTAAAATCCCTTGCCCAGCTTTTCGACCTCGATGCGTTTTTGCGCCGGCACCAGCGGGGTGTCCTCGACCACCACGGTGGCGATCACCACCCGCTCATGCAGAACCTTGTTGTGCTTGAGATTGTGCAGCAGCGCGCCTGGCACCACATCGGTGCGGGACGACAGGAAAACGCCCAGTCCGGCAACGCGCTGGGTGCTTTTGTCGCAACGCTCCAGAAACAGGTTCAGTGGCAGCGATTCCGAACGCACCTTGTCCATATGCACCCGCCGGCCGCGCCGCCAGGTATCCATGCCGACAAAAACCGCGAAGGCGATCAGCAGCGGCAGCCAGCCGCCTTCGGGAATCTTGAGTGAATTGGCGATGAAGAACAGAAGATCGCTGGCGCCCATGGCCCCGAACAACAGAATCACCAGCGCGGCATTCCAGCGCCATTGCTTGCCCGCCACCACGGATGCGTTGAAGGTGTCGATCACCATGACGCCGGTGACCGCAATGCCGTAGGCCGCGGCCAGCGCGCCGGAGCTTTTGAAGATCAATACGATCAGCACCACACCCACCGCCAGCAAAGCGTTCATGCGCGGCACATAGATCTGGCCGTAATCGGTGGCCGAGGTATGGCGTATTTCCATGCGCGGCAGCTGGCCCAGCTGCACCGCCTGCTGGGTCATCGAAAAGACGCCGGTGATCACCGCCTGGCTGGCGATGATGGCGGCGAGGGTGGCGAGAAACACCATGGACAGATGCGCCCAATGCGGGATCACCGAGAAGAAGGCGATTGCCGCCTGGGATGGATTGCGCAGCAAGGCCGCGCCCTGACCGAAGTAATTCAGCATCAGCGCCGGCAGGGCGACAAAAAGCCAGGCATACTGGATGGGGCGTTTTCCGAAATGGCCCATATCGGCATAGAGCGCCTCGCAGCCGGTCACCGCCAGCACCACCGCGCCCAGCGACACAAAGGCAACCCAGGGCGCATTCAGGAACATCTGCAGGGCATAAAGCGGATTGACCGCCGCTAGGATGGCGGGCGTTCTGATCAGGGATGCCAAGCCGAATCCGGCCAGCGCCAGGAACCACAACAGCATGACCGGCCCGAACAACCGGCCGAGCTTGTGGGTGCCCCGGCTTTGCATCGCGAAAA
Source organism: Rhizomicrobium sp. (assembly GCA_035568995.1). GTDB lineage: Bacteria > Pseudomonadota > Alphaproteobacteria > Micropepsales > Micropepsaceae > Rhizomicrobium. Next base: position 100,750 of record DATMNL010000003.1, on the reverse strand, counting down.
GGCCGATCAGGATCACAACCACCAGCGGCACCACCAGAGGTGCGAAACGCGGCGTCTCGACACTTATGCCTTCGACAGCCGACAGCACGGTGATGGCCGGCGTCAGCATGCCGTCGCCGAAGAACAGAGCCAGCCCGACAATGGCGCCGATGCCGATGGTCGCCTTGATCCGCCGGGTCAGGCCCTGCGAGCGATGCGCCAGCGCCGCCAGGGCCAGGGTGCCGCCTTCGCCATTGTTGTCGGCGCGCATGATGATGAGAACATATTTGACCGTCACCACCAGGATCAGCGCCCAGAAGATCATGGAGAGCGAACCCATCACCGCGACATGATTGGCAAGGCCGCCTTCGGTGGAAAGTACAGTCTGGCGCAGCGCATAAAGCGGGCTGGTGCCGATATCGCCGAACACCACGCCCATCGCGCCCAGCATCAGCCCCGGCATGTTGCGCCGGTCATTGGCGGCCAAGTGACCCTTGGGCAGGTCGCCGGGCGCGGTAGACTGCGGCGCGGGCGAATCGACCATCGAACCCGCGAGCGGATCGGGCTGAAGTCCGGGCAGAGGTTGTAAGGTGCTCACCTTGTGGTGGGGCTTTGCATGAGACAAACGCGGCTGCGCGTCCTGTTAGCCTTTCGCGGAAGGGCTGCGAAGGCCGGGACGATATCCCTCCCCGGCCTGCGCACAAGTGGGCGAGGCAGAATGGCGCAGGGCCTATTTAAGTCTTTGAAATTATTGGTTGTCGTTGGGAAATCCCGCCTGAGCGATGCCCTGTCCGAGGGGTTGATTCGGCAGGATGAAGCCCTGAACGGGATAGACATTGCCGCCCCAGGCGCCGGTCTTGATGTTCCAGACTCTCACCTCGCTCCAGTCATTGTCTGCGCTGACATCGGCCACCGGATCGTTGAGATAGATTGAGCCATCGTCCAGCCAATTGGCGTGATCGACCCTGATTTCGCGCGGCGAAATGATTTTCTGCACCACCGCAAGATGGCCGCGTTCGGGTCCGGCGTACCCCGACAGCACCATGACCGCACCGCTTTCAGGCGCGGCGCCGCGCTGGAATTTGCCCGCCGCCTGATCCCACCAGGTCCAGGCATCGCCATAAATTTTCACGTCCGAATGCGCGCGGGCAAAAGGCACGCATTGCAGCGGTATCTGGCTGCTTTCTTCCACCACATTGCGGCCCGGCTCGCGGGACAATGCGTCAGAGGGCTCGTTACCCTCCATGTTGACGCAGCCGGCCAAAAGCGGGGCGGCAATAACAGCCGCGGCCCATATTCTCTTTTGCATGCCCAAACCCGGCCCGGAAAACCCGGGGCTAAGCTAAGCTTGCCCGTGCCAAAACGGGGTTAGGCATTTGCTTAGAATTTTATCGATTAACCCCCTCTGCCTCCGCTGACTCGAGAGCCAGCTACGGCATCTCCCCCTTCCAGGCGCTTTGCGCCGAAGGGGGAGCGGGGCCTGTGCTCGCGTTGCTATTCGCCTGGCGTAATCCGCTGCCGCAGCGGCGCGCCCGAGGCCGCGCCCATGGCGCCGATGGAGACCAGACCCGATACGGCGAACAGGAAGAACAGCGCGCTCCAGTTCGCCGACTCCGCCAAAGCGACGGCGGCGACAAAAACGCCGACGAACAGCTCGGGGGCGCCGCGCCAGCCCCCGGTAACGATCTCGCCTGCGCGGAAGGTGCGGTTGAAATCCATGCGGGTGCTGAAAAAGGCTTCCAGTGTGGCGCGGGTGTTGGCCAGGATAAGCCCGGACGGAAACACCACCGCCAGCAGCAGTGCGCGATAAAGTTTGCTTTCCTGCTCGCGGCCCAACATGCGCTGCCCCAGCCACAGATAGCCGACCGAACAGGACAGGCCCAGAAAGGTCACGATCAGGCCCAGGATCGCTACGGCCGGATAGGGCGGCAGGCCCACCGACATCATGAACAGCGAGATCGCCGCGCTCATGAAAGCCAGGGTATAAAAGGCGAACTGGCACATCTGCAGCGTCATCGCCGTCTTTTTCCAGAACGGCAGGGCGCTGTTCCACACCATCGGCAGCAGCTTGCGGGCGCATTGGGCATGGCCCTTGGTCCAGCGCGCCTGTTGCGCCCGCCAAGCCGCGGCTGTCGGCGGCAATTCGCCCGCCACCTCGACATCCGGCAGCATGGCGCTGCGCCAGCCCTGCAGCACGCAGCGCATGGACAGGTCCAGATCTTCGGTCAGGGTGTCGCCGGTCCAACCGCCCGCCTGCTCGATGGCGACGCGATTCCACACGCCGGCGGTGCCGTTAAACGACATGGGCAGGCCGGCGCGGAAGCGCGCTTCTTGCTCCACCGCGAAATGGGAATCCAGCAAAAGTCCCTGCACTCGGGTCAGCCAGTTGAGGTTGCGATTGTTATGACCCCAGCGCGCCTGGACAAAGGCCAGGTCCTTGTCGGCGACCAGCGCAGGCACGGTGCGGCGCAGGAAATCCGGCGACGGCACGAAATCGGCGTCGAAGATGGCGACATAGGGCGCATCGCAATGCGACAGGCCGAAGGCCAGATTGCCGGCCTTGAAACCATCGCGGGTGCCGCGCCGCAGGATTTGCAGATTGACGCCGGCGGGCGCTATGCCCGTAACTTCGACGGCAAGCGCCGCATGGGTCTGTTCATCGCCATCATCCAGCAATTGAATGGCAAGGCGGCCCTGCGGCCAGTCCAGCGCGCAGGCAGCGGCGGCGACGCGCAGCGCAAGATAGCCTTCATTGCAGACCGGCAATTGCACCAGCACATGCGGTAGATCGGAGTCGGGCAGTTCGGCCATCGGCACCTTGGGTGCGGGCCGCGTCACACGCACCCATGCCAGCGTCGCGAGCTGCACCGACAGCATGCTGACGGCGATGAGAATCAGGGCGAGAGCGAAAGACAGGGTGTAACCCAACATGGCGAAGGTGAGGTCCCCTTGGCTTCTCTTAACGCCGTCCCACCCCGGGACGACGCAATCCGGCGCTTATCATGGTCCGCAGGCAGGCTGTGTTGCGGCGCACCAGTAGACCTTCTTATGCCCGGCCTTTATTGGCAAGGGGGCTTGATTGGAAACAAAAAAAGCCAGCCTGAACAGAATGAGAATAAACGGAAACTTGCCCTCCTCTCGGTGGTTACCTACCTATAAGAGTGTCGCCCGGAGACATGCCATGACCCAACCAACCCTCTGGAAAGCCTCCATCTTGGTCCTTTTGGCTGTGCTGACGGGCTGTGCGACCCCCGCCCCCTATGCGCCTCGCGGGCCCGGCCAGCAGACCGGCTATACCGACCGGCAGCTCGCCCCCAACCGCTGGCGCGTGACGTTCACGGGAAATTCGGTAACCCCGCGGGAACAGGTGGAGGATGACCTTCTGTTACGAGCAGCCGAGGTGACGTTGGCGGCCGGTTACAGCCATTTCCTGTTTGATACCCGCGACACCAATGCCCAGACCAACGTCACCGCTTTTCCGGAATATGGGCCGCCCGATCCCTTCTGGGGCCGTGGCTGGCGTTTTCGTCCTCGCTGGGGCTATGCCGGCTACGGTGGCTTTGGCGCCTTTGGTCCCGACGTGGATATCATGACCACCACGCGCTATCAGGCTTATGGCGAGATCGTGGTCTTGAATGACGATCAGGCGGCCAAGGAGCCACGCGCCCTGGATGCCCATGCCGTGATCCAGCATGTGACGCCGCCCGCAGCGCCGCCGGTTTAGGCTCCACGCTTTCGCCGGATTCGAAAAACGCTGCGGCTTTCCTCCCTTGTCACGCTTTCAACTGTGTGACCTTCCTCGCCGCACATATGGGGAATATCCACCACTGCCAGGGGATCGCTGGTGAGGATCGTGATACACGTGCCCGGCGCCAGGCGGGCAAGCGTCCGGCGGGCCATCAGGGCGGGCAGCGGACATTTCAGCCCGGTCAGATCCAGCACATCGTCGTCCATAATCGGTGTTTAAGACGCTCCCTTGCCTCAGGCAAATTCGCGGCTCAATCTTCGCTGAAGGACGAAAGCCATGACTCTCTTCGCCGCGATAAGGCGCGAATATATCTATCTCTCCACCATCGCCCGCACGCTGTGGATGCTCAGACTCATCAAGCCGGACGCCACACACAGCATCGTGGATATTGTCGAAGACTGGGCCAGGAAAACGCCGCAGGCGCCGGCGATCTACTATCTGGACAGCGTAATGAGCTATGGCGCGATGGATGCGCGCGCCAATCAATACGCCCATTGGTCCCTGTCGCTGGGATTGAAGCAGGGCGATCCCGTGGCCCTGTTCATGGAGAACCGCCCGGATTTTCTCTGCGCCTGGTTGGGCCTGTTCAAGGCGGGCCTCTCAGCCGCCCTGATCAATACCAACCAGCGGGGCCAGCCGCTTGCCCACTCCATTGAAATCGCGGGCGCGCGCCACGTCATTGTGGGCGACGAACTGGCCGCCTGCCTGCCCGAAGCCGGACCCTTTTTCACCGCCAAACCGCAAGTCTGGACACAAGGAAATGATGGAAATCTCGATGCCGCGCTGAACGCGGCGCCTTCCTCGGCGCCGGGCCAGATGCCCCGCGCCGGCGTGACGCTGAAGGACCGGGCTTTCCTGATTTACACCTCCGGCACCACCGGCCTGCCCAAGGCCGCCAATTTCAGCCATATGCGGATGCTGTTCATGATGACGGGCTTCCTGGGCGCACTTGAGCCAAAAGCCAGCGACCGCATCTATAACGCCCTGCCGCTCTACCATGCCACCGGCGGCGTCTGCACCGTGGGGTTGGCTTTCAATCGCGGCGGCGCGCTGATCCTGAAAAAGAAATTTTCGGTCAGCGAATTCTGGAACGACATCCACAAATACAACGCCACCATGTTCACTTATATCGGTGAAGTCTGCCGTTACCTGCTCAACGCGCCGCCCGGGCCGCACGAGCGCGGTCATCATATCCGTGCCATCACCGGCAATGGCCTCAGACCCGAAATCTGGCGCGAATTCCAGTCCCGCTTCGCCATTCCGCGGATTGTGGAGTTTTACGGCGCCACCGAAGGCAACGTCTCGATGCTGAATTATGACGGCACCATCGGCGCGGTCGGCCGGGTGCCGGAATATATCGAGTGGTTGCTGCCGACCCGGGTGGCGCGCTTCGATGTCGAAAAGGAAACGCCGGTGCGCGGGCCGGCCGGCCTTTGCATCGAGTGCGAACCCGATGAAGTGGGCGAGGCGGTGGGCGGTATCTCCGCGCGCGCCGGGCGCAATTTCGAGGGCTATACCAAGGCGTCGGACACCGAGAAGAAGATCCTTCGCGATGTTTTTCGAAAAGGCGATGCCTGGTTTCGCACCGGCGACCTGATGCGCCGCGACCGCTATGGCTATTTCTATTTTGTCGATCGCATCGGCGACACCTTCCGCTGGAAGGGCGAGAATGTCGCCACCAGCGAAGTGACAGAGGCGCTTTCCACCGTGCCCGGCATTCGTGAGGCCAATGTCTATGGTGTCGCGGTCCCCGGCATGGATGGCCGCGCCGGCATGGCGGCCCTGGTGGTGGATGGTCTATTCGATGTCCGGGGGTTGGCGCGCCGACTTGAGGGGCGGCTGGTGCATTATGCGCGGCCGGTCTTCCTGCGCCTGCAGTCCGAAATCGCGGTGACGGGCACCTTCAAGCAGCGCAAGGTGGAATTGGTGAAGGAGGGCTTTGATCCTTCCGCGCTTCCCGACCCCATCTACTGGCTCGATCCCGTCACGGCAGACTATGAGCGGTTGACGCCGGCGCGCTATGGCGAGATCGTCGAAGACCGGGTCAAGCTCTAGGAAAAATCCTTGGCCAAGGCGACCTTCGCATCCTCGCCCAGCACAGCCATGTGGCCGTAATTGCGGTGCGCGATGCCGATCACGATGCGTTCGGTTCCGAAGCGCGCAATCTGTTCCTGGCTGAACTTGAAACGCAGCCAATGCACCGATGAAGTCTTTCCGTCCGCCGTGGTGCGATCGTCATATTCCGTTGGCGTGGCGGCGACCTTCTCGCCGCCGATCTCCATGAACACCGCCTCCTCGATGCCGCCAAGAGTCAGCAACGTGTTGTGGCGGCGGTTCGCGTCCTCGATTTCCAGCATCATGGTTGCGATCAATTCGTCGCCCTGGGGAATCAGGGGGTTGTAGGCTTCGAGTTCGCCCGCCAACTGTTCTTGGCCGCCTTTTTCGATGCGCAGCATCTCCTGCACCTGCAGCCACATGGTGGTGTAGTTCTCGAAATAGAAAGTGGCGAAAGGCCCCACCTCGACCCGGCGGCTTTTCTTCATCGGCAGAAGGTTTTGCTTCAGCGCGGCTCTGCGGGAATCATATTCCTGCGGCGGCAGGATGTCGGCAGGCGTTATCTTGCGGGCGGTTTCGGGCATTTCTAATTCCTCAAATTCTTCTTTTACATTCCCCCTGCCGCTCGCTTTGGCTCGCGGCGTTCGTCACTCGGGACGGTCCACCGGACCGCCCCATTCGCCTTCGGCGAACCGTCACTCACCCTCCAACAATCCATAGGACCGCGCGAGAATCTGGATCGGATGTTCCGGCTCCCGCGCCGGGGTTTCGCTGTGATTGAAAATATGCTGCGCCGCCAGCGGGCAGTCGGACACGATATGGCCGCGGGCCAAAGTGTTCGCGGCGCGGAACACCGGCCGGCCCACTTTCACGGCCACGTCATGGGTGGGCTTGACCACGCCGAAGGTGCCGCCATGGCCTGAGCAACGCTCGATCACATCCACCGGAGTCTCTGGGATCAGCTTCAGCATCTCCGCCGCCTTGGGTCCCATATTCTGGGCGCGGGCATGACAAGCCAGATGCACAGTAACGCCTTCCGGCAAGGGCTTCATGCCATGCGGCAGGCCTTCCTTGCGCGCGATATCCACCACATATTCGTCAATGTCGAAAGTGGCGTCCGCCACGCGTTTGACGTCCGGGTTATCGGGGCAAACCAAGGCCCATTCGAACTTCAGCATCAGCCCGCAGGAGGCGGTGAGGGCGACGATGTCATAGCCTTCGTCAATCAGCCTGACCAATTCCTTGGACACTTTGGCGGCATTGGCGGCGACCCGCGACAGCTCCGCCTGTTCCAGGAAGGGCATGCCGCAGCAGCCGGGATAGGTAGCCTTGGTTTCCACCCCGATGTGATTGAGCACGCTCCGCGCCGCCATGCCGGTGACCGGCTTGTTGTAGTTGACGAAGCAGGTGGCATAGAGCGCGGCCTTGCGCTTGCTGTAAGCGGGCGCAGCCTTGTTCGCCTCGATGGGATCGGCCCGGTCAGCGGACATGAAGGTGCGGCTGTGGAATTTGGGCAGATCCGCGTTGCGGTCGATGCCGGCCATATTCTCCATCGCCGCCCGCATCGGACGGTTGGATTTGTCGGAGGCCCAATTGATGACCGGTGATGCCACTCGCGCCAGCGTGCCGTTGCGGTCCATTTCGGCAAGCTGCCTCTGGGTCAATTCCACCTGGCCTTTCTTCGCCTCGGCGAAACGGTGGCGCAGCATCAGATGGGGGAAATCCAGTTGAAAGGGATGCGGCGGCACATAGGGACATTTGGTCATGAAGCACATGTCGCAAAGCGTGCAGGCTTCCACCACCGGAGCGAAATCTTCCGATTTCACGTCGGACAATTCCTCGTTCGGGCTGGTGTCGATCAGGTCGAACAGGCGGGGAAAGGAATCGCACAGGTTGAAACAGCGGCGGCAGCCATGGCAGATGTCAAAAACCCGCCGCATCTCCTGATCCAGCTTCACCGGGTCGGAAAAATCCGGTTTCTGCCAGTCAATGATGTGGCGCGTTGGAGCGTCGAGACTGCCTTCGTGGCCGGCCATGCCAATTTCCCATCAAAAAATATGGCCGCGCAGAAAAATCCGCGCGGCCATTTCAAATGCGCGCAAAATTACCTTCCTAGACTGTCGAGCGCCTTCTGGAAGCGGCCGGCATGGCTTTTTTCCGCCTTGGCCAGGGTCTCGAACCAGTCGGCGATCTCGTCAAAGCCTTCGCCGCGCGCGGTCTTGGCCATGCCCGGATACATGTCGGTATATTCGTGGGTCTCGCCCGCGATCGAGGCCTTGAGATTGGCGTCGGTGGCGCCGATCGGCTCACCCGTGGCCGGATCGCCCACTTCTTCCAGATATTCCAGATGGCCATGGGCATGGCCAGTCTCGCCTTCGGCAGTGGAGCGGAACACGGCGGCGACGTCGTTGAAGCCTTCGACATCCGCCTTCTGTGCGAAATAGAGGTAACGGCGGTTGGCCTGGCTTTCGCCGGCAAAGGCGTCCTTGAGATTTCCCCAAGTCTTGGTGTTTTTCAGAGCGGGCATGTCTGTCTCCTTGATCAATTCCGGGCGGCAGATTGACCCTGCAAACAGCCTCTGTCAACAGTTTTTAGAATTATTCTAAAGTATCTCAACCGGCCGGAAGCCAGGCGTCGGAGGCCCGTTTCCCCTATGGACACTGCCCCGATTGGGGGTGAGCAGCGCCAGGGTCGAACGCAGCCGAAGGGCTGAATTAGGTCCTTCTCACCCGAACCACCACGTCCACCCGGTCCACCAGCATGCCGGGCGGGGCGCTGGGAACCCCCGCGACCTGGATGGCATCGCCTGGAATGTCGATCAACATACCTTCATCTTCCAGGAAGAAGTGCTGATGATCGCCGGTATTGGTGTCGAAATAACCGCGCGCCGCATCCACCACCACCTGGCGCAGCAGGCCAGCAGCGGTGAACTGGTGCAGGGTGTTATAGACCGTGGCCAGCGACACTTTGATGCCGGAATTCACCACTTCATCGTGCAGGCTTTCCGCCGTCACATGCCGGTCGAGGCCGGCAAACAGGTGCCCCGCCAGTTCCATGCGCTGGCGGGTGGGGCGAAGGCCCGCGGCGCGCAATTTTTCCGCCGTGAAGGACGGCGTAACGTTGGTTTCCCGCGGTGTTTTGCCCATCGGGCGGGTTCCTTTCGGCGAGCGGGCGTCTGCCCAAGCCGCCAGATCCCTGCTAGAATAATTTCGAAGACTACACGTTAGAACGCTTCTAAGCAAGAAATGCTGGAACCGGCCTGATCGATTAGCTTTTGATACATCGATCCGGGCTTCCACTTGAAAATATGGGCGCTAACGCGCCGCTTTCGCAAAAGGACAGGACATTGGACAAGCCCCACAGAAAATCCAGTTTCGATATGGCGGGTCTGCTCGCCTGTGCCCGGGGTGAGCTGTTTGGGCCGGGCAATGCGCAGTTGCCGCTGCCACCGATGCTGATGTTCGATCGCATCACCACCATCACCGAAGACGGGGGCGAGGCCGGCAAGGGCGAAGTGATCGCGGAATTGGACGTGAACCCCAATCTCTGGTTTTTCAAATGTCACTTCCAGGGCGACCCGGTCATGCCGGGCTGCCTGGGTCTGGATGCGCTTTGGCAGATGGTGGGTTTTTTCCTGGGCTGGATGGGGGGCATCGGCAAAGGCCGCGCCCTTGGCGTGGAGGAAGTGAAATTTACCGGCATGGTTTTGCCCAATGCCAAAAAAGTTACCTACATCATCCACCTCAAGCGCGTGATCATGCGCAGGCTGGTGCTTGGCATCGCCGACGGCATCATGAAGGTGGACGGCAAGGTGATCTATGAGGCCAAGGGCATACGCGTTGGCCTGTTCACTGACGCCGCCGCTGCCCTGGCCCAGGCAACTGCAGCGCCCGCCTCGGTCTGATACAATTCACTCACGCAGTGCTTTATCAAGGCGTGAGGCAAGAAGGAACCCATGCGTCGCGTCGTTGTAACCGGGCTCGGCATTGTTTCGTCCATCGGCAACAATGCCGGTGAGGTGACGGAGTCGCTGCGTCACGCCAGATCCGGCATCGTCACGGCGGATGATTATGTCCGCCTGGGCTTCCGAAGCCAGGTGCATGGCAGCTTGAAGCTGAACCTCGATGAAATCGTGGACCGCCGCGCCCGCCGCTTTCAGGGCGATGGTGCGGGCTATTGCTGGGTGGCGATAACCCAGGCCATCGCCGATGCCGGCTTGACGGAAAAGGAGATTTCCAATCCCCGCACCGGCTTAATTGTCGGATCGGGCGGTCCCAGCACCAGGGCCATTGTTACCGCCGCCGACATTACCCGCGAGAACAAGAGCCCCAAGCGGGTCGGTCCCTTCGCGGTGCCCAAGGCGATGTCGTCCACCTGTTCGGCCAATCTTTCCACCTGGTTCAAGACCAAGGGCGTGAACTATTCCATCTCGTCGGCCTGTTCGACGTCGGCCAACTGCATCGGCAACGCCTATGAAATGATTCAATGGGGCAAGCAGGACATGATGTTCGCTGGCGGCGGCGAAGAGCTGGACTGGACCTTGAGCCAATTGTTTGATGCCATGGGCGCGATGTCGTCCAAATTCAACGCCACGCCGCAAAAAGCCTCGCGCGCCTATGACAAAAGCCGTGACGGTTTTGTCATTTCCGGTGGCGGCGGCATTCTGGTGCTGGAAGAGCTGGAACACGCCAGGGCCCGGGGCGCGAAAATATACGCCGAGCTGGTGGGTTATGGCGCCACGGCGGACGGCGCCGACATGGTGGCGCCGTCGGGTGAAGGCGCGGTGCGCTGCATGCAGATGGCATTGGCGAATGTCAAAGCGCCGGTGGATTACATCAATCCCCACGCCACCTCGACGCCGGTCGGCGATATTCCCGAGATCAACGCCATCAAGGCGGTCTTTGGCGCGAAGGTTCCACCCATCAGCGCCACCAAGTCTCTCACCGGCCACAGCCAGGGCGCCGCCGGCGCGCACGAAGCGATCTATTGTTTGTTGATGATGCAGGCGGGCTTTATCTGCGAAAGTGCTAATATCGAGGAACTCGATCCCGCCGTCGAAGGCGCCAATATCGTCAGGAAACGCATTGACAACGCCATGATTAATACCGCGCTGTCTAATTCCTTTGGTTTTGGCGGCACCAACGCCTCGCTGGTCTTCCAGCGTCTAGAGAAGTGATGTCCCACAATGGAACAGAAAACACCGCGCGAGGACATGATGGCTGAGGCCAAAACGGGATTGATGGCGGGCAAGCGCGGCCTGGTCATGGGCGTGGCCAACGATCATTCCATTGCCTGGGGCATCGCCCAGGTGCTGGCCGGGCAGGGCGCGACCATCGCCTTCACCTACCAGGGCGACGCCCAGGCCAAGCGGCTGAAGCCGCTGGCGGAAAGCCTGGGCAGTTCGATCGTGCTGCCCGCCGATGTCGAAAATGACGAACAACTCGACGCGGTCTTCGCCGAACTGAAAGCAAAATGGGGCGGGCTGGATTTTCTGGTCCATTCGCTTGCCTTCTCCGACGCCAAGGAATTGAAGGGCCGCTACATCGAAACCACGCGGGTCAATTTTCTCAAAACCCTCGATATTTCCTGCTTTTCCTTTACCGCCGTGGCGCGCCGCGCAGCAAGCCTGATGCCGAACGGCGGCGCCATGGTGACGCTGACTTATCTGGGGGCGCAGCGTGTGATGCCGAACTACAATGTGATGGGTGTGGCCAAGGCGGCGCTGGAAGCCAGTGTGCGCTATCTCGCGGCCGACCTGGGCCAGGACAATATTCGCGTCAACGCCATATCCGCCGGGCCAATGCGCACCCTGGCGGGAAGCGCCGTGGGCGATGCGCGCGTGGTGTTCAAGTGGAACAAGAGCCACGCCCCCTTGAAACGCTCGGTGGAGCTTAACCATGTCGGCGGCGCGGCACTTTATTTGCTTAGTGGCCTGTCGGGCGGCGTTACCGGCGAAGTGCATTTCGTCGACGCCGGCTTCAACGTGGTCGGTATGCCGCCGACCGCGGACCTGAAGGGCTGGACGCCGCCGGAGAATGGCCATGACGAAAACGGCGCCGCATAGATTAACCCTCGCCCTTGTCGCGCTCCTCGCGCTGACGGGATCGGCCTTTGCCGACTGGCGCGAACAGATCACCAATTATGATGCCGGCCGCCTCACCGGCCTTGAGGCCGCGCGCGGCGATGCGGTTCGGCAGGCGCAAACGCGTGGCGGCACCGGTGACTATGGCGCCATCAAGGAAACCTTCGAGGCTGACGCCCATGGCGTGCCGGAGCAGGCGCTGTACGGCGCCTGGCGTTGCCGCCAGATGAAACTGGGCGGCATGACCGGCTATGCCGTGTTCAGTTGGATTTCCTGCAGCATTTCCAAGCGCAATGATGGAATCTGGTTCCAGAAACAGGGCACCCAGCGCATGGCGGGATATCTTTATCCCGAACAGGGCGGCCTCTGGGTCTATATCGGCGCCCAAAGCGCCAGGGGCGAACCCTTGCATCGCTATTCCGGCCGCCGTCCCTCGTTGGGCGCCGAAACAACGCCCGACGATCAGGTCGGCGCACTGGTGGGCATCGGCAACAATCGTCTTCGCATGGATTTGCCGACCCCCTCCACCCAAGAATCCGACTTCGACGCTATCGAGTTAGTGCGTTAGCTCTTAACTGTCATCCCCGGCGAGACGCGCGATAGCGCGTCGAGGGAAGGAGACCCAGATGCGCAAGCGAGTCATAACTTCGGAAGATCGGGAAGAATCTCGATCATTTTCGAATGAAACCGAGTTTGCTGCCCATTTCCTGGAAAGGGGACAGAGAACCGGCTCGCGGTAGATTTAACTTCGAGTGACGCGGCCTCAACGATTTTCTCGATCCCAACCATTAGAGACACAATTGCGGCAGGCTGATATTCCGCAATTCTGGCAGTTAAACCGGTTTTCGCGCTCCAGCACCTCTTTCTCCGCTCTTTTGGATTGAGTTGATTCACGGGCGTTAAAACGAGATCATCTAGATACCAGCCATAACTTTTGAAAGTACCGAGGAAGTCGTCACTTCCTCCAAAGACGGATTCTACTGCCTTCTTCATATAGCGCAGCATATTGCTATTTCCGTAATAGAAAAAATCACCGCTGGCCGGCGCAGATTCACCTACAAATAGCGTTGTGATGCGCCGAGGGCGAAACTGCATCCGGATGGCTTCAACATTTATCAATGCGCGGTGATCTTGCTGCATTTAATGAACCCTCTAGCATCTTCGCTTGGTTCAACGCCTAGGTTCCCTTCCCCTCGTATTGCTGACGCAATGCTCGGCCGGGAATGACAGGGGTTAAGCCCTCTTTTTCGCCGCCTCAGCAAACCGGTCAAACAGATAGTGCGAATCCATCGGCCCGGGCGAAGCCTCGGGATGATATTGCACGCTGAAGACATCGGCGCCTTCCAGCCGCAATCCGCAATTGCTGCCGTCGAACAGCGAGACGTGCGTTTCCTTCACGCCCTTGGGCAGGGTCGCGGTGTCCACCGTGAAGCCGTGATTCATGGAAACGATCTCGACCTTGCCGGTCTCCAAATCTTTCACCGGATGATTGGCGCCATGATGACCCTGGGCCATTTTTTTTGTTTTTCCGCCCAGCGCCAGGCCCAGCATCTGATGGCCCAGGCAGATGCCGAAAGTGGGAATGCCTTTGTCCACCACGCCCTTGATGGTGGGGATGGCATATTCGCCCGTCGCCGCCGGATCACCGGGACCGTTCGACAACAGCACGCCATGGGGATTGTGGCTCATCACATCGTCAAGCGTGGCGCTGGCAGGCAGCACGGTGATGTCGGCGCCCTTGCCCGCCAGCAATCTTAAGATGTTGCGCTTGACGCCATAGTCCAGCACCACGGCGCGAAAATCGGTTTTGGATTCCTTACCGTAGCCTTCATTCCAGGCCCAGGGCGTTTCGTTCCAGCGATACATCTGGCGCGAGGTGACCTCCTTGGCGAGGTCCAGCCCCACCAGGCCACCAAATGCCCTGGCCTGTTTCAGCAGCGCATCTCTGTCGCAAGTGGCCTTGTTTGATTCAGAAGTGGGGCCGCAATTGACGATGGCGCCATGCGGCATGCCTTTTTCGCGGATCAGGCTGGTCAGCGCCCGCGTGTCGATTCCCGCCACTGCCGGAATATTGTGCGTCTTCAGCCAGCGGTCCAGCGCCGCCAGGCTGCGGTAATTGGAGGGATGCTCGGCATCGGCGCGCACGATCAGCCCGCGCACTGCCGGCGTCAGGCTTTCGATATCCTCCTCATTGGCGCCGACAATGCCGATATGGGGAAAGGTGAAGGCCACGATCTGCCCGGCATAGGACGGATCGGAGAGGATTTCCTGATAGCCGGTCATGGCGGTGTTGAAACAGACTTCGCCAACTGCGCTTGCCACCGCGCCGAAACCAACGCCCTCAATGAACGTGCCGTCGGCCAGCATGATGCCCCCGCGCGACAAAGAGAGCTTGGTTTCGGCCATCGGCAATGTCCCTGGATTTGCGCGAAAATAGGGATGCAGGGTCTGCGGGTCAACCAGCCTTTTGCGCAAACAAACCCTGCGTTTTCAATGCGTTGTACTTGTCCACACTTTCGCGTAGGTTCCCGCTTTCCCAAAAGGCAAATTCGATGTCCCTGCGCGAAAAGCTCAACGAGTCGATGAAAGAGGCGATGAAGGCCAAGGACGCCCGCCGCCTTGCCACCCTGCGCCTGGTGCTGGCCGCCCTCAAGGACCGCGACATCGCCGCCCGCACCGAGACCAGCCGCGATCTTCTGGGCGATGACGAAATCCTGGGCCTGATGGCCAAGATGATCAAGCAACGCGAGGAATCCGCCACCGCCTTTGACGCCGGCAAGCGGCCGGAACTCGCCGCCGCCGAGCGCGAGGAAATCGCTATCATCCGTTCCTTCATGCCGGCCCAGATGGACGAGACCGGCATCAAGGCGGCAGCCGCCAAGGTGATCGCCGAACTCGGCGCCGCCTCGATCAAGGATATGGGCAAGGTGATGGCGACCATGAAAGAACGCTATGCCGGCCAGATGGATTTCGCCAAAGCCGGTGCGGCGGTGAAGGAAATTCTCTCTGCTTCCAAATAGATAGCCTGCAGCCGCTCGCCCGAGATCGCGGCGTTCGCCGCTTTCGCAGGTCCGCCGGACCTGCTCACACGCTTCGCGCGCCGCGGCTCACGGATTCACAGGATTCCGTACCTAAATCAGCGCTTTTTTGTCTCGGAACGCCTACATTGTCCCCATGCGCTATGGCGAAGGCCTGCTTGAGGAAATCCGGCGGCGGACCGACCTTGTCCAACTCGTCGGCCGGCGGGTGAAGCTGGTCCGCAAGGGCCGGGTGATGTGGGGCTGCTGCCCCTTCCATGCCGAAAAATCACCCAGCTTCAAAGTGGAAAATGAACGCCGCACCTACAAATGCTTCGGCTGTGGCGCGGGCGGTGACGGCTTCAAATGGCTGATGGAAACCGAAGGTCTCAGCTTTCCCGAAAGCGTGCAGAAGCTGGCGGGCGAGGCCGGTGTCGAACTTCCCGCCTGGTCGCCTGACGACGAAGCGCGGGAAGTCAAAAAGAAATCGCTTTACGAGATCGTGGAGCTGGCCGCTGTTTTCTATGAAAGCCAGTTGCGCGAAGCATCGGGGCGGGAGGCGCGCGACTATCTGAAAACCCGTGGCCTTGATGGCGCCGCCGCCAAACAATTCCGCCTGGGCTATGCGCCGGCAAACGGCCATGCGCTGATCGAATTTCTCACGTCGAAGAACATCACCCAGGACGACATGATCGCGGCGGGCCTGGCGCGCCCCGCAGAAGAGAACCGCCCCATGCGTGATTTCTTTTACGACCGGCTGATGTTTCCCATCGCCGATGCCCGCGGCCGCACCATCGCCTTCGGCGGCCGGGGCCTCACCGCCGATGCCAAACCGAAATACATCAACAGCGGCGAAAACACGTTGTTTTCAAAGGGTTTCAATCTCTACAACTTCCATGTCGCGCGGGCGGCAGCGATCAAGGCGGGCACTGTCATCCTGGCCGAAGGCTATATGGATGTGATTGCCCTGGTGCGGGCCGGCTTTGCCCATGCCGTGGCGCCGCTGGGCACCGCGCTCACCGACGATCAGCTCCAGCTTCTGTGGCGCACCACGCCCGAACCTGTACTGGCTTTTGACGGCGATGCCGCCGGATTGAAAGCCGCGCACCGCGCCGCCCATCTGGCGCTGCCGCACCTGAAGGCTGGGTTCAGCCTGCGCTTTGCCTTCCTGCCTGCTGGCGAAGACCCCGACACGCTGATCGCCAAATCCGGTTCCGCCGGCATGGGAAAAATCCTGGAGGCGGCGCTGCCCTTATCCGAAGTTCTATGGCGCACTGAAACCGAAGGCCATGATTTTTCCACCCCAGAGCGCCGGGCCGGCCTGGAACAGCGCCTGCGTGAAATTGTCAGCCAGATCACCGACGGCAAGATCGCCGATTATTACCGCCGCGATTTCGAACAAAAGGTGTTTGACAGTTTCAAGGCGCGGAAGGCTCCCGCCGCGGCTGGGCGGAGCCGCCCCTATGTTGACAGGAACCGCCCGGCCTATGCCACCGCTGGAGTTTCGTCAGCATTGAAAAGCTCGAATTTGACCATTAAGGCCTCCGCACAAAGCTCCCACCAGCCGCCTGTTGACGATCAAGGGAGAATTGCCATTCGTCGGCCCCTTCCCCCTGTCCCTCCGCCAAAACGAGCTGCAGAGGGGATTGGCGCAATTGGGGCCAAGAGACAGTCGAGTGATGCCGCCCGGAAGCTCAAAGAGGCGGAACTTGCCACCCTGCTTTTGAGCCACCCGGCCCTTGCCTTGTCCCAAGGTGAGCTGGTGGCCAGTCTGCCTTTCCTGGACCCCTCGCTTGACAGGCTGCGGCACGAGCTTTTAAACCTCGCCGCCTCCGGCTCAAGCCTTGAAAAACCGCCGGTTTTGAACCATTTACTCCATCAGGGAATGGCCGAATTGCTGACCCGTCTCGGCACACGCGAGAACGATCAGGACGAAGCCATGCACGAAACCGAAGCCCGTTTTCTGCGTGCCGCTGGCGATTTGCGCGAGATGGCCGAATGGGAACCGGAACGGGCCCGGGCCTTCCAACGTCTGGGCAGTGAGGCCAGCGAAGAAAGTTGGCAGGAAGCACGGCGTTTGTTGCGCTCTTCCGGCGAATAGATCGCCAAAAGCATACACTGCGCCCCTATAGTAGGGGACAATAGGAATGAATTTTGGTGACCAAGTCGAATTTGCCTAAAAAAACGCCAGCCAAGTCCAAGCCCGTCTTGAAAAAGACGGCCGCCAGGCCAGCTGCCATGAAAAATGCGGCCGTCAAGAAGTCGGCCAGGCCTGCTCCCAAAAAGCCGGCTCCCAAGCCGGTCAAGGCTGCCTCCAGGCCGCTGACCAAGGCTGAGCTCAAGAAATGGGAAGCCGCCAAGGCCGCCCGCAACGCCAAACTCGAGGCCGAACTCAAGAAGGGAAAAACTCCGCTCAAGGGTGACGCCAAGAAAATCGTCCCGGCCCCACTGGTAAAGCCCGGCGCCAAGATTCCGCCCAAGAAGCCGGGCGAGAGCGAAACCCCCGGCGATGCAGATTCTCCGCTGCTGGATATGTCCGATGTCGGCGTACGCAAGATGATCGCGCGCGCCAAGCAGCGCGGCTATGTCACCTATGACGAACTGAACAAGGTCCTGCCTTCCGACAAGACGTCTTCCGAGCAGATCGAAGACACCATGGCGATGCTCAATGAGATGGGCATCAATGTCATCGAAAGCGAGGAAGCCGAAGAAGCGGAGGGTGAAACCCTTCCCGCTCTGGCCGAGGGCAGCAAGGCGCTGGCCACCACCGCCAAGTCGGGCGAGCAATATGACCGCACCGACGACCCGGTGCGCATGTATCTGCGCGAGATGGGCTCGGTCGAGCTCCTGTCGCGTGAAGGCGAAATCGCCATTGCCAAGCGCATCGAGGCGGGCCGCGAATTGATGATCGGCGCGCTGTGTGAATCGCCGCTGACCTTCGAGGCGCTCACCGTCTGGCGCGACGAACTCAACGAAGGCAAGGTTCTGCTTCGCGATATTATCGACCTGGAAGCCATGTATGGCGCCGGCCCCGATGGCCAGCCCGCGCCGGTGCCGCCGCCGGTTGGCCCCGACGGCCAGCCCCTGCATCCCACGCCGTTGACCGGCGCCATGGCCTCGCTGCCGGAATTCAAGGCGCCCGAATTCAAGAAGCCCGTACCGCCGCCGCCGACCGCACCCAAGCCGGAAGGCGCCGAAGGCGAAGGCGGCGAGACCGCTGCCGTGGACCCCGCCGCCGATGGCGATGATTTCGACGATGAAGGCAACCTGCCCTTGTCGGCGATGGAAGCGGCCCTCAAGCCCCAGGTGCTGGAATCCCTCGACGCCATTGCCGCGCTCTACAAAAAGCTGGGCAAGCTGCAGGACGCATCGGTCGAGGCGGCGCTGGCCAGCGACGAGCTTTCCACCGGCCAGGAACGCCGTTTCAAGAAGCTGCGCAACGAGACCATGGATCTGGTCAAGTCGCTCAAGCTCAACAACAACCGCATCGAAGCCCTGGTCGACCAGATGTACGGCATCAACCGCCGCCTGGTTTCGCTGGAAGGACGTCTTTTGCGCCTGGCCGAGGCCCATGGCGTGGACCGCGCCGACTTCCTCAAACAGTATTTCGGCAACGAGCTCGATCCCAACTGGGCGCGCCGTGTCGGCCGTCTTTCCGGTCTCGGCTGGCACGACTTCGTCACCGAGGAACGCGAAAAGGTCAGGGCCCTTCGCGAAGACATCCAGTCGCTCGCCCAGGAAACCCGCCAGTCGGTCTCCGAATTCCGCCGCAACGTCCAGACGGTGCAGAAGGGCGAACGCGAATCCGGCGTCGCCAAGAAGGAAATGATCGAGGCCAATCTGCGCCTGGTCATCTCCATTGCCAAGAAATACACCAATCGCGGCCTGCAATTCCTCGACCTGATCCAGGAAGGCAATATCGGCCTGATGAAGGCGGTGGACAAATTCGAATATCGCCGCGGCTATAAATTCTCCACCTACGCCACCTGGTGGATCCGGCAGGCCATCACCCGCTCCATCGCCGATCAGGCGCGCACCATCCGCATTCCGGTACACATGATCGAGACCATCAACAAGCTGGTGCGCACATCCCGCCAGATGCTGCATGAAATCGGCCGCGAGCCGACGCCGGAAGAACTGGCTGAGCGCTTGGCCATGCCGCTGGAAAAAGTGCGCAAGGTCCTCAAGATCGCCAAGGAGCCGATCAGCCTCGAAACCCCCATCGGCGACGAGGAAGACTCGCATCTGGGCGATTTCATCCAGGACCCCAATGTGGTGCTGCCGATCGACGCCGCCATCCAGGCGAATCTGCGCGAAACCACCACCCGCGTGCTGGCGACCCTCACCCCGCGCGAGGAGCGCGTGCTGCGCATGCGCTTCGGCATCGGCATGAACACCGACCACACGCTGGAAGAAGTCGGCCAGCAGTTCAGCGTGACGCGCGAGCGTATCCGCCAGATTGAAGCCAAGGCGTTGCGCAAACTCAAGCACCCCTCCCGTTCAAGAAAACTCAGGAGCTTTTTGGACAACTAATGGCCCGCCGCGACGAATCCAAATTCTCCAACCGGTTGGAAGACGCCGCCAAGGCGCGCGCCGAAATGCTGGCCAAGGCCAAGGCCCGCGCCGAGGCCGCCAAGGCCGGCGCCGATGAGCGCACCAGGGAGCGCCTGGCCGTGGCCGCCGCCCGTGAAGAACGCCAGAAGCAGCGCGCCGAGGAAAAACGCCTCGCCGCCATCGAAGCGGAAAAGAACAAGGTGGCGATCGAAGCCGCCCGCAAGAAGGCCGAAGAAGACGCCAAACTCGCCGCCATCAAGGCCGCCGAGGAAGCCAAGGCGCGCAAGGCCCGGGAAGAGGCCGAACAAAAGGCCGCCCGGGATGCCCGGTATGCCGCCCGCAAAGAGCGTGGCAAGAAAAAGCGCTAGACGCGGATCTTTGGCCTAGCTTTTCTTATGAGCGGAGCGAATTAGAAAAGCTGGCCCCGCTTCGAGCCCGCATAGCGGGCGAGGGCGGTGCTCCGCGCGTTGCCTACGCTGTCGCTAGGCAACCCTGCTCAAGACACAAAATCTCTCGCGCCTATAAAGGGGAGATGGGTTCCATGACAGGAATCGCCCATTCCCAAACTCGATTTCCTTATTCCAGACATACTTGGGGTTGAGCATTGCTCCCCTATCCGTCGCGGCAAGGCTTCGCACCTTCCCCGGAATTACCAGCAACTATTTTAAAACGAGAGCGCTATGCCATTTGTCGAAGAAAAGAAGTTCAGATATCCCGCCGAAGAAGAATGCCTGGTGCGCCGGCTGGGCAGCGCCCTGATCGTGTCCTGGGCGGCATTGCCGCGCGAGCTGCAGGAAAAAATATTATCTGAGGCCAAGACCGCCTGGGACCGGGAATATAATGTCCCGCGTCTTCCGGAACGGCTAAGCACGCTTCTTCGCCGGTTTGGCGAGGAGCGCTGAGGTTCGGAAGGATTGCAGAAAACACTATTCCAGTACCGCCAGCAGGACCATGACCAGACCGACAATGGATACCCCCCAGACGATGGTACGCGCCACGGGTATGCCGACCGCATAAACCGGCACATAAATCAGCCGCGCCCAGAAATAGATCTGCGCCCCCAGCGCGGACGTCGGATTGCTGCTGGCCGTCAGCGTGACCAGCAGAACCGCCACCGCGAAATAGACGAAGGTCTCGCGGAAATTTCCGAAAGCGCGCTGGAACCGGCGCGTCATGACACTGACAGGCGGCGGCGGCAGATCGCGTGGACTGAGGTTGTAAGGCAGGCCCTGATCTATCGTCGCCAGGCTGGTGGCGATGACAAGCTGGACAAGACCCAGCACCACGCTCCAGCACAGCATCTGGATTTCAATCGTACCGGTGAAAATGTGCATGACGCCTCCCCTCTGTGTTCTGAGTTACGGAACCGGCGTGCCGACGATCCTGGAATAGACCGGCTGCGAATCCCAGCTCAGGGCTTTTTCGCTGCCATCGAACAGGGCGGCGAATTTTCCGCCTGACGCCTTGTAAGTGAATTCTGCCACCCGGTCGGGTGGATTGGTGGTGGCGTTGCGGGTGATGTCGGTGACCTGTTCGGTGCGGAAAATCTGCACCGCCTTGGGATCGGCGGGATTGTAGAAATTGGCAGATCCCGCGCCTTTGTTGGCCGGCAGCCTGGTATATTTCACATGCAGCGCCGCATGCGCCCCGCCCGCGCCGCTCAGATCCCAGTCCTCCGTCACCATAGTCGCGCCATTGGCGGTGGCGATGGTGCGTGTCACTTTCGCGCCGCTGGCCTGGCTCAGCACACCAAAGGCCGCTTGCGGGTCATTCTGGGTGAGGCCGCCCAAAATCATCTGCCCGACCGCCCCGCCTTCGCTCTGCTTCACCGGCGCGGCAAGAATGGCCATCAGGTCGGTGCCCTTGCCGAGCGGCTTGTTGTCCGGTCCCACGATATTGCCGGCATCAATGAAGATCAGGCGCATATTGGCGTCCTTGGCCGGGCCCTGGGTGGCGGCGCCGGAAATCCATCCGGCGGGCAGCATCTTGGCCAGCGCCGCGTCATTGACATGAAAATCCAGCTGGAAGCGATATTCGCTCGACTGCGCCAGCACATTGATCGGCGGCGGCGGCGCGGCCGGTGTCTGCCCGAAGGCGGCTGGCGCGATCAGCAAAATTGTCGTGGTCAATATGGCGGAAAGTTTTTTCATCCTGGGCACCCCTTATTTTTTAGGATTATAGCACCCGGTGCCGTGCTGCCGCCATGCGCTTAAGCCATCCCGTTAGCCTATTTAAATTCGCGTCACCCGCTATCGCGGCGCCACTACGCTGTCGCTAGGCGAAGTTGAAGCTCACCGAGATGCGCTGGCTTTTGCCGGCATTCGCGTCCACCCCATGCCGCAGCCAGCTTTCCCACAACAGCAGCATTCCCGGCTTTGGCGCCACGTCCACGAAAGTCCGGTTCTCCAATCGGGAATTTTTCCTCCTTGGTGGGGCGGCCATCAGCATGGCCAGGCGGGGGTCTTCAAAGCGGATCGCGCCGGAACCCGGCGGCGCCGTCACATAATAGGTGCCGCTGACCACGGAATGGGGATGAATATGGGGTGTGTGGGTCGCCCCTTTATTCATGACATTGATCCATAGACTGTCCAGCTGCAGCCTGCGTCCGGAAAGATCGAAATCAGATTTGCGCGCGAATCCAGCTACGTGATCGGCAATGGCTTTCTCCAGTTCGGCGAAAACCGTGGCGCGTGACGTCAGGTCATTCAGCGAGGCATACGAGGTATATCCGCCGTAACCATGTTCTCGCGCCCAACGCCGCCCTGCTTTGTCTTCGGCCGCGATGGCAAGACAGGTTTGGGCCAACCCGCGTGGGCAGCGGATGCGTGCGCTGTATAATAATGTCGGAAAAAGTGTCTGAAAGCCTGGCATTTCCCCTTCGCCTTTTCCGACCATTGCAGGACATTCTACGCTCCTGTACGTCTTTAATTGTCGCATTTTCTGCGGAAAAGCGCTTCACACTTTTCCTGAAAATGCTGGGGGACCATTCATGCGCGCCGCTCTCATCGTTTCCGCCTTTTTGGCGCTCGGCCTTTCCGGCTGCGCTGTCTATCATGTCGCGTCCACGGCAGTGGACGTCACCACCACAGCGGTCGGCGCCACGGTGGATGTGGTTGGCGCCGTCGTCACCGCCCCCTTCGGCCATGGCGACTCCGACAAGAAAGCCAAAGCCGACTAGAAGCGGTCCTTCTGTTTTCGTATCTCGCCGAACACGCCCACATCGCCGGCATTTTCCATGCCCAGGTTCTTGCGGATTTCCGCCGAGCCCACGCGCAGGAAAGGATTGGTGGCGCGCTCAAGCCCCATGGTGGACGGCATGCTGGTCTCACCCTTGGCGCGCGCCGCCCGCACCTCGTTCATTCGCGCAGCCAGCGCCTTGTTGCCCGGCTCCAGCGTCAGCGCGAAGCGGCCGTTATTCTCGGTATATTCATGGCCGCAATAAATCCTGGTCGAGTCGGGCAAGCTCATCAGTTTGCTGAGGCTCGCCCACATCATGGCGGGATCGCCCTCGAACAGGCGCCCGCATCCCATGGCGAACAGCGTGTCGCCGGTGAAGGCGTTGCCGTCCATCACAAAGGTGATTGCGCCGCGCGTGTGGGCGGGCACTTCCAGAATCCGGACCGGCATTCCGGAAAATTCCCAGCCGCCATCTTCCTCCACTCCGATATCAATCTCCGGAATGCGCCCTGCGTCTTTTTGGGGCCCCACCACCATGGCGCCGAACTCCTGCTTCAGCGCCATATTCCCGCCGGTGTGATCCAGATGATGATGGGTGTTGAGGATATGGGTCAGCCTCCACCCTCGCGCCTTCAGGGCTGCCTTGACCGGCCCCGGCTCGGACGGATCCACCACCGCGCAGGCTCCCCCCGCCTTCACCAGATAGGCGTAATTATCGGTCAGGCATGGCACGATCGCGATTTCCAGCGTCACGGGAGCTCCTTTTTGCCGGCAGGCTATCAGGGGATGCGTTGAACGTTAACGCTCTTAAGGCTACCCCTATGGCCATGCAGCTCTATGTTCGCGAGCTTGCCGAGTTTTATGACGGCCATCTGGGCGCGGTGGCGCGGCGCATCCTGCTGCGCCGCCTGCGTCAGATCTGGCCCAATGTCAGCGGCCAAAGGCTGCTTGGCTTCGGTTATGCCACGCCCTATCTGCGGCCTTTTCTGCTGGAAGCGGAGCGCGGCGTTGCCGCCATGCCGGCCCATATGGGCGCTACCACCTGGCCGGCGCCCAAATGCCTGACCGCCATGGTGGAAGAAAGCGCCTTGCCGTTTCCCGATGCTTTCTTTGACCGGGTGCTGGTGGTGCATGGCTTGGAAGGGGCGGAAAGTTTGAGGCCGCTGTTGCGCCAGCTCTGGCGGGTGCTGGCGCCGGAAGGAAAACTGCTCCTGGTCGCGCCCAACCGCGCCAGCCTGTGGGCGCAGGTGGACTGGTCGCCCTTCGGCCAGGGCCGCCCCTTTTCCCGCCATGAACTGGACGTGATATTGCGCGACGTGCTGTTCGAGCCCACCGGCTGGGATCGCGCCCTGTATGTGCCACCTTTTCATGCCAAATCGTTGATCGGCACGGGCGCGGGCTGGGAACGTTTCGGCCGCCGGATTTTTCCCGGCTTGGGGGGCGTTCATCTGGTTGAGGCGACCAAGTCGCTATACGCGCCGGTCGGCCCCACCCCCGTGCCCAGCGGCGCGCGGCCGGCGCGGCTCAACCCCGCGGGCCGGGATACCTAAGCTTTTTTCAACAGGAAAATGGCACCCGGCGCCAGCAGGTTGGGGCCGCCCAAACCGCCTTTCAAAATGGCGTCGGGGCGAATCCGGCGGGTCTCGCCTTTTTCGTTCAGGGCATGGGCCTCGACCACCGCCGCTCCGCACAGCCGCGTCATGTCCAGAAAATCCGACAGGGTGCAGAGATGGATGTTGGGGGTATCGAACCAGGAATAATCCAGATTCCTGGTGCGTGGCATGCGGCCGCTGGCCAGAAGCGAGGCGCGCACTTTCCAGTAGCCGAAATTGGGCAGCGACACCGCCGTGCGCCGTCCGATGCGGAGCAGATGGTCCAGCACCACCCGGGGCTTCTCCGTCGCCTGGATGGTGTTGGACAGGATCACCGCGTCAAAGGTGCCACTGGGATATTCATTGAGGTCGGTGTCCGCGTCGCCCTGCATCACCGAAAGGCCGCGCGCCACGCAGGCATTGACATTCTGCTGCGACAATTCAATGCCGCGGCCGTCCACGCCCTTGCCGCGCAGATGTTCCAGCAGCGCGCCGTCGCCGCAGCCCACATCCAGCACCCGTGTGCCGGGGCGGATCATCGCCGCGATGGCGGCCAGATCGGGGCGCAGGCTTACATGAGGAAGGCTGGCGCTCATGGCTCGGCCAGCGCGTTTAGAAAGCCGCGCACCGTGCCGAACATCTCCGGTTCGTCCAGCAGGAACGAGTCATGGCCCTTGTCGGTCTTGATCTCGACAAAGCTGACATTGGCGGCCACCGCGTTCAGCGCATGGGCGATTCTCTTGTTCTCGGCGGTGGGAAACAGCCAGTCCGAGGTGAAGGAAATAATGCAGAAGCGCGGCGCGTTCGCCCCGAACGCGCCGGCCAGATGCCCGTCATAGTCCGCCGCCAGGTCGAAATAATCCATCGCGCGGGTGATATAGAGATAGGAATTGGCGTCAAAGCGGTCCACGAAGCTGGCGCCCTGGTGATGCAGATAGGATTCGATCTGGAAGTCCGGGGCGAACTGGAAAGACAGCGCCTCGCGATTCTGCAGGGCGCGTCCGAATTTCCGCTGCAGCGCCGCCTCGGACAGATAGGTGATATGCGCCGCCATGCGCGCCACCGCCAGCCCCTTGGACGGCGTGGTGCCGCGCAGCTGATATTCGCCGCCCTGCCAGTCGGGATCGGCCATGATCGCCTGGCGTCCCACTTCGTGAAAGGCGATGTTCTGCGCCGAATGGCGCGCGGCACAGGCAATCGGCATCACCGCCCGCACCCGTTCGGGATACGAAGCCGCCCATTGCAGCGCCTGCATGCCGCCCATCGAGCCGCCCACCACGGCCAGCAGCTTTGCAATGCCCAACTGCTCGATCAGCATCGCCTGGGCCCGCACCATGTCGCGGACGGTGACCAGCGGAAAGGAAAGTCCATAAGGCTTGCCGGTGAGGGGATCATTTTCCGCCGGCCCGGTCGTGCCCATGCAGCCGCCAATGACATTGGCGCAGATCACGAAGAAACGGTCGGTATCGATCGGCTGGCCCGGACCCACCATGGTGGTCCACCAGCCGGACTTGCCGGTGACCGGATGATCGGACGCCACGAACTGATCGCCGGTCAGCGCATGACAAATCAGGATGGCATTGCTTTTGTCGGCGTTGAGGACGCCATAGGTCATATAGGCGATGGTGAATGGCGAAAGGCTTTTGCCGCAATCCAGCTTCAACGGCCGGTCGGTGCCGAACCGCACGATATAACCCTTGTCCGCCGCTGGCGCGGTGACGGGACGCAGGAAGGTGGGTGCTTCGGACATGCTGAAATCCCTGGGAAACCGTAGCTAAGGCCGCTCCGCCCCCCTGTCAACGAATGGCAGTTATTCGATGGTCGCACGGCCCGCGGAAAACCGCTGCGCACTTTTCCTGGCCGATGCTCCCTGCTTTGCTTTTAGCCCTCCCTGCCACTATCAATACGCCCCTTTTTGGAGAGTTTATGACGCCTTCGCCCATGAACCCTGCGCCTAGGCCAGGCATTCTGGACATCTCGCCCTATGTCGGCGGGCGCTCCGCCGTGCCCGGCAAGGTGGCCGAGATCTGGAAACTGTCCGCCAATGAAAGCCCTTTCGGCCCGGGCCCCGCCGCGCTGGAAGCCATGAAGACCATCGCCGCGGATGCCGGCATCTATCCGGAAAGCTCGGCCCGTATTCTACGCGAAGCCATCGGCGAGGAGCTGGGATTGGATCCGGCCCGTATCATTTGCGGCGGTGAAGGATCGGGCCCGCTTCTCAGTATGCTGGCCGCGGCCTATCTCACCCCCGGCGATGAAGTGGTTTTTTCCCAGCATGCTTTCTTGCTTTATGAAATCGCCGCCCGGGCCAACAGCGCCAAACCGGTGATCGTGCCGGAACGCGTCACCAACCGCGCCATCAAGGTGGATGTGGACGCCATGCTGGCCGCCGTCACCCCACGCACCCGCCTGGTCTATATTGCCAATCCCAACAATCCCACCGGATCCTATCTCACAAGCGATGAACTGCGCCGCCTGCATAAGGGTTTGCCTTCCAATGTTCTGCTGGTGATCGATTCTGCCTATAGCGAATATGTTGATGCGGAAGACTATGAAGACGGCGCCGCGCTGGTCACCGCCTCGGACAATGTGGTGATGACCCGCACTTTTTCCAAGATTCATGGCCTGGCGGGCCTGCGCATCGGCTGGGCTTATGCCCCCGCCGCCGTGATTGAAATACTCAACCGTATTCGCGGCCCTTTCAATGTCGGCTCGCTCCAGGCGCGTGTCGGCGCGGCGGCGATCCGGGATCGCGCCCATATCGCACGTGCCCAGGCGCATAACCGCCAATGGCGCGCCTGGCTGACAGAGGAGGTCCGCAAGACCGGTCTTCGGGTGGATGACAGCGCCGCCAATTTTGTGCTGATCCATTTTTCGGAGGGCGCCAGGGACGCCAAAGCCGCCGATGCGTTTCTGATGTCGCGCGGCCTGATCCTGCGCGCGATGGGCAGTTACGGCCTGCCCGATGCCTTGCGCCTGACGGTGGGGACCGCCGAAGCCAACCAGCTGGTGGCGGCGGCGCTCCGGGAATTCATGGGGCAATAATGTTCAACAAGGTTGCCATTATCGGCCTTGGCCTGATCGGTTCTTCTATCGGTCACGCGACAAAGCGCGGCAAGTTGGCCGGTGAGATCGCCGGCTTCGACATCAGCGAGGATGTGCGCGCCCGCGCCGCCAAACTCGGCTTCACCGATGCCATCGCGCCGACGGCCGAAGACGCCGTCCGGGACGCCGATCTGGTCATCCTCTCCACTCCGATCGGGGCTTACAAAAATCTGGCGGAGGCCATCGCGCCGCATCTGAAGGCCGGGGCGATCCTGACCGATGTCGGTTCGGTCAAGGGCGCGGTGGTCCGGGACGTGGCGCCCTTCGTGCCCAAATCCGTCCATTTTATTCCCGCCCATCCCATCGCCGGCACCGAATTTTCCGGCCCCGAAGCTGGTTTCGCCAGCCTGTTTGATGGGCGCTGGACCATCCTGACGCCGCTACCGGGCGCGGACGGGAGCGCCGTGCAAAATCTGAAAAAATTCTGGCAGGGCTGCGGCGCCCAGGTGGAGGTGATGGAAATCGCCCATCATGATCTGGTGCTGGCGATGACCAGCCACGTCCCCCACCTGATCGCCTACAATATTGTGGGCACGGCGCATGACCTGGAACAGGTGACCGAAGGCGAAGTGATCAAATTTTCCGCCAGCGGCTTTCGCGATTTCACCCGCATCGCCGCCTCCGATCCCACCATGTGGCGCGACATCTTCCTCAACAACCGGGAAGCGGTGCTGGAAGTTCTGGGCCGCTTCAACGAGGATCTCAGCCGGCTGCAGCGCTGGGTGCGCGATGGCAATGGCCAGGCGCTGTTCGATCTCTTCACCCAGACCCGCGCGATACGCCGTTCCATCATCAGCGCCGGTCAGGACACCGCCGCCCCCAATTTCGGCCGCGATAAAAAAGATCAATAGAAGCGTCGGCCAGCAATAGTGTGGTGGCTAGCGTCAGCGTAGCGCCACGTTTTGCGTTGGCCGCGCGGTTGCCTACGCTGCTGCTAGGCAACTCAATAAAGCGGATTCAGCAACCCGGTGAGATCGGCGCCGGTGTCGCTGAAGGCATTGGCGGTCAGATTGAGGCCGGAGGAGGAAATCGCCACCGGTCCGATCGCCGTCTGGCCGCCCTTGGCGCGCCAATCCGCTACCGCTTCCGCCCACGATGCCGTCCCCGCCAGCAGCGGCGCAAAGGATTCTCCCTGCGTCAGGGTGGCGTACAAAGTCAGGTTTTTGATGTGATCGCCAAACATTCGGCCGGCGATATTTCCGCCGCTTTTGACGTCCTCGGCCTTGACCATCAGATCCAGGGCATCGGTCTTGGGATCGCGGCGCAGATGAAATTGCGTCCGCGCCGCCGTAAAGGGCAGGCCCTGTGTATCGCTGCCGCCCGCCGCCACCACATCCAGGTCGAAGCGGGCGAGGCCGCGCCCATCGCTGACCGTGCTGGCGCGCAGCGAGCCCGGCAGGAATTTCAGGACATGGCTTTTGCCGCCGCCATCCGTCCAGCCCAGGCTTTGGTTGCCCGCCGCCTCGTAAATGTCCTGGGCGGGACCATAGGTCAGCCGATGCAGGGCGAATTTCTCGGTTGTCCAGCGGAACGGGCCATGCGCGCCCTGGCCCTGCACCGCGAAACCGGTGAACACCACATCGATGTTAAAGGGAAAGCCCGAGATGGTCTTGGCGGCATAGGAAATGCTGATCCCCGGCACCGCCTGATGGCCGTTCAGGGCGTTGAGATTTTTCTCCACCACGCCAGCGACCACCCACCAATGCGCCATCGCCCAGGCGGCCAGGGCGAACAGCAGCGCCAGCGGCGCGAACAGCCAGAAGCGGGAGGAATAGTTCATCGGGAGCGCCGACCCGGAAAAGTGCGGTGGCGACGGGTTAAACACAATGACATCCGCGGTTTTCCGTTGGGGCGCGCGACCATAAAAAATGTCAGCCGCATTTGGAATAGCCGCAGGACAAGCAGGAATCGCAGCCTTCGATATGCACAAAGCTGGCTTCGCCGCAGCGCGGACAAAAATTGGCCGGCGCGCCCTCCCGCGGCATGGCTGTCTTGGGCGTGGGCCGGCGCATGCCCATGAAACCGATCTCGATCATGTGCCGCTCGATGACCTCGCCGATGGCGGCCAGGAGCGAGGGCACATAACGCCCGCCCATCCATTGGCCGCCGCGTGGATCGAAAATCGCCTTCAATTCATCCACCACAAAGGACACATCGCCGCCGCGCCGGAACACCGCCGATATCATCCGCGTCAAGGCCAGCGCCCAGGCATAGGCTTCCATGTTCTTGGAATTGATGAAGACCTCGAAGGGCCGGCGGCGGCCGTCTTTCTCGATATCGTTGATGGTGATGTAGAAGGCGTGATCGCTTTCCAGCCATTTGATCTTGTAGGTGCGGCCCAGCAGCGTCTCCGGCCGGTCCAGCGGCTTGGTCATATACACCACATCGCCGCGTACCATGCGCGGCCCATTATTCCGGGGTTCCGGCAGGGGCAGCGGCAATTCCGGCTCATCGCTGATGGCGGCTTCCGCGGGCACCGCGTCCCTCGGCTCCTCGAACGCAGGCGTCGCGGAAAGCACCGAACCGGTCACCTCGTTGGGCCGATAGGTGGTGCAACCCTTGCAACCCTTTTCGTAGGCCTGGCGATAGACATTCTCGAAGTCCGTAAAGGAAATTTCGCGCGGCACATTGATGGTCTTGGAAATCGCCGAGTCGATAAAGGGCTGGGCGGCGGCCTGCACCGCCAAATGATCGGCCGGACTCAGATTCTGGGCGGTGACGAAATAATCGGGCAGCGCGGCATTGGCGCCAAAGCGCACATGGAATTTGCGCAAGGCGTAGTCCTCCACCACCTCTTCGCTCCTGCTGCCGTCCGCCTGCAGCACCTTGCGGCTATAGGCAAGGGCGAAGACCGGCTCGACGCCGCTGGAAACATTGTCGGCGAACAGCGAGATCGTTCCGGTGGGGGCGATAGACGTCAGCAACGCGTTGCGAATGCCGTATTGCGCGATGTCCTGGAAAATATCCGGCGGCAGCGCCTGGATATGGGGCCGGGCCAGATAGGCGTCGCGGTCGAACAGCGGGAAAGCGCCTTTTTCCCGCGCGATCGCCACCGAGGCGCGATAGGCGGCGTGGCTCAGGGTGGAAAGCCAGCTCTGGATCAGGGCGATGCTTTCCGCCGAGCCATAGCGGGCCTTGCAGAAGATCAGGGCGTCGGCCAGGCCGGTAACGCCCAGCCCGATCCGGCGCTTGGCAAAGGCTTCCTGCCTTTGCGCGTCCAGGGGAAAGCGCGAGACGTCGATCGCATTGTCCAGCATGCGGATCGCTACGGTGGTCAACCGGGTGAGCTCGTCCAGGTCCAGCCGCGCATCGTCCTCAAAGGGCAGCCGCACCAGCTTGGCCAGGTTGATGGAACCCAAGAGGCAGGCGCCATAGGG
Organism: Rhizomicrobium sp.; assembly: GCA_035568995.1. Classification (GTDB taxonomy): domain Bacteria; phylum Pseudomonadota; class Alphaproteobacteria; order Micropepsales; family Micropepsaceae; genus Rhizomicrobium. The sequence goes on along the minus strand of DATMNL010000003.1, from coordinate 70,064 downwards.
CGGTAAAGGCTGTTCGCCGCAGGGATTGGTGGCGGCGATGGTTTCGCAATAGGAAAGATTGTTCTGGCTGTTGATGCGGTCGATGAAGATCACGCCGGGTTCGGCATAATCATAGGTCGAGCGCATGATGCGGTCCCACAGCAAGCGTGCCTTGAGGGTGCGGTAATCTTTGCCGCCGAATTTCAGCGTCCAGTCGCCATCATTCTTCACCGCCGCCATGAAAGCGTCGCTCACCAGCACCGAAAGATTGAAATTGGAAAGCCGGCCCGCCGTCCGCTTGGCGTCAATGAACTCCTCGATGTCGGGATGATCGCAGGCCAGGGTCGCCATCATCGCGCCGCGCCGCGCACCGGCGCTCATGATGGTGCGGCACATCGCGTCCCACACTTCCATGAAGGAAACCGGCCCCGATGCGTCCGCGCCCACGCCTTTGACCGGCGCGCCCTTGGGACGCAGGGTGGAAAAGTCATAGCCGATACCGCCGCCCTGCTGCAGGGTGAGGGCGGCTTCGCGCAAAGCGCTGAAGATGCCCTCCATGGAATCGGGGATGGTGCCCATCACAAAACAGTTGAACAGCGTCACGGCGCGGCCGGTGCCCGCCCCCGCCAGGATCCGTCCGGCGGGAAGGAATTTGTGGCCCGCCAGGGCATGGGCGAATTCCCCGGCATGGGCCAGGCGCGTGGGGCCCGGTTCAGCCTCGCTCAGGGCATAGGCGACACGCGCCCAGCTGTCGGCGATGTCCCGGTCGCCCGCGCCATCAGGCGCCTTGAAGCGGTATTTCATGTCCCAGATCTGGTCGGATATTTCGCTCATCGCCAGGATATCATTCATACGTCAAACGGTTCCCGCCGGCCGGTCGCCGGGCCGGCCTTGAGCCAGGTTAGCGGGCTAATATGGCAACTGTTCTATTAACGTTCCATAGCGGTTTTTGGGGATTTATATACTTCGCTTCTATATCCTTCCTCTGAATCGAAAACCAATATTATCTCCATAAAACAGTGATATAGGTAACAGATTGGCAGATGGGTTTTCAATCCAGCGCGCGAGCGATTGAGCGAACTTCTTGCTCGCCTCAGATTCGAAATCGGCTGTCACTGCGATACGAATCGCGGCACCCCTTGGCGCGATGGCAATCTAGCCACCATATTTCCGGCCGATCAATTCCGGCTCCATCTGTTGCAATATTCGCATATTCGGTTCATTTTTTTCTTCGCTGTCCTTGTGAGTATATGACGGCATATTATAAATGTAAGTATTATCAATAACTTAGTAGTGTAACTGGAGGCAAATATAGAACGAAAACAGCTTGTGTTTTTTAAAACAGTTGTTACATTGAGAAATGTAACACGCTAGAAAGGCTCGTTCATGGCCGTAACAGCAGCCACCTCAGCGCCCTATGCCCCGCCAAGCGCCATTATGGAGGTGGTGAACCGCTTCCGGCGCGGACTCCCCCCACCGATCACAGCCGAGGTGCTTGGCCGCGCCGGTATTTCCGACAGCCTCATCCCCCGCACCCTTCAGGCGCTGAGGGTCCTTGACCTGATTACCGACGACGGCGCGCCGACTCCGGTCCTGGAAGGGCTGAGGCGCTCGCCGGAGCCTGAGTTCCAAAAGCGGCTGACCGAATGGTTGAACACCGCGTATGCCGATGTGTTGGCGTTCATCGATCCCGCCACCGCCGACGAAGGCGCAATCTCCGATGCCTTCCGCAGCTATAACCCTGTCGGCCAGCAGCCTCGCATGGTGACGCTGTATATCGGACTGTACACCGCCGCCGGTGTTCGCAAGCTCGAGAAGGGGGCTGAGAAGTCGGCCACGCCACGCACGGCGGCGGCGAAGCCTCGGGCTCGTGCTATTTCGGCACCGGCGGCGAAGCCGCTTTCATGGATCGCGACGGCGCGTGAGAAGGCGAGCGCGCAATCCGGCATGCCGCCTGCACTCGCTGGCCTGATGGCAAGCCTCCCGCCTGCTGGCACGGGATGGACCAAGGAAACGCGCGATAAGTTCGTCGCGCTGTTTGGCGTGACGTTGGACTACAGCATTCCCATCATTACCCAGGCTCAGGCCGATAAGGAAAATACTGGCGGTGCGTAGCGCCAGAAACGAAATCAGGCCCGGTGCGCAAACACCGAAGCCTGATCCCGGCGGGTAACGCCCGCTAACCTCTAACCCGTCCACACAGGCGGCACAGGATTGAGGTGATGCTCAATGCGGAAAGACCGCATTATAATACCAACGCCCTCTGACTCAAAATCGAGTCAGGGGGCTTTTTTTGTTTTTGGCCTTTTTCCAAGTCTTTTGGCATCACCGGCCTTCTTCGTTGAAGGTCCATAGGCCAATAATTTGTCGCGCCATCGCTCAGGGCGCCCGTTCCGGCACGTCAAATCCCAGCCGCTTGGCCTCCAGATGCAGCTTGTAAATATGAACCAGCATTTTGGTCAGGCCGGAAATGTCCTTCGCCGCCACATGATCCTCGAGGAACTGGTTGATCACGGTCTTGGGCCTGCCGGGCAAGCCTAAGAAAACCGCCACCCGTCGCGACACCAGGGTGGCGATATATTCGGCAAAGCCGGGCCGCTCAATCGCGCTCTCGTCGGTCAGGATCAGAAATTCCAAACCCACGCCGGATGCCCGGCAGATTTCGGGCAATTCGTCGCCCACCACCTCCAGCATCATCACGCCGCTTTTGTCGGGCCGCCACTCCTCGCCCAATTGCGGCAATCCCCGCCAGGCGCAGTTGAACAGATGGCACAATTTGTAGCGTGTCTCATAGGCGCCGCAGCCGGTGCCGGTGCAGTGCTGGCACATGTCGCCGGCTTTTTTGTTATAGCCATCCTCTGCATGAAATTCGAGCGCATAGCAGCAGGCGATGCAGGTGCCGCAGCTATTCTGGAAGACGGGTTCGTTTGTCACGGCGCGGGTTTAGCACAGGCGCAGAAATGGGTGAATTGCCGTCTGGCGCCTTCATGAGATTGGCTTTGCGACAAGGCCCGCTTTGCGGGCTTCCAGATGCAGATGATAGATGTGCAGCAGCATTTTTGTGACCCCGGCTCCGTCCCCCGCCGCGATCAGCGGAGCCAGATAGTCGTTGATCAGGGTCTTGGGACTGTCGGCCGAAAGATAGACCGCAACCTGCCGCGATACCAGAAGACTGACATATTCCACAAAACCTGGGCGCAGGATTGCCGGCTCGCCGCCCAGCACCACGAAATTGAATCCCGTCGCCGCGCCGGAATATTGCCTGGGCGGCTCCTCCACCACCAGGATCATCACTCCGCTTTTGTCGGGGCGCCAATCCGGCCCCAGCTTCGGAATGAGCCGCCAGCCGCAAAAAAAGCCCCGGCACAGTTTGGGGCGGGTTTCATAAATGCCGCAGCCGCCGCCATGACAATGATGGCAGAGCACGCCCGCTTTCTTGCTCAGTCCCTCGGTCTCGATGTCCAGCCATTCGCAACACACCACGCATTCGCCGCAACTGCCAGGCGCTTGGACCTCGTCGCTCATGGCGATTTGCGCAAAAGCGCCGCGGTGGCGGTCTCGATGCGTTCCTCCAACACATTCATGAATTCGCCGCGCCTGAGGCCGGGCGGAATACCCTCCAGGAATTCAAGATGGATGGTGCCGGGCCGTTTGGTGAAGCCCTGCCAATAACGCCCGGAATCCAGCGCCGCCGGCGCGCATGCCACTTTCAGGAGGGCATAAAGTCCCGCCACGCCGGGCTTGTAGTCCGGCGCCGCGCCCGGTTTTTTGCGGGTGCCTTCGGGAAAGATCAGGATGGGCCGGCCCTCGGCCAGCACGTTCATGGCGGCACGGGTCATCTGGCGCAAGGCTTCGGCGCCCGCATCGCGGTCGATGGCGATCGCGGCGGCCTTTGCCAGGTACCAGCCGTAAAAGGGGATGCGCAAAAGTTCTCGTTTAAGCACAATGCCGGGATCGTCCAGCACAATATAAAGCGCCAGCGTATCCCACATGCTCATATGCTTGGACGCCACCAACACGCCGCTCCGGGGCACAACGCCCGCCACGCGCATGTCGATCCCGGAAAAGACCTTGAGACCCCACAGCGTCGCCCCTGCCCAGCGCCTTGCCATCGCGACGGTGAGTTTGCGCGGCAGCGCCAGCAGCGGCAGGAAGACAATCCCCATCACCGCGGTCAGCAGGACAAACCAGATCATGAACAAAAGGGAACGCAGGAACGTCATCGTATCGCCAGCGCGGTCACCAGGCTCGCCAGATATTTGACAAATTCCCTATGCAGCAGAAGCACGGTGTTGGAATGCAGCCACCATCTGGAAAGATCGACGCTGTCCTGGTCTACCGCATAGGGCAGTAGCGTCACATCCGGCATCACATTCTTGAATTCGCGGATGGCGCGCGGCATGTGATAGCGCGCGGTGACCACCACGATGCTCTGGAACCGATGGCCGTGCGCCCAGGCTGCCGCTTCCGCCGCATTGCCGCGCGTGTCTTCCGCGGCATAACCGATATCGGTGCAGCAATCGAAGCGCGGTCCTCCATGCGCCACCTCTTTCAGCGTCTGGCGGCTGGTCGCCTGGGCGACGCCGCTGATCAAAAGCCGCTTGCCCACGCCTTTCTCGAACAAATCCACCGCCACGGCCAGGCGCGGGCCGCCGCCGGTCAAGGCGACAATGCCGTCCGCCTCGGGCGCGGTCTCGGGCGGGGCCGGCAGCGTCGACACAAACAGCACAAACGCCAGGCCATACCCCAGCGCCACCAGAAGCATCGCCGTGAGAAATCCGCGGATCATCAATTGGCCAATCGCTTCGCACTATGAGGCTCGCGGAGTCTAATAGATGGCCCGGACCACCGAAAGCACCGATATGCGCGCCGTCGCCCAGGCGATCACCGAGGTGGCCACTGGCACTGCGGCAAGCCAGGGGATTTCGGTCCATTTGAGCGACAGGGGCGGCAGGAAAGGTACCGCCTCCACGCCAAAACTCTGCAGGCCACCCGCCCCCAGAAACAGCACAACGGCAAACAGCGTGCCGGTCAGGGCCGCCATCAGCGCCGAGATGAAATAATGCCATTCCACCGTGCGGGCGATGAAGCTGGGCAGCGCGCCCATCTGGTGCAGCAATTCCACCATCTCATGATGGGCGGAAAGGCCCGCGCGCGTCGCGAAGGATACCGCGGCGGCGGTGGCGCCCGCGATCAAGAGCAGAATGCCATAGGCCGAATAACGCACCGTGTCAGCCAGGGCGCCGAGCCGCGCGATCCAGCTGTGGTGATCGTCCAGCAGCGCCTCGGGCGCTGCCTGTTTCAACTTCTGCCGCAGCGCCGGAATATCCACCACTTCGCCGGGTGTGATGGTGGCGTCAATCAGGCGCGGCAGGGGAATTTCGGCGACCAGATTGTTCTTGCCGATCCAGGGCTCGACAAGCGCCTGGGTTTCGGTGTCCGAGATCAGCGCGGCATGGGCTATGCCGGGCGTGGCATTCAGCAGATCCAGCGCCGCTTGGATCTCCGCCTCCAGTCCGGCGCGCGGATCGCCTTTTTCGGGCGGCAGAACCTGCACCGTCAGCTTGGCGGCCAGCCCCGCCTGCCAGCCTTGCGCGGCGCGGTCGGCGATCAGCGATGCGCCCAGGGCAAGCGCCGCCAGGAACGCCATCACCGCGATCACGAAATCCAGCGGGGCGGCGCCCTTGTCGCGGGGCAGGACATGGTTCCCGTTCATGATGCCACGCCCTGGACCGCGCCCGCCCTCAGTTCCACCAGCCGCCCGTCCACCAGCCGCATTTCGCGCGCGCGGGTGGTTTCGATCAGCGCCCGGTCATGGGTGGCGATCAGGACGGTGGTGCCCAGCCGGTTGAGCTCGCTGAACAGCCGGATCAGGCGCGCGCCCATCTCCGGGTCGACATTGCCGGTCGGCTCATCGGCGATCAAAAGGTCGGGCCGCCCCACCACGGCGCGGGCGATGGCGACGCGTTGTTTCTCGCCGCCCGAAAGGGTTGGAGGGGCCGAGTTCATGCGGTCGCCCAGGCCCACCCAGGACAAAAGTTCCTCCACATCGCGGGCATAGTCGGATACGCGCTTGCCTGCCAGGCTGAGCGGCAACGCCACATTGTCGAAGGCCGAAAGATGGTCGAGCAGCCGGAAATCCTGGAACACCACGCCGATCCGGCGGCGCAGGGCGGGCAGGGCGTTGCGCTTGGTGGTGGCCAGGTCGCGGCTGAACAGGGTGATCAGGCCGCGCGATGGCGGTTCGGCCAGATAGATCAGCTTCAGAAGCGTGGTCTTGCCCGCCCCCGACAGCCCGGTGAGGAAGGTGAAGGAACCGCCTTCCAGCACAAAGGTGACGTCGCGCAGCACCTCAGGCCCGGCGCCATAGCGCATGCCGACATTTTCAAAGCGAACCATGGGCTGACCATAAGCATTTTCAGGGAAAGTGGGCACCGGTTTCCCGTCGAAAATGCGGCATCGAAAGAGCGCGATCGGCATCCTTGCGGACCGCGCACCCGCCAGCCTCCTTGCGGTCATCGTTATTGGCCCCTATTTTCGGCGCAAAGGGCTGATATCCCCGTATGATTCTCACCTGTCCCGCCTGCTCCACCCGCTACCAGGCCGATGAGGCGAAATTTCCGCCCGACGGGCGGCAGGTTCGCTGCGCCAAATGCGGTCATGTCTGGCATCAAGCCGGTCTGGCTCCGGCGCAGCCGGCGGCTGAACCGGCCCCGGCCATTGCTGCGCCCGCGCCCGACGAAGCCGATCCCGCGGCCCCCGATCTTATCGCGCGCGCGCGGGCCCAGCTGGCCGGCGCCACGAACGCCACCCCCACGCCGGCCAAACCGCGCCGGCCCCTGTTGTCGCTCTTGGCCGTGGTGGCGGGCTGGGCGGGATTGATCGCGGTGGTGCTGCTGATCGGTCTTTCCGCCGTGCGCTACCGCCAGGAGATCACGATGATCTGGCCGCAATCGGCCAGCGTCTATTCCAGGCTGGGCATCGAGGTGAATACCCACGGCATTGATTTCATCCATGTCGATTATCACCGCGAAAGCGAGGACGGACAGGTGGTGCTCGCCGTCACCGGCCAGATCGTCAACAATGGCGCGCGCGAATTGCCGGTGCCGCAAAGCGTGCGCATCGGTCTCAGCGACGTCAACAAGCATGAGCTGTTTCACTGGAATTTCACGCCGGGCGCGCAAAGCCTGAAACCCGGCCAGTCCATTGCCTTCACCACGCGGCTTTCCAGCCCCCCTCCCGGCGCGCGCCATCTCGAAATGCGCTTCGCTCCGCCTGGAAAATGAAAAGTGGGGGCAAATGACAGGCCAGATTCTTTACAGCGAGGAAGCTATCGCGGTTCAGGTGAACGCGCTGGCCAGGAAAATTGCCCGCAGCCCCCTCTTGCCCAATGTCGCCATGCCCATCCTGGTGGGCGGCTTCATCTTCGCCGCCGATCTGGTGCGGGCCTTGGCGCGCGAGGGCGTCGAGCTTGAGATTGAAATGCTCTGGCTGCGCTCCTATGGCGACAAGCGGGTGGCCAGCGCCATTTCGATGATTGCCGGCCCTTCCGAACAGATCGCGGGCCGCCATGTCCTGGTGATGGACGGGGTGCTGGATTTCGGCCGCACCATCAAGAAGGCGGTGTCGTTGATCCAGGCGGCGGGCGCGGCCTCTGTCCAGGTCGCGGTGGCGCTGGACAAGAAGCGCCCCGACGCCGTGGCCAAGGCCGACTATGTCGCCTTCGAAGCGGGCAATGATTTTGTCATCGGCTATGGCATGGACGATGCGGGCAAGCATCGCGCCCAGCCCTATATCAGCCGCATCATTTAATCCGCTGGCCGAGAAGTTCCCGCGCTCTCTCCCGCCATTGGCTGGCCAGGCCCGGCATCTCAGACATCCGGGTCAGTTCGGTCTGTGACGGTTTGCCGTGATAAACGATGGCAACCAGCCGCGCGAAGGGAAAATCGGGATTGGGCCGGTCGTGCAGCGCGATGGCATCGCCGCGGCGCAGGATGCCCTCTTGCACCACGCGATAGTACCAGCCGGAATGTCCACTTTTCACCATGGCTTTGGGCATCAGCTTGTTGTCGTGCAGCAGGGCGAATTTGAAACAGGGCTGGCGCGGCTGGCAGACCTGGAGCAACGCCGAACCAACCGCGTGAATATCGCCGACGCAGATATCCGTTTCGTTCATCCCGGCGACTGTGAGATTTTCACCCATAGCCCCGCCCTGAAAGGCCGGCGCCAGTTTGGGAAACTTCGCCGCCCAGTCCGGGTAATGCGACGCCGCGTAGCCATAAACCGCTTTCTCAGGTCCGCCATGGGCAATCAGATCAGCCTGCTCGTCACCCTCAAGCCCCAACCGGCGGGCACGCACTTCATCCGTCCGGGGATTTTTAACAATGCCGCTGGGCACATGCTCCGGCCCCAATGGCGCCACGCGCCCGGTCTGGACGGATGCGAGAAATGCGAATTCCATCAGGAATGCCTAGTTCGTCGCCCCTTTGGCGGCCGCCTGCTCCGCCAGGATGGCGTGGAACATCGCCTCCTCTATGTCGGTTTCGCGGCTGCAGCTTGGTTTGTCGATAAAGGGGTTGGGCGCGCCCGGTTTCAGCTTGGCGTATTTCTCGATCATGCCGTACTCGGACGGGTGATCGCCCAGCTGCACATCGCAGGGTAGCGTGCGCACCACCTTGAAGGAGCGGTTGAACTCCGCCTCAATGTCCGGTGTGATCACATTACCCGCCCGCAGGCTGCAACCGAATACGACATTATAGCTCTGGCCATTCTCCATCGCACTCATGGTCCAGGCGGTGCAACCATGGGTATGTCCGGCCACCAGATGCGCGGTCAGTGTGGTGCCGCCCAGCGCCACAGTCTCGCCATCGGTGATCACGCGGTCGATCGGATGGACCTTGCCGCCCGGTTTGATATGCGCCAGGGCCGGCACATCCTCGGCCATCGCCATCACCTGGGCGCCCGTCATCTGCTTGGCCAGGGCATCGCCTTCCATATGGTCGCCATGGGCATGATTGCCCAGGATGATCTTAATGTCGGAAAATTTGAAACCCAGCTGCGCCACCGATTTGGCGATGGTGGGCACATTGCGTTCATAGGTGGTGTCGATCAGGATATTTCCTTGCGGCGTCACGATCAGATAGGACGCCAGTGTCTTCATGCCCACATAATAGATATTGCCGATGATGTGGTGCGGCGGGAATTGTTCGGCCTGGTCCGCCGCCGTGCCCATGTTGCGGGTCAGAATGGAAAGCGGCGTATAGCTTTGCCCCTCGACCGAGACTGTCGGATGGTTCGGCGGACCGCCGCCTTGCGCCCATGCCGGCGCGGCCAGCACAGCCAGAGCCATGACCAATTTCCGCTTTGACAGCATCGCGAAATCTCCCCTGGAATTTTCAGGCTAGCACGCGCATGCGGCGGCAACCACCGCAAATCCGGCGCTGAAAAATTGGGCAGGGTGCCGAATCTGTTGCCGGTTCGTAAGGCTCCCGGCTATGCTCAGGGCAAGCGAACAAGGGGGAAACGGTGGCCAAAAAAAGCGGGCGGGAGCCGTTCGACGCCTTTGTCGCAAAGGGGGCGCTGAGTCCTGAGGAAAAACAGTTCCTGCGCCGGGGCCTCAAGTCGCGCGCGGTGCGCGAATTCTTCGCCGCCAATTCCGGCTCGCCCACCCACACAAGGCCGGCGTCCCAGCCGGGCAACCGCTCCGAGGCCTTGGAAAACCGCGCCCGCAAGACCGGGCTGGTGCGCGAAACAGGCGCGAACCGCTTCCATGTCAAATCCGGTCCCGAAACCGTGCATTGGGGCTATCTGTGGAGCGCGGCGGAGCCGGTGCTGCGCGTGCAACCGGGGGCCACCGTCACCATAGATACCGTCTCGCATGAAGGGTTGATGGAAGACCAGGGCGATCCGGTAGCCTTCTTCAAGCGCTTCGGCATTCCCAAACCCGAGGTGCTGGCCGACGCGGCGGCGATCTACGCCAAGGTGCAGCATTCCGGCACCGGCCCGCATGTGGTGTCCGCGCCGATCTATATCGAGGGCGCCGAGCCCGGCGATGTTCTGGCGGTCTCAATCCTCAAGGCTACGCCGCGGGTGCCTTATGGCGTCAACACCTCCCGCATGGGCAAGGGCACCCTGCCCCATGACTTCCCCTTGAACCGCAGCATCGTCACGCCCTTCGACCTCAAGAAAAACATCGTGCATTTCGCCCCGGGCATCGAAATTCCCTTGCGGCCTTTTTTCGGCCTGATGGCCACGGGGCCGGCGCTCAGTCTGGGCAAGATCAATTCCGCGCCGCCCGGCGCCTATGGCGGCAACATCGACCTCAACGAGCTGACCGAAGGCTCGGTGCTCTATCTGCCGGTGCATGTCCCCGGTGCTCTTTTCATGACCGGCGACGGCCATGCCTGCCAGGGCGACGGTGAAGTCAACCTCACCGCCATCGAAACCTCGCTCACCGGCACGTTTCGCTTTGATCTGATAAAACAGAAATTCCTCACTTTGCCGCGCGCCGAAACCCGGACCCACTGGATCACCATGGGTCTGCATGAAAATCTCGACGAAGCGATGCGAATCTGCGTGCGCGAGACCATCAAATTCCTGGGCGAGCGTCATGGCCTAGCGGCGGCGGACGCTTATGCCCTGGCGTCGGTGGCGATTGATTTCGAGGTCACCCAGAATGTGGATGGCGTCAAAGGCATCCACGCCATGATCCCCAAGGGAATCTTCAAATCGGCTTAGACCGTTTCAATGCGGTTTGAACGGCGCTATGTCCACCGCCCCGGCCATCGCCAGATAACCGGCATGGTTGGGATGCAGATAGTCCCAGGGCAGCTGCGTCATCTGGCTATTGGGCACATACTCCGCCTTCATGTTGCCCGTAGCGGTGTCCAGCGTGGCCGCGTCGAAATCTTCCACCCCGTCAAACAGCCCGGAGGTGCGAATGAAATTATTCAGGATCATGCGATTGGCGTCCACCATGGGGCCATTGTCCCCCGTCACGCTGGTTACGCCGGGATTCCATCCCGCCGCCGGATTTTCCATGCCGCGTGCCGAGGTGAGCGTGGCGCCATAGACCTTGATGCCCTTGGCATGCAGCCGGCCCACCACATCCTTGTATCCGGCAATCACCGCGTCGGTCGGATGGCTGGCGCCAAGATCGTTGATGCCCTCCAGCCAGATCACATGGGTCAGCCCTGACAGCCCCAGCACATCCCGGTCCAGCCGGTCGGTCGCGGCCGGGCCGGAGGTGGCATTGACGACCGCCGGGTTCACCACCCGGTTGCCGCCGATGGCCTCGTTGACGATGCTGACCTTGTTGCCATAGGCATTGTGTAACCGGCGCGACAGCGCATTCGCCCAGCGGTCATTGTCGTTCAGGGTGGTGTGGGTGCCGTCCGTGATCGAATCGCCGAAGGCGCATATCACCACTGTGTCCGCCCCGGCCATCGCATCCACCGCGTCCAGGAAGAACCATGAGGTGGTGGTGAATTTGTAGGCAAACACGTCTGCATCGCCGGTGTGATCGCCACTGCCCGGCGCAGTGATGTAAGACGTCTCGTTCGACGCGGCGTGATAAGTCATCGGCCCGCTGCTGCCCGCCACCGAATAGCTGACGGCCAGATTGCGTCCTTGCACTCCCGCGTCGTCGGCGTTCCTGACCCATGACAGGCTGGTGCCATCGCTCCAGGCTTCCTGGCCGGCCGGGATGGTCACCGCTTTTTTGCCGCCGAACATCACCGGCGTCAGGGTGCCCTTCACCACATTGCCGGAATATTCCTGCAGGCCCACCGTGACGGCATCGAACGTCACCGGCTGGGTGCCGAAGGCGTTGGAAAAGCGAAACCGCATCCTGTTGCCCCACAGGTCGGGCTTGACGATGGAGCGGAAGGTCTGCCCATTCGCCTGGTTCTTGTTGGCCTCGGGAAAAGGAAAGCCAAGGTCGGGCTGAATCACAGCCGGGGCATAGGCGGCGGGATATCCCGGCGGATTAACCGGCGCCACCGGCGGAACATAAACGAAATAGGCCGCCGGCGACGTCGCCCAGCTCGCAACCCAACGCTGCCCGCCAGTCTGCGCGCTGCTGCCGAGCCCGCATCCCAATGTCAGCATCGCCGTCAGAACGAAAACACGCAGGCGCATGGCCATCTCCTAATGCGTTGTGGCGTGTCCCATCTCGACGCCATGGGCCTCGGGCCCGAATTTCAGCAGCGTGACGATCGCCAGCGCGGCGCAAACCGCGACACTGGCAAGCGCGATGGAATAGTTGCCGCCCATGCGTTCGGCGATACCTGCCTGCAGTACGGCGTTAACCGAAGCGATCAGATTGCCCAACTGATAGACCGTGCCGGGAAAGGTGCCGCGTGCCGAAGCCGGCGACAATTCGTTCAGATGCGCCGGCACCACGCCCCAGGCGCCGCCCACACAGACCTGGATCAGGAACGCCCCCAGCGCCAGCATCACCGGTGTGGTCGAATAGGCCCAGAGATAAACCACCGGTAGCGACAGAAGCGCGATGGTGATCGCGGTTCTTCGCCGGCCCAGCGACTGGCTGATCGTACCGAAAGTCAGCGAGCCGATAATCGCGCCGATGTTATAGATCACCGCGATATTCTTCACCGTCGCCGGTCCATAATGGTGTTGCACCTGCAGGAAAGTGGGATAGAGGTCCTGTGTGCCATGGCTGAAAAAGGTGTAGGCGGTCATCAGCAAAATCGCGTAGATCGCGATCTTCCAGTGTTTGGCCAATACGCTGAAAGTCGGATTGGCGCGGGCCTGTTCGCGGTTGAAATGCTGCGACTCCGGCACGCTGGAATAGATGTAGACGATCAGCAGCAGGGCCGGCACCACGCCCACCATGAACATGCCGCGCCAGCCGATGCTGGCATAGGCAAAGCCATAGACCAGGGCCGCCACCAGATAGCCGGAATAATAGCCCGACTGCAGCAGGCCCGAAACCAGTCCTCGCGATTGCGGCTTGCTGGCCTCCATGGAAAGCGAGGCGGCGATGCCCCACACCCCGCCCATCGCCACGCCGAAACAGCCGCAGGCGATATAGAAGGCGTAGATGTTGGGCGTGAAAGCGATGGCGAAACTCAGGATCGAATAACAGGCGATATCCAGCATCAAGACCGGGCGGCGGCCGAAATTGTCCGCCAGCCGGCCAAACAGAAAGGCGCCGATGGGCCGGCACGCCAGGGTCAGCGTGACCGCGAAGGCAACCTGGGTGATCGAAGTGCCAAACTGGGCGGCGATGTCCTTGAAGACAAAGACCAGCAGAAAGAAATCATAGGCGTCCAGGGTCCAGGCGAGATAACTCGCCGCCACCGTGTGCTTGGCCACGGGCGTCCATCCCTTCAATGCCGCGAACGCCATGGCCATCCCCCCGGATTATCTTTTGTTGCGGCGATTATGATTGGGTCCGGACCAATCTCACAACCCCTAAAACGGCCCTTACAAGATGGAATCCTCACCCTGGGCCTGTCGAAGGGTGAGGAGTCGTTCAGTTCCCCACCGCGAAAATAGCGACCACATCGCCCGCCGAATTGTGCCCGCGCATGGCCGCCAACCGGGAATTGCCGTTGCCCGAATTGCCGCCCGCCGCCACGGCGACATACTGCACGCCCTTGACGCGATAGGTGACGGGTGAGGCGTTCACGCCTGCACCCAGATTGAAGTGCCACAGTTTGGCGCCGCTGGTGGCGTTGAAGGCATCGAAATAGCCATCCATCTCACCCGCGAAAACCAGATTGCTGGCCGTCGCCAAAACGCCGCCGATCATCGGATACTCCGACTTGTACTGCCAGCCGATCTTGCCGGTATCGACATCGATGGCAGACAGCGTGCCCGACGGCTCGATGGTGTTGTTGGCCTTGCCATCCAGGATCACGCGCATGTCGCCGCCGATCCATTGCCCGGGCGGCGGATTGGCGGGATCGATCGGCTTGGCGTCCAGCCGCCAGGCCACATTGGCGCCCATGACATAGACCTTGCGGGTCAGCGGCGAATAGGCGGGCGGCGACCAGTTCGTGCCGCCGCTGGCAGAGGGATAATGCGGTTCGCCCAGATCGGCGGTTGGTATCGTCCATTTGTTGGCGCTTTCCAGCACAAAGGGGTCCGAGGCGCGGATCAGCGCGCCGGTCTGCCGGTTGACGATGTAGAGCAGGCCGTCCTTGTTGGCCTCGGCCGCTGCCGGAACAATCTTGCCGCTGGCATCCTTGGCGTCCAGGAAAATCACCGGGCTGGTGGAGTCATAATCCCAGACATCGTGTTTGACCTCCTGGTACCACCAGGCCAGCGTGCCGTCCTTGGCATGCACAGCGACGATGGAGTCGGTATAGGCATTGTCGCCCTTGCGGCCCTCGCCATAGACATCGGGGTTGGGATTGCCCACCGCGAAACTGATCAGCCCGGTCTTGGGATCAAAGGCGGGCGTATTCCACATCGATCCACCGCCAACTTTCCAGCTATCGCCGCTCCAGGTGTCGCCGCCCGGCTCGCCCGGCGCGGCGATGGTATAGAAGCGCCAGGCCAGCTTGCCGGTATTGGCGTCATAAGCCTGCACGAAACCGCGAATGGGGTATTCCGCGCCGCCGGTGCCGATCACCACCATGCCGTTGTAAACCTGGGGCGCGGCGGTAAACGAATAGCGCGCCGTGTTGGGCGGCAATGTGCCCACCCGGTCCGACTTCCACACCACATTGCCGGTCTTGGCATCCAGCGCCACCATGACGCCGTCCAGCTGGGCGACAAACACCTTACCATAGGCCACCGCCACGCCGCGCGACTGCGGCCCGCAGCACAGGTCGCTGTAGGAGAGCGTGGGCGTGTAGGTCCATAACGGCTCTCCGCTGGCCGCGTCATAGGCCTGGACATGGTCGGTGGGAGTACTGATGTACATCACGCCATTGACGACAATGGGCGTGACCTCGAAGGAATTGGCCACCCCGGTCTGAATGATGGCGACGGGCACCAGCTTCTTCACATTGGCGGCCGAAATCTGCTTCAGCGGCGAAAAACGCTGATTGTCATAGGTCCTTCCGTGCAGCAGCCAGTTATTCTGGTCCTTGTCCGCCGCCAGCAATTGCGCGTCGCTGACCGTGACATTGGCGATGATCGGCTTGGCCTGCGCCACCACCGGCGGTGGCGGCGGCGCGCTGGTGTCATGCCCCGCATCGGCACCTTGCGGTATCGCCGGCTCCGTCCACAGCGCGGCGCAGAATGCCAGCAGCATGGCCTTGTAATTTTTTTTCATCTCTTTCACCCCCAAGATCCATCATGGGCGGCCTCCGGCCGCTCATCCGTCAGCCTACGGCGCGCGGCGTGAGCAGGTCCAGTGGATCGATTTGGGCGCTGAACGCCGCTAGCCCAGGAAACGGGCTGGAGGGTGCGCCCCGCCCGCCGCCGGCATGATACTGTCGGGCCATGCCCGCTCCGGTCCTGTTTGCCTCGCTATCCCTGGCGCTGTTGCTCACGCCCGGGCCGACCAACACGCTTCTTGCCGTGGCCGGTGCGACCAGCGGCTTGCGCCCATCCCTTCCCCTGGTGCTGGCAGAGCTGCTGGGCTACCCGATCGCCATTCACATTCTGGCCTATGGCATCGGGCCTTTTGTCCAGATGATGCCAGCCGCCCAGACCGTGATGCGGCTCGCCTGCGCGCTCTGCCTGCTGGTCCTGGCAATCCGGCTATGGTTGGCGAACACGCCGCTCATTACGGATGAGGTCATCACACCATGGCGCGTCTTCACCGTGACCCTTCTCAATCCCAAGGTGCTGGCTTTGCCTTTGCCGTACTGCCGCCAGGCAGTTGGATATCTCTTGCGCCCTATCTGGCTGCCCCAACCCGCGCAGAGCGCGGCGCGGGCAGTAGCGTCAAGCCAGTTGCAAGCCCAGATACGAGGTCACGCCATTGCGATTCACCAGAAGCGTGATGGCCTCTTTCTTCTGCTGCTCGGCAGCGCGGATGGCGCTGGCGACCTCAGCGGGCGAAGCCACCTTGTTCGCGCCCACCCGCTGGATGATGTCGCCTGCCTGAATACCGCTTTCCTCGGCCTTGCTGCCGGGAGTGACCCGGGCTACCAGCACGCCCGCTGTTGATGGGCCGATATTGAGCTGGCTGCGCATGTCGGGGGTCAGCGGCTGCAACGACATTCCGACCGGCCTTGGCGGGGCCACGCCATCGCCGGCGGCGCTGGCGACCTGCGCCTTCTTTTCCTCGCTGCCGATGGTAACGGTCATCGGATGCGAAGCCTGATTGCGCCACACCGTCATGCTTGCCTTGTCACCGCTGGCGGTGTTGGCAACAGCCATGGCGAGATCGCGGGCATCCTTGATCGGCTTGCCATTGAAGGCGGTGATGACGTCTCCCTGCTGCAGCTCGGCACGCGAAGCGGGCGAACCGCCCTCGACCGTGTCAACCACCACGCCGTCGGTATTGGGCAATCCCACCGCCTTGGCCAGCGCCTGGGTGAGCGGCTGCATCGAGATGCCAAGCCAGCCGCGCGCCACCTGGCCATGCTCGCGCAATTGCGTCATCACGCTCTTTGCCACATTGGCGGGAATGGCAAAGCCGATCCCCACGCTGCCGCCGGTGGGCGAGTAGATCGCGGTATCGATGCCGACTACTTGTCCCGACTGGTTGAAAAGCGGCCCGCCGGAATTGCCGGGATTGATCGGCGCGTCGATCTGCATGAAATCGTCATAGGGTCCGGCATTGATATTGCGGCCATGCGCCGAGATGATTCCCGCCGTGACGGTGCCGCCAAGGCCATAGGGATTGCCCACGGCAATCACCCAGTCGCCCTCCTGGGCATTGTCGGAATTGCCGAACGCGACATAGGGCAGCGGCTTTCCGGCGCTGATCTTGAGCAATGCCAAATCGGTCTTTGCATCGCGGCCGACCACCTTGGCGGAATATTTGTTGCCGTCGGTCAGGGTCACGGAAACGTCGCGTGCCCCATCCACCACATGGTTGTTGGTCACGATATAGCCGTCCGGATCGATAATGAATCCGGAACCCAGCGCCCGCTGTGCCCTTTGTCCATTGCCCATTCTGCCATTGCCCGGCTGGCCGAAATAGCGGCGGAACATGTCGCCGAATTGCGGCGGCAAGTCCGGCATCTGGGGCATGGCGTTGTTATCCTGGCCATCCTGGCTGGTCTGTCCGGGGGTTGAGACGGTGGCGATCTGGACCACGGCCGGTTTGACTTTCGCCACCAGGCTCGCGAAGCCGGGCTGCGGATTCTGGGGAACAACGCTCAGCGGTGCGGCGTTTGCGGCCCACTGGCTCGATGCCAGCCAGGCGCCGCCCCCGGCGCCGATGGCGGTGCTGAACAAAAGCGCGATCATGAAGGCGCGGGGCAGCTTCAGGAACTGGGGATTTTCTTTTGACATGGCGATGTCCTTTTCGGTGTGGGCGCCTGGCGCCCTTTCCCGGCATAAATAGCCTGCCAACATGGATGCCGCTTAAACGGCGGCTTAAAGCTTTGGCAAACATCCGGGCCGCCGCTCGGCGATTTTATGGCGTCAATTGGACAGCCGGCTTCGCGCGCCCTTGACCGCGCGCCATGACATGACGCTTTTCCGGCGGATGATTTTATGGAACTCTGGGGCCGTGTTTCGCGGGTTCATTTTCTTGTTTTGCGCGTCGATTCAGAGTCTGGAGGTTGCCATGAACATCAAACGCGCGGCGATCATCGCCGTCATGCTGTGCCTCAGCGCCGGCGCCGCCTCGGCCGCCACCGCCACGGGGCGCATCACCTTTGTTTCCCAGGACGGGCACCAGTTGGTGCTGGATAACGGCGATCCGTTCACGCTCGGCCCCGGTGTCACTCTGCCGTCCGTGGGGGTCGGTGACCTGGTGCGGATCAATTCGTCAGCCAAGGCCGGCCAGCAGGTGATTACCAGCCTGACCAAGGCGCCCCCCTCCGTGGCGGTCTATCACTAGGCTACCAGCGGTCCCAAAATAAATTAAACAATATCAGATGATTATTCCTTATTTGACAACATACCAACTAGTCGGTATGTTATGCTCATGGAGACCCAAGCCCATCACGACTCCAAAGACCGGCTCCTCAACGCGGCGCTTCAGGTCATCCGCGCCAAGGGCTACGCCGCGGCCACGGTCGACGACATCTGCCATCAGGCGGGCCTGACCAAGGGCAGCTTTTTCCATCACTTCAAAAGCAAGGACGATCTGGCCCTTTCCACAGCCGCCTATTGGGGCACCATGACCGAAGGCTTTTTCGCCGCCGCGCCCTATCGCAGTCTGCCCGACCCGCTCGACCGCCTGCTCGGTTATGTGGATTTTCGCGTTGAGATTTTGCAGGGCGAATTGCCCGAATACACCTGCCTGCTCGGCACCCTGGTCCAGGAAACCTATGCCACCCATCCCGAAATCCGCGCCGCCTGTGACAAGGTTTTGTCCGTCCATATCGCGCACCTCACCCGCGACGTTGAAGCCGCCAGGCAGCTTTATGTGCCGGACGCAACCTGGAGCGCCAATAGCGTCGGCTATTTCATCCAATCGGTTTTGCAGGGCGCTTTCATTTTCGCCAAGGCAAAACAGGGCCCCGAGGTCGTGCGCGAGGACCTCGCGCATCTGCGGTGCTATCTGCAAGCAATCTTCAAACGTCAACCCACAGGAAAGGAAGTGCCATGACCAAGTACGTTGCCTTGTATCTTACTCCCCCCGATGTGATTGCCGACTGGCAGAAGACCGACGCGGGAACCCGCAAAGCCGCCGAGGAAAAAATGCAAAACGACTGGAAAGCCTGGATGGGCGCCAACGCCAAGATGATCCTCAGCACCGAAGTTGGCGGCAAGACCAAGCGCGTCACCGCCAATGGCATCGCCGACGCCAAGAACGACATCATGCTCTATACCTTTGTCGAGGCGGACTCGCATGAGGCGGCGGCTAAGCCCTTCGCCAGCCACCCCCACCTGCAGATCCCCAAATCCTCCATCGAAGTGATGGAAGTCCGGGCGATGTAACGCATGAATCCCTCTCCCCTTAGGGGGAGAGGGCAAGGGCGCGAAGCGCCCGCGGGTGAGGGGGCAACTGACTTTCGCCCATTACCTGCCCGAAGACCCGCCGATGACGGGCGGCGCAAAAGCGTCTATGCTTCCCTGAATAAATAAAAGCGGGGGAGGCATGTTCCAACGCATTTTCGCGTTTGCCGCCATTGCGGCTTTGATGGCTTCGGCCGCATCCGCACAGACGGTGCCGCCCACCAAAGGTCCGGCGGCGAACGGTTCGCCCGCCTGGTTCCTGCAGGGCTCCTATCCCGATCCCACCGGCCACACCATCGTCGACGCGTCGGGCCATGTCACCGTCCCGCCCCGCACCAAGCCCGATCCCCTGGCGTCCGATGACGGCATCCCACCCTGCAGCCATTCGCCGGTCTGCGGCCATCGCGGCGGCTTTGCGCGCAGCGCGATGATGCGCGTGGAATGGCAGCAGATGCCCGGCTACAGCGTTAGCTATCCCTATGTCCTGCCGCCGGGGCTGGGCGGCGTGCCGTCCGTGGCTCTGGATTCCAAAGGCGATCTCTGGGTGTTCCAGAGAAAGCCCGCTGGCATGCCGCAGCTCTTCAAATTTGATCCCGGCCACAAGCTGATCCTCACGGTGGATGAAAATGTGATCGGCCACCAGGACAAGGCCCACGGCATGGCGGTGGATGCGAACGACAATGTCTGGTTCACCGACGCCGGCAACGCCACGGTGATGAAGCTGAACCCCGAGGGCAAGCTGCTCCAGACCATCGGCGTCAAAGGCAAGCGCGGCGACTGGGACGAGGCCAGGGGCCAGCGCCTGTTGTGGCAGCCGGTGATGGTGGCGTTCGGTCCCAAGGGCGATATCTACATCGCCGAAGGCCACGCCAATGAAAGCCCCAATGATGTCGATTCCCCCGATCCCGCCAACGCCATCGGCGCGGCGCGCATCCTCCATCTGGATGCCAGCGGCAAGTTCATCGGCCAATGGTTCGGCGATGAGGTGGGACAGGGCAAGTTCGATTCCGCCCATGGCCTGGCGGTCGATCCCAGAACCGGCGATGTCTGGATCGGCGATCGCGAGCAATATCGCATTGTGGTCTATAGCGGCGACGGCAAATTCCTCAAGACGCTGCAGATGCGCAATCTGGTCTGCGCCCTGAATTTCGACCCGAAAGGCAATCCCTGGATGGCCAGCGGCCAGGACGGCCAATTCCTCAAGCTCGACCGCAATGGAAAAGTGCTGGGCGCCATCGGGGGCGGCATGGGCATCGGGCCGGGCCAGTTCACCGAGGCCAGCTACTGGTCCTTCAACGCGCGGGGCGATCTTTATGCCGGCGATACCAGCGTGGGACGGGTGACGGTGATATCCGCGCCGCGCTAAACGGCTTTCCAAAGCCGCCCGGGGGCTGCCGCGCCTTCACGTGCTTTTGGACGTTCCGGCCGTGTCCAGCAGACTCTGATGAGGCACGCGCGGCAGCGCCAGAACCGCCGCCAGCGCCAAAACCCCAAAGACGGCGGCAATCACGATTCCGAAGCGAAACATGTTCCGACTCTAGCGGGATTGGGGCATGGCCGGCGTTACGTCTGCGCAATAGTGCCCGCACCGTTGGAGACCGCGGACGCGCCTCCCGTTATCAGACCAGCCCGGCCAGATATTCAAATCGGCCCCAGGCTCACGATGCGGCAGGCGATGGGCATATTCTCGTCCTTGTGCCAGCTCGCGCAAATCCGGTGGTAGCCATCCGCCACGATAAGCGCAAGCCCGGTCTCGGCATTGCCGCGCACCAGCAGGACCGGTGACAGGGCTTTGCCATTTTTGATCTTTTTGAGCTCGGCCGCGACATGCGGGTTCGCTCTTTCCAGAATGGGCAAGTGGCTGGCGCGCAAGATATCCTTGGCTTTTCTTCTGATGCTGGGCGCGCGGCGAAGCCTTGCCACCAGCTTGCGCGTGATGTTTTCCTCCAGAAGAAGAGTGAGATACTCGTTCGCCGCGGGAAAATCGTGTTTCTCTGGCCGGTCTTTCCAGAGGTCTTTTCTATCAGCCATGCCAGCCCCCTTGCCCTCGATGCTATAGTCTAGCGGAAATCCGCGCCGGGGAGGAGGCTTATGAGCGTCCGCAAAAAGCCAATGAACAACGAGCAGCGGCAACGCATGCTGCGGGAAGCGGCGCCGCCGAATTTCCTTGATTCGTCCCTCGAATGGCGGCGCATATTTTCCGAAATGTGGGGGACATTCCTGCTGGTCGTGGTGGCGGCTGGTGCCGGCGTGGTGGCGGCAAAAAGCGGCGGTGCCGTCACGCCGGCAATGGCGGTTGTGGCGCCCGCTCTCATGGTCATGGCCATCATTTATTTCATGGGCACCGTCAGCGGGGCGCATCTTAATCCCGCCGTCACGCTTGCCTTCGCGGTGCGGCGGAATTTCCCCTGGGACCGCGTACCCGGCTACATCCTGGCGCAAATCGCCGGCGGCGTCCTGGCGGCGGGATTTTTGCGCGCCTTGTTCGGCGTCACCGGCAATCTCGGCGCCACCCTGCCCGGCGTCGGGATCAGCCCCCTGCAGGCGCTTGCCATGGAGGTTTTGCTGACCACAGGCCTGGTCAACACAATTCTCGGAACGGCATCGGGCGCCCGCAACATTGGCACCAATGGCGCCATTGCCGTTGGCGGCTATATCGCGCTCGCCGGGCTTTGGGCGGCTCCGATCAGCGGCGCGTCCATGAACCCGGTGCGTTCCCTGGCTCCCGATCTGGTTCGCGGAGACTTCAGCGCGGCCTGGATCTATCTCCTCGGCCCGCTCGCCGGCGCCATGATCGCGGTGGGGTTTGAGTGGATTCTGAAGGGTGCCCCCACGGCAACGGGAACCATCGCGGCCCAAGGCACCCTGGGCGCCGATGAGGAAGACCGGCCTGCCTAGTCCGGCTGGCGCGGGCGGCGTCTTTCCAAAGCTGCCCGGCGCGTACATGCTGGCGCCATGAACACGTTCGCAAACACCTTTCTCCTCAGTTACGCGGCGCTGTTTCCGATCGTCAACCCGGTCGGCAGCGCCCCGCTGTTCCTGGGCCTGACCCAGTTCGCCACCGACCAGCAGCGCAGCGCCCTGGCGGCGCGCGTGGCCTTCAACAGCTTCTTCCTCCTGCTGGGCTCGCTGGTTGTGGGCTCCCATGTGCTCGAATTCTTCGGCATCAGCCTGCCCGCCGTCCGCATCGGCGGCGGCCTGGTGGTCGCCGCCTTTGGCTGGAAGCTGCTCAATTCCGAGCCCAGCCCGGATGGGGAGCATTCCGGCCCGGTATCCGCCTTCCCGGATTCCTTCTATCCCTTGACCATGCCGCTCACCGTCGGTCCCGGCTCCATTTCGGTGGCGATCACCCTGGGCAGCCAGCGGCCGAAAGCGGCAGGCCTGGCCGACCTGGCGCTGCTGGGCTCCGGCGCCATCGCCGGCATCCTGGCGATCGCGGTCTCGGTCTATCTTTGCTACCGCTTCGCCGAAAAGACCGTCGCGCTCCTGGGCAAGACCGGCACCAATGTGGTGGTGCGCCTCTCGGCCTTCATCATGATCTGCATCGGGATACAGATTTTGTGGTCAGGGTATAGCGAGTTGGTGGGAGTGAAATGAAAGACTGCCCCGACCGCGGCTCCGATCTGGCGCTTTCTAAAAATCCATATTCACGCCAAAATCGAGGGAAATTGCGTTTTGCGCCTGATGTTGCATGGAAAGCGGCTGGTAACGCGCAAGGGCACGAAGTTCGAATTCGTCCAGGCCAATGGAAAATCCGGCGCCCGCGCGCCAGCCAAATTCATCTCCCTCCAGCACGGGGATATCGGCATTGCTGGATCTGTTTTGGCCATTCACCTGATAAACATTCCGCGCGAAGCTGCTGATGCCATAATTGGTTTCGGACCCGCCCGCCGTCGCAAGGACGTTGAGTGTTCCAAAGACAGGCAGATACAGAACACCGTCGGCGGTCAATCGCGTGAGATGAAGGTTATCGATATTGCCGTTGCCTGTGTATTTGCTTGTGCCATAGCCGATCTCGCCGGCCAGGTCGCCGAATCGTTCTCCGATATGCAAAGACTCGCCCCCCGCGGATTGGGGAAAAAAATCAGAATCCGAATCCTTCAGGGTTATGGAATATCGATTGCCGTCCAGCCCGAAATAGGGCGCTGCATCGGCGCCCGGCAGCCAGGCAAAGAGCATGACGCCAAAAAGTATTGCCGCTTTCATATCATCCTTGCGATGGGGTGCTTGCTTCGATACCGCATTATCCCCCGGCAGGTTATGAAAGAATGGTAAGACGCTCTTTTGCCGGGTGCGTCCTTTCGCAATGTTTCGGAATTCGCCGATTTCATGAATCTTGCGACGGATATCTTCGATACAATTGGAAGTACCCCGGGCTGCCGCAATGGATTTGGGCGGCCGGTAATTCATCGGCCGCTTTTGGTCGGCGGCGGTGCCGGTGGCGGTGACACGGCACAAGGGCTGAGGGCGGTGCAGTCTCGATAGGGTTTGATAGAGCCTACCGCCTGACCGGGATCGGCTATTCCGGCCGTGACCGATCGCCGACTGAAATTGACGCCGTTATTCGGCGAAGGATCGGGCAGGATGGGCTCTGGATCTGCGGATGTCAGAGGGTCGGCAATCGCTGGCGCGTGTCCGCCGGCCGCCCAGAGGATCGGGATCAGGAAAAATACCGATAGGAACTTGGGTAAGTTACGCATGCTGCCCCGCCTATCGCGTGCCTTGGTGCGGCAGGGAACGATAGTCTCCTTCGCCTGTCGTGTAATTATCTCAGTCTGCGGGAATATTGTCAGATTTGTTGCGCGCCACGACAGTGTCTCTGTTTCCGGAAGAGGAAACGCGATGGTGATGTGTCTCCTGCCCGCGGCGGTTGACAGCGAAAACTGCACGCGAGGCGGCGGAAATATTCCCAAGATTTAATCCGCAATGCCCACTCTTACGTGAAAGCAACGCGTGACGGTGGCGGCACAGGTGTAGGATTTTTTCCATTGGAAAAATATCGGCGAACAGGATGCAAAAATTTGCAATGCTTTCATCGATTGTGCTGCTGCTGACAACCAATGCCTATTGCCAGCCGGCAACCCCGGCGTCTGCCGTCTCGCCTTTCGCCGCGCCCACGGTTGATGACTATCTGATGGCGTGCCGGTCCGATCAGGGTGGTTGTATCGACGAAGTGGGCTCCGCGATGATGGAGAAATTCGACTATTCGGGCGACATATGCCTGCCATCGGCGGATTATGCCAAAGCGGTACCCGGCTGGCTCACTGCCCATCCGGAAACACACGCCATGCCAACCAATGACGGCATCTACCTGGCGGTGAAATCCCTTTACAAATGCGGTTGATGATGTGCCTGGCGGCCTTCATCACCCCCAATTGTCATGGCCCGGCTTGTCCGGGCCATCCAGTAGGCGAGCGTCCGCGAGCCGAAAAAGATTTATGATCGCAGGCTCTCATCCCAGAAAAAGCCAGGCGCCGCGAGCTTGGACGAGCGGCTGGGAGCCGCTCAATTTTTTGAGATCGAGATTCAGGCTCAATGCCTGGCAGGGGGCGGGAATAGCGCTTTCTCTGGTTTGGGCCCTCGGCGCCGTCTATTGGACTTCAAAAGCAAACGAATATGCCTGGGCGGGTGCCGAGGAAACGTTTCTGGAATGCCGGCAACCCCAGCCGCGAAGCGAAAGCTTCGACGCCTGTCTGGAGGAGATGCAAGATGATTATAACGCCAATGCCGACCACCCGCCGCGATGGCAGCCCTTGGTGGAAAGGGCGTTTATTCCCGTGGCGCTGGGCTGGCTGGTTGTTTATGGCCCGATTGCCCTTTATCGCCGGGCAAGGCGGCCGCGGGTCGCAAGGGTGAAGGAGCGATCAGAAATCTGAAAGAGGGGGAGAGGCGGCGCAGACCAGAACTCAAGGCCTCACCTTGAGCTTGGAGAAGGGGGAAGTGGTTCGCTGAAAGCGAACGGCCCATAGCGGCAGCGTATGGGCGGCCAGCGGACCATTTCGAGCGACGAACGCCGTGAGCGATAGCGAGGGAGCGAGAAGGGCAAACCGATCCTTGGTCAATTAGATCAAGTGGTTGGATCGGGTCTAATATAAGTTCATACCCCGACTTTCGTGTGCACCGGCTCGCGCCCGTTGTGAAGTTGCGCGGGACAGCTCGGCTATCCGATTGACAGTAGCTGCCGACCGCTTCCAACTCGATCTCCGTAAGGGAGGCGGGCCGAAGGTCCGATCAGACGATGAAATTCGATGTAGTAGGTCGCGTCAATAATATGCGCTTGCCAGACGGCAAGACCGCCATACTTTATTCGGTCTACGAAGCTGTCAGTAACTCGATCCATGCAATCAACGACCGATTTACTGAAGAGAGGGCTGCTGAAAAGGGCAAAGTCGATGTCGAGATCGCGGTAGGCGACCACGGCGATATTGCCTCCATTTCCGTCACGGACAACGGCATTGGGTTCACGCCAGATAATCTTCGGTCTTTCGAAACAAGCGATAGTCGATTCAAGTACCAGCGCGGTGGAAAGGGTGTGGGTCGATTCATTTGGATTAAGATGTTCGAGACTATTAAGGTCGACAGCATTGTCGGCCGAGGACGTGCGGCAGAGCGCATCACGTTCCATTTTGCGCCCGAAAAGACAAATTCAATTGCCTACAAACGTGTCACACCGGCGCCTGGTGAGGATTCTGGCAGCACAATAACACTTTCGGATCTGCGACCGGACCAGCGCGGCAAGCTACGTCCTACCTCATATTTAAAGGACTTAGCGCTTCATTTTTTTCCTCAGTACATCTCTGGAACGCTTCCACAGATCAGCATTAGGCATGGAGACGAAGTATCCAGCCTCAACGATTTTATCGCGGAACAAGTTGACGAGCCCGTCGAGCAATCCGTGAGTGTCGCTTTTGGAGAAGGTGAGGTAGCAGAGGTGAAGATCAATCACCTTTTCGTCAAGTCTTCGATCTCTACCAATTTGCGCAACACCTACCTTCTAACTGCTCATGGCCGTCTCGTTGGCGACCCTGTGTCTATCGAGCGAAAATACGCTCTTAAGGACCTTCCCGACGGTAAGGCATACGTCTCGGTAGTAAGCAGCGATTTTCTTGACGAGCGAGTCGATCAAGAAAGGCTCGGCTTCAAACTGACGGCGGAACAGCGCGAAATCCTCGACAAGGCGATTATGGACGCAGCAGAGCAATTTCTTCATGAGCACATAAAGACGCTTCGTGCGCGACAAAAGAAAACGGTGGAGGGGTTGATCCAGGAACATCCCCAGCTTGGGTCGCAATTCGAGAATATCGAGGAGTATGTCGCGGGCCTTTCACCCGGGATGGACGATGAACAGATCGGGCAGAACTTATTTGTTCTCTTGTATCGCGATGAGAAGGATTTGCGGAAGCGCATCGAAGCTTTAGATCATCTAGCTTCTCTTGAGCCGGACACGCGTGAGCAAGCAGAGGCGGTGTTAAACGAGATATCCAATCAAGAAAAGCATAGACTTGCCGAGCTTGTCGTAAAACGTCATCAGTTGCTGCAGATGGCCAACTTGCTTCTGAAATATAAGGACGATGAAAAGAAAGTATACCACTACGAGCGGGTCCTTCATGATCTCATCTGCCCAATGGGAGAAATCTATCGAACGGGCGAAGCTTCGCGCCATAATCTCTGGGTTCTCGACGACTCTCTTGCCGCCTACGATTTTTTCGCCTCTGACAAACCGATTAAATCACTCGCCGAGGGTTCTGCATCCGGCAAGGAACCGGATTTGATTTTTTTTAATCCACTCGGATTCCGCAGAGAAGGTACAAGTGATCCAGTCGCGATAATTGAATTCAAGCGGCCTGGCGACGAAAAGCCTAGCCAAGACCCCATCAACCAAGTCCTGGGCTATATCGAAGATCTGCAAGGCGCCAAGATCACGGATCTGGACGGTGGCATCGTATCGAATATTAATAAATCCACGCCCTTCGAATGCATCATTGTTTGCGAACTAACGGGGTCTACTCGGAAGCTTTTCGAAAAATCTATCGCCCAGAATCCAACCCCCGATGGTGAAGGGTACTTTGGCTGGTCATCTCGTCACAACGCGCACATCAGAGTTATTTCATTCGCAAAAATGTTACGCGATGCCGAGCTGAGAAATCAGGCGTACTTCGACCAACTCAAGCTTGGTAGTCCCTCGGCAGCAGCAAAACAGCGCGCGGCAAAGTCAAGAGAACGCCGCAAGCTCAAGCAGGAAGAATTGGGGTCAGGGTAGATTTATTTCCTGAGTCATTTTCTAGCCGAAACGTATTCGCTGTGGCCCTAGGGCGGGGCTTCGCCCCGCTTGTCCCAGTTCGCTTTCACCGCCCCCCAGCCCCTCGCTCGTGCTCGGGGCGTTCGCTGCTTTCGCAGGTCCACAGGACCTGCTCACGCGCTTCGCGCGCCGCAGCTCACCCCCACTTGTTTTTAGAACATTCTAGATATATCTTGACTGTACCACAGAATAGGAGACAAAACGATGTGGCATTCAAGAAATCATGAAGAATCAAATGGATATCGCCATTGCGGCCCTCGCGGCGGGCGTTTCGCGGGCGGCTTCGGCCGGTTCGCCGGTGGCCGTGGCGACGGCTCGGGCGGTCATGGCCGCCGCAGGGGTCTTTATGACTCCGAGGAACTGCGCCTGGTCCTGCTCTCGCTGATCGGCGAACAGGCCCGTCACGGCTACGACCTGATCCGCGAGATCGAGGAGCGTACCGGCGGCGCCTACGCGCCCAGTCCCGGCATCGTCTATCCCACCCTCACCATGCTCCAGGACATGGGGCTGATCGCCGAGAGCGAAACGCCCGGCACCCGCAAGGTTTACGCCCTGACGCCGGAAGGCACGTCCTACCTCAAGGAACACAGGGAGGCGGCTGACGCCCTCCTTGCCCGCATCGCCGAGCTGGGATCGGTGCAAAAGGGTGACCGCGCGCCCGTTCGCCGCGCGCTGCGCAACCTTTATGGCGCGCTGGCGGAAAAAGTGGCGCGTGCCGACAATGACGAACTGATGCACCGTATCGCCGCTCTGCTGGATGAGGTCACGCAGAAAATCGAACGCAGTTAGCGGCTCCGCAGGCGCAGGGCGGGGCTTTGCCCCGCTTGCCTCGGCCGCTGGCCTAGCTTTTCTTAGCAAGCGAAAGCGAGCTTAGAAAAGCTTGCCCCGTGCCCAGCGGCAGCGTAGCGGCACGAGCGCAGCGAGGGAGGCGGCCTAAAATTCTTTCAACAGCCGGTCGTAGTAGTCCAGTTCCTGCTGTGGCCGGCCACGCTCCCCCGCGCGCTTGCGCAATTCCTGCAAGATCTCGCGCGACCGCGCCATGTCGGTGATCCCCGGAATCTTGACCCCTGTGGTGCTGGTGCCGCGGGAGCGGCCCAGGGGATCGGAATCGGCCTGGCCCTTGCCGTTCTGCTGCGCCTCCTGGGCCATCGCCTCGGCCCCCTGGCGCATCGCATCCATCGCGTTTTTTTCCTCATTGGCGGCATCGTCCAGGTTTTTCTGGCCCAGCGATTTCTCGGCCCGGTCCATCGCCTGGCCCGCCGGTCCCAGCTTCTGGCCCATCTTGGAATCAAGCCCCTGCATCGCGCCCTGCAGGTCCTTGCGAATTTGTCCCTGCTGCCCGGCCAGCCCTTGGCTTCCGCCATCCTTGGGGTCGCCATTGCCGTTCTGCTGCCGCATGGTCTTGTCCAGAAGGCCGCGCTCCTTGCCCATCATGTCGCCCAATTTCTGGATCGCGTCGTTCAGCGCCTTGTTCTGCTGCCCGCCCTGGCCGCTCTTCTGCATTTTCATGTTTTCCAGCAGATTCTGCAGCATGGCCATCATCTGCGCCGCCTGTTCGCGGTTGCCCGTTGCCGACATTTGCTGGATCGCTTTCAAAAGGTCTTCCAGGTCCTTCTGGGTCAGGGTCTTGGAATCCTGTCCCGCCATCGGCTGCTGTTGCTGCTGCGCCCCAGGATTGTTGGCCAGCGCCTGCATATAGCGCTGCATCGCCTGGTCATATTGGCTGATCAGCTTGTCGACCACGTCCTGCGGCGCATGCATCGCCAGCGCCTGGCTGATGGCCGATTGCAGCCGGCGCAATTCCGCCGCCGCTTCCGCCAGCCCCTTTTCATCCAGGCTCACCGCGATCTGCCAGAGCATGTCTTCGACATGGGTGATGTCCGCCGGCGCCCGCGCATCGCGCAGCGCCCAATAGGACGCGCGCAGCCCCATATAGATGTTGGTGGCATTGGCATAGAATTTCTCCGGCGCGATGGTCAGCGCATCCAGGGTGGCGGCCACCAGCCTCTTGCCCGCCGCGTCGCTGGTCGCCAGATTCTGCCGCTGCTCGATCAACGCCCGCGCCAGGGGGTCGGTGAAAATGCGCGCCGGCAGGCGGAAGGTGACGGTATTGCTTTTGCCGGTCTGCCCCGCCCCGTCGCGCGCTTCCAGATGCGCGTCCACCATCAGCCCGGCATAGGGGTGCGGCGTCAGGTCTTCATAGTTGGTCTGGGTGATGCTCTTGGCCGCCGCGATGGGCAAATCCACCGCCAGCGGCGGCCCCGGCCGCGCATGCGGCGTCATCACCAGCTTGGCGCCGGTCACGCCATAATCGTCGCTGGCCTTGAAGGAAATTTTCATCGCCTGGTGTTCGGTGGCGCTGGGAAGTCCGTCGAACGAAATCACCGGCAGGGCATCGGCAATCGCATGAATGTGCCAGTTGCCGATCACATGCCCGCTGGACCGCACCCTGACCCGCGCATCACCCGTGATCTTGGCGGTATCGGTATATTCGCCGTTCTCGCCGGTGAAACGCGGCGGATTGCTGATGCCCAGTTGCAGGCCCGGCGCATGCTGGGCGCCATGCGCGCGCAAATTCAGGGTCGATCCCGCCGGCACCGCAATCAGGCTGGTGTCGCTTGGCGCCAGGTAGACCGGCGGCAGGCCGGTATAGGGCGGCGGGTCCACCCAGCCATCCAGCGTCACTGCCAGCCCCGCGCCGCTGTCAAAGGCGCGCATCAGCCTGTCGCGCCAGTGAACCCCCGCCAGCGCCAGCCCTCCCGCCAACAGGACGATCACGCCATAGCGCAGATATCTGGGGTCACGCTCGGAAAGGTCCGGCGCCGGCCAGCGCAGCTTCAGCCTGTCGAAGGCGATCCGTCTGGCCTGGTGCAGCCGCCACAGGGCCAGGGAGAAAGCGTCCTGGGCAATCGAACGATCATGCCATTCGGAAATCGGCCGGTGCAGCAAGCCGCTGTCCAGCTCCAGCCGCCGCGCCCCGTCTTTCCAGCTGGGCCAGGAAAAACCGGCAAAGCCCGCATCCAGCGCCAGCCCCGTGGCGGTGACGGTCGCCGCCAGCAACAGCGACTGGGCCGGCCAGGGAATGAAGGCGAAAAGGCCGAACAGCGCCAGCGAAACATAGGCCCCGGCGAAACCCAGCGCCGGCCACAGCGCGGGCAGGAAATTTTCCGTGGCCAGGCTTGCCCGCGCCCATGCGATGGCGCGCGACAGCCGCCGCTCCGGGTCAGTCGCGGAGCCAGACCGGGATAATGTCTCTGGCGATAAGTGCGTCATGGTCCTGTCTCGCCCTTACAATGCCCCACTCGTCGCCCGCCACCAAGACCTCCGGGGCAGGGGGCCGGGCGTTGTAGGACGAGGCCATGCTGGCGCCATAGGCCCCCGCGCTCATGATCGCCACCAAATCGCCGGATTTCAACGCCGGCAAGGCCCGATTTGCCGCGAAAAGATCGGATGTTTCGCACACCGGCCCCACCACGTCATAGGTTACCCGCGGGGCCCCGGCTTCCGGTTCCCGGACTGGCACAATCTGGTGCCAGGACTCGTAAAGCGCCGGCCGGATCAAATCGTTCATCCCCGCGTCAATGATCAGAAAGGTCTTGGCGTCGCCTTGCTTGACGTAAATCACTTCCGACACCAGCACCCCGGCATTGGCCGCGATCAGCCGGCCCGGCTCGAAAATCAGCCGGCAGTTCAGCCCTGCCGTCGCCCGCGCCACCACCCTGCCATAGGCGGCGGGATCGGGCGGCGGCTCATTGTCATGCTCATAAGGAACGCCCAGCCCGCCCCCCAAATCGAGCCGCGCGATATTGTGCCCGTCGGCCCGCAGCTCTTTTACCAGCCCCGCGATCCGTTCAAAGGCTTCCGCAAAGGGTTCGAGCGCGGTGATCTGGCTGCCGATATGCACATCCACGCCGACAATCGCGATGCCCTTCAGAGCGGCGGCCTTTTTGTACAAGCCGCGCGCATGGGCAAAGGGAATGCCGAACTTGGTCTCCGCCGTGCCGGTGGTGATCTTGGCGTGGGTCCTGGCATCCACGTCCGGATTGATGCGCAGCGTCACCGGCGCGCGCAGCTTCATCTCCAGCGCCACCTGGTTCAGCGCTTCCAGCTCCGGCTCGCTCTCGACATTGAATTGATAGATGCCTTCGCCGAGCGCCAGGCGCATTTCCGCTTTGGTCTTGCCGACGCCGGAAAACACGATCTTCTCCGCCGGGATTCCCGCCGCCCGCGCTTTCCTGAGTTCTCCCCCCGACACCACATCGGCGCCCGCGCCCAGCTTGGCCAGGGTTTTGAGCACCGCCAGATTGCCATTGGCCTTGACCGAGAAGGCCACCAGCGCGTCCTTGGGCAAGGCTTCGGTGAAGACTTTATAGTGCCGCGCCAGGGTGGCGCTGGAATAGCAATAGAACGGCGTTCCCACCTCGCGCGCCAAAGTCTCCAGCGAAACCCCTTCGGCGCTGAGAACACCATGCTTGTAGGAAAAATAATGCATCAGGAGCGGTTCCAGGAAAAGTGTTTAGCGGTTTTCCGTCCGGAACCGCGACCAACATAGAGATAGGGCATTTCGCGATTCAACGAAATGCGAAATGCCTTTACCGGCCGACCGGATAAGGCGGCTTGGAAGGATCGGGCTCATCGCGCGGCGTGGTCGTGCCATCGGGCTTGGTGAGATCATTCTTCACCCCGCAGGACGCCAGCATCAGGCCCAGCGCAATCAGCAAAAGAACGGCTTTGGTTCTCATTTGAGTTGACCCCGCCAATAGGCCACCTGTTCTTTCACCCGCGCTGGCGCGGTGCCGCCCAGGCTCATGCGCGAGCGCAGCGACGCCTCCAGCGACAGCACCGCCAGCACATCCTTGGTGATGGCGGGTTCGATGGCCTGCATCTCGGCCAGCGGCAATGCGTCAAGCGCCACGCCCTTTTCCTCGGCCTGTTTGACGATACTGCCGGCGATATGATGCGCCTCGCGGAATGGCTTTTTCAAAACCCGCACAATCCAGTCGGCCAGGTCCGTGGCGGTGGGATAGCCTACCGCCGCGGCGGCACGCATTTTTTCGGGATTGGCGGTGAGATCGGCGATCATCGCCGCCATCGCCGCCAGCGAAAGCTCGATGGTATCGGCGGCGTCGAATAGCCGTTCTTTGTCCTCTTGCAGGTCGGTGCCATAGGTCAGCACCAATCCTTTGACCACCACCGCCAGCGCCACGAAATCGCCCAGCACCCGCCCGGTCTTGCCGCGTATCAATTCGGCGGCATCGGGATTGCGCTTCTGCGGCATGATGGATGAGCCGGTGGTGAAGGCATCCGACAATTTCACAAAACCGAAGGCCGGCGTCGACCATTGCACCAGCTCGCCCGCCAGCCGCGACAGGTTGGTGGCCAGGATCACGCACGCCGCCAGGAACTCGAGCGCGAAATCCCGCGCCGATATCGCGTCCATGGAATTGCGCATCGGCCGGGCAAAGCCCAAGGCATGCGCCGTCACGTCGCGGTCGATGGGAAAGCTGGTGCCCGCCAGCGCCGCAGCCCCAAGCGGTGATTCATTCAGCCGCTTCCTGGCGTCCTCGAAGCGCCCCCGGTCGCGGGCGAACATCTCGACATAGGCCAGCAGATGATGCCCGAACGTCACCGGCTGGGCCACCTGCATATGGGTGAAACCCGGCATGATGGTTTCGATGTGCTTTTCGCCCTGCGCCAGCAGCGCCCGTTGCAATGCCAGCAATCCCTTATCGGCCCGCTCGCATGCCGCCCGCACCCAGAGGCGGAAATCCGTCACCACCTGGTCGTTGCGCGAGCGCGCGGTGTGCAGCTTTCCTGCCGCCGGGCCGATGATCTCGGCCAGCCGCGCCTCGATATTCAGGTGAATGTCTTCCAGTTCCCGCTTGAAGACGAATTCGCCCGCCGCGATCTCTTTTTCGATCTGCTCCAGGCCCTTCAGGATGGCCTGGCCGTCATCCTTGGAAATGATGCCTTCTCCGGCCAGCATGCGAACATGCGCCTTCGATCCCGCCAGGTCCTCACCCGCCAGGCGCTTGTCGAAATCGATGGAGGGGGTAATCTCCCCCATGATCGCCGCGGGGCCGGTTTCGAACCGCCCGCCCCACATCTTGTTTGAAGTCATGGTCTGAGCCGGAAATGAAAATGAACCGAAAAATCGTGCCCGTCTTGGCCGGTCTAAGCGTCTTGGTCGTTCTATATGGGATGGCAGTATCGCCTGTCCACGCGGGGCCTGCCATGCCCAAACCGATGGTGGCCGAGAAAGCCGTCAAACCCGCGCCGGCGGTGGCATTCACCGATGCGGCGGGCCGCCATCCGCTGGCCTCCTACAAGGGCCATTATGTGCTTTTGAACATGTGGGCGACCTGGTGCGTGCCCTGCGTCGCGGAACTGCCGGCCCTGACCAAATTGAAAGCCTCGGTGCCGGGCCTCACCGTGCTGGCGGTCAATATGGACCGGGGCCAGGTGGATGCCGCTGGGTTCCTTAAGAGCCACAACGCCGCCGCATTGGGCTCGCTGCGGGACACCGACATTGTCCTGATGCGTGAGTTCGGGGCTTTCGGCCTGCCGACCACGGTGCTGATCGATCCCAAGGGCAAGGTTATCGGCCGCGCCGAGGGTCCCGCCGAATGGGCGTCGCCGGAAACCATTGCTTACTTCAAAAGTCTCACGAAAAGCTAACGCGTCGGAACTGGATGCTCGCCGCGCCGGAGCGTCGGCGAAGCCGGAGCGACCATTAAATGCTTATCGCGTGGGAACAGGATGTTCCCCGCGATAGTCGTAGAATCCGCGTCCGGTCTTTTTGCCCAGCCATCCGGCCTCGACATATTTCACCATCAGCGGACAAGGCCGGTATTTGGAATCCGCCAGCCCCTCATACAGCACTTGCATCACCGCCAGACAGGTATCGAGACCGATGAAGTCGGCCAGCTGCAGTGGCCCCATCGGATGATTGGCGCCCAGCCGCATAGCGGTATCGATGGCGTCCACATTTCCGACGCCCTCATACAGCGTGTACACCGCCTCATTGATCATCGGCATGATGATGCGGTTGACGATGAAGGCGGGAAAATCCTCGGCATAGGCGGCGGTCTTGCCCACCCTTCGCACGATCTCCAGCGCCACCTGGAAGGTGGCGTCGTCAGTGGCGATGCCGCGGATCACTTCCACCAGCTGCATCAGCGGCACCGGATTCATGAAATGCAGGCCGATGAAACGCTCCGGCCGGTCGGTGACCGAGGCCAGCCGCGTCACCGAGATGGACGAGGTGTTGGTGGCGATCATCGCCTTGTCGTTCAAGCGCGCGGACAGGTCCTGGAAGATTTTCTTCTTGATGGATTCGTCTTCTGTCGCTGCCTCGATCACCAACTCGCGGTCTTTCAGATCGTCCAGCGACTGGGTGGTGCGGATGCGGGCCAGCGCCGGCTTGATCGCGTCTTCGGCGATGGCGCCCTTGGCGGCCTGGCGCTGCATGTTTTTCTCGATGCGGTCCAGCGCCTTGCCCAGCGCGTCCTTGTTCAGATCGTCCAGGACGACGTCATATCCGGCCAGCGCCAGGACATGAGCGATGCCGGTTCCCATCTGCCCCGCGCCGATAATGCCAATTCGTTCAATTGTCATAACTCACCTTTCTGAACTCAATAACCACGCTTTGCCAATTCCTGGTCCATTTCCGGCAGGGCCTGAAACAGATCGGCGACCAGGCCATAATCGGCGACTTGGAAGATCGGCGCCTCTTCGTCCTTGTTGATCGCGGCGATCACCTTGGAATCCTTCATCCCGGCCAGATGCTGGATGGCGCCGGAAATGCCCACCGCCAGGTAAAGCCCGGGCGCCACCATCTTGCCGGTCTGGCCCACCTGATAGTCATTGGGCACATAGCCCGCATCCACCGCGGCGCGGCTTGCGCCCACCGCGGCATGCAGCCGGGCGGCAATCTTGTCGAGCAGCTGGAAATTCTCCGCTGAGCCCAACCCGCGCCCCCCAGAAATGACGATCTTGGCCGAGGTCAGCTCCGGCCGCTCCGATTGAGAGAGCGCTTCGCTGTCAAAGCTGGAAAGGCCGGGATCGGTGGCGGCCGCCAGATTTTCAATCGTGGCATTGCCGCCCCCCGGCTGCGGAGCAGCCCTTGAATCAACTTCTGCCGGTTTGAAGCCAGTGGTGCGCACGGTGATGATTTTCTTCATACCCGCTGCCTGCACCGTCTGGATGGCGTTGCCGGCATAGATCGGCCGCTCGAAAGTATCGGGGCTGACGACTTTCAGGATTTCGGAAATCTGGGGCACGTCCAGTTTGGCGGCGACACGCGGCAGATAGTTTTTTCCGCTGGTGGTGGCGGGCGCCAGGATGGCGTCGTATTTTTCGGCCACTGACAGGATCAGGGTTTCCATCGCCTCGGCGATCATCCGGGCGTAAAGCGGATTGTCGGCCAGCAGCACTTTCTCCACCCCGGCGATTTTGGCGGCGGCTTCGGCCACCGCGCCACAGCCTTCGCCCGCCACCAGCACATGCACGGGGGTGGAAATCGCCGCCGCCGCCGTCACCGTCTTGGCGGTGGCGTCGTTCAGCGACTTGTTGTTGTGTTCGGCGATGACAAGGGCGGCCATCAGATCGCTCCCGCCTCTTTCAACTTGTCCAAAAGCTCGCCCACGCTTTTCACCTTGACGCCGCCGCCCCGCTTGGGCGGCTCTGTCACCTTCAGCACTTTCAGGCGCGGCCTGACGTCCACGCCGTAATCATCGGGGTTTTTTTCCTCTATGGGTTTCTTTTTCGCCTTCATGATATTGGGCAGCGAAGCATAGCGCGGCTGGTTGAGGCGAAGATCGGTGGTCATCACGGCGGGCAGTTTCACCGCTACCGTCTGCAGCCCGCCGTCAATCTCGCGCGCAATCTTCGCCGAACCGTCTGATAATTCCAGGCTATGCGCGAAGGTGCCCTGGCCCCAGCCCAGCAGCGCCGCCAGCATCTGGCCGGTCTGGTTGGAATCATCGTCGATCGCCTGTTTGCCGGTGATCACCAGCATGGGTTTTTCGGCATCGCAGATGGCCTTGAGGATCTTGGCAACGCCCAAGGGCTCGATGTCGCCCTCGGCCTTCACCAGAATGCCGCGGTCGGCGCCCATCGCAAGGGCGGTGCGAATGGTCTCGCTGGCCTCACGCGGGCCGACGGAAACGATAATGACTTCGCTCGCCTTGCCCTTTTCCTTCAGTCGGACCGCTTCCTCGACCGCGATCTCGTCAAAGGGGTTCATCGACATTTTGACATTGGCAAGGTCAACGCCGGTCTGGTCCGCCTTCACCCGGACCTTGACGTTGAAGTCGACCACCCGCTTCACGGGCACCAGAACCTTCATGGCGATATCGGATCCCAAACGGCTCGGATTGCCTTTGCAATGCTGCCGCTTTGTTGTGCGGCGCAAAAACTAGGCGGGGGCCTCTGCCACTGTCAACGAAAGCAAGTTAGCGCCGGATACCCGACAGCCATGTTTTCCGTTGCGGTGCAGCAAAAGTCCGTATGCGTCATCTGGCCGCAAGACTTTGGATGCCTGATTTTGAGGCGCTGCCCGTTACGCGGGCGTCGTACCCGCAGAGGCCAGCCTCATTTAAGCGTACCCAGATAGGCGACCACGTCGCGAACCTCACCTTTGCTGGTGATTCCGGGGAATGCCATTTTGGTGCCAGGCAGCATCTTGGCAGGGCCGGCGACCCATTTGGCCAGATTGTCGGGCGTCCAGGTCAGGCCTGAGGCTTTCATGGGGCCGGAATACTCAAAGCCGGGCAGCGACGCCGCCTTGCGGCCCACAATGCCGAACAGATTGGGTCCGAGGCCATTGCCCGCATTCTTGTCCACCTTGTGGCAGATGGCGCAACGCGCGAACACGGTCTTGCCTTGGGCGGCGTCACCCTCCTGGGCAGACGCAGATATCGAGAAGGTACCGCAGGCCAGCAAGGTGGTGACCGCGAAAGCAGCATAACGCATCATGGAATTCCGTTTATTGGTTTGGCCCCTGAACCTGGACATTCGCATGCGCCGCTCTGGGCCGCAACAGAGTTTGACGCCGTAAATCCACCACAATTGGCGGCTTTTTCCGGCATAAGGGAATCACAGCCTGGCGTTCTCGAAATTCTCCCTGGGCTGCCGTTTCTGAGCAAATTTGTACAGTCTAAGGGCATGCGCGCATGGAATCATTGGCCACTGGCAGAGACTGGGGAAGCATGCATGATGGCGCGCGCGCCGCTTCCCGCGCATTGCCATAACAGCAACAAAAAACCGCGAGGAACGCATGCGATCCCGGCTTCTGGGTCTCAAATCCGCCGTGCCGCCATTTATCATCGCCCAATCCGACGCGGCCGACTACGCCCGCAAGCTGTTCGGCGAAGTGCGTGACATTTCCCGCCTGATCAATGTCTTCAAGACCACGGGCATTGACCGGCGTTATTCCTGCGTCCCGATCGACTGGTATATGGGCGATCATGGCTGGGTGGACCGCACCGAACTTTATGTTTCCAGTGCGGTGGATATTCTGGAAGAGGTCACCGGCAAGCTTCTGGCGCAAACCGGCCTTGCCGCCGGCGACCTTGATGCCGTGGTTCTGGTTTCGACCACCGGCGTCGCCACCCCCAGCCTGGACGCGCTTCTGGTCGAGCGCATGGGACTTCGCCGCGACATTCAGCGCCTGCCTATCTTCGGTCTGGGCTGCGCCGGCGGCGTGATCGGGCTTACCCGCGCCGCGCAGCTGGCGCGCGCCGAGCCGGGCAGCAAGATTCTATTCCTGGCGGTCGAACTCTGCGCCCTCACCTTCCGCAAGAACGACATCTCCAAAAGCAATATCGTGGCCACCGCCCTGTTCGGCGACGGCGCGGCGGGCGCAATTCTGTCCACCGAGGGCGAGGGTCCCATGATCGGGCCGGGCGGCGAATTTACCTGGCCCGCCTCGCTCGACATCATGGGCTGGGACATGGCCGAAGATGGCCTCAAGGCCCGTTTCGCCAAAAGCATTCCCGACCTGGTCGCCAGCGATTTTCGCAAGCTGCTGGATGATTTTCTCGTTCGGCACGACATCGCGCTTTCGGATATTGGCGGCTTTGCCTGTCACCCCGGCGGCGCCAAGGTGCTGGATGCGCTGGAAGACGCCATGGAAATGCAGCGTGGCGACCTCAAGGAAAGCCGTGGCGTACTCAAGGATTTCGGCAACATGTCGGCGGTGACGGCGCTGTTCGTCGCCGAGCGCATGCGCCTTGCAGGCCAGCAGACCCTGCTCACCGCGCTTGGCCCCGGTTTCACCGCCGCCTTCCTGATGCTGGACGGACGCTGAAGGTCTTCGCGATGAACGGCACTGCCACGGCCTATGTCATTCTGGCGCTGGTGGCGCTGCAACGCTTTGGCGAATTGGCGCTGGCACGGCGCAACACCAAGGCGCTGCTGGCGCGGGGCGCGGTGGAAATCGGCGCTGGCCATTATCCGCTGATCGTGTTTCTGCATACCTTCTGGCTGCTGTCCGTCCTGTGGTTCCTGCCGCACCCCACGCCGGTCCGCTGGGAATTGCTGGCGGTTTTCCTGGTGCTGCAGGCTTTGCGCCTCTGGGTGCTGGCGACGCTGGGGCCTTACTGGACCACCCGCATTATCTCCCTGCCGGGCGCGCCTTTGGCGACGGGAGGGCCGTATCGTTTTGTGCGCCACCCCAACTATCTGGTGGTGGCGGGGGAAATTCTGGTATTGCCGCTGGTGTTCGGTGAAACCATGGTGGCGATCATTTTTTCCCTGGCCAATGCCGCGCTGCTTTTCTGGCGCATCCGCCAGGAAGAGACCGGCCTCACGGCACGGCGGCGGAGTTGAACATGCTGCGCTATTGCGGACCGTTCCTGTTTCTTTTTTCCATTCCGGGGTTTTATTACGGTCTCGGTCCGGCCGCGCCGCTGCTCAGCGTGGCGCTGTTGCTGGCGGCGCTGGTCGGTGCGGAATTTCTGTCCCGGCGCGGCGACGCGCCATCGGAAGCGGACGGCACGGGTTTTCGCGTCCTGGTGTGGCTTTACATTCCGCTGCAATTGATCGCCATCCTGTGGGGCACCGTCGTTTCGGCGCATGTGGGTGCGGGAGGGTTTGCCGCCCTGGCCGTCTCGCTGGGCGTTACCACCGGGGTATTCGGTGTGCTGGCGGCGCATGAAGCCGTGCATAGTGGCGATCCGCGCGAGGCGCTTTTGGGCACAGCGCTGCTGACCGGCATGAGTTACCGGCATTTTCGCATCGCGCATCTCTATGGTCATCACCGTTGGGCGGGCACGGAAAAAGATGCGGCGACGGCCCGGCTGGGAGAGGGTTTTTATCGTTTCTTCTTGCGCACCCTGGCGGGGCAGTTTCTGGAAGCCTGGCGTTTTGAGCGGCGGAAGGGCTCGGCCCGCCTCACGCTGGACCTGGCGCTGATGCTGGCCCCGTTCGCCGCGATCACATTTTGCCTCGGCCTGCGCGCCTCGTTCTTTTTCGTTTGCCAAAGCGCCATCGCGGTAATGGTGCTGGAGCTTTTCAACTATATCGCCCATTACGGTTTGGTACGCGGGCGCGACGCAACGGGGAAGCTGGAAGCCCTTAATGACTGCCACAGCTGGAATAGCAGCAATGTGCTGGCCAACCGGCTGATTTTCAACATGGGCCGGCATTCGCATCATCATCGGCGGCCCACCGCTCCCTACCAGTCCCTCAAGGCACGGCGGGCGCCCGAACTGCCTTTTGGCTATGCGACAAGCATTCTGCTGGCGCTGGCGCCGCCCTTGTGGCGGCGGGTGATGGATCCCAAAGCCCTTGCATGGCGGGCGTGAATCCCATCCTGTTATGGCTGGGCTTTCTGGCTATGTGCGTCGGTCTGTTCATGGCCATACTCGACATTCAAGTGGTGGCCAGCGCCCTCACCACCATTGGAGTGGCGCTTCATATCGCGCCGCAGCGGTTGGGCTGGATTCAAACCGGCTATCTGATGGCCGAAGTCATCGCCATTCCCCTGACCGGAGTTCTCACCCGCGCTTTGTCGCTGCGCTGGATGTTCGTGTCGGCAACGTTGGGCTTTACCCTGGCCAGCCTGGGCTGCGCCTTGTCGGCCAGCTTTGCCACCCTGGTCGCGCTCCGAGTGGTGCAGGGTTTTTGCGGCGGCATGCTGATTCCCGCCGTCTTCACTTCCATTTTTGTGATGATGCCGAAGGAGCGGGAAATCCTTGCCACTACATTGGCGGGCATGTTCGCGGTGAGCGCTCCCACCATCGGCCCCTTTGTCGGCGGCTATCTTACCCAGCATTTTTCCTGGAACTGGATTTTCCTGGTCAACATCCTGCCTGGCCTCCTGGTATGCCTGGTGGTGGGCGCCTGCGTGCGGGCGGATGCGGCGGATTGGAAGGTCCTGAAAAATCTCGACTACGCCACTCTGTTCCTGGCGGCTTTTTTCCTCGGCTCGCTTCAGCTGCTTCTCAATGAAGCGCCGGGGCGCGATTGGCGCGGCGCGTTTATCTTCAGCGTCGCCGCGCTTTGCGCCGCTTCGGGCGCGGCCGGCGTCTGGCGGGCGCTGACCCATGCCACGCCCTTCATCGATCTCAGGCGGTTTCAGAACCGCGCTTTCTCGCTGGGATCGAGCCTGTCCTTTGTCTTCGGCATGGGGCTCTATGGCTCGGTCTATATCCTGGCGCTGTTCCTGGGGCTGGTGCGCGGCCACGACCCGCTGGTGATCGGCGAGATCATGATGGTGTCGGGGGCAGCCCAACTGGTGACAGCGCCGCTGGCCGCCCTGCTGGAGTCCCGCATGGATGCCAGGCTTCTCACCGCCATCGGCTTTGCTTTGTTCGGGCTCGGGCTTCTCGCCAATGGCCTGGTCACGCCGCAAAGTGATTTCTGGGGCCTGTTCTGGCCGCAAATATTGCGTGGGCTCGCGGTGATGCTCTGCATCCTGCCCGCCACCCGCCTTGCCCTGGAAGGCTGGCCGGCCAAGGACGTGCCCGACGCCAGCGGGTTGTTCAACCTGATGCGCAATCTGGGTGGCGCCATCGGCATCGCCCTGATCGACACGCTGGTCGAAACCCGCACCGCGGGGCATGCCGCGATACTGGTGACAAGCCTGCAGGCGGGCGATGCGTCCGCGGCGCGGCTGGTGGGCCTTCCCACCCAGATGTTCCGCGGCCATGCCATGGGGCCGGTGGATGAGATGACCAAAGCCATCATCGCCCCGATGGTCCAGCGCGCCGCGCTTACCCAGTCCCTGAATGAAAGCTGGCTGTTGCTGGCGGTGCTGTTCGGGCTGGCGCTTCTCATGGTGCCGATGATACGGGTAACGCCCGGTCTCAGGCGTTGACCAGTT
The DNA here is from genome assembly GCA_035568995.1 of Rhizomicrobium sp. Taxonomy (GTDB): domain Bacteria; phylum Pseudomonadota; class Alphaproteobacteria; order Micropepsales; family Micropepsaceae; genus Rhizomicrobium. Next base: position 28,452 of record DATMNL010000003.1, on the reverse strand, counting down.
CCACCTGCACCACATCGGTGCGCGCGACCTGGAACGCCGCCGCGCATATTCCAAGGTAAAATTGCCAGTTGCGCAGGAAGAACTCGTCATGGCCCAGGGCCAGGATCTCGCTCTTTCTTGCCTGCATGCGGTCCGACCATTCGCGCAGGGTCCGCACATAGTCGTTGCCAAAGGCGAAAGCGCCCGCGAACTTCAGCCCGGCCTTTTCCGCTTCCTCCCGGAAGCGCCCCAGTGAGGGCAGCATGCCGCCGGGAAAGACATAATGGCGGATGAAGTCGGAGCGCGAGCGATAGCCTTCGAACAAATCGTCGCGAATGGTGATGGTCTGGATGATGGCGCGGCCACCGCGTTTGAGCCGTTCCGCCACGCAGGAGAAATATTGCGGCCAATAATGCTCGCCCACCGCCTCGAACATCTCGATCGAGACGATGTTGTCGAACTGGCCTTTGCATTTTCGGTAATCCTGAAGCCTGATGTCGGCGGTGCCGTTCAGCCGCCGGCTGGCGAAATCATGCTGGGCGGGCGAAATGGTCAGGCCGGTGACATGATGGGCGGATGCCGCCGCGCGCTCGGCAAACCCGCCCCAGCCGCAGCCGATTTCCAGCACCGACGCTCCCGGCCTGTCGAATTTGGAAAGAATGCGCTCATATTTGTTCTGCTGGGCGCGGTATAGTTCATCCGTTCCCGCATACAGTGCCGAGGAATAGGTCATGCTCTGGTCCAGCCAGAGCTGGTAGAAATCATTGCCCACGTCGTAATGCGCCTGGATGTTGCGCGCCGAGCCGGCGATGGAATTGCGCCGCACCAGCGCGTTGTGGACCACAAAACCCAGCCGGTTGAGAAAATTGCCGTGGGAAAAATTTTCCAGCTTGTCGAGATTGAGCAGGAACAGGCTGATGAGATTTTCGACATTGTCGGTCGCCCAGGACCCAGCGATGAACTCTTCGCCAAGCCCGATATCGCCGCGCGCCAGAATACGGCGTAGCACCTCCCAATCGTGAATCTGAAATCGCGCCTGCGGCCCGGGATTCGCGCCCTTGATAGTGGTGACCTCGCCATCGGGCGCGACAAAAGCCAGAGTGCCTGTATCTATCCGCGCTATGGCCTCAAGCCATTTTTTTGCGATCAGGGATGACGGGACAAGGTTCATGAGCGCTCCCCCGAGCCCGCTATTATAGCATGGCAGAGACCCGGTTTCTATTCGCCCTTTTTAGTTGAATCGGCCCGGAAGGACCGGAAGGATCAGCCTGGCGGCGCGTGCGGCGCCGCAGCGATTTGCTGGGCGTCGAGCGTCGCCGTCAGGACGTTGTGGGCCTGGTCGTAGTTGAATTTGGAAGCGTCCACCTGCACCACCGCGCCTGAACCCAGCAACGCCACATCCACCGTCACCGGCCTGCTGCTGCCGTCCATCACAATTTTTTGCACCGCACCCACCGCGGTGCCCTTGACGTCCAACACTTGAGCGGTGGCAAGGATCGTGGGCGGATCGGGCAGGCTGTTCAGAGCGATGATGCCGCTGCTGCTGTTCGAGGCCGGCGCCGAATCTGCCATCCCGCCCAGCATCAAAAGGGCGACGCTGGAAAGCGCGAAGTTGCGAATTTTGTTCATGGCTTAGGCTCCATGGCTGTTGTCCGAGACGTTGTATAAAACGCTCAGCTAGGCGGGTGTTTCCGTCTCCCGGAAGCGGAACCGGGGCCACGCCCGGGAGTTCCCATCACAACGCGTTCAGGAAGGAATTTTCCATGGGAACCATTCTGATCATTGTCCTGCTGCTTTTGCTTCTGGGGGCATGGCCGTCATGGCCCTATAGCCAAGGCTGGGGTTACTATCCGTCCGGGCTCTTTGGCCTTGTCTTGGTGGTTATCCTGGTGCTGGCTTTGCTGGGACGTGTCTGAACTGAATGCGCCATGGCAAAGAAAAAGCTGCTCGAGGACATCAAGACAAACCCGGCGCGCTTCTATCGTCTGCCCGGCGATGTGATGCGTGACCGCCGCTTCGGCGATGCCGAACGGCTGGAGATTCTGCGCGCCTGGCTTCAGGACGCCGGTCCGCTCACACCGCAGGTCGAAACTGCCATCGGGGAATTGCAGGGCCGCCGGCCGGCCACCGATCACGCGGCGGAATAGGGAGACGACATTATGGCGACCGTAAATGACCATCAGCACGATCTGAACACCCAGGAGGCGCGCCAGGGCAAGGAGCTTGGCTCCGTTCGCTGGGTTCTCAGGATCAGCCTTGGCCTGGCTATTCTGGCGGGCATGATCATCTATTTCAGCTACGCCAACTTCTTCCATGGCTGATTTTGCGTGGCTACCCGCGCCCCCTTGACTGTTGGGCAAGGGGCCGTCACGTAGGAAGACTTTGGCGGGGTTTCCAAGGCTTGCGCAGCGCTCAGCTTTCCATTGTCGTGCCCACCTTCAAGGAAAAGGGCAACGTCGCCGAATTGGTGCGGCGGCTCGATCTGGTTTTGGCGGGCATCGCCTGGGAAGCAATCTTCGTTGACGACAATTCACCCGACGGCACCGCGGATGCGGTGAAGGCCATCGCCGCAAGCGATATGCGGGTGCGCTGTCTGCGCCGGGTGGGACGGCGCGGGCTGGCGGGCGCCTGCATAGAAGGAATGCTTTCTTCGTCCGCGCCCTTTGTCGCGGTGATGGATGCGGATCTGCAGCATGATGAGAGGATACTGCCCAAAATGCTGGCCCGGCTGGAAAAGGGCGAGGCCGATCTGGTGGCGGCGACCCGCTACATCGCGGGCGGCAGCGCCGGCGGGCTGACGACACAGCGCGGCGCGATTTCACGTCTGGCCACCAAACTCACGCATCACCTTGTGGGCACCGATCTGAGCGATCCGATGTCGGGATTCTTCATGCTGCGGCGCGAACGCTTCGACCCCATCGCGCAACGGCTGTCGCCGGCCGGCTTCAAGATTCTGCTCGACATCGCGGCGACGGCGGACGAGGACCTCAGGATCGCCGAGGAGCCGTATGAGTTTGGCGAACGCCTTGATGGCGAATCGAAATTCAACGTCCAGATCGGCGTCGAATTCCTGGGCCTGCTGCTGGCCAAGATGACCGGCGATCTGGTGGATCCGCGCTTCATCTTTTTCGCCATTGTCGGCACGCTGGGCCTGATCGTGCATCTGATCACCCTGAAGCTGTGCCTGGCTTTCCTGCCGGCCCAGGCCGATCTGTTCCGCCTCGCCCAGGTCATCGCCACTTTTGTCGCCATGACCAGCAATTTCCTGCTCAACAATGAGCTGACCTATCGCGACCGCCGCATGAAAGGCTTCTCCGCCTTGCGCGGTTATCTGCTGTTTTGCCTGACCTGCTCGGTGGGGGCGCTGGCCAATGTGGATTTGGCCTCCTGGCTCAATACCGAACGCGAAGTCTGGTGGGTGGCGGGTGCGGCGGGGGCGATCATGAGCGCCTTGTGGAATTATTCCATGTCCACGCTGTTTGTCTGGCGCGCGCGATGACGGAAGCGGCGCGCGCTTCTGGCGGCCCATGGCTCATCCTCCCGGTTCTGCTGGCCGCCCGCGCCGTGATGGCGGGACTGGTGCCGCTTACCGCCGACGAAGCCTATTACTGGCTGTGGTCCAGGCACCTGGACTTTGGCTATCTCGATCATCCCCCCGCGATCGCGGGGCTGATCCGCGTCGGCACGATTTTATTCGGCGACACGGTTTTCGGCATCCGCGCCAGCGGCATCCTTCTGTCGGGTTTGGCCACATTGCTGGTCTGGAAAAGCGCGGCCATTATTTTCAAGGACGAAGCGCGCGCAGTTGCCGCCATGCTTCTGTTCAACCTTACCCTGATGATCAACGTGGAAATGCTGGCGGCGACGCCCGACATGCCATCCATTGTCACCAGCGCCGCGGTACTTTTTTGTCTCGCCAAAGTGCAGCAGACGGGCGAGGGCCGATATTGGCTATGGGCCGGCCTGGCGGCGGGCCTGTCGCTCTTGTCCAAATATTCGGCGCTGTTCCTGATCGCCGGCGCCTTTCTTTGGCTGGTGCTTTCGCCGCGTGCCCGCAACACATGGCTCAAAACGCCATGGCCCTGGGCCGGCGCGGCTCTGGGTTTGCTGGTCTTTTTGCCCAACCTGCTGTGGCAAAGCACGCATGGCTGGGAGACGTTCGTCTTCCAGTTCCGCCGCGTCGCCGGCGATCATGTGACGGCGCGATTTGCCGTGGAATTTCTGGGCGCCCAGCTGGGCCTTGCCTCGCCCTTCATATTCATTCTCGGCGTGATCGGCCTGGCACGGGCGCGTCGCGGCGACGATCTCTTCCTGCCCGCCATGCTGATCTGGCCCGCGCTGGTTTATTTCTTCATCCATGCCCTGCATGACCGGGTCCAGGGCAACTGGCCGGGTTTTCTCTATCCGGCATTCGCCATTCTCGCCGTCTCCGCATTCGGCCAAACAGGCTGGCAAAAGTGGTGCGCGCGCCTGGCGGCGCCTGTGGCGGCGGGTTTTCTTCTCCTCATCTATGCCCAGGCGTTGACGGGATTCATCCCCTTGGGTACGCGCGATCCCCTGCCGCGTCTTCTGGGCGTGGGCGTCAAGCAGATGGCCGCCAGCCTCGCCGGCATAACCAGGCAAAACCTCGCGGCTGCGATCCTCACCACGGATTATGAATCCACGGCCTGGCTGCGTTTTTATCAGCCCGGTCTCAAAGTGATCCAGCTGGGAGAGACTTACCGTTACCCCACTGCGCCCGCGCCCGACCCTGGCCTGCTGCGGCAACCCCTCATCTATTTCGTGGAACGCAGACGCGACCAAAGTGCCGGGCTGCGGAAACAATTTTCCTCTGTGTTGCTGGCGACCGAGCTTCAAATCGGCCGAAAGGGCGAGGAACCCGAGATCTATGAACTTTACTCGGTGCAAGCGCCGAAAGCCCCGATTGCGGGACGAATGCCTTGATTGTCCGGGAATTTTTGGGAGTGAGCGGACACCCGAGGCGGGCTGTCGAAGGGGCTGGGGGCGTTCCGGATCGGACGTCCGCTCGCAGCTAATAACCTGCCGGGCAAAACTTCGTTCCCCGACAGGTCGTCCTTTTTCACGTTTTTTCCGCCACAGCCTGTGGAGCGCGGGAATCCGCAGCTGGCTCCTGTCCGGCTGAAACGAACAAAAGCGCCATCAGCAAAAGGCCGGCGATCACGCTTTCAATGGGGTGTTCGAGAATGGGGGCAGGCAGACGCATGTCACCCTCGCTAGATAGGAGGACGTTCGCGTAGCGCACCGGAAAAGGCGCTGACGATCAACAGGATCACGAAGACGATCAACAGCAATTTGGCGATTGAGGCGGCCAGGCCGGCAAGGCCGAAAAAGCCCATATAGCCCGCGACCAGCGCCAGCATAAGAAAGGTAAGTGCCCAACCAAGCATGATTTTTCCACCACCGAGAAGGAGAACACCCCGGGTGGCGGAAGGTTCCGGGCAGCCTTAGCCCGGGATTATTTTTTGGTTTTGTTGCGATTGAGAAACAGGTTGGCCACACCGACCAGTCCGGCGCCCACCACAGCGGCCCAGGGTGTTTCGCGGGCGAGGGCGGCGAATATCGAATTCATCAAATCCCTCCCGCCGGAAGGAGGCGGCGTCGGCCTGGCACGGCGGCTTGCAACCACGATGACAGCCCATAGCAGCGGCGGGCCCGACAGGATGCCGCCTGCAAGGGCATAGCCACCGGCGGCGCCGAAATGCGGTGTCAGCGCGGTTGCGATGGCAAGACCAATCAGGCCGATGCCAAAGAACACCAGCGCAACAGCCACCGTCGCCATGACTATCTTTGCGCCTAGCCGCGCGAACATGCATTCCCCCGAGCCATATTAGCGCCCTTGCATTAACAGGGCTTTGCCGCCTTTTCCATGGTCGCGCGGCCCTCGGGCGCGGATGCGCCCTCCCCCGTTCAACGCCGCAGAAAGATTGCGCCCAGAAAGGCGCCAATTCCGCCCGCGATCAACAGAGACGTGATGGGCTGATCGCGCACCTGGGTGCGCAGATTTTCAGTATTCTGCTCTGCCCATTCCTCGGCATCTTCGCGAAATTCGCTGGCTGCTATTTTGGCTTCCCTGGCGGCTTCCTCGGCCAGCCGCATGGCGCGGTCGGCAACATCCTCCGCACCTTTGAGCGCGATCCGGCCGCGATCCGAGGCGATGGCCCCCACATCGCCGGCCAGGCCCTTTATGTCATCCTGCAGCGCTTCGAAATCCCGGCGCAGCGCGGCGAGCCGGCCCTCGACGGTGGACACGGATTTTCTCTTGGCGGCCATGACAATCTCCAACACTTACAATTTTACGCGGCTTGTTTTGCCACCGGATGAAAGAACAGTGCCTGGCCCACGGTTGCCTGCACCGTCTCGGGCAGGAAGGGTTTGGCGATCAGATATGTAGGCTCTGGCCGTTCGCCGGTGAGAAGTTTTTCAGGGTAGGCGGTAATGAAGATCACCGGAATATCGAAAGCGGAAAGGATTTCGCTCACCGCGTCAATGCCCGATCCCCCTTCGCCCAGATTGATATCGGCCAGCACCAGCCCCGGGCGTTCGGAATAGGCCTTGGCCACTGCCTCTTCCTTGGTCGAAGCCACGGCGACCACCTTGTGGCCCAGCTCCGTCACCAGATTTTCCAGGTCCATGGCGATGATGGGCTCGTCCTCGATGATCAGAACCCGGCTGGCCAGCTGGCTGTCGATGGTTTTCTGGGCATCCAGAATGGCTTTTTCAACTTCTTCCGGGCTTTCGTCGATGATGAAGGCGGCTTCTTCCGGGCTGAAGGCCTCGACCGCGGTCAGAAGCAGGGCCGCCCGCTTGGAGGCCGAAAGGCTTCTCAGCCGGTTTTCCGGGGTTTTTACAGCCCCCGCCTCGGCGGCGGCGTCATAATGCTCAGCCCCGCTCTCCCAGATGGCGTGGAAGAGGCGATAGAGACCGACCCTGGGGGATACCCCCTCGGTCATGGCCTCATCTCCGGTCAAAAGGGCCTGTAATGCGGCCCTGACATGGGCATCTCCCGATTGTTGCGATCCCGTTAGCGCGCGAGCGTAGCGGCGCAAATAGGGCAGATGCGGCGCAAGGGTCTGCGTCATGCTCATGGAAAGGCTCCTTCGAGGGTAGCAAAGCGTGAAAAGGCAACTGATGCCAGCCGAAAAAGTTCCATATTCGGGAGGAACCTTTGGTGCGGGGGGGCGTTTGGGTCAATGAAGGGCGTGAAACCGGGGCGAAATGGAAGTCTAAATCGCGGGATTTCCCGCAGAAAACGCTTCGGATCAGGGCTCGACAGGCATGACGCAGCAATGGGAAACGACCGTGTCGAACGAGGACAAGACTAGCGAAAAAGCCCGCGCCATACGGGCCCGCCAACGGGCCATCGGACGCGAATTGCGCCGCATGTATGATGACGTGGCCCAGGAGCCTGTCCCGGACGATTTCATGGACCTGCTTCGCAAGATTGATGAAGCCGAGGACACCAAGAGCGGGAAAAAGGTGTCCTGATGGTCACGCCCGCCCCCTCCATGACCAGCCGCGCCACGGACCGTCCCGAAGACGGCGATTTCAAGACCGAATTGCTGGCGCTGATCCCCTTCCTGCGCGCTTTTGCCCGCTCTCTGACCGGCACTCAGGAAGGCGCCGACGATCTGGCGCAGGAGACGCTGGTCAAGGCCTGGCAAAGCCGGGCGACCTTCATTCCCGGCACCAACCTCAAGGCTTGGCTGTTCACGATTCTTCGCAACCAGTTTTATTCCGACCGCCGCCGCGCCTGGCGCCAGGCGCCCTGGGACCAGGAAGCGGCCGAACGCATTCCCGGCGGCGGCGAGGACCAGCTTTTTTCCGCCCAGCTCTCCGATACCGCGCGCGCCTTGCGCTGCCTGTCCGACGAACAGCGCGAAGCTCTGATTCTGGTGGGCGCAGGCGGATTTTCCTACGAGGATGCGGCGGGTATCTGCAAATGTGCCGTCGGCACGGTCAAAAGCCGGGTGGCGCGCGCGCGCAAGGCACTGATAGAAATACTGGATGGCGATGATACGCTGGGCGATGTCGCTCGCCCGGCCGAAGGGGACGCCGCACGTGAAATCATGGCGCAGCTGGACCGGCTTTCGACGCCCGAGACCGGGGCAAATGTTGGAAAACGCCGACAGAAATAGCGCGCCGGATATCATCTCAACCGATGCATCTGTACCTGGCTGGACCACCCTCAGGCGCCGGCTGCTGCTGATCGTCACCATCGCGCTTCTGCCTATTGTTCTGGTCAGCGTGCTCCAGGGTATTGCGCGCGTGCAACGCGACGCCAGCGACGTGCGGACGCAATTGACCCAGTCCGCCAAAAGCACGGCCGAGTATTATCAGAGCGTCTTCAGTTCCGGCGAACAGATCCTGCGCGCCATGGGCAGCATTTCCGACGTGCGCCAGATGAACGGCAATTGCGACGGCATCCTGGCCGATGCGATGATCGGCGTACGCTATTTCACCAATCTGTCGCGCATGGATGCGGACGGCACGCTGGTCTGTTCGGCCCTGCCGCTTGCCAAGGGCATCAATATCGGAGCGAATCCGACCTTCCTGCAGACAAAAAAAACCGGCCAGATGGTGGTCAGCCCGCTGTTGGCCAGCCGCGCCACCGGCTTGAAGGAGGTCGGTTCGCAGATCGCGTTGCATAAGCCTGACGGCAGTTTTGACGGCACGGTCGGCATCACGCTCGATCTGCACTGGTTCGATTATCTGTTGCATCAGCATCCGGCGCCCAAGGGCGTGGTGATCGCGGTATTCGACCGCAATGGCGTCATGCTGGCCACCAATGATGGGCAAGTGGCGCCGGCTTTTGCAGCGGCGGCGCTCAAGGCCGGCGCACCGGACGGCGCCTCACTGGACACGCGTGATGCCGCCGGCAATGCCTGGCATCTCGGTATCGCGGCTCTGACCGGCAACAATATTTTCGTGACGTTCGGGGAACGCGAAAGCCGGCTGTTCGGGGAAACCTATCTGCATGTCGGGATTGATTTCCTGCTGCCGATTTTCATGATCCTGTTCGCCTGGGGGGCAATCTGGGTCGCCACCGACCGGCAGGTGACCCACTGGATTTTCTACCTGCGCCGCATCGCGTCCGCCTATCGCAGCGGTCACTATGCCATCCGGGCCGACCTGGCCGGGGCGCCCGCCGAATTCCAGCAACTGGGCGAGGCGATGAGCGCGATGGCGGACAATATCCAGGATCGCGACCGGCGCCTGCGCGAAGCGGTCATGCTCAAATCCACCCTGATCAAGGAAATCCACCACCGGGTGAAGAACAATCTGCAGATCGTGATGAGCCTGCTTTCCATCCAGGCCACGCAGGTCAAGGATGCCGGTGCCCGCGAAGCCCTGATGCAGGCCCAGACCCGCATCAATGCCCTGGCGCTGGTGCACCGGATTCTCAACGAGCTGGAGGATCAGTCCACCCTCGATCTCAAACAGCTTCTGGAGGAATTGTCGCGCCAGATCGCCGAGGGCATGGGCGACACGGACCATGTCAAGATTGTGGTGGATGTGCCCAGCATGGTGGTGGCCAGCGGCATGGCGGTGGCGCTGGCGCTGTTCACGGTCGAGGCGCTGACCAATATTTACAAGCACGCCTATCCCCTGCGCGCGCAAGGCGCGATCCGGGTCAGCCTCAAGCCGGATGCGCCCGGCAAACTCAGGCTCGCCATCGCCGATGACGGGGTTGGATTTCACATGGATGAAACCGGCAAGAGCGTTGGCTCCCGCCTGATCCGCACCTTCGGCGCCCAGCTGGGGGGCGTGGCCTCGGTCACCTCCGAATCGGGCCGGGGCACGGAGGTGGCGCTTGTCTTCCCCGATCCGGCGCACAAGGATGAGGCGCCGGCGCGCGAACCCGCCCTCGCCTAGGGAGAAAGCAGCGTTCCCGCGCAAATTTGCTGGTTTTCCGGGTGCGTCTTTCCTGTATGGTCCCGCGCGCAAATCAGGAGCGCGGCATGGCGGACAATTTCGACGCGGTAGTTATCGGCGGCGGCCCGGGCGGCTACAACGCCGCCATCCGTCTCGGCCAGTTGGGTCTTTCCGCGGCCTGCATTGACATGCGCGGCGCATTTGGCGGCACCTGCCTCAATATCGGCTGCATCCCGTCCAAGGCCCTGCTGCATGCCAGCGAGCGATTCCATGAGGCGCAAACCGATTTCGCCAGGCTTGGCATCAAGGCAAAGGTCGAACTCGATCTCGCCGCCATGATGGCGCAGAAGACAAAGGTGGTGGGCGAGCTCACCAAGGGCGTCGAGTTCCTGTTCAAGAAGAACAAGGTGGAAGGCATTGTCGGCGAAGGCCGCATTACCGCGCCGGGAAAAATCGACGTCAAGACGCCGGACGGCAAGATGCGTAATATCACCGCCAAGCACATCATTATCGCCACCGGATCGGATGTGGCGCCGCTGCCCGGGGTCACGATCGACGAGAAGCAGATCATCTCCTCTACCGGCGGCATCGCGCTTTCGTCCGTGCCGAAGAAGCTCCTGGTGGTGGGCGCAGGCGTGATCGGGCTGGAACTGGGTTCGGTCTGGAAGCGGCTGGGCAGCGACGTGCATGTGGTGGAATTCCTCGACCGCGTCACCCCGGGCATAGATTTGGAAGTCAGCAAGGCCTTCCAGCGCATTCTCACCAAGCAGGGCATGACGTTCCAGCTTTCCACCAAGGTGACGGGCGTGGAAAAAACCGGAGACGGCCTTTCGGTGACGGTAGAACCGGCTGCGGGCGGCGAGAAAAGCGTCATCCAGGCCGATGTGATGCTGGTGGCAATCGGGCGGCGGCCTTACACCGCCGGATTGGGGCTTGAGACGGTCGGCGTGGCGCTGGACGGCAAAGGCCGCGTCATCACCGACAATCATTACCAGACCAATGTGAAAGGCATTTATGCTGTCGGCGATTGCCGCGAAGGCCCCATGCTCGCCCACAAAGCGGAAGACGAAGCGGTCGCCTGCGCCGAGCTGCTCGCCGGCAAGGCGGGCCATGTCAATTACGATGCCATCCCGTCGGTGGTTTATACTTTTCCGGAAGTCGCCACGGTGGGCAAGAATGAGGAAGAACTGAGAGCGGCGGGCATCGCCTACAAGATCGGCAAGTTTCCCTTCACCGCCAATGCCCGCGCCAAGACCATCATGGCCACCGACGGCTTTGTGAAAATCCTGGCTGACGCCAAGACCGACAAGGTGCTGGGCTGCGCCATCATCGGGCCGGAAGCCGGCAACCTGATGGCCGAAGTGGTGCTGGCGATGGAGTTCGGCGCCTCATCGGAAGACATCGCCCGAACCTGTCATTCGCACCCGACCTTGACTGAAGCTGTTAGACAAGCAGCCATGGGCGTCGAGGGTTGGACGATGCAGATGTAGGGATCCAATGAGCGACGCCGGCACTTTCGCAGCTCGTTATGTGAGCTGGAAGCTACTTCTGCTTTTCGCCGGTTGTATGGTTTTTGTCGCTTTGGGCCTTTGGCTGATTTTTGGTCCGACTCTGCACTATTTGATCGGCTTTCTCTGTGTTCTACTGTTTGGCGCCTATGCAATCGCGTGGTTCGCCAGACTATTCGACAGACGCAAAATCCTAGTAATTGACACAAGTGGGCTCGTTGACCGGCGCATCGTTGACAGAGCAATTCCCTGGGACGCGATTATCGACATCCGGATCTGGAAACAATACGGACAACGGTCTTTGATCTTCAGTCTGAATAGACCAGTCGGAGATTTTTGCGACAACTGGTTTAATTGGATAATGCTCAAACTTAACGGGATATTTTTTGGCGGAAACGTCATCTATATGAACGCGAGCGGACTCGACATTGGATTTGACGATCTTCTTCGAGAAATAAAATTCCATATTCCATCGCGTCTCACGGCAATGCTCGACGGGGATAAAATCTAGCGTCTTCCCAGTCTCACATGTTCCGGCCGCACGCCCATGCCGATCAGGCGCGCCGGGAATTGTCTTGCCCAAGGCCAGGCATCCAGCAGTTTGACCAACAGCGGCGGCTTGGGCGTCTGCATCATCTTCAACGTCGGCGCCAGCAATCTGTCTTGCGCCGCGACCTGAATAGACTGAATCACCTTGGTGGGAAATTCGCGCCGCGCCTGGACTTTTTTCAGGTCGGAGAATTTCGGCACGCCCCTTTGCAGCACCGGCCCCAGGATATTGGCCGCCGCCACCGCGTCCTGCACCGCCAGGTTGATGCCGACGCCGCCGATCGGCGACATGGCATGGGCGGCATCGCCGATGCACTGCAAGCCCGGCCGCGCCCAGTGCTCCAGCCGGTCCACCGTGACGGTCAGAAGCTTGACCTGGTCGAAGTCGCTGATGGCGCCGTCCACCCTGTCCGCCGCGAAGCCGGCGATGCTTTTCAGCCGGGCGCGGAATTTGGAAAGCCCATCGGCCTTGATGGCGTCAAAGCCCCCCTTGGGAATGAGATAGGCGCATTGCCAATAATCGGTGCGATAGATCATCACAAAAAGCTGCCCGTCCTTGACCTTGCCGCGCAAATCCACGGGATCGGTCTGTTCCACCGGCAGACGCAGCCACAGCACGTCGAAAGGCGCCCCCATGTCGTTGACCTTGAGCCCGGATTTGTCGCGCAATCTGGAATGGCGTCCATCGGCGGCGACGGTGAGGCCGGCCCTGATCTGCAGGTAACCTTCGGGACCGGTCGCGACCAGCCCGGCGATGCGGCCGCCCTGGGCCAGAAGATCCTTGGCATCGGTCTCCATCAGAAGACGGAAGTTGGCAAAGGCTTTTGCCTCGCCCGCGAGGAAATCCAGAAAATCCCATTGCGGCATCAGGGCGATGAATTTGCATTTGGTTGGCAGGCGGGAAAAGTCGCCTATCGTGAACTCTTTATCGTCGAACTGCAGATTGGCGGTGCGGATTTCGGTGTAGGGCAGCTCGAGGAATTTTTCCAGCAGCCCAAGCTCGTGCATGATCTGAAGGGTGGAAGGATGCACCGTGTCGCCGCGAAAATCGCGCAGGAAATCCTTATGCTTCTCCAGAACCGTGACGTCCACCCCCGCGCGGGCGAGAAGATAGCCCAGCATCATGCCGGCCGGGCCGCCCCCTGCAATCACACAGGTTGTTGAAAGAGATTCCACGGGGGCTCCCTATTGCATGGTCGCGTCGCCCGCCGCGAACCGATCTTCACCGACACGCATCGGTGTCATTGGGCGAATGATCATTTTCGCCGATCCACCGGCGCATTCAATCGCATTTTTATCCTGTGAGACGGCGGGGCAACGCCGTCTGGCCGCTCGCCTTTAAAATAGTATCTTTGCCAGCCTTCCCTGAGGGCGAAAGGGTCTCCCGCATCCATGCGATGAACGAATTTCGCACGCCTGTCCTCCCAGGCCTCAAATTCTTTCTTAAGAGCCGGATCATCGGCCAAATTAAAAATCTCGGGCGTCGTTTCCTCGAGCGCGCTTTGCAATACGGGATAGACCAGGCAAACCGGCTCGTCTTTCTCGAAGGTGACGGTCCCTGGCTGGGTGAGCTGCCAGTTCACCGTGAAAGGAAAAGGCAGCCAGTCGGTCTCAACCACGCCGCTCAGCGGCACGATCCCGGCTTTCGGATTATTGAGAGGACCGGTCACCATCAAATTCCAGCCGGGATCGGTTCGAAAAATGTAACCGGTATGGAAAGTCGCAATGCCACGCGCGAAATTCGATACGGCAAAATGCGAAAGGAAAGGAAAATCATCGAGACAGCGAAAAGTAATGTCCGATTTTTCCGGTCCACCGTTCCAGTCAATGGCGAATTTGCAGGGAGAGAGCATTTCCCAGCCATAACCATTCGCAATCGCCATGGGCAGGCACCGATAAGGATGCCGGTTCGGAAAATTGTCCATCCACGCCCGGCTCGGGCTGGCGGGGGCGAGCTTGTAAGGCGAAGGCCCTATGGAATAAATGCGCAATCGCGTTGCCGGACCTGTCTCCTCTCCCGGCTTGGCCAAAGCCGGTTTGGCCGCCGAATATTCGTTCGGCCCGGATGGATCCGGGCGGGCCGGATCGCGTGTGACCGGCGGAATCGCGGTGCCGAGATCGGGATATTTCAGAAGGATCTGCCCCAGCTGATCGTGAAGCGCTTTCAACGCTGTCGGCGGGAAGACGAATCCCTGCTGCCGGCCGTCCTCGGTGATCATGCTGAGCCCGACCAGCGACAGGTCCTTGGCCACGCCCACCGAAATGTGGGTCGCGCGCATGGTCTCTGTATTGCCGGTTTCCATCGCTGCCATCTCCCGCTTCGCACCGTGACGAAGATATACGCGCGCGGCGTGCGCCAGCGAAACCGGATTTGCGGCGATGGACGAATTTGTGGTGGCCCCAATCTGAATCGAACAGGCCCTTTCGAAACAACGGATTTTAAGTCCGATTCCGGGATCACCAACCTATTGATATGACCGGACACGGCCCACAGCGGCGGGATTCGGGTGCCGCCTATCGTTTCCACCGGATCTGCGCTAGATTGTTTACAGCGGCCGGATACAGCGGCCGGTCGAAGGTGGGGGGCTGAATTGTCGACGATCCTCGAAACCTATCTCGAGAACGAGGTAGCCCTGAAGCGCTATCTGAGGCGGTTTTTCCGGTCCCGTGAAGTTGCCGACGATCTTGCGCAGGAGGCCTTCCTGCGAGCCTTTGCCGCGGAATCGGGACATATAATCGATTCGCCGAAAGCATTTTTATTCAAGGTTGCCAAGAACTTGGCCCTGAATGAGCTTGCCAGGCAGTCCACAATGGCAATCGAGCCTCTAGGGGATTTCGAGGCCCTGGAGGTCCTAGAAGATAACAGCCAGGCCGCGGTTGATGATGTTGTCGATAGTCGGGAACGCTTTCGTCTGCTCGCGCGCGCGATCACGGCTCTGCCGCCACAATGCGCGAAGGTCTTTATCCTTCGCAAGATGCAGGGCCTGTCACAAAAGGAGATCGCGGTCCGGCTTAATATCTCCGTCAGGACGGTCGAAAACCATGTCGCTCTCGGACTGTCGCGATGCAGGGCCTTTATGCGGGCGCATGGCGGCATGGAGGGGAGCGGGAATTCCCAAATGCACGAGCGGGTTCCAACGGCTTTTATCAAAGCCAAAAAGGCAGAGTAGTTCCGTGTTGGGCTTGAAAGTGCAATGACCGGCAAGGGCAGAATTCTGATGTTTCCCGATACGGCGGCCATCGAGGCCGAGGCCGCGGCATGGGTGGCGCGTTTTGATGCGGGTGAGGTCTCGGCCAGGGATCAGGCGGCGTTCCAGGAATGGCTGAACCGCGGTGCGCTCCATCGGGAGTCCATCGCGGTATATGGCAATCTCTGGTCGGAGTTCGACACGCTGAGACTGCTCACCCATACCGGTGAAGCCGGGCAGGAGACCGGCGCCCGCGATAGCCATCCTGCCGTGCTGAAGAGGGCGAGACCCTGGCTGGCGGCCTGCGCGGCGGCTGTGATTGCGGTCGGGATGGTGCTTGTCCATCCGAACCCACTGGATCCGGCAAAGTCCGAGAATCATCCGTCTGCCAACGCGGTGGCGCTTGTCCATCCGAAGACCGTGGATCTCGCAAAGTCCGAGAATCCTCTACCTGCCAAGCTTTTCTATGAAACAGCGGTCGGCGGCCAGAGGAAGATCACCCTGGCTGACGGTTCGTCCGTGATCCTTAACACCAACAGCCGGCTGGATGTGGATTTCTCCGACTATCGCCGCGATGTTCATCTGGTGCGCGGAGAGGCCTATTTTGAAGTCGTGCACGACAAGACGCGCCCGTTCACGGTCTATGCGAACAACTATGTGGTGCGCGACATCGGGACTGCATTTAACGTTCATCTGTCAAAAACGGGTTTGGTCGAGGTGGGCGTCACCAAGGGAAGCGTGGAGGTTACGCCTGCGAATGGCGAAGATGCCTCCGGCGCCGTGAAAAGCCTGGGCGTCCTCGCCGCCGGGCACCAGATCGTGCTAGGCCAGAAAGTCGAACGCGCCGAAGTCGTGTCCAGTGCCGACATGGGACGTGAGTTGGCCTGGCGGCAGGGTCAGCTGATCTATACCGGGCAACCCCTGGGGGAAGTCCTTGCCGATGTCAGCCGCTATTCGAACATCAAGATCGAACTGGCAGATCCGGCGCTGGAAAATCTGCCTGTCGGCGGAGCGTTCAGGACCGATCAAATCGAGGCCATTTTCGCCGCGCTGGAGAACAATTTCGGTATACATGCGGAGTGGATCGACCCGCAACATGTGCGCTTTACCTCAAGCCGAGAAAAGCCAACTTCCAGGGATTGAAGCGTTCTGACGCGGCGATCGCCACGTCAGTCTATCTGTGTACTGACGAGTATTCGACGGACCGGCGCCGTGGCTTTTCCACGCGCGGAACCTTGCGCGTCTGCGTTCCGGCCATCTGGCCGAATCGGTTGTTGCAAAAATGTCAACAGCGTCGGCTCGATCCGAATTTTTTGATGGTGGTCTTAGGTGGATTGGCCTCCCTGCCGGTCTTAACATTATAAGGCCGGTGCGAAGGCAAAATATTGTGCCAACCCACTGGGTCGGAGAATGACGTTAAGGGGAGAGTCGCTTGCGGCGATCGTGCTCTGCGTATGCTTGGCAGTTTCAAGACCTGTCTTTGCAGAGCCGTCGTACGTGCAGGGCACGAAATATAACGTAGATATTTCGGGCGCGGATTTGACTGCAGCTTTGCCTGCCTTGTCACGGCAGACAGGGGTGGTGGTTCTCTACCCTTACCAACTGGCCCAAGTCCGGAGCAATCCGGTCAAAGGTTTGTACACGGTTCCCGAAGCGTTACAGGTAATGCTTCAAGGAACTGGCTTCTCCGGTGATGTCACTGCGCGCGGGGCAGTTTCCATCTCCCCGCAAAGAAAACACTGCGAGACAGAGGGAGAAGCCATGCTTCGTAATTCAAAATCCAGCGTATCGGTTATTGCACTGTTCGCCAGCCTGTTCAGCTGGCCGGCCTGCGCCCAAACGGCGGGGGAGGGGCAAGTTGTTACGGAAACCGTGGTCGTCACAGGTTCGCGCGTCATTTCCGATATCGCCAATTCTCCCACGCCGGTGACGGCGGTCAGCGCGGAACAGTTGCTGACCACCACTCCCACCGACGTCTCGGACGCCTTGAACAAGCTTCCGGTTTTCGTGGGCAGTGCGACCCAGCGCAACGCGGGCAGCGCCAGCGGCAACTCCGGCGGCGACTTCCTCAATCTGCGCAATTTCGGGCAGCAACGCACCCTGGTCCTGATGGATGGCATGCGCGTTCCGGCCTCGAACCAGAACGGCAGCGTCGATATCAGCACCCTGCCGCAGGAGCTGTTTCAGCGCGTGGATGTCGTCACCGGCGGCGCGTCGGCGGTTTACGGTTCCGACGCCATCACCGGCGTGGTCAACTTCATCCTCGACAAGCATTTCGAAGGCGTGAAGTACGAGGCCAATGCCGGCATTTCGCAATATGCCGATGGCTTCTCCTACAAGCTCAACCTGGCGGCGGGCACCGACATTCTCGGCGGCAGGGGCCATATCGAAGGCGCCGTGGGGTATCTGAATCGGGACGGCGTCCTCAAGGAATCCCGCCCGTCGGGCGCGGAAGCTTTGGGGTCCTACAATACTGGCAGCTCCGCGGCCTCCCCAAATACCAATATCCTCAATGCCGGCCAGACGGTCTCAACTGCCGGCGGCAAGATCACCTGCACGACCACGCCCAGCGCTGCTCAGGCGGCGGCTGGGATGAAGGGCTGCTCGGTCAACGGCCAGGAGTTCGTCCAGCCCGGCATACCCGGACCTATCTTTTACGGCGTGATACCCACTACGCCTGGAGACCCCAAGCCCAATACGGCGGTCGCCTCCGGCTGCGTCGATTGCGCCCATGTGAACAATACTTCGATCTTTGGCGCCACCCGCAATGCCTCGGCGTTCGGCCGCTTCAGCTATAACGTCAATGAAGACACCCAGGCCTTTGTCCAGTTCTCGCTCGCACAGGCCAACATCTTCAACTATTTCTTCCCGGAGCAGCAAGAGCCCAGCCGTCAGACCCAATATTATTTCAAGGACAATCCTTTCTTGCCGGCCGCCACCCAATTGGCGTTGGGCAATAACTGCGCCACGGACCCCACCTGTCATACCGACGGCACCAATACCTTCCAGGTATCGGAATGGTATAACGCCCCAGGCCGCGTCCGCGCCACCAACAACGTAACGCGCAACATGGTCTTGAGCACCGGTGTGAATGGCCAGGCGTTCGGGGATTATGACTGGGAAGCGCATTACACCCATGGCGAATCCCGTCTCTCGACCACCGGCATCCACAACGGCAACAACCAGTTCCATGACGCGGCGCAAGACGCGGTGATCGATCCGGCCAGTGGCAGCATAGCGTGCTACAACGACACGGCGGCAGCGATCGCGCTCTACGGCAACATCTATCCGGGTTGCGTCCCGATCAACACATTCGGCAACAATGTGACGACGAACGCCCAAAATGATTACTGGGGAAGATCGACCCATTTCGCCGAAACCAACACCATGGACGATGTCGCCGCCGACATCTCCGGCAATGTCTTCAACTTGCCGGCCGGGCCGGTCAAGGTGGCGGTGGCGGCCGAAATGCGCTGGCTCGACTATCTGATCAATTCCGACGCCTCCCCGGTCGCGGTGGTCAATTGCACGGGCCTTCGCCTTTGCGGCAACACCGGCCAGGGCACTGGCCCCGTCAATCAGGCCACCGTCACCCAGACCTTGTGGGACAACAACACCGTGGCGTCCGTCCACGCCAGCGAGAATGTGTGGGAATTCTCGGGCGAAGTGGGTATCCCGATCCTCAAGGATATTCCGCTCGTTCAGAGCTTCAACGCCGACCTCGCGGGCCGCTATACCGATTACAGCACCTCAGGCGCGGTGCAGACCTGGAAGATCGGTCTGGACTGGCATGTGACCGACGATGTCCGCTTCCGCGGCACGACCTCGGTCGACATCCGTGCTCCAACGCTGAACGATCTCTTTTCGCCCCAAACCTCCAACAGCGGCCCCTTCCTGGATCCCCTGACCAACTTCAATCCGGGCGGCATCCAAACCGTGTCCCAGGGCAACCCCAACCTCGTGCCGGAATCGTCGCGCACCTATACGGCGGGCGTGGTCCTGACACCGACCTTCATTCCCGGCCTGACCGCGTCGGCGGACTGGTACAACATCAAGCTCAGCAATGCGATCGCGAGCGTCAGCGGCACCAATTTGGCGGTCGCGAATCTTTGTATCGCCTCCGGCGGTTCGTCACCGTTCTGCACTTTGTATGTGCGGCCTTTCCCGTACACCAACACCACGCCGGCCAACTATCCCACGCTGCTCTTGAGCGAGAACCTCAACGCAGCGTTTAATCAGACCGAAGGCGAAGATTACGAGATCGACTATCATTTCGATATGGGCGATATCGACAACAGTCTGGGTGGCAACGTCACCTTGCGCGCCTTGCTGAATGTGGCCCCCGTGCTCAACTCCTCGACGTTCCCGGGCGCTCCACTCCAACATGGGTTTGGCGCCGGTACCACAACCCCCAGCCAGAAGGGCCATACCACGCTGTTCGGCGATTACACGCTCGGTAACTGGAGTGTGGACGTCCAGTGGCACTGGTTCAGTGACGAGTTCAAGAACGGCGTTTTCGGGGCTGGGCAGACATTCTATGCCCAGAACCGTGTTCCCAGCTTCAGCACGACGGACTTCACCCTCACCAAGAAGATCGCCTTGGACAACGGCTCCGCCCTGTCTGCATATTTCAACGTGCAGAACGCCTTCAATGACATCCCGCCGGATGTCCTCGGATCGAACGGAAATCCCGGTGGCATCAACACGCCGACGAGCGAGGACCTCATGGGCCGCTACTTCACGATCGGGGTGCGCGGCGCTCTGTGAGCCTGCAGCGCGCTTTGCGCGCGAGCATGTCCTGTGGACATGCGAGAGTAGGCGAACGCCGCGAGCTTGGGCGAGCGGCGATATGTATTCCCCTGGGCCGCGGCACGTTGCTGCGGCCTTTTTTTTCAGAAGAGGGAAGGTGCCCGACGAAATCTAGCTGGAACAGACGCCAGCTTTTCTAACTCGCTTCGCTCCTAAGAAAAGCTAGGCGTGGTGGCCCCGATCTGAGTCGAACAGATACGTCCCTTTCGGAACAACGGATTTTAAGTCCGGTGCGTCTACCAGTTCCGCCACGGGGCCGCTGGTGGTTCAGGATAATCGCATGGAAGAAGGCAGAGGAACCGGGTTGCCGGCCGCATTGGCGGGGGACATCATGGGTTCGATTCCTCGAGCATCGGCCCAGTATGGCATGGCTTCGAGGAATTTGGAGGCCCCCTGAATCGCCAGGCCATCCCCAGATTTCCGCCATTGCCCCCGTCATCATGTCCCTGCTGGCGTTGCTGGTGGTGCTTTTTGCCCTCCCCACGGGGTGGGAACGGGATCTCAGGGACGAAGGCGCCGCCGCGCCACCGGCCCTATCGCCCTGCAAATCATGGCCATTGTCCTGGCCTTCGCCCCGGTGGCTATTTTTCGCCTATGAGTCCACCCGAGCGCTGGTCAGGCCGGCAGCGGGCGCTTGAAAAAGGCGCGGTACTGGTGCGCCACGTCCTGGATGGTCACCAGCTCCACCAATTCCCACCCGTCCTTGCCCAGGTCATTGATCTGGGCGGGATGATTTTCATGCGGATCGATCTCGATCCGGCACGTCAGATATTCCCAATTCATGATTCCTCCCGGTCTGTCCTGTCTCGCTCCGTCCGATGCTATCAGCCATAGCGCAGCTTCAGGAATAAAATTGAGCCGGTGAATACCAGCGAGACCGCGTTCGCCGCGATCAGCGGCCAGTCCATCAGGGCCACGCCATAGGCAAGCCACAGCACCGTTCCCATCACCATCAGGATGTACATCTTGAGCGACACGTCATGGGTGGAACGCGTCCGCCACGCCCGGATCACCTGGGGCAGATAGGCCAGGGTGGTGCAGACCGCGGCCGCCGCGCCGATATAACTGATTGCGTGCATGGTGTTCCTTGCGGCGGCCATGGCGCCGCGTTTCGCCCCAGCTTCACAACAGGGACGGGCAAATTTCAAGCGCCGCGCCCTCTGCGCCGGAATGATCGATCGTGCGCGCGGGCGGGAATCGCCGGTCCCGGCCGTCAGAATCCAAATGTTTGCTCAATCCAGCGCTGAACACCCCCGCCAAAGCCATCGGCAAACAGGCTCTGGGAAAAAAAAGCCCCGATGGCAATCCCTATCAGCAATCCACCGACGAATTTTCCCATTGGTTCCCCACTCGGGCATTTGCAGACCGGCCTGGCAATTCTCGGCCAGCTTCATGCCATCTGCAATGATCCCTCGCATCGCCATTGTTGGGCCGAATTTATCTGCGCCTAATTGTGACGGGAACCAGACGAACGCGATTGGCAAGGTCACTCCGGTGACGGCATGCACGGAGTTGAATTGATGGGCGCGAAATCATGGCGGACGGTGCACCGCGACGCCGATCACATAGGCGGGAGATTCTGGCATTGAAGCCGTATCAGAGTTTTATCTTTTCAATAACTTTCTCATTGCCGTCATCATCCACGCTCACAATGATGGACAAATCGGCCCCGTAGAGCTGCCGCCCTTCCGGGGCAAGCAGCCGGGCCTCCAGCATGGTTTTGACGCGGTCGGGATGACCGCACGGTTTGCCGGCACGCATGTAGTTGACATGGAAATGCATGCGGGAACCGTAGCCTTGAATTTGGGTTACAGGCAATCCATGTAAACATTAAAATATATACATACCAATGGCTTACATGAGAAAATGTCAAGAAGAAGAGTCTCGAGCGCCCTGGATCAACCAGCGGCCGGAAAGGAAAAATGGAATCCTTCAGGTGCTGGAGCGATCGTCCGGAAAGACGTACCAGGCAAATGCCCCCAAGAGGCAAAGCCCGCACGCGGCAGGCCAGAAGGGAAAGGAACCGATCATGGAAGGCGCGAAAATCAAAAAGCACTCCAGGGCCACCAGAAATCCGAAGACGGGGATTCCTATAACCGTCTGAAGGCGCTTTCCCTTAAACACGCAAAACCATGGGCATGCAATTTCCTGTTTATTTGAACTCTTGCGCCGTCAGCCTGCCGGCTTCTGCCTTGCCCGCTCAACGCCTTTCGATAGCCGCCGCTGGACATGACGGAGATGCGCCATCCTCATGTATTAAAGCGTACAGTTCACCCTTGCAACATAAGGCAAACTCAAACCGAAACAGTGCCCAGTCCGCGGCACGGGTACAGATGGACCTAAAGTTACGCCGAAGGGCGTGCCAATAGCCCCTGTTGAATGAGAAGCGAGGCTGTGTCGAAATAGATTTGATTCTCGATAATCTTATCGTCCTTGAGCCGCCAGCGGATGGCCAGTTCCATATTTATGGCTTTTGGCGGATGGCCCTTGCTCTTGGGGTCAAAAGTCATCGCCACGTCAATATGCCCCCACACGATATCCCGGTCAGCGATAATTTCTTTCGGTGTGAAGCGATGAAGTTTGAAATTCATGGAAATACTGGAAATGACGGTCAATACGCCAGCCCGGCCTTTATGTTCGCCGCTGATGCGGAACAGGCCCTCGTGCTTGGTGGCCGACTTCCAGACAATATTCTCGTGGATTGCGTCTAAAAGAGGCTGCGGATCGGATTTTTCCAATCCTTTCGCCACTTTGCGCATGAGCTCCGCCCCGTCCATTTTCCCTCAAACTTTCCGATCGTCCCCTTCATCAATCGGGTTGACGATCTCGCCGATCTCCCAAAGGCAATCGGACAATCCTGCTGCCATCGCGGGCGGCATTCTCACAGACGAATTGATCCGTGCAAAGTTATACCAAAGGGTATAGAGCGCGCCCATCTGGACAGGGTTGACAGGCTTCTTGTAATCAGCCGCCGTCAGCCAAACGTTTAGATCGCGTTTGAGATCGAACAAGCTTCCAATGGCCCCTGATCCAAACTGCAACAGTGCCGGCGGCGGCGCTGTTACAATTTGCCCTAGGGTTGCAGGGACGGATGTACCATCACGCCCATCTGGACCAGAAGGGAGACAGTGTCGAAAAAGCCCTGATGTTCAATGACCTTGCCGTCTTTGAGCCGCCAGCGGAAGGCCATCTCCAAAGTAATGTGCTTTTTCGGCTCGCCATCACGCTTCGGATCAAAAAATGCGCCGACATCAAAAAGTCCCCACACCGTTTCTCCGCTTGCGATGATTTCTTTCGGATGGAAGCGGTAAAATGTGTAGGCCGTGAACCAACTTGCAACGAGCAGCAAAAGCCCGGATCGATTATTATATTCGCCGCCGAAACGGAACAGCCCCTCCTGTTGACTTCCAGCCTTCCAGACAATGTCCTCGTGGGCTGCATCAAACAGAGGCTGTAGGTCCGATTTTTCAAATGCGGCAGCAACCTTCCGCATCAATTCCGCGCCGTCCACATGCCCATCGGAGGTCATGCTTCCCAATCCTCAATAAGCTTCACAATATCGGCAATGTTTCAAAGCGTTTCCGTGAGCCTTGCGGCCATGGCGGGCGAACCGCCGAATTGATCCAGGCGAAACTATATCAAAAAGTCTTGGCCAAACTGTACCAGTGCCCAGGCGGCGGCACTGTTACCGTTTGACTTCTGGTTGGACCCAGCTTTGCTGCATCAGCAGGTAGGCGGTGTCAAAGAACGCCTGATGTTCGATGATCTTGCCGTCCTTGAGTTGCCAGCGGATCACCATGACCAGTTGCAGCGGGGCCTTTTCGAAGGTCTTCCCCTTGGCGTCATAAGTGAGGTCAACGTCGAAATAGCCCCAGACCACATCTCCTGCGGCCAGGATTTCCTTCGGCCTCATGTGATGGAAAGTGTAATCCTTGGAGATATTTGAAAGCGCTTCCAATACGCCGGCGCGATTTCTGTATTCGCCATGGAAGCTGAAAAGCCCCTTATTCTTGGAAGCCGATTTCCAGACGACATCTTCATGAAGGGCATCTAGCAGGGGTTTCAGGTCAGATTGTGCAAATGCGGCAACAACCTTACGCATCAGTTCCGCGCCGTCCACATGCCCATCGGACGTCATGCTTCCCGATCCTCAATAAGCTTTACAATATCAGCAATATCCCGGTACCGGATTTCAAGCCATGCCGCCATTGCCAGTGACATGCGGACTGCCGAATTGATCCGCGCGAAATTATACCAGCAAGTGTACAGGGCGACCATATGGACGTGGTTTTCCACCTTTTGCTGTGCGCCGCCGCCAGATGAATTTTTTAGCCAGCGTTGCCGATCACATCGCGGGGTGCTTCTGGCCGTTAGGTCCCTTGGGCATGATCGTCACCGTAAAACCACCCCAGATAGCCAATCATTCCGGCGTAGAGAAGGAAAGTGATTCCATTTCCAATTGCGCTGGCGGTAAAGTTTGAGAAGTGGGCGTGAAGCCAAGGCTTGAGCCATGGCCTTGACGATTGGAACACAATGAGCAGGGCAAAAAGCACTGTCACGACTAGGGTAGGGGACGGCAACTGGCTGCGGGGCATTCGGCGCATGGCCGAACCCTAATCCCGGCCTCGGCCCCCTTCAATCCCGGCCCAATTTCAAACTGCACCAGTGCCCAAACGGCGGCACTGTTACAGTTTGACCTAGCATTGTGTAGGCGCAGGCCCTATTGCCTCCCCGATAATTGAGGTGAGGCTTGGAACTGGGTCTCCGCATTAGGTACTATGCTGCGGCCATCGGCACTAACGTCTTGTCCGTTCGCACGCAGTTCCTTCCATTTCCCCACGGTCAAGCAAACCTTCGGACCCGGCACCCGAGAGTCGGCGCGCTGTTGTGGCGGTCGGCAATAGATGGCGTTGTCACCGCTGGCGCCTTCTTGTGTCGCCTGTCCCGTTTCTCCGCCGGTTAAATTGGGCAACGTTACCGTGATCTGCGCTTGCGCGAAGGCCAGAGAAGGCAAAAATAAAAGCATCATGGTCAATGAATAAGCGAATAACTGCTTGGTACTGCTGTCCATAATCATGTCTCCCTTTCCTCAATCAGCTTCACAATATCGGCTATGTCCCAAAGGCGCTGTTCAAGGCCACAAGCCATCGCTGGCGACATGCGAGCCGCTGAATTGATCCGGGCGAAGTTATACCAGAGGGTATAGAGCGCGACCATATGGACATGGCTTTCCAGCTTCTTGCCGGCGCGCGCGAAAGCTTCAGACCGCGTTGCCGATTACGTCGGCCTTGCGCTTCTGGCCGTTAGGTCCCTTGGGCATTCCAATGCCTATCTATAAGAGCGACTACTGCGGTTGCCACAGCAAATGCGATCACAATGGCGACGCTAGCGCGAGTATGTGGATTGGCAATGGGTAGCCACCATAACGCCATAGCCAAAGGAATGCCCATGACGATCCTCAGCGCTATTTTGGCGCCAATACTCAGGCCTTGGGGTCCTTTACGCATCGTACGCTCTTTGCTCTGCCTTCCACGCCATCAGCCAGACTACCGCACCGGCCAGAAAGAACGCGGCGGCAGCTCCAAAACAAAAGTGCAGGATAGAACTTGAGCGGCCTTCAAAGCCGTTCCATAGCCCGGCAAGGACCATGAGAATGGCAAACCCCGTGCAAACCCAGAAAACCGTGGAGCCGATCTGCCGCATAATTCAGACACTAATCCTCGGCCCGGACCCCATCAAGGCGGGCCGGATTTCAAACTGCACCAGTGCCCAAACGGCGGCACTGGTACAGTTTGACCTAGGGTTGCAGCCGGCCGAACTCCCATAGAGCGAGAGCAACGAACCCGAAAACGAGATAGACCAAAAAGCCGATACCTAGCCAATATGGTCCGGGGTCCTGGGCTCGATAAATGGGGCCTCGCTTGCGATTCATAAAAATGTAGCCGCTGCGAAAGGCCCAAAGCACATAAGCGGCGAAACAAAGCGCAATTCCCAATAGTCCGGCTGGGCCCCAAAAATTCTGATCTATTGCGCTGTTTCCCATTCCTCAATCAGCTTCACGATATCACTACATGCCGTCGATTTCAGTCAGGATCGAGTGAAGGGTGTTTTCGTCGGTACGGCCATCTGATTCCGTTGGGACACTGAAATAATAGCCATTGGGCGTCATCCATAAGCCGCCACTACCATGCGAATAGTCTTTGATTTTCACACACCGACGCTTCCCCAGTTCTTGCTCAACTGTGGACCGAGGATAAAGCCGTACCGGCATTTAAGCGGCTAATTTGCCGCTAAGAATATAGGTGACACGCCCTTCCGGGCCGGGCTTTTGGAGGTGTTTTTTGACTTCCTCCAAACTCGGAACCCAATGCATTTCCTCAACGACAAAGTCTGCGTTGAGCCGCATCAAATCTGAGACGACTTCGTTCAAGTCAGCCTGGATTACATCAATGTCGCTTCCGGCCATGCGAAAGCCGGGAATGTCTTTGCTCGTGACGTAATAGCGACCATCTGCATGGCGCTCATACGTCAAATCTACTCGGATTTCCTGCGTAGCCATGGTGAGCCTCGCGTTGGCTGATTCGTCTTGAATCACGCCAGATTCCCGGCGTCAAGCAGCAGCTTGCATTTCATGGCTTTCTATGAGGTTAACGATGTCGCCAATATCCCAAAGCCGGGTTTCGAGGCGTGCGGCCATTGCAGGCGACATACGGACGGCGCTGTTAATACGGGCAAAATTATACCAGCAAGTATAGAGCGCTACCATATGGACGTGGTTTTCCAGCTTCTTGCTGTGCGCCGCAGTCAGAAGAATTCTTTAGACCGTGCTGCCGATCACATCGGTGGGGCGCTTCTGGCCTTGGGGTCCTTTAGGCATAGGTGTCCTTTGCCAAATAGCAGCGAATGAAATTCTCGCCTTCCAGAATAACAAAATCCGACTCGAAATTGACGCCCGGCAAATAGTCACGGTCGGCAATTTGGCCTGCATACGCCAAGCCTGCGGCCTGTATTTCGGCGCTCCTGAGTAGTTCGCCAGTCGTGCCGCCGGGTGCGGTGCGCCGGTAATGTTTGAATTGGTAGGTTCTTAGAGCTTCGGCCATGGTCGGACCGTAGCCCCGGTCCTAAACCCCTTCAACCGCTGAAAAATCGAATCTGCACCAGTGCCCAGGCGGCAACCGCACACGGCCCAAGCCATTGATATTTATAGCCGCTACTCGGGTCACTCAACCATAAATTGCACCCGTTTGACTTGGCGAAGTCGCTGCATATAGTGCGCCGCCTTCGCCTCAGTTTTTCTTGTCGAACGAAATGAGACTGGAAAAACTTGGGCCCCGCCGAGGCGAATGCCGAGGGCGGCTTTTGCTCCAAACCGAAAGAAACCGATGACCAAGCGCGCCAACGCCAAATACAAATTAGATCGCCGCATGGGCGAGAATATCTGGGGCCGTCCCAAGAGCCCCGTCAACAAGCGCTCTTACGGTCCGGGCCAGCACGGCCAGCGCCGCGCCAAGAAGCTTTCCGATTACGGCACCCAGCTTCAGGCCAAGCAGAAGCTCAAGGGCTATTACGGCAACATCACCGAGCGGCAATTCCGCAAATATTACACCGACGCCTCGCGCCGCCCCGGCGACACCGGCGAGAACATGATCGGCCTGCTTGAGACCCGCCTCGACACCGTGGTCTATCGCGCTAAATTCGTGCCCACGCCTTTCGCCGCCCGCCAGTTGGTCAGCCACGGTCATGTGCGGGTCAATGGCCGGCGCGTCACCATCGCTTCGTATCATGTCACCGCCAAGGACAATATCGAACTAGGCGCCAAGGCCAAGGACATGGCGCTGGTGCTGGAAGCCAGCAAGAGCGCCGAGCGCGACACGCCGGATTTCCTGGAAGTCGATCACGGCAAGATGACCGCCAGGCTGCTGCGCGTTCCCAAGCTGACCGATGTGCCTTATGCCGTGCAGATGGAACCGCACCTGATCGTGGAATTTTATTCGCGCTAGTTTCGCGAAAACCAAAACAAAAAGCCCGGTGTTTCCACCGGGCTTTTTTATTTGCGGTTGGTCGTTACTTACGCCGTTTCCAGCGCCACGCCATGCTGGGTGAGGAAGGGCACCAGTTCCTCCTGCTCGAACATTTCGCGCACGATATCGGCGCCGCCCACGAATTCGCCCTTCACATAAAGCTGGGGAATGGTCGGCCAGTTGGAGAAGGCCTTGATGCCGTCGCGCACTTCCGGGTCTTCCAGCACGTTCACGGCTTTGAACTTGACCCCGACATGGGAAAGGATCTGCACCACCACCGAGGAGAAGCCGCATTGCGGGAAGGCCGGCGTGCCCTTCATGTAAAGCAGCACGTCATTGTTCTTCACATCGTCGGCGATGCGGGCCTGGGCGTCGGACATGGCTTGATCTTCCGGAATTTCGGTTATGATCTAAGCATGGGGGCCTGAAGGGTCAAGGCAGGGCCAAAAGATCCGGATTTCCGCAGGTTTCATGCAACAGCCGCCGCCTCTGACCGCTGCCCTT
>DATMNL010000002.1:0-4576 GCA_035568995.1 Rhizomicrobium sp. | reverse complement strand
CTGTTTCCAGGGTCCCGGCGGCCACATCAATGCGCCTCAAGGCAGCGATCTCTACGCGGTGTATGCCGATGCGGCCAAAAAGGCCCTCGGCCCGCTGTGGAACACCCAGGGCAAAGTCGCGGAGGGTCCCTGGTCGGCCAACTATAAACCCGCTCCCCCCGCCGCAAGAGGCGCCCGCGGCGCTCCCACAGGCGGCGGCTGAAAGGCATATCTGTGAATAGCGGCGGCGCTGCGGAATGCGTGGCGCCGCCGGTTTATCAGCCGGGCCAAATTCGAAGGTAAGAATTCTTGGAACGCATCGTCTTTCTTGATCGTGGCACTATCGCGCCGCAGATCCGGATGGACAAGCTGTCCTTTGCACACACCATGACCGCATATGCCCAGACCGACGCGGCTCAGGTGGTGGAACGGGCCAGTGACGCCACCATCCTGATCGACAACAAGGTTCCGCTGACCGCCGACATTTTGGCGCAGCTGAAGCAGCTCAAACTGATCGCGGTTGCCGCCACCGGCACCGATGCCATCGACAAGAAATATTGTCACGCGCACGGCATCGCCATCACCAATATTCGCGGCTATGCCGCCAGCACGGTGCCGGAACATACCATGGCCTTGATTTTGGCGCTGCAGCGCAATCTGGTCGCCTATCGCCAGGACGTGATTGCCGGCGAATGGCAGCGGTCGGGTCAATTCTGCTTTTTCAACCATCCCATTCACGATCTCAGCGGCAAGAATCTCGGCGTCATTGGCGAAGGCGCGTTGGGCCAGGGCGTCGCCCGGCTGGCGCGCGCTTTCGGCATGCGCATCATGTTCGCGGCGCATAAACATTCGAGCGGCTGGGGTCCGCTTTATACGCCATGGGATGAGGTGATCGAGACCAGCGATGTTCTCACCCTGCACAGCCCGTTGATCCCCAGCACCCGCCACATGATCGCCTGGCCGGAATTCCAGCGGATGAAAAAAAAGCCCATCCTGGTCAACACCTCGCGCGGCCCGCTGGTTGTCGAGGAGGACCTCGAGCGGGCGCTGGAGGAGGGGCTGGTTTCCGGCGTTGGCCTGGATGTCACTACGCCCGAGCCGCCGCCCGCCGACAGCGTGATCATGCGCATCGCGCGACGTCCCAATGTGATCGTCACGCCGCATATCGCCTGGGCCAGCGATGAGGCCCAGCAGGCGCTGACCGATCAGCTTTTCGAGAATATCGAGAATTTCGTGGCCGGCCGGCCTTCCAATCTGGTGACCGGCGAGTTCTGACCGCCCGGCAGGAAATTACTTG
The DNA here is from genome assembly GCA_035568995.1 of Rhizomicrobium sp. Classification (GTDB taxonomy): domain Bacteria; phylum Pseudomonadota; class Alphaproteobacteria; order Micropepsales; family Micropepsaceae; genus Rhizomicrobium. The sequence continues at coordinate 3,300 of DATMNL010000002.1, read as the reverse complement.
TCGCTTAGCCAGGAAAAGTCATCAGGTCTCAATCCGTGAATGGGGCAAGATGCCCGCCAATGGGCGCGGCGCTACATTCATCGATAATCAGGTCCGAGCGCCCAGGCGACCAACGCTTTACGAACACCAGATGTGACAGGCGTCACGCGATGCAGGACATAGGAGGGAAATGCGATGACCGTTCCGAATGTCTTGGGGGCGGCGTCAATTCTGCTGCGGACGCGGGCCTGCAATTCGCCCCCTTCATAGTGCGATGGGCCGGAGAGCTGGACACTGATCGATAGTTTCCGGGCATAGGGCCGTTCATGTCCCGTGTCCCTGTCATAATCCACATGCCAGTCGAAGTGACCCTGTTCCGATCCGTCGTAAAGCGCGTATTGAATCGGCTCCAACTTGGCCAGATCGTATTGGAAGAACTGGCTGTTCAGGCTGAGAATGATGGTTTCCAGGCGATCGTAAAATGGCTGGGTCAGCGCATTCTGCTCGATCCAGGCAACCTTGGTTTTCCGGAGCGCCGGATCGTACCGGTAATCAAAACCATCCACCGTCGCATTCTCGTGCGGCAGACCGTCGGCATATTGCTCGATGGCTTTCAGATCTGCCGCGCCGAATGCGCCTTCCCACACCACAAAGGGACCAAGGACTGCCGGAGAACAAGGCGGTGTCTCGATGGAATTCATTCCAGGCGAAGCCTTCCCGTTGGGTGATCTTGGCGCGCCAAATTATCTGTTTGGCTCCCAAACGCCGTAACAGGCTATACGAACGTCATCCTGGAAAACAAAGCCCCCAACAGGGCCACAACCTCCGGGTGTATTGGATTTATGCGGGGCAAGATTGCCGGGCCGGTCGCCGCCGGGGAGTGTGGATCTACATGCTCACCTTCACCGGCAGCGGGCGGTGAAGCACGTCGAGAACGCTCACCGCTTGGATTCCGGCCGACGAAAGCCTGGGGGCTCGCCCACGGCAAAGCCAGACGACCAGGTTCCAGCGACATGGTCAGCGCTGTTGCGCGCCCACACCTCTATTTTCACAAACAATAATGTGTATATTATTATGTTGCGCTATTAATATAGAGAACGGGTTGATTAGTTTAGCCATTTCGGCCAATTTGTCCTAAACTTAAGATGCACGGCTTGGCGGAGAAAACCGCCAAAAAAAAGCACCATGTGAGGGACGCAACGCTATTCAACAAAGGGGGATTGCATGAACAATCTGACTCAAAAATTGTTGCTCGGCGGCTCTACGGCCGCGCTCATTGCGACCATGTCGGTAAGCGTCGCGCAAGCGCAGGGTGACGACATTGAGCAGGTGGTTGTTTCCGCCTCGCGCATCACGATCGCGGGCTATACGCAGCCGACGCCGGTGACGGTGGTTGGCGCGGCCCAGCTTGAGAAAGACGCTTTCGCCAACATCCAGGACGCGGTACGTCAGCTTCCGCAGGTCCAGTCTCCCCCGGCTTCCTTCGGCGCCTCGCAAGGCGGCGGCTCCCCCGGCACCGCAGGTTTGAGCCTGATCAATCTGCGCAACCTCGGCAACACCAGAACCCTGATCCTGTTCGACAGTCAGCGCGTGGTGGTTTCCAATCTCACCGGCAGCGGCGTGGACGTCTCCACCCTTCCCTCGGCGGTGATTTCGCGCGTCGACATCGTGACCGGCGGCGCTTCGGCCGCCTGGGGTTCGGACGCGGTGGCCGGCGTGGTCAACTTCGTCCTCAACAAGAATTTCACCGGCTGGAAGTCCACCGTCGAAGGCGGCGACACCTACAACAATCTCAATCGCAGCCTGAGCATGAGCACCGCCTGGGGCGATGACGTCTTCGGCGGCCGCGGCCATGTGGTGCTGGCGGGCACATTCCTGATGCGCCCCGACACCACGCTGATGGTCAATGAGAATTGGTACCGCGGCGCTTACTGGGTTTCTAACCCGGCCTGTAACCCGTCGTGCAACGGCGCGCCGCAGCTGATCATCGCCAATGACGTCGGCCTGGCCGGCGGCAATGTCGGCGGCATCATCGCGACCAGCCCTGCCGTCACCGCCGCCAACAGCCCCTCGGGCGTGGCGACCGCCGCCAATGCCCTGCGCGGCATCGAATTCATCGGCAACGGCATTCCGCAATTGGTCAATTACGGCAACGTCACCTTGGGCGTGCTCTCCAACGGCGGCTCGCTGACCGCGGCCGATGGCCTGGCGCCCTGGCAGACCATCTCCAGCGAGAACAACACCTACACTTTCTTCGGTTATGGCCGTTACAAGCTCACCGATACCATCCAGGCTTCGCTGCAGTTGAACTATGGCTATTTCACCGGCAAGGGCGACGCCCAGTCGAACCAGGCGCTCAACACCAGCGGCATTACTATCAAGAGCGACAACGCCTTCATCCCGGCCTCGGTCAAAGCCACCTTGGTTTCCACCGGCATCACCTCGTTCCAGGTCGGCACCATCCAGGGCAACAATTTCCCGCCCAATGGCGTCACCGGCTCTCAATTTAACGAACTGGCGGCAAGCGGCATCTCGCCGGCCCTGACCTACAACCGCCGCAATCTGGCGCGCGCCGTCGTCACCCTGGAAGGCACTTTGGGCGAAGACTGGTCCTGGAACGCTTATGCCCAGACCTCCAAGGTCCGCTTCACGGCCCATGTGCTGGGCGACGAAATTCTGGCCAATCTCCAGAATGCCTATGACTCCATCACCGTCACCGCCGCCAACCGCGGCACCTCGGGCCTGCCCCTGGGCAGCATCGTTTGCCGTACGACACTGACAGGTGCGGCCTTCACCGTCGGCACCGTGACGGCTTCGCCGGGTTGCATTCCGGCGGACATATTCGGCCAAGGCGTCCTCAGTCCCAATGCCATCCGCTATGCCACCGGCGGCCAGGGCCAGGACTTTGAGCATCAGACGTTGGAGCAGGACGTGATGGAAGGCTCGATGCAGGGCACGCTGCCCTGGGAGCTTCCGGCCGGCAAGGTCGCTATCGTCTTTGGCGCCGGCTATCGCAAGGAATCAGGCGCGAACGTCGCCACCCAGCTGGGCATCCAGGGGGGCTACGCCACCGCCAACTACACCAACTTCCCGTCCTCGTCCTACAATGTGATGGAAGGCTTCGGCGAAGTGGATGCGCCGATCCTCAAGAACAACTTCGTCAACTCGATGGACCTCCAGTTGGCGGGCCGCATGACCAGCTATTCGACCTCCGGCCTGGTCGAAACCTGGAAAATAGGTCTGAACAGCCAGGTCAATGACGACATCAAGCTGCGCACCACCTGGTCGACCGACATTCGCGCCCCGCAGCTGCCCGACCTG
>DATMNL010000001.1:0-74272 GCA_035568995.1 Rhizomicrobium sp. | reverse complement strand
GCATGGCGGCTTGATCGCCAACAATACCGTGCTGGCTTCGAGCAATACCGGCACCTGGCTCGGCATTTTCGACAAAAGCCATCAGGGATCGTCTTCAAACAATGTCATCGTGCGCAATAACATTGTTTCGAATCTGTATTCGGATTCGGCGGCGCCGACGCTGACGTTTGACCACAATCTTGTGGGCACAATGATCGCCTGGTGGGTGACCGGCGTTGCGCAATGGCTTACCGCGCCTGGTACCTACATCAACCAGAATGTCATCGATCCGAGCGGATTGTCGACCGTTTTCAAGGTGTACAACAACGCCACGTCAAGCTATGACCTGCATTTGCTGGCGGGCAGCCTGGCGGTTGGCACCGGAAATTCCGTGGCGCCGCTCGATATGTTTGGCAATGCGAGACCTTTGCCGGTCGACCTTGGCGCTTATGTATTTGGCTCCACGCAATCAGTAACCCCACCGCCTGCGTCGCCGACGACACCTACGACACCGACGACGCCGACGTCACCGACAACAACGACGTCGCCGACGACAAATACGTCCTCGACGACGACGACATCGCCGACGACAACTACTACCGCGACCACAACTGTTTCATCGACGCCGCCGAAGAAGAAGAAAAAGTCTTGGTTGGCAATGCTATTTTCTTTCCTTTGATTAGGCCAGGGGCTGGGTTCCACGTCCGGCGATTGGTGCCGAGGAATGGGAGATCCGCTGGATAATAAAATACGGAGCACCGGGTACGTTTTCTTACTGGTGTAAATCTGGTCTGGGATGCTTGTCGAGGAGCCGTATTTCGATGCTTCTCGGTTTGTGTCCGTATCGCTTGCGGTAAATCTTCGTTGGCAACGGCTCGTCGCGACCGCCGCCCTTCAGGCGACCTGGTTACGTTCTTCCTCCGGTAGAGGCACCGGTGAAGTTTTTACAGCGGCCCGTTGAACGGGCCTTCTGTGGAACTCGCTGGCGACGTGCCGCCATTATCCTGCCTGAAATACCTGAATTTCATCTAGGGGTCTTGGCACCAAGAAAATCACCGGCGAAGGTTTGACTCGAGGATGCGTGCGTTTTGGACAAGTCCCATTTGCGTTTCTCCACGCAAAATGGGCGACAGTCCGGCCTGACGGTACAGCGCGTGATTGGCAAGCATTTACGCGCCCGCAGTTATGTGCTCCGCAATGTCCCCACCGCGGGACCGTTGGGCGATTTATGTTTGTGAATTATCGGCACGTCGCCGGGGCGTCAGAATCATACCATCTTCGACCGCGGTCCGACTCAATGGAAATCAAATCCAGGGAAGGGCTACTGCAGGTCAAACCCCGCAAGGTCCTGGAATCTAGCGGTTTGGCGGGTTGTGGCTTGCGCCAAGAGAATGTTTCTCTAAGGTATGCGCCATCCAGGGGTAGCGTAAATGGACTTAAAATTGAGGCTGGACGGCCTCATTTCTCGGGCGATTCAGGTGAAACCCGTCCTCCTGCGCGGCGCGCGCGCCGTGGCCAGCATCACCTTTGATGACTTTCCAAAATCGGCATGGGTGCAGGGTGGCCCAGTGCTGGAGCGCAGAGGCGTGCGCGGCACTTACTATACCGCCGGCGTTTTCTGCGGCCGAACCGAGGACGGCACGGTTTTCTATGACAAGCAGGATCTCCTGGCGCTGGCGGCGGAGGGACATGAAATTGGTTGTCATAGCTTTGGACATCGTTCATCGCCAAAGCTTTCGGCGGGCGCGCTGGCCGAGGATTTCCGGCGCAATGGGGAATTTCTCGAAGACGTCCTGGGCGGCCCATCACTCGAGAGTTTTGCCTTTCCGTTTGGGCACGCGTCTGTGACGACGAAGCGCTTTTATGCGGATCGCTTTTCCAGTGTGCGTGGGGTGCGCTATGGCGTCAACGAAGGGCAAGTTGACCTGGCGCAACTGCGCGTCGTGCCTCTGGAAATCCGGCGCTGGAATCAAAAGCGGATTGACGCCGCGATTGAGCGGGCCGTGCAGAGTCGCGGCTGGCTTATCTTTTATACCCACGACGTTTCGGAATCGCCGAGTCCCTATGGATCCACCCCCGCCATGTTGGATTGGGCATTGGCCCGCGCCGCGGCGACCATGCAGATATTACCCGTGCGCGAAGCTTTGCCGGTGGCGCTGGGAAATTAGCGCTAATTTCCGACCCCATATTGAGATCGCGTCCATTCGCGGTTATTTTTTGAAACGTATCACTGAACAATAAGACGGTGTCCGATGCCAATCTTGCGAACGATAATGGAAAAGTCTCTTGTTCGACTTTTACGGCATGACAAATACGAGAATCAGTTTCTGAGGCGATATTTTGAACGGCAGTATGGAATAAAAATTGGCCTTTATAGCACCGGTTTTTTTGACAGATGGCGAATTCCCCCCGGAACCGTCATTGGGCGATATTCCTCGGTCGCGGAAAATGCCCGCCTCATCGATGCAAACCATCCCATCGATTCTTTTTCAATGCATCCATATTTTTATTTGCGCGAATTTGGAATTGTTGATGCGAATCATGTTCACCCCGTACCGCCGGTGGTTGAGGATGACGTATGGATTGGCCACGGCGCCATCATCACTCCGGAATGTAAGATAGTCGGTCGCGGCTCGATCATAGGTGCAGGTTCCGTTGTCGGCAGGGATGTCCCCCGCTATGCGGTCATGATTGGCTCACCTGCGAGACTGGTTCGCTATCGTTTTTCGCCGGAAGTCATTGAAGCAATTGAAGCCACGCAATGGTGGCTCTTGGACAAGGCAGAACTCAAGCGTGGATTGGATGGCGCCAAGGAATTTTTAACCTCACCGTCCGTAGAATCGGCAAAAGCGTTCATGCGTGCCACGGGGCGTTCTCATGATGCGATCGCAAAATCGGCGACGGGTTCTTCTGAAGGCAATGCGAGCCCGTAGGTGGATCTTACGATAGTGTGCTAATTCGTTTTCCGAATGGTCGGCGAGGCAAAGACATGAGAATGGCGCTGCAAGAGATATTTGTGAATGAGATGGGAGTTAAGCCCTCTGATTTCACGGATGATCTTATATATAATTCCATTCCCGAATGGGATTCGCAGTCCCATTTGATCCTTATCCTTGCCGTAGAAGAAAAATTCAATATCAGCTTGGAGCCAGAAGACGTGGTGAGTATGACAACCGTCCGCAAAATCGTCGATCTTCTCCAAAGCAAGGGTGTCGCGGTCGAGCGACACTCCGTTTAGAAGCCTCATGAGATCCGATGGGCGCAGAGTTGTTGGAACGGAGAGCGTAAAGTGAAGTCGGAACCCCCCGAGCTTGGGGAATTACTCTGCGCGAGTTTTGAGCGCTTTCACGATTTGCCTGCGCTCTGGCTGAGTGGGAAGCTCATTTCTTATGCGCGATTGTTTGCTGCGGCGGCGGAGGCGGCGGACGCCATTATGGCCACCACGGAGCCGGGTGAACGTGTCGGTATCCTCGCGCAATCGTCATTTCCCGCCTACGTGGGAATCCTGGCGTCCATTTTGTCGGGGCGCCCCTACGTGCCCATCAACATGAAGTTTCCCTTTGAACGACAGTTAAGTATTGCATCCATTTCGGGTTGTTCGTTGCTTATTGCTGATGACTATTCAAGGAAACGCTGCGGAGAGCTTCTCGAAAGACTAGGCGATCAGGTGCGTGAAGCCCAGATAGTGGATTCCGGCGACGACGAGCCGCAGTCGTTGCCGGATTTTCGCAGTCATCGGTTCGTCGGAAAATTTGCGCTTGCGTATATTATTTTTACCTCGGGAACGACTGGGACCCCCAAGGGTGTCGCGGTTCGCCGCGACAACGTGGCGTCCTACTTGCACGCAATAAAGAGATACGTTCCGATAGAGCCGGGTACCCGTTGTACCCACTTGTTCGATCTTTCCTTTGACCCATCGGTTCATGATCTCCTGCACACTTGGGTAAATGGGGGCTGTCTCTACGTTATGGATCGCGAGGATACACTTGACCCGGTCGGGTTTGCGCGCCGTCACGCTCTTCAGAGCTGGTGTTCAGTTCCATCGGTTGTCGCCATGGCGGGACGTATGCGCCGCCTGTCGGCCGGAATACTGCCGCATATGCAATTTAGTATGTTTTGTGGCGAGGCTTTGCCGGTAAGTCTCGCTGAAGAGTGGGCTAAGGTTGCCCCGAATTCGCGAATAATAAACTCGTACGGCCCAACAGAAACGACCATTGTGATCACAGCGGGAGAATATGTTCCTGGTAAGACGGACCCTGAATACCCGGCAACAGTGCCGCTGGGGACGATCTTTGAGGACTGCGCAGCGGTTATAGTCGATGAATCCGGCAATCCCGCAACTGTAGGCGAGCTCTGGCTTGGCGGGGCATTGATTGCAGACGGTTATATCAACAACGCGGAAGAAACGGCAAAAAAATTCGTCAAAAAAACATTCCCTGGTTATAGGTATGATCGGTGGTATCGCTCCGGCGATTTGGTCCGCTCTGATAGCCGGTACGGTTTTGTGTTCCAGGGACGGATAGATGATCAGGTAAAAATTCAGGGTTATCGTATCGAATTGTTGGAAATCGAAGAGGTCTTGAGACGCGTGTGCGGCTCATCAGAGGCTGCTGCGACGCCATGGCCAATGACGGATGCAGGATCGGCGGAAGGCATCGTGGCGTTTGTCAACGCTACGGCAAAGACCGAGCGCGAAATAATTGCCGGCTGCCGCAGTCTGTTGCCAAGTTACATGACACCCCGACAGATCATTTTTGTCGAAAATTTGCCACTGAACGCGAACGGCAAGGTGGATCGCAATGCGCTGAGACGCCAGCTATCCCTGGGGAAGAAGAATTAAGCCTGGACGATAAATTGCGCCACAGGCGCCTGGAAACCGCAGGGACAAGCCTTACCTTGACGCAGGGCTGTTTGAGCAGGCGAATTGCAAATTACCGCAAAAAACCAAGGATTGGTAAAAGCGCCATATCAGCCAGGAATTCTTAACCTGTGCGGCAGTAGTTTATCTTCTGTTCTTCCTATGATAATTCCAGTTGCATCGGCAGTCACAAAAGCAGGTATTTCGTGAGGCTCACACCGCGGCATTTGCTCTTATTCGCGGCCGTTCTCGCGGTCAGCGCCTGCAATCGCGCGCCCAAGGCGCCGACCGGGCAGGTTGCGGCGACCGTTGCAGGCCATGAAATCACCGTGCGGCAACTTCAATCCGAAATAAGCATAATGCCGCGAGCGCCGGCGGCGGCTGCTGCCCAGAAGGCGCAACAGCAGGAGGCGCTTAATCTTATCATTCAGCGAACCATCCTGGCGGATGCCGCCCGCAAAGAGGGGTTGGACAAGGATCCGGACTTCGCGCTTTTGAGCCAGCGCACAAATGACGCGCTGCTGGTTCAGCAACTCCAGGCAAAAATCGCGGCCAGTGTTCCACCACCCTCCGCCGAGGAAGAGGCCCAGTTCCAGTCTGCAAATCCTGATATTTTCGCCGAACGCAAGATATTCGATGTCGAACAGATTCGCATGGCGCGGCCAGCAGACCCGGACATTCTGAAAAAACTTCAGCCCATGAAGGCGCTTGACGAGATAGCCAATTTTCTGACGCAGAACCATATTGCCTTCGAGCGCGGCACAACCGGTATCGACGCGGTGGGGCAGAATCCCCCACTCGTCAAGGCGATCGTCGCGCTGCCGCCGGGGGAAATATTCATCATCTCTTCCGGCAACCAGGTTCTGATAAATCTGATTCGCAATTCTCAGGTGCAGCCCTTTACCGGCGATGCCGCTACGAAATATGCGCTTAACTATCTGCGCGCGCAGCACACCCAGGATGCGGTCAGAAAGCAGTTGGGCGCCCTGGTTGTCAGTGGCGGAAAAACTGTTCAATTCGCCAAGGACTACCAGCCGCCGCCAAAATCGGCCGCCGCCGCTCCGGCCGCCACGACCACCCCGGGCACCACAGCCCCGGCTGCCACGCCCTAAGACGATCGGTCTGCTGGCCTGCTTACGCAGGCTATTATACAATTTCGAAGTGTGATTTGGTTCGTATTCGTGGACAGGCGAATTGTTCAACAGACACGAATAGGGTAGAGCCGGAATGGCGGCTACTTTGAAACTCCGCCGTTAGGGGATCGGACATGAAAGGGGGAGCATCAATCCTGGCAACGGTTGTTCTTGCCCTGTCCGCGACCCACTGCATCGCGGAAGCTGTTCAAGGGGTACCCGACCCCAACATTCCCCCCATCAGGGCGCAGGCTGATATAGTCTACAACAGCAACGTGACGGCTTCTTCGCGCGCGCTGGCCACACAGAACGGGCTGGCGCTGGCGGACCAGATCTATACGCCCAGCCTCGATGTCAATTTTGTCAGGCAGTTGGGGCTTGATAGCTTTAGCCTAGTGGGCCAGGGCGGCTATGACTTCTACCAGCGCAACACAATTCTGAATCGCGAGCGACTGAATGCCCAAAGCGCATTTGCAGCCCAGTTGGACGGCTGCCAGGTTACGCTGCAGGGCTCCTTTTCCAGGGCACAAAGCACCATACAGAACCTCACCATAGCCACGGTCAACGACACGGTGGAGGACATTTCCGGGGGCCTAAAAGGGGTCTGCAACCAGACAGGTAGGCTGGTTCCCTCCGTCTCGGTCACCCAGGACTGGACCACAAATAGTGCGCTACAACTTTTGACATCGGATGCCAGAAGCACCGCCACCCAGGGCAGCATCATGTACAGAAACTCCCCTTTGGGTGACATATCATTGCTCGGACAATATACGGAAGCGCAATTTCCTCACCGCTTGCTCCCAACCGCGCTGGGCCTCCGCGAAGACGGTTACAAGCTTTATTCGGGCGGGCTGCAGCTGGAACACCATTTCGGCTCCGATGTCGATTTTTCGATCTCGGTGTCCGAGGACTCGCTCAAATCCAACAGTAGAATTGGGCCAAAATTCAACGGAATTACCTACGATTCCAGCCTCGTTTACCGCATCGACACGCGTTTGCAGGCCAGGCTTGGATTCAGCCGGAAGACCAATCCTTCCAATCTCTTGAATGCCAGCTATTCGATCGCACAGGCCTATTCGGCAGAGGCCGACTATCATTTGACGAGTCGGCTTCTATCCACGCTGGGCGCATCGCAGACAAGGAGCGATCTTAATGGTTTTGCGTTAGTTCCGGGGGTGGATTTGACACGGGAATCGGTAAAGTCGTTTTTCGGCACCCTCAGATTTGATATCACTCCTCTGCTGTCCGTTAACTTAACCGCTAACCAGGATCAGAGGCACGCGGATGTTATCGGTTATACCTATGCTAGCACACGGTTCGGCCTGTCAATTTCGCAGGCGTTCTAACTCTTGCAAGAAGGTCACGATGGAAACTCGCAACTTGATGGCAGTTTTGGGACTCATTATTCTGTCTGCAGTGGCGACCCCCGCTGTCGCCCAGAATGCCGCTCCCGCAGGCGCCGCCCCCGTGCCGCGAGCGGCCTCGGCCTCTACCACGCCCGAGCAGAATTACATTCTGGGCCCAGAGGACGTTCTGCAAGTCGATGCCCTGGGGCGCACGGATTTCTCCACCAAGGCCAAGATTGGGTCTGACGGCACTATTCAGTTGCCATTCCTGGGAACTGTTTCGGCATCAAACCGGTCGACCGCCCAGTTGCGCGACGAAATCACCCGGGCGCTGCAGACAGGCGGGTTTCTCGCCAAACCGATAGTGCAGGTCGAAGTCATTTCCTACGCCAGCCGCTATGTCACCGTGTTGGGCAGCGTCACCAGTCCGGGTCTGATTCCGGTGGACCGTCCCTATCGCCTGTCGGAAATCATGGCGCGCGTCGGAGGCGTTCGCGAAGGTGGCGCCGATTACATTATCGTTCGCTCCGCCAATGGAACCGAACGGACCCTTGATATCAAGACACTGGCCACGGGAGACGATGCGGCAGATCCCTATGCCCAGCCTGGCGACAAGATTTTCAGTCCTCGGGCCGATATTTTTTACATTAAGGGACAGGTCAAGGCGCCTGGCAATTATCCCATTTCATCCGACATGACGTTGGTCATGGCGTTGGCGCGTGGTGGCGGGTTGACCGATCAGGGCAGCGATAGCCATATTAAGATTATCCGCAAAAATGCCACGATCACTCCCCGTGATCTTAATGTGAAAGTAGAACCGGATGATGTAATCGATGTGGGCGAGGGCTGGTTTTAGCGCCTCGCCGGCGGGGCGCCGCTTTGAGCCTGTCTGGAGAACATCATGGGTATGGCGGTCGCGGATTTAGGGTCTGAAGGCATGCTGTGTTCCAACAGCGCCCATGCTGCTGGCGCCGGTTTCGGCTTTGGCCCACTAACGTGCCTTCAAGAGACGCCGGAACATGAATAACCTTGTCCCGCCGGCCAAGCTTCTCAATTCGAAATCCCTGGTAACGCTGTTCAGTCAATCGACCGAGTCAGCCGAAGCGATCCGGCAATTGCGGACCCATCTCATGGTCCGTCATGTGCAGCAGGGGCATCGCGCCCTGGCGATATGCGCTGCGAGCGAAGGGGTAGGTTGCACTTTCGTGGCCGCCAATCTGGCGGTCGCTTTATCGCAGATCGGTGTGAACACGCTTCTGATTGACGCCGACATGCGCCGCCCCTCGATCGCAGAAGTCTTCAACTATTCCGCAGTCAAGGCGGATCTCCGGAATGCCTTGTCTTCGGACATGAATTTCAACGACTGCATCGAGGCGGATGTTCTGCCGTGCCTGTCGATCCTGTTCTCGAACGGCCCGGCCCAGGACGCGCAGGAACTTCTTGCGGGAGCGCGCTTCGAAGGGCTGATGAATTATTGTCTGCGGGAATTTGACGCCACAATTGTGGATACGCCGCCCGCCAACAATTATTCGGATGTGCGGCGGGTCAGCAGCGTGGTCGGCTACAGTCTGATCGTGACCCGTCGCAATCAAAGCCTGCTCAGCGACGTCAAGAATTTGGCGGAACAGTTGCGGGGCGACCATGCGGAAGTTATCGGTACAGTTCTGAACGAGGCCTGACCGATGACCACAGCAGAGCCAGTCCGCATGGAACCGTGGCAACGCGCCACGCTGGATATGGTTGCGGCGCAATGGCCCCTGATTGTGGGATTTTGCGCCCTGGCAATACCCGCCATAAACGTCATGGCGACACAATCCTGGTCGCACGAAGACGGCGCGCATGGGCCTCTCGTCCTGTTTACGGCGGCGTGGCTGTTGTGGCGTCAGTTGCCGGAAATCCGCAGGAACAAGGCGCCGGGACGGCCCTGGGTGGTCGCGGTGGTCATCGCGGTTTCCATCGTCATGTATATATTCGGGCAGGCGTTCGATTTTGTCACGGCAGACGCCGCGGGGCTTTATGGCGTTGGCGTTGCGATGTTTTACGCCAAGTTCGGCGCGCGCGCCGTGTTGCGCAACTGGTTTATTTTTTTCTACCTTTTGTTCGCGGTGCCGCCGCCGAGCATATGGATTGACGCGATCACCTCGCCCCTGAAGCAATTTGTCTCAACGGCCGCCACCGCGCTGTTGCAGCCCTTCGGCATTCCTGTCGTTCATCAGGGCGTTGTGATCTATGTCGCGCAATACCAGCTTCTGGTCGAAGATGCCTGTTCTGGGCTGAATTCCATCATTGGGCTTCTGGCGATCAGCTTGTTCTACATTTACCTGGCCCGGGGCTCGTCATGGCGCTATGCGGGTTTTCTGGCGGCGTTGGCAGTGCCTGTTGCCATCGTCGCCAATATTGTCCGGATCGTCATTCTCATTCTTCTCACCTATTTCGCGGGCGACGGCGTGGCGCAGGGTTTTCTGCATTTTGCCGCAGGCATTTTCATTTTCATCACGGCTCTGCTGCTTATATTTCTGCTCGATGCCTTGATCTATCCGATTGTGGCCCGCAGGAGCCCGGCATGACGACGCGCCGGGACATCATCATCGGTGCCGCGTGCGTTCTGGGCGCGGGCGCGGCCGCGTTGCTCAAGCCGCGGCGTTACGTTTCACTGATGCCGCCAGGCAAGAAGCTTTCCGATATTCTACCGCTCGGATTTGAGGATTGGAAATCACAGGATTTGAGCGATCTGGTGGCGCCTGAAACGCCCGACAGCCTGGCAGCGCGACTCTATGGCGAAACCGTTGGTCGCATGTATCAGCAACAGTCGTCGGGCCACGAAGTGTTCATGCTGATGGCGCATGGCGGAATTCAAAGCAATGAACTGCAGATTCACCGGCCGGAAGTCTGCTATCCGGCCTTTGGCTTTACGCTGACCGAAAGCGCGCCACTCCAGATACCGCTGGCTGGCTCCGTGCTGGTGCCTGGCCGCCGGCTTGTGGCCTATTCCAGCCAGAGGCAAGAAACCATCGCCTATTGGACCCGGCTTGGCGAGACTTTTCCCACCAGCGTGCAGGAGCAACGGCTGCAACGGCTTGAAACCGCCATGCATCATTATATTCCAGACGGACTGCTGGCGAGATTCTCCGTTGTGGGTCCTGATGCAACAACAGGGCTACGCGTCATGATGCAGTTTATTCCACGCCTCGTCGCGCATGTGGCGGCAGGCCAGCTGGGGCCGCTGATCGGAACGTCGCGCGCCCTTTTGGTGTCGCAAAGCCATTAGCATGCTCTGACGGCGACGCTTAGCGGCGGCCGAAGGGATTCAGCACGAACAGGATGTAGCCGACCACCGCGATAACGATTGTAATCGCCATGATTCGTTGATCGTTGTTTCCCAGGTAGTTGGCGGCGGCGCAGCCCAGCGCTGGCGGCAGGTAATGGTAGATCTTGTCCCGATGGTCTTCCGGTGCGGTGGAGCGTTGTAGGAATAGCACCACCAGGCCGCCGAATATGGCCATCGTCACCCAGTCGAAAATAGTCTGCATTGCTAAGGTTTCCGGCGCTTGTTAGACTGAATATGGCTTTTATCGAGCGTGATAGGAATAAGTAAACGCCCTGTTATCACTAAACTGCCTATTGTTGCTTTGCGGGGCATAATTGTCGGCCATGAAAGTTAGCGTTATCATTCCGCATTATAGCGATCTGGCTGCGTTGGATTGCTGTCTGGCGGGATTGCAGAACCAGACGTTTCCTGCGGAAAACATGGAAATCATCGTTGCGGACAATGCCTCGCCGCAAGGCGCCCAGGCCGTGTCAGATTTGATCGCTGGCCGGGCACGGCTGGTAATAGTCCCGCAAAAGGGAGCAGGCCCTGCGCGCAATGGCGGCGTGGCGGCATCTCACGGTGAAATTCTGGCTTTTATTGATTCGGACTGCCAGCCTAACGCCGAATGGATATCACAAGGCGTCGCGGCATTGGCAAAAAACGATTTCGTGGGGGGCAGCGTTGAAGTCTTGGTGCAAGATCCACTTCGGATAAGCGCGGCGGAAGCATTTGAGTGCGTATTCGCCTTCGATATGGAACGTTATGTCCTCGACAAAGGCTTTGCTGGCGCCGGCAATCTCTTCTGCCCGCGAACTGTGTTTGATGCGGTGGGCGGGTTCGGCGTAGGGCTTTCTGAGGATGTGGATTGGTCCCGTCGTGCCACGGGCAAGGGATTTCGTCTTGGTTACGCGAAGGGCGCAATTGTTGGCCATCCCGCTCGCCGAACCTGGAGCGAGTTGCAGCGCAAATGGGTCCGGATTAACGCTGAGACTTATGCGTTGACAACCCGGGCGCCTGGCGGCCGGCTGAAATGGACGCTGTTATGTCTGGCTTTGCCGATCTCGGCCCTGGTGCATACGGTGAAAGTTATCCGGACAGACAAGCTGCGAGGCGCAAACCAGCGAATGAGTGCGCTGGCGGTGCTATACAGGCTGCGTATCTGGCGCATGTTTGATTCGTTTCGTCTGCTCTATTCGACGCGGGGCGCGTGAGTTATGCATGTGGCTGTTGCAATCGTGGGGTTTGGGAATGCCGAGGATGTGGTGCGATGCTTCGCTGCGCTGGCGCGATCTGATTATCCCGACTTCGAAGTCGTAGTTTGTGAAAATGGCGGTGTTGCGGCTTTTGCGACTTTGCAGCGCGCGATTCCGTGTCGTTTGCCGAATGGCCAGTCGGTGCAGTTGATACAAGCGGCAGGCAATGGTGGCTATGCCAGCGGGGTGAATCTCTGTATGGCAGCATCGCCGAAGTCCGACGCCTGGTGGATTCTCAACCCCGACACGGAACCTTCCGCGGGCGCCATGCGCGCAATGGTTGAGAGGCTGAAAGCCGGCTGCGATGCCGTGGGGGGACCGCTTTCGCTGCCAAACGGCATAATTCAATCCTATGGCGGAAGATGGCGCGCCTGGCTAGCGCGTTCCGTTTCCATCGGCTATGGCGCGTCCCTTGAGGCGGAGACGGACACAGAGGCAATCGAGCAAGCGCAGAATTACCTGAATGGCGCTTCTATGTTAGTGAGCCGCCGGTTTTTGGAAACGACCGGTCCGATGCGGGAAGAATTTTTCCTTTATTGCGAAGAAATCGACTGGTGTCTGAGAGCGGCGTCACGCGGGATGCGATTGGGTTTTGCGCCAGCATCGCATGTGTTTCACAGGCAGGGTACCACCACTGGCTACCACGGCGATCTCGCGACGCGTTCACGTCTTTCGGTCTATTTGGACGAGCGCAACAAGATGCTTCTGACACGCTATCACTTCCCGGCCCGGTTGCCCGTCGCGGCACTTTCCGCCTTTTTGTTGATCGTATTGCGCTATCTTCGCAGAGGGGCGGTGCGGCAGTTTGGTTATGGAATCTCGGGCTGGCTGGCGGGATTGCAGGGAAAATGCGGGGTCCCCACTTGGATGCGAGCGGCGGAGGGGTGACCAGCGGGGACGCAATTGCCTCAATCCGGCGCAATTTATGGCGAATCACCCCAAAACAGACCCTCTGGGACGAAACATTAACTGCCTTGCAAGGCCCAAACCCTATCTTCTACCAACTGGTCGTCCATTCTGCTATTTTCTATATGGTGCAGTGCAAAATGACCCTTATCTGCCTATGACTTTGATCCAGCAAATCGGCCGCTGGTTTGGCAAGAACCCGGAACAGAGCGCTGACTTGCGTCAGGCTCAAGGTTCTGTCCCAAACTTGGCCCAACAGTTGCGGGCCGGCGGCGGCAATTCCATGCCTGCCGCGACAGGCATGTTTCCGCGATTCAAGGTCAATGCCAACGATCATTTCAACGCGCGCGCCAGCGATGCCTTCACGCGCGCGCGCATGAAGCTGCTTGAGGCCTTTACGCCGTCGCAGCCGGTCAGCGACCGCAAGCGATTTGCCGGCCGGGTCGATATTCTGACCTCGCTTATCCGCGCCATCGAGGAGCAGCGGCTGCATGTGGTGCTATTTGGCGCGCGCGGCCTGGGAAAGACCTCTGTGCTGCACGTCCTGGCGCAGGCGGCGCAGGATGCGCGCTACCTCGTCGTCTATGTATCCTGCGGTTCGGATTCCAACTTCGATGAAGTGTTTCGCACGATCGCGGCCGGCATACCCATGCTGTTTCACAGCACGGTGGGTCCGACATCTCCGGAAGTGGAGCAAGGCAAGATGCTGTCCAGCGTCTTGCCCGACACGCCGATCTCGGCGCGCATCGCCAGCGACATGCTGGCAAAAATCGTCGGCACTCGCGTGGTGGTGATTCTTGATGAATTCGATCGCTGCGAGTCTCCGATATTCCGGCGCAATATTGCCGAACTCATCAAGAATCTTTCCGATCGCATGATTCGGGTTCAGCTTGTGATTGCCGGCGTTGCTGCGAATCTGACGCAGCTGCTGGAGCACATCCCCTCTATTCAGCGCAATATCTATCCGTTGCAGGTTCCGTGGATGACGACGACGGAAGTCAGGCTGCTGATCAAGAACGGGGAAGAGCGGTGTGGCTTGCGTTTTGACGACATGGCGGTACGGGCAGTGTCTGTCGCCGCGCATGGGTCACCCTATCTCGCCAGTCTTCTCAGCCATCATGCGGGCTTGAATGCGCTTGATGCCGAAAGGACCGCGGTGGGCGCTCCCGACGCGATGGAAGCCATTCTGATCGCGGTGCGGGAGTTCAAGGGCCGGCTGTCAAACCGCGCCAAGGTGCTGCTCTGGCAATTGGTGCGCGACGGCCAGATCCGCGCCCTGGGCACGCTGGCGGGTACTTCCCTGGTCTGCGGCGGGCCTTTCCGGCGGGAAGATCTGCGCGCATCGATGGCCAGTCTCGACAGTATCCAGCGCTGCGAAGAGCTCATCCCGCATCTTGTCGCCAGCGAAGTTCTGGTGGAAAGCAAGCAGGAAGACGTGATCAGCTATCAATATTCCGAAGAAAGCGTCGCGCCTTATTTGTGGCTATTGTGGATGGCTACGCATTTGCGCGAAGCCAAGACCAATGACATGAGCGTCCTGCTTCAGACCGCGTCGGCCGAGTAAAAGCGCAAATAGGCGCCTGTAGGCCGCACTGGCAAGCCTTCGAAATTTGCGTGGAATTGTGCCGATAATTCAGCGAATCAAAAACCGACAAGCCAGGCTATGCCTGCCCAAAGCGCCACACCGGCGCCCAGCGAGAACAGGATAGTCCAGCGGGGTTGCCATCTGGCCTCTCGTTCGGCTTCCCGAGCGCGATTGGCCTCGCGTTCGCCAAGCTGGTCGGTCAGATTTGGCACAAAAAACGATATATCCGGCGCCTGAAATTCCGCCTTTTCGGCTCTGCGCATGAACGCCTCCCGTTCTCGGGAGAGATATTCTACCTGATTCGTTGCTGACATCTTAATTTCGGGTTCCGCAAGGTGAAAACGCGGGGGCAACGAAAATGTCGCAGCGCAACACAAGCGTCACGGATACCCATCGGCACTGACGGATGATCAGTAGGCGGAGCGGTGGAACGGTGCGCTGGTCACTGTCAGGAACAGGATACGGACGTCCATCGCCGGCGACCATTTCTGGATATACTCGAGATCGCGCGCCACGCGGGCCTGCATGTGCGGGATGTCGCGAACTTCACCCCGGAACCCTTCTATTTGCGCCATGCCGGTGATGCCGGGCTTGGCGTGGAAACGTAAGTGATAGTTGGGCACCATCTGTGTGTAATATTGATCGTGGGCAACGGCGTGCGGCCTGGGGCCGACAAGCGACATTTCGCCTTTAAGCACATTGATCAACTGGGGCAGTTCGTCGATGCTGGAGCGGCGAAGAAATTTTCCCACCCAGGTGACGCGGTTGTCGCCGCGCGTCGCCTGTGTGACGTCCGCGCCATCTTCCATCACGTTCATGGAACGGAATTTGTAAATATTGAAGACCGTGCCATCGAGACCAGAACGCCGTTGGCGGAAAAATACCGGCCCCCTGCTTTCGATGAGGATCACCACCGCGATCAAGGCCAGGAACGGCAGCAGGATCAGAAGCCCCAATCCAGCCCCCACGATATCGGTCAGCCGCTTCAACCGCGATTGCCGCAGGCGCAGCGAACTCTGCTGGAATCCCGCAGGCGCGCTGGAAATGGACTCGCTGCCAATATCTTCACGAGCGCCCGCGTGAACGGGCCAACGGGCTCGCTGAGCTACTTCTGGCATTATTACCAACCCCAACCCAAACAATCGCAATGCGGCTCAACAAAAGTCCATTTTGGCTTACGCAAAATGGCTGACCGAACACTTAAAATACCGGGATAAAAAATCATCCCGCAACGCACATTACATCGAAATTTCAGGACAGAAAAGGTTTGGTTTTCGTATGGTTAACCATAAAAAACAGCCAAAAGTTCCCCGATACCAAAAGGCCGCAACAGAACAGCGTGGATAGCTGCGGATCGTAGGCGCCCCGTCAACGGCCCGGCGCACCCTTGGAAGCCGCCAAAATCAGGGGTTCTAGCCCCCGGCTGCCAACATGCCCCCGAAATTCAACAGCATTTCGGATCTGGCATGTTTGACTGCTGGTTATATTCGCCCGGCCTTTGCGTTCTGGCAATCGCCCTGTCAATTCGATTTTTCGACCGAGCCGTGGCTGATTTCGCACACCGATTTGGTCCGGCCCGGCCTTTCTGAGAGATTTTCTTCCTCAACCTATTCCGGCCGCTCCATGATGTCGGCAACACCGAACAGATACTGGCCATAGCTGGTTTTCGCCAATTCGCGAGCCAGCTGCTCCAACCTGTCGCGGTCGATGAATCCCATGCGATAGGCGATTTCTTCCGGGCACCCGATCTTGAGGCCTTGGCGCGCCTCGATGGTGCGCACGAACTCGCCGGCCTGGAGCAGGGAATCATAGGTGCCGGTATCCAGCCAGGCATAGCCGCGACCCAGCAACTCCACCGCCAGGGCGCCTGCTTCCAGATAAAGGCTGTTGAGAGCGGTTATCTCAAGTTCGCCGCGGGCCGACGGCTTGATGGCTTTGGCGAAGGCGACAGCCCGCTTGTCATAAAAATAAAGCCCCGTCACCGCATAGTTGGATTTCGGTTTGGCCGGCTTTTCCTCGATGGAGATGGCGCGTCCGGTGGCATCGAATTCGACCACGCCATAGCGCTCCGGATCATTGACCCGATAGCCGAACACCGTCGCCCCCTCGGTTCTGCCGGCAGCCCGGCTCAGCAACTTGGTGATGCCCTGGCCGAAATAAAGATTGTCGCCCAAAATCAGGGCGCTCGGCTCCTCGCCGACGAAATCGGCGCCAAGAATATAGGCCTGCGCCAGTCCCTCTGGCCTGGGCTGGGCCATGTAGGACAGGCGGATGCCCCATTTCTCCCCGCTGCCCAGAAGGCGCTTGAAGGCGCCCAGATCCTCGGGCGTGGTGATGATAAGGATGTCGCGTATTCCCGCCAGCATCAGCGTAGAGAGCGGGTAGTAAATCATCGGCTTGTCATAAACCGGCAGGAGCTGCTTGCAGGTCGAAATGGTGATGGGATAAAGCCGCGTTCCCGATCCGCCGGCCAGAATTATGCCTTTCATACCGGGCACCCCTGCCGCAGATCCGCCAGCACCGGTGCCAGCGACTGTTGCCATGGCGGCGGCGCGACCCTGAATATGTCCCGGATTTTCGTCGTGTTGAGGCGGGAGTTTGCGGGGCGGCGCGCTGGCGTGGGATAATCCGCCGTCGCGATCGGCACGACGCGCGCGCGAATGCCGGCCCAGGGCGCCTGCCGGAAAATCTCTTCGGCGAATTGCCGCCAGCTGGTCTCGCCGAGATTGGCGAAATGGAAGGTGCCGAAACGGCTGTTGTCTCCCAGCGCGGTGAGGATGGGTGCGATCGTCATGATCGCCCGCGCCAGGTCCGCGGCGGACGTCGGCGCGCCTTTTTGGTCGTCCACGATGCGCAGTTCATCGCGCTCCGCCCCCAGGCGCAGCATCGTCTTGACGAAATTGGAACCATGGGCACTAAAAACCCAGGAAGTGCGAAGAATGACATGCGCGGGCAGGCAGCTCCGGATCAGGTCTTCACCGGCAAGTTTTGTCCTGCCGTAAACATTCAAAGGATTGGCAACGTCGCTTTCGACATAGGGCGAAGCCTTGGCGCCGTCATAGACATAATCGGTCGAAACGTGGATGAGCGGCACGCCTCGATAGGCGCAGGCTTCGGCAAGCCGGCCGACGGCATCACCATTGATCGCCTGGGCAAGCGCCGGCTCGCTCTCCGCCCGGTCCACCGCCGTGTAGGCGGCGGCATTGACGACGACATCCAGCTCCGGCGCGGCCAGGACTGCCTCGGTAATCTGTTCGGGCCTGGTGAAATTGACCTGTTCGAAAGACAGCACGGTTTGGCGGAAAGTCCCGTCGCCTGCCGCAATTCGTGTCAGTTCCTGTCCCAGCTGTCCTTCGGCTCCGAACTGCAGCAGATGGATCGGATTTTTGACTGTCATGGCTGGCTTTTTGCGTGAAATGGCGTGGCGAATTCGCTGAGACGTGGAAGGGCCGCGTCCTTCGCCACAACCTGCGCGCCTGCAAAGTCCGGCCAGGCGATGCCGAGTGCCGGATCGTTCCACAGGACGCCCCCTTCGCATTCCGGGGCCCAGAAATCCGTAACTTTGTAAAACACTTCCGTGTCCGGCTCCAGGGTACAGAATCCGTGAGCGAATCCCACCGGAACATAGAACTGGCGACCATCATCTGCCCCGATCTCTGTCGAGACATGGCCGCCAAAGGTCGGCGAGGATATGCGCAAATCGATCGCGACATCGAGTATCCGCCCCTTGACGACGCGCACCAGTTTTTCCTGTAACCGCGGTGGCGCCTGGAAATGCAGCCCCCGCACGGTGCCGCGCTGGCGCGACAGGGAATGGTTGTCCTGCACGAATACCGAAACAATGCCGGCCTCGGCGAAGGCGCGGGCATTGTAGGTTTCACTAAAGAATCCGCGGCTGTCCAAGAACCGTTTGGGGGTTATCAGAAGGGGGCCGCTGACGTCGAAACTCTGGACCGCGAGTGTCATGGATGCGCGCCCGCCCTGGCCTTGGCGGATGAAAGGCCGAGGCGGCCGCCGGTAAAGCCGCGATCCTCAATGGCCTGCCACCACCAGCGATTGTCGAGATACCAGCGGACGGTGTCGCGAACGCCCTGCTCAACGCTGACAGCCGGACGCCAGCCAAGCTCGCGTTCGATTTTCGAAGCGTCGATCGCATAGCGTTGATCATGTCCGGGCCGGTCGGTGACGAAAGTCAGCAATTTCTCGTGGCCGCGGTGCGGACTGTCGGGCAGAAGATCATCAAGCGTGCGGCAGAGCAGCCGGACCAGATCGATATTGCGCAGCTCATTGCGGCCGCCGATATTGTAGGTCTCACCGACACGGCCACGCTCCAGGACCGCGAGCAGGGCACGCGCATGGTCCTCGACAAAAAGCCAGTCGCGAATGTTGCTGCCCGTGCCATAGACCGGAACAGGCGCCCCGCGCAGGGCGGCCAGGATCACCACGGGAACAAGCTTTTCGGGAAACTGATATGGCCCGTAATTGTTCGAGCAATTGCTGGTGACCACGGGCATGCCATAGGTGTGGTGCCAGGCACGCACCAGCATGTCCGAAGAAGCCTTGCTCGCCGAATAAGGAGAATTGGGAGCGTAGGGCGTCGTTTCGGTGAAGAAATCATTTTCATTCAGCGATCCGAACACTTCGTCCGTCGAGATGTGATGGAAACGGAAATTCCGTTTCCCGTCGTCCGGCAGCTTTTGGCAATAACCGCGCGCGGCCTCAAGCAGGGTGTAGGTTCCCAGGATATTGGTTTCAATGAAGGCCGCCGGGCCGTCAATGGACCGGTCGACATGCGATTCGGCCGCCAGATGCATCACGGCGTCCGGCCGGTACCGCTCGAACAGCCGATCCAAAAGGGGGCGGTTGCAGACATCGCCTTGTTCAAACTCATAGCGGTCGCTGGGCAACACTTCATCCACGCTGCGCAGGTCCGAGGCATAAGTGAGTTTGTCCAGGTTGAGAATGTGATGGCCGGTGGTCCGCAAGCAGAGGCGTATCAGGGCAGAGCCAATGAAGCCCGCTCCTCCGGTAACAAGAATTCGCATCTGATTCCTCAATAACGCGACCGATAAGCGATTTCTACGCCGCATGGAACGGCTCACAAATCGACAATGCGTATTAACCTCATATATGACACAGGTTCAGGAAGGAAAACCACTATTTCCAACCCCGTGCTGGGACATTCGTACGATTTTGGTTACCGAATCAATTTGTGTCGCCCCGCCTTCAGCAGAGTAGCGGTTTCGCAACCGAGCGCGGCAATGGTGACCCCGACCATGTTCCCCGCCAGGACGTCGCTGATGAAATGCCAGCCGCCAATGACCAGCAGGGCATCGATGGCGAGCAGGCAGAATATGCAGACAGTTCTGCCCTTCGCGAAATACAGCCCCAAAACAAATAACCCGGCGGCGGCGAGCGCGGCATGGGTCGAGGGAAAGGCGCTGGAGGCAAGGCCCGGGCTGTGCCACCCGAAATTATTCCGCAAGTGATAAACAAATAGCTGGGGATTGGGGCGCGCAAACAGGGGTTTGAAAAGCAGGGTGGTAAGACAGAGGCTTGCGGCCGCCGCGATGGCCGACAGCAAAATCGCCTCGGCCCAATTCGGAAAACGCCTTGTTAGAATGCAGAACAGGCCGACCATGACGCAGACGGCGGCGAGGATAATCCCAATTTGGACGGACGAAGGAACGCTGGCCACCAGCATATGCATGTGGACTTCGCGTTTGCTGAAATTGGCCACCGGTCCGTCGAGAAACATGACCGAAATCAGGATCGCGGCGGCGGCGAGCGCCGAAAATCCGCACCAAATCCTGAACAATCTTTTCCGGTCCATCACCTTTCGTCCGTCCATTCCCCTGTGCCTGATCGCGGTATGCGACGCTTTCGCGCCGGGACTGTCACCGCGTCTTGCGGTTAGCGTTCCTTCCAGCTGGGACCAGGCCAAGCCCCTCAAGCCGGTATGCGAAAAACCCGGCGCTTTTATACACCGGGCTTGTTTCCAGGCAGTGCGCGCAAGGGTGGTTTCGCGATTCACCCTTAACCGAGGCAATCGCGATTAATCCCGATGAGGAATCGACTAGAGGTTTCTTATGCTGATCAGAAACAGCAGCCAGCACAGGCCGCAGGCCAGCGTGACGAACTGAATGGTTCGCGGCAGCGACCATTTCGCCTCGGATTTGTCGAAAGGGGGGTGAAAGTCACTGGACAAAGGCATGGCGTCTCCCTCCTAAGCAGGCCTGGAGTGGTTAACGCGCGTAGGTTTAGAGACATTCTTTCAAGTGTCAACAATATTTAAGCATACCGTCACAATTAGACCTTGCAGCTTGGCGAAATCCCAACCTTCCGGTGTAGTTGCCCCTCTCATCACCTTTCGGGTGCTGGTCGAACGTGTCGCAGCGCGATATCTGCGAAAACACCACGTCAACAAAATTCCAGGGCAGTACAGGGAAAATATCGGCCAATGCGGCACGCCGTGGCCCCGCGCAAGGCCTTACGTCAGGCCCTGGCCGATGGCGATGCGGATCAGGTCGGCGGTCTGCGACACGCCCAGCTTGTCCTTGATCCGGCTTAGCGTGTTGGCCACGGTTTTGTAGGCGACCCCAAGGGCTTCGGCGATCTGGGCAAGACTCTTGCCGTCGGCCAGCAGGCGAAGGATTTCCATGTCCCGCTGGGTCAGGGGTCGCAGGTAGGAATCATCCTCGCCGCCGCGGCTGCCCAGTTCCTGCGCGATGTCTCGCTCGATGGCTGTGCCGCCGGCAAGGACGGTTTTGATAGCCTGTAACAATTCCTCAGGTGCCGCATTCTTGCTGACATAACCGCGGGCGCCGGTTTCCATGGCGCGGGCGGCGTAGACCGCTTCGGTGTGCAGCGAGAAGACCAAAACTTTAAGTCCCGGATTGGCCGCCAGAATCCGGCGCAGCAACTCCAGGCCGCCCAGACCGGGAAGATTGAGATCAAGGATGAGAAGATCGAACGGGCTGACGCGCAACTTGACCAGCGCGGCTTCACTCGTGGCGGCTTCTTCCAGCGCCATGCCGGGCATGCCCGACAACAGTTTGCGGATGCCGGAACGGACAATCGCATGGTCCTCGACCAGCAGGATCGCGGTCATGCGTCCGCCATGTCCCGCGCACCGGCGCGCGGCAGATGGACGTTCACGCGCACGCCGCGCTCGCGATTTTCGATCCTGAACTGGCCGTTCAGGGCGCGGACCCGCTCGGCCATCCCTTTAAGGCCCATGCCGTCCTGGGATCCGGCCACGGCAAAACCATCGCCGTCATCCTCTATTGTCAGCATCAAGCCGTCCTTGTCTTCGGCGAACAGTATGCGGACCATCGAAGGATGACCATGGCGCACGGCATTGCTGACGCTTTCCTGCACGATGCGGTACGCCGCTTCCTCGGCACGGCGGTCCAGCTTTAGCCCGAATCCGATTCGGCGTTCGAAGCGGATTTCCGGGTGGCGGCGTTTCCAGAAAGCGATCACATCGTCGATCGCGGTTTCCAGCCCAAAATTCAGGCCGCTCACCGGCCTTAGCTGGCGTAGGATATGTTTGACATGGCGCTGGACATGCAGGGCGGCCTCCCGGATGGCGCCGGCGCGCTCGCGCGCCTGGTCGTCGCCGGACTTGGCGAGCGCATCGGCGTCAACCTGGATGGCGAAAAGATAGGGCCCCACTTCGTCATGCAGGTTGCGCGCGATTTCGCCGCGCTCTTCCTCCTGCAGGGTGAGAATCTGCTGCTCCAGCCGCAGGTTGCTCTTGCGGTAGGATGACAGTCGCGCCGCCATGTGATTGAAGCCCGCCGCCAGGGCGCCGAATTCCGGCGGTCCGGCCACGCCCAGGCGCGCGTCATAATCTCCGTCCGATACGGTGCGCAATCCCGTCTGGAAATGGCGGAAAAAGCGCAGCGAGCGGCCGATGATCAGCCAGACGAACAACAGGGTGCTGGCCGAGAACAGGGCCATGGCGGCGAAGGCGTCACGCGCCAATTGCCATATCTCGCCGATTTCGTTGGCGGGATCGCTTTTGAGCAGCAGGATGCAGGGAAAGCCGACCAGGGGGAAGGGAAGGCGCGCCGTCTGCAGCGGTGGCGCGATCAGGGCGGTGAACCAGCCGGGCGCGGCCTGCCGCAAGGGTGCCAGCTTCGAGGCCACAATCACCTCGTCTTTTTCATTCAGCAGATAGGCGCGCACATGGCGCTGGCCGTCAAAGTCGGAGATCACCTGGCGCATGGTCACGGTATGCTGCACGTCGCCGGCAAGCGTGGCGCGCACCTCGTCCCTAGCGCCCTGGAAAGCGGTGCGAACTTCTTCCCGAACCGCCGCGCGAGCCGACAGGGTCAGCACCGCGCCGCCCAGAACCAGAGCCAGGACCAGCGAAACGGCGATGGAGGCGATCAGGCGAAGCTTGAGGGACATGGCCGGCAGGATATCGCCAATAGGGCAAAAAGTCTTGGCGCGCTAGACCTTCATTTCCAGCATGCAGCGCACGCCTTCCGGCCGGAATTCGATGCAGGAACGGCCCTGTTCCTGGTGCAGGGCGCGCTCGATCAGAGTCGAGCCAAAGCCCTTGCGGGCGGGCGCCCCCACCGCCGGGCCGCCGCTTTCGCGCCATTCCAGCGCCAGGGTTCGCGTCTCGCCAGCCCCCTGAATGCGCCAGGTCAGCGCCACGGTGCCGCTGGCATTGGAAAGGGCGCCATACTTCACCGCATTGGTGGCCAGCTCATGGATCGCCATCGCCAGCAGCAGCGCCTTATTGGCTTTCAGGATCACCTCCTCGCCCCAAACCTGGACGCGTTCGGCGCGGGACTCCTCAAAGGGCGCCACGGCGCCCCGGATCATGTCCTGCAGCGAGACCTGGTCCCAATCCTGCCGCGTCAAAAGATCATGGGCGTTGGAAAGGGCGCGCAGCCGCCCGCTGAAGGCGTTCCGTTCTTGCTTTGGGCCGTCGCGAAAGGTCTGGTTGGCGATCGCCTGCACCGTGCCCAGCGTGTTCTTTACCCGATGCTTGATTTCATGCAGCAGCAATTCCTTGATTGCCTCGGCGCGCTTGCGGTCGGTGATATCCCGGGCGATCTTGGAGGCGCCGACAACTTGGCCACGCGCGTCCTTGACCGGTGAAACGGTGAGCGAAATGTCGATCTTCGATCCGTCCTTGCGCTGGCGGACAGTTTCGTAATGCTCGATGCGCTCGCCGCGGCGGATGCGTTCGATGATGCCCGGCTCCTCATTCTGCCGCTCCGGCGGGATCAACAGCGAGACATGACGGCCCACCGTTTCCTCTTCGGTATAGCCGAAGATCCGCTCGGCGCCCTTGTTCCAGCTGCGGATAATGCCATCCAGGTCTTTGGAAATGATCGCATCGTCCGAGGATTCGACCAGGGCAGCGAGATGGCCCTTGGTGCGGTCGGCGTGGATGCGCTCGGTGATATCCACCAATATGTTGATGCCGCCGGTGATGCGCCCGGCTGCGTCCTTGAGCGCGGTCGGATAGGGCGCGAAATGAATTCGCCTGCCGTCGGGTCGCTCCAGGATCGCCTCGGCGCCGCGCACCGCGACGCCGGTCTTGAGGGTCTCGGCCATCGGGCATTGCTGATGCGCCATCGCCCGGCCATCGGGCCAGTAAAGCTTGTGTGAGCCGCACCAGTATTCGCCCAGTTGGGGCTCGCGTCCCCACATTTCCACCGCCGCTTCGTTGAAGGCGGTGATGCGGCCCTCCGGGTCGGTGGTATAGACGGCAAAGGGCAATGCCTTGAGCATCGCCACGGCGCTGGGCGGATCAATCAGATCGTTGACGGCCGCTAAATGCAACGACATGCCAAGCCCTCCAACGTGCCAATGCGCGAAATCGCACATTGGGCTTGCCAGCTTGGTTTACCGGCGTCAGAGTGCCAGGAATCGTTTTCTGGCAAAGACTTAGAAGGAATTCGGATGGCCAGCCCCATGGTGTTTTCTTCTCAA
The DNA here is from genome assembly GCA_035568995.1 of Rhizomicrobium sp. GTDB lineage: Bacteria > Pseudomonadota > Alphaproteobacteria > Micropepsales > Micropepsaceae > Rhizomicrobium. Next base: position 49,942 of record DATMNL010000001.1, on the reverse strand, counting down.
CCATTGTTCCCTGCTTCAAAACGCGACCATCCGGTGAAGGTTCCTGATGAGCAATTGTTGGCGCCAAACGGAACGAAACGGGCCTGGGGCGGTTCGCCCTCAGTTGCGTAAAGGGCCGGGATTGATGTCTTCCCAACGGATAGGGCTGGTGGTGGAAGACGAGGGGCTGCTCCGGCTGGAACTGGCTGACGAACTGACTGCCGCCGGTTGGCTGGTGCGCGAGGCGGCCAGCGGCGAAGAAGCCCTGCGCGTGCTGAGCGGGGTTCAGGCACGTGGGGAAGCGCTCGATTTTCTGGTCACCGATATTCGCCTAGGCGGTGCGGTGGATGGCTGGCAGCTCGCCGAAGCCTGCCGCGAACTCTGGCCTGGCCTGTCGGTGATCTATGTCTCCGCCAATCCCATCGCGGAACACAGGAAGGTCGCGGGCAGCTCCTTTCTTTCCAAGCCGGTGGAGATCGAGAACCTGATCAATGTTTGCCGCAAAATGGTGGCGGACCGCTAGCATGCGATTTGCGCTGTTTCTCCTTGTGGCGGGCGCGGCATGGATCGGCGGCGCGCAGGCGGAAGATTTTCGCGAATGCCCCGAATGTCCCGAGATGGTCGCCGTCCCGGCGGGAAAATTCCTGATGGGCAGCCCGGCGCACGAACCGGGCCGGTTCGATTCCGAAGGGCCGCAGCATGTGGTGACGGTCAAAGCCTTCGCGCTGGGAAAATTCGATGTCACTAGCGAGGAGTATCTCACTTTCCTGCGCCTCAGCCGCTATCAGCCCGCGCCCTGCAACCCGATCCTGGGGCTGGGCTGGAAAGTGTCCGGCCGCGACCTTGCCTATCCGCCCTCGCAGGATGAACCGCCGCGTTGGCCTGCCGTGTGCGTGTCCTGGAAGGATGCGCATGTCTATATCGCCTGGCTGAATGCCCAGGCAAAGGCGGCCCACCCCACGTTAAATTCGCGTTCGGGGCCTTACCGGTTGCCCAGCGAAGCGGAATGGGAATATGCCGCCCGCGCCGGCAGCAACAGCGCGCGCTGGTGGGGCGAGGACGTCGGCACCGCCAACGCCAATTGCAACGGCTGCGGCAGCGAATGGGACAACCATATTCTCTCGCCGGTGGATGCGTTCTCGCCCAATCCATTCGGATTCTACGGCATGCTGGGCAATGCCTGGCAATGGACGGAAGATTGCTGGCATCCCAGCTATGCCGGCGCGCCGCTCAATGGCAGCGCCTGGAGCGAAATCCCATGCGCCAAACATGTGCTGCGCGGCGGCGCCTGGAATAACGTACCGATCTTCATCCGCTCGGCCTCGCGCAATGGCGTCGCCGACGATGGCGATTACGATTATTCCAGCCTTGCCGGGTTCCGCGTCGCGCGGGACCTTCCGTAACATTGGAGGTTATCCTCACCCTGAGCCCGTCGAAGGGTGAGGATCAGTGAAGCACCGCTTTGGGATCGAGCGTGATCGCGATGTCCATCACCGCATCGTATTTGCCCGGCGGCAGGGGAATGGGCGACGCCAGAATGGCGGCGTTGCGGGCGCTGAGCGCCATGCCGCGAAACAGCTTGTCATGATCGAAGCGCTGCTGGTCCACGATCTGGATGTCCGAGATCACGCCGGCGCGCGTCATTTTCAGGCGGATTGCCACCGGCGTGCCGCGTGCGGAATCGGAGGAAATGTCCGGCCACCAGCGCCGCAAAATCTGCGCCCGCACGAAATCGGCCAGCGCGTAGCCGCCGCCAGAACCGGAGCCGCCGGCGGTGCCATCATTGTCGGGCGCGGGCAGGGCGCTGGCGGGCGCGGTGAGGTTCGCCAGCGCCGCGATGCGCGCCTCCATGGCATCGGGGGGGGCTGTCGGGGCGTTGGGCCTGACGCCTGAGATACGAGGCGCTTGGGCCTCACGCGGCCGGGCGACTTGCGGCGCGCCACCCGGGTTGCCCGGTGCAACCACTGGCAGGTTCACCAGATCCACCAGCATTGCTTTGAGGGGCGGGGCCGGTGCCACCGGGTTATTAAACGACCAGGTCAACCACAACACCAGGATCAGAAGGTGCAGCAGCAAGGAGCCGGTGAGACCGGCCCGGTTGCGCTGCCATGTCTGGTGAGGGACCATCATTTTCACGTCATTTTAAGCGCAGGGGCGGCAGGCTGGCAAAGCCGGGCGGCGCTAAGTATGGTTCCTGAATGAAGATTCACCTGCATAAGGGCGATTTGCCCGCCGGCCTCGACCTCGGACCCCTGGTGGCGATCGACACCGAAACCCTGGGTCTCAACCCCAATCGCGACCGGCTCTGTCTGGCCCAATTGTCGGCGGGCGGCGATGTCTGCCATGCGGTGCAGTTCGCCGTTGGCGGATATGTGGCGCCCAACCTGAAAAAGCTCCTGGCCGATCCCAAGGTGACCAAGCTGTTTCACTTCGCCCGCTTCGACATCGCCATGTTCCGCCGCTATCTCGGCGTGGAGGTGAAGCCGGTCTATTGCACCAAGATCGCCTCCAAGCTGGTGCGCACCTATACCGACCGGCACGGTCTCAAGGATTTGGTGCGCGATCTCTTGGGCATCGAACTCAGCAAGGAACAGCAAAGCTCGGACTGGGGCGCCGCCGAGCTCAGCGAAAAACAACTCGCCTATGCCGCCAGCGACGTCGCCTATCTGCATCAGCTCAAGACAATCCTGGACAATATGCTGGCGCGCGAGAACCGCACCCATCTGGCCAGGGCCTGTTTCGATTTCCTGCCGATCCGTGCCGAGCTGGATCTCAACGGCTGGGAAGAGACAGATATTTTTGCCCATTAGGGGGGCGTCCCTGCCGCTCGCCCAGGCTCGCGGCGCTGGCTTAGCTTTTCTTGGCGTAGCCTAGAAAAGCTTGCCCCTCCCCGAGCGCAGCGAGGGAGGCGTCGCTCCGCCCTTCGCTTGTGCTCAGGGCGTTCGTCACTTTCACAGGTCCGTGCGGCGCTCGAAACCGTCCACTGGACGGTTTCGCAAGGCGCGCCGCACACCTGCTCACGCGCTCTGCGCGCTGCTCCTCACCGCTCGAAATGGTCCACTGGACCATTTCGCCCGCCCACGGGCGGGCGCTCCTCTCTGTTGCATCGCACAAATCCGGCTTGAACCGGGCGGCCGGATCGGCCAGACTTGGCACGAATTTCGCGTCTAGTGCCGCGCTTCGGGCTGGGGTAGGCTTTGGTCAAGATTCAGAGAATAAAATCAAGGTAATGGCCAACAAATCTTCCTTGAAGCCGGTCAAGCCTGGCGCCGCGCGCGAGGGCGATCTGGGTGCGGCCGATCGGGTGCTGTCCTATGCGGCTGATGCCCTCAGCGCTCTGTCCGCCGCCCTGGACCGCGAATTCGTCCGCGCCATCGATGTGATGTTGGCCGCCAAGGGCCGGATCATCGTCAGCGGCATGGGCAAGTCGGGCCATATCGCCCGCAAGATCGCGGCCACCCTGTCCTCCACCGGCACGCCGGCCTATTTCGTTCATCCTGCCGAAGCCAGTCATGGCGATCTGGGCGTTATCGCGCGCCAGGATGTCCTTCTGCTCTTGTCCTGGGGCGGCGAGACGGCGGAGCTGGGCGATCTGATTTCCTATGCCAAACGTTTTCGTCTTCCGGTGATCGGCATCGCCAGCAATCCCGACTCCACCCTGATGCAGGCGGCGGATGTGAAGCTGCTCCTGCCGCGCGCGCCGGAGGCCTGCCCCAATGGCCTTGCCCCCACCACCTCGACCACCATGATGTTGGCGCTGGGCGACGCGCTGGCCGTGGCGCTGATGGAGCGCAAGGGTTTTTCGCCAGACCAGTATCGCGAGATACATCCCGGCGGTTCGCTGGGCCGGGCCCTGATCCGTGTCGCCGACCTGATGCATCGTGGCGATGGGATTCCGCTGGCCAAGGAAGAGGCCAGCATGCGTGATGTGCTGCTGACCATGGCCGCAGGCCGGCTGGGATGCGTCGGGGTGGTGAATGGCGCTGGCGCGCTGGTGGGCATTGTCACCGATGGCGATGTGCGCCGCCATGTCGGCAAGGATTTGGCCGGCAAGGAGCTGGAAAGCCACAAGGCGTCGCAAATCATGACCCGCGCGCCCAAGATCGCCCATCCTGGCCAGCTGGCCGTCGAGGCCCTGGCCCAAATGACCGAAAACAAGATCACCCAGCTTTTTGTGCTGGAGGCGGGCGGCAAATCGAAGAAACCCGTCGGCATCCTGCACATTCATGACTGCCTGCGCGCGGGGCTGGGATGACCCCGCACAATCCACCAAGAGAGGCGGGCGGCGCGCTGGACAGGCCGCGCCATGACTGGTCGGCGCGGGTTCGCACCAGCGCCCTGGACGCGCTGCGCTACTCCAGGTTCGTCGGCGTCATGAAGCGGGCCCTGCCGGCGGCGGCTTTCGCCGTCATCGCGGCGGTGCTGGCCTATTTCTTCGTGGCCCGCCAGCCGTCGCGGGTGACCATGGGCTATGAGCGGCTTGGCCATGTCGAAAACGATCTGGCCATGGTCAAGCCCCGCCTCAGCGGCCAGGACGCCAAAGGCAACCCCTTTGTCATTACCGCCGATGCCGCTGTCCAGGACGCCAACAATCCCAAGCGTGCCCGGCTGACCAAGGTCGAGGCGGACCTGTCGCTGGACAAGAATGGTTGGATCAACGCCAATGCCGCCGATGGCGTGGTGGACATGACAGTTGGTTCGCTTGAGATGAATGGCGGCATCAATGTTTTCTCCGACCAGGGCTATGAGCTGCATACTGAGAGCGCCTCGGTGGATCTCAACAAAGGCGTCGTGCATGGCCGCCAGCAGGTGACCGGCCATGGGCCGTTGGGCGCGATCAGCGCCGACCAGTTTCAGTTCGACCGCGACAGCAAAATCCTCACCCTGGATGGGCATGTGCGGATGACCCTTGTCGGGGCGAAGACATGATGCGCGCCGCGCTTCTTCTTCTGATGTTGTGCTGCGGCGCTCTAGACGCGGCGCGGGCCGCGGACGCGCCCACCCCATCCCCGGTCAAGGCCAGTCCGCTGCTGGGCAAGCGCAACAGCAATCAGCCGATCAATGTCGCGTCCGACAAATTTATCGCCGACGCCAACGCCAAGACCGGCACCTGGGTCGGCAACGCGGTGGTGACCCAGGGCGATATGCGGATGCGCGCCGACTCCGTGCGCGTGGATGTGATCGGCAATGACAACCGGCCGGATAAGATCGTGGCCAACGGCCATGTGGTGGTGGATTCGCCCGTCAGCGGCACGGTCACCGGCGACGCCGGCATCTATAACGTCGCGGCGCACACCGTCACCATGACCGGCAAGGTGGTTTTGACCAACAGCAAGGGCGCGACGATGCGTGGCACGCCGCTGGTGGTCAACCTCGAAACCGGCATGGCGACGCTGGGCGGCCGGTCCAGCGCCACGCTGCCGGGCCAGCCGGAGTCACAGAATAATGGCCGTGTTCAGGGCGTGTTTACGCCCACCGGCGGCAATTAGGGGTTCCTTAAACACGAACAGGCATGATTTTCGCATGACGCAAGATGACAGCAGCAACAGCCCGGAAAACAATGCCGAATCCGGCATGCGCCCCCGCCTGGTGGAAGGTGGCCGCGGCCTTGTTGTCACCCGCATCGGCAAGAGCTTCAAGCAGCGGCCGGTGGTGCGTTCGGTCAGCCTGTCTGTCAAGCGCGGCGAGGTGGTCGGCCTGCTCGGCCCCAACGGCGCGGGCAAGACCACCTGTTTCTACATGATCTCGGGCCTGCTCCACACCGACACCGGCAGCATCGAGGTCGATGGCCATGACGTCACCAGCCTTCCCATGTATCGCCGTGCCCGGCTGGGCATCGGCTATCTGCCCCAGGAAGCCTCGATCTTCCGCGGCCTCACCGCCGAACAGAATATCCGCGCCACCGCCGAACTGATCGAGCCCGATCCGATGCGGCTGGAAGCGGCGGTGGAAGCGCTGCTGGCGGAATTCGGCATCACCCATATCCGCAACACCCCCGCCATCGCGCTCTCGGGCGGCGAACGCCGCCGGGTGGAAATCGCCCGCGCCCTGGCGACCCATCCCTCCTATATCCTGCTGGACGAGCCCCTGGCCGGCATCGATCCCATCGCAGTGGGGGAAATCCGCGACCTGGTGCGGCATCTGAAGGACCGCGGCATCGGGGTCCTGATCACCGACCACAATGTGCGCGATGCGCTCGAGATCATCGACCGCGCCTATATCCTTCACGACGGCCGCGTGCTCAAGGAAGGTACCCCGGCCGAAATCGTCAGCGACCGCGATGTGCGCCGCGTCTATCTGGGCGAGAAATTCTCGCTGTAGGATGGGCTGATTATAATGGCGGGCGTGGGGCAAAGACTAGAAATCCGGCAGGGCCAGTCCCTGGTGATGACGCCTCAGCTGCAGCAGGCGATCAAGCTGCTGCAATTGTCCAATATCGAACTCACCGAATATTGCGAAGCCGAGCTGGAAAAAAACCCCCTGCTGGAGCGCGATGACAGCGCTCCCCAGACCGAGCGCGAAATTGTTCCCAGCGAAGCCGTCTCCGAACGCGCCGACGATTCTCTCGCCCGCGAGGATTTTTCCAAGGTCTCGGACCTGGACCAGGCGGCACACGACAATATGTATGACGGCGGCGCGTCCTCCGCCGGGCCCTCACAGGGCAGCCTGACGGACTGGACCACGGTCAAATCGGGCGGCAGTTTCGACGGCGATGAAGACGGCTTTGAATCCACGCTCGCCGACGAAGGCACGCTCAAGGGTCATCTGGAGGCCCAGGTCTCGATTGCGGCGCTGAACGCCGATGACCGCCTGATCTGCATGGCCCTGATCGACGCGATTGACGAGGCGGGCTATCTGCGCGCCGATCTCAAGGAACTGGCCACGCGCCTGGGCACGGATATCGAGGATGTCGAGGCGGTGCTGGGCGTGGTCCAGGGTTTCGACCCCGTGGGTGTCGCGGCGCGCGACCTGGCCGAGTGCCTGACACTGCAGCTCAAGGCCCTGGACCGTTTCGATCCGGCCATGCAGGCGCTGATGACGCGGCTTGACCTGATTGCCCGCCGCGACATGGCGCAGATGACCCAGCTTTGCGGCGTGGACGCCGAAGACGTAGCCGACATGATCGCGGAAATCCGCACCCTCAATCCCAAGCCGGGCCTGGCTTTCGGCAGCGAGCCGGTGACGCCGGTGGTGCCCGATGTGTTCGTCCGCGTCGGTCCTGACGGCGCCTGGCTGGTGGAGCTCAACACCGACACCTTGCCCCGGCTTCTGATCAACAATCAGTATTACGCCAAAGTGTCCAAGGGCGCGCGCGACAAGGATTCAAAAAACTACCTGACCGATTGCCTCAACAACGCCAACTGGCTGGTCAAGAGCCTGGACCAGCGCGCCCGCACCATCCTGAAAGTGTCCAGCGAGATCGTGCGCCAGCAGGATTCCTTTCTTGCCCATGGCGTGCGCCATCTCAGGCCCCTTAATCTGCGCACCATCGCCGATGCCATTCAGATGCATGAATCCACGGTCAGCCGCGTCACCTCCAACAAATACATCGCCACGCCGCGCGGCGTCTTCGAACTCAAATATTTCTTCACCGCCTCGATCCAGGCGATGAACGGCGCCGAATCACACAGCGCCGAAGCGGTGCGCGACCGCATCCGCGAAATGATCGAAAAGGAAGAGGGCGTTGAAATCCTTTCCGATGACCGCATCGTGTCCATGCTGACGGCGGACGGGGTCAATATCGCGCGCCGCACGGTGGCCAAATACCGCGAAGCCATGCGAATTCCCTCCTCGGTGGAGCGCCGCCGCCTCAAGGGCAGCGCAGAGGCGGCATACCGCTGACATCGGTCTTTACCGTTATGCTTTATCGACGTTGACTTTCACGAGGCCCGGGCCTATTGAACCGCCGCTTTTGGGGGTGCCCCCTGGCACGCATGGCCGGGGAACCAGGCGAGACTGATAGTTCAGCCCATCTTCAATGGATAGATGATGAATATTTCCGACCTGCTCGCCCCCGAAGCGGTGGTTCCGGCCCTGAAGGCGCAAAACAAGAAACAATTGTTGCAAGAACTCGCCGCCCGCGCCGCAGCGCTGACCGGCCTGCCGGAAAAACGCATTTTTGAAACCCTGATCGAGCGCGAACGCCTGGGCACCACCGGCGTTGGCGCCGGCATCGCCATCCCGCATGGCCGCATGGCGGGCGTGACCCGGATCACCGGCGTGTTCGCGCGCCTGGAAGGCGGCCTGGATTACGAAGCGGTGGACAGCCAGCCCGTGGATCTGGTGTTCATGCTGCTGGCGCCGGAAAATGCCGGCGCCGATCATCTCAAGGCCCTGGCGCGCGTCTCGCGCCTGCTGCGCAACCAGGTCACCTGCGAAAAGCTGCGTGCCGCTGGCACGGCGGAAGCGATCTACGCAATCCTGACCGACCGCAGCTCATCCTCGCAAGCGGCATAAACCAAAATCCAAGATAAATCCTCCATGGCCGGCCTTGAGCCGGCCATCCAGAGCGACATGCATTAAACCAAACTGAAACTGTTATTCCCGCGAAAGCGGGAATCCAGTTTGTTGCCTTGCCGCTCGCTCAAGCTCGCGGCTATTGTCGCCGAGGCTCACTCTTCTTCACGGGCACAGCCTTTGCCGCGGCCTTAGCGGCCGGTTCGGGCGGGCTGTTGTCGGTTCCCGGCACAATGGTCACTTTGTTGATCACGATCGGCATCATCGGCGCCTGGCCCGGCATCGGCCCGTCACCGCCGGTGGTCACATTGTTGATGGCGTCCACCACATCCATGCCGCCGATCACCTTGGCGAACACGGCATAACCGGTGGTGTTGCCCGGAACATCCTTGGCGGCGTCAAGCGGGGATTCGTCGCCCACATTGATGAAGAAATCCGCGCCGCCGGTGTCGGGCTCCTCGCCGCGCGCCAGGCCAACCGTGCCGCGCACATTGCTAAGCCCGTTATTGACTTCCAGCGGCAGCTTGGCGGCAAAGCCGCTCCGGCCCACGCCTCTTGCGTCCCAGCTTCCCATCTGAATCAGCGCCCCTTTTACCACGCGATAAAAAACCGTGCCGTCATAATGCTTGAGCTTCACATAACGCAGCACGTTGGCGGTGGTCTTGGGGGCGCGCACGGAATCCAGCTGCAGGGTGATATTGCCCATGGAGGAAGCGATCACGATCTGCGGTCCCGTCATGGCGGGAATGGAAGGATCGATCGCATGGGGATCCGGCGGCGGTGTATTCGCTGCGGCGTCAGCGGGCGCGGCGTTCGTAGCGCTACCGCTGGACGAATCGGCCGGCGCGGGCGTCTGGTTTGTTACGCTGTCGCTAGACAAACCCTGGGCGAACGCAGTCCCCGCCGCCAGGCACAGAATGGCGGCCAGGGTAAAAAGTGATGCACGCATGATTGTCCTCCGGCTGTCACTCTAGCGGCGAAACAAAAAAGCCGGAAGCGCTGCTTCCGGCTTTTTGTTCTGATGTCGCCCATGCCCTTAGTGCAGGCTGACGGGCGTCAATTCATTCTCCACCGCCGCGCCATAGGCGGAGGCATAGGCGTCGGTGAAACCCAGCACGCTGCCGTCCTCGGCATGCAGCACATACAGCTTCATGCCCTTGGGCAGTTCGATATTGGCGGGAATAAGGCCAAGACGGTGCGCCTCTTCACTGCCGGTGGGCTTGATATAGGCGATGCGGCCCGGCGCCTGAACAGCGGCTTCAAAATTGTCCGTCATGACTTGCCTCCATTAATCTCTATCACCCGCACGCTCGACTGGACCGGCGGGCGAACCAGATCGATCCTCAGCAATCCATTTGCCAACGCGGCAGATTTGACTTCGATGCCTTCCGCCAGCACGAAAGCGCGCAAAAATTGTCGCGCTGCGATGCCGCGATGAAGGAACGTTTTATCCTCGGGCTCCTGCTGGCGGCCCCTTATGACCAGCTGGTTCTCCTCGACCGTCACGCCAAGCTCATCTTTCGAGAAGCCGGCGACGGCCAGAGTAATGGCCAGGCCATCGTCTCCCTGTGCCTCGATATTGTAGGGCGGATAGCCTTCGCCCGCGTTCTTGGCGGTGCGTTCCAGCAGCTTTTCCAGATTTTCAAAGCCCAGCAGGAATGGGCTGTTGAAGAAACGCGTCATGTCCGGCCCTCCTTTCGAGCAGCCTTTCGCCCCTTGGCGGAGGCGGATGGTCAGGCCCCTCCTGGGCACCTGTCCTGGATGAGAAATGGTATCAATTCGATCTGGTTCAAGGTCGCCGGAACAACTCAAGGTTGCATGTTTCCTTGGCGCCCGAAGGCAGGCAGAAAGCGGTCATGCTGGTGATCTTGGACAATGCGGGCGTAAGGCAGGTTTTCCAGGCTCCAAAGGCGGTGATCCGGGCCGACACGGCGGCGCAGGTGCCGGGGGCGCTGGCGGCGCTGGAGGCGGCGCGCGGGGCATGGCTGGCGGGCGCCTTCAGCTATGAGCTGGGATATGCCCTGGAGCCGCGACTGGCGCCCCTTCTGCCGGCCGCGCCGGGCGGCCCGCTGATCCTGTTCGGGGTCTATGACGCGCCCTCGGGCGAGGCTCCTCTCCCGCCGGGCCGGGCCTATGCCGGACCGCTCATTCCCGAATGGGATGAGGCAGCCTATGGCCGGCGCTTCCAGGCGGTGAAGGAAGCCATCGCCGCGGGCGATATCTATCAGGCGAATTTAAGCTTCCGGGCGCGCTTTGCTTTTGCCGGTAATCCGTGCGCGCTTTACGAGCAGCTGCGATCCGCCGCCCGCGCGCCGCATTGCGCGTTCCTCGACCATGACGGGAGGCAGATTGTAAGCCTGTCGCCGGAACTGTTCTTCGAGATCAAGGGCGGTGTCATCCGTGCCCGCCCGATGAAAGGCACCGCCAAACGCGGCGGCGGCGACGATCGGGCCGAGCGCGCCGCGCTGGCCGCCTCGGCCAAGGACCGGGCCGAGAACCTGATGATCGTGGATCTGATCCGCAACGATCTGGGCCGCGTCGCCGTCCTCGGCAGCGTCGCGGTCAGCGACATGTTCGCGGTCGAGACCTATCCCGCCCTGCACACCATGGTCTCCACCGTCACCGCCAATTTGCGGCCCGGTTGCACCATCGCCGATATCGTCCGGGCGTTGTTTCCCTGCGGTTCGGTCACCGGTGCGCCCAAGATAAGGGCGATGGAGATTCTGCGCGCGCTGGAAACCTCTCCGCGCGGCGCCTATTGCGGCGCCATCGGCTGTTTCGCGCCGGCAACCGAAAAAGAAAGCGCAACCGCGCGTTTCAACGTGGCGATCCGTACACTGACCATCTCGGGCAACAGCGGCACGTTGGGCATTGGCGGCGGGGTGGTGCAGGATTCGGGACTGGAAGCGGAATATGCCGAATGCCTGCTCAAGGCGCGCTTCTTCGATGCGGCGCGGCGTCCCCTGGAACTGATCGAGACATTGCGCTGGGAGAAGGACTTTGTCCGCCTGGATCGCCATCTGGCGCGTATGGACGCTTCGGCGCGATTGTTCGGCCTGCGGTTTGACGAAAGCACGGCGCGGGACGAACTGGCGGGTGCCGTGGCCAAAGAGGTTGTCAGCCAGCCGCTCAGGGTGCGCCTGTCGCTGGACGAAAATGGCGCGCACCGCGCGGTGGCCGCGCCGCTTGCCGCCAATCCGCCGCATTGGAGCTACGTGCTTTCGCCGGAACGGGTGGATAGCGGTGATCTCCTGCTGCGCCACAAGACAAGCTCGCGCCAAATGTATGAGCAGGAGGCCGCGCGCCATCCCGGCGATGAAGTGATCTTTTGCAATGAACGGGGCGAACTCACCGAAGGGGCGCGCAGCAATATCTTCGTGCGGCGCGGCGACACGCTGCTGACGCCGCCTGTATCCGCCGGCCTCTTGCCGGGCATCCTGCGCGCCGAACTGCTGGAGAACGGAAAATGTGTTGAAGCCATCCTCAGCGAAGCCGATCTTGATGGCGAAGTCTATCTTGGCAATTCGCTGCGTGGCTTGATACTGGCGAAGCGCATCTAAAATTGCGCCGCCAGCGCGCTGTAAAACACAACTGTCTCCGGCACCAGCCAGCCACCGGCCTCGGCCACCCGCCCCGCCTCGGCATCGCCGCGCGCCCGCCGCGACAGGGCAAAGCCCGGTTGGCGCAACCTGGCTGCCAGCGCCGCCACATCCAGATGTGGCATGGTCTTGGCCGCTTCCGCGCCAAACAGAGCGGCCGGCTCGCGGTCCACGATCTGATGCAGCAGATCGTCATAGGGCGTCGGCGCGTACCAGGGTCCGAAAATACGGCGAACACCGATCGTGCCGGCACCCACAACCGCCAGGACCGCCGCGCCGAAACCAACAACACGCCGGGAAACCGTCATGCCATCACCTTTTTGAGATGATCGCCCAGCCTCAAGGTCAGGGCCAGCAGATTCAGCGTCGGGTTCGAGGCGCCATAGGTGGGAAAGACCGAACTGCCCGCGACATAAAGATTGGGCACGCCAAAGACCTGGCCTTGCGCGTCCACCACGCCGTTTTTGGGATCGTCGCTCATGCGCGTGGTGCCCATGTGATGGTTGCCCCAATCCATTGCCGCCAACCATTGCTCCCGCCGGTTGTAATTGATTTTTATCATACCGCTGCGGGCCGCCAGCATCTGCCGCCCCAGTTCCGCGATGGTGCGGTGGTAATGCTCAAAATCGCTGTCGGCGATCTTCATCAACAAATTCAGGCGCGGCATGCCCAGCGCGTCCCGTTGGTCGCTCAGCGTCAATCGGCGGTCGGGATCGGGCGCCAGTTCCAGGCCGCACCCCAGCGAATAGGCCTTGGCGTTGCTGGCGTCCACGCCCAGCGCCTGGGCCGTCGCCACCACTGCTGCGGTGCCCAGCGCATCCAGCGTCATGGGATTTTCCACTGTGGTGAGGGATGCAATCACGCCCCGGCGCCGGGCGAATTCCTCGCTGGGCGCGAAAGTGGCGCGCAGGATGGTGGCGTCCGGAAGGCTGAGCGCGTTGCTGTAAAATCCGGCGATAGGCCCGTCGAACAGCACCATGGTCGCGGTGTCGCGCGGAATGGGCGTGTCGGCGAAAAAACGCCCCACCAGGTCGTTCTGGTTGCCGATGCCCGGCTTCATCACGTCATTGGAGGCCAGGAGCAGGCGGGCGCTCTCCATGCCGCCGCAGGCCAGCACCACATAACGCGGGCGGACGGTGAAATGCTTGTCGGCCGCGCCCGCGCCGTTCAATGTGGCGACGTCGAGATGATCGACAGGACCGCCACCCCGCGTGAGGCGGATGCCGGTGACATTGGCGTGAAATAGCGGTGTCACCTTGGCCGCGCGCTTCAAGTCCTCCTGGTAGCGTTCGCCGAAATGGGTGGGCAGGATATCGCCCCGCGTCTTGGAGAACTGGAACCAGCTGGTGTAGACGCCGCCCTTCCCAAGCGGCAGGATTGGGCCATCGTCGGTGACCATCTGGTCGGCGGCGTCATAAATCCAGGTCCCGGCCTCGACCAGCGCCTGGGCACGGGCGAAATAGGGTTCGATCTCCTTGCGCGCGAACGGCCAGCCCGAATGGGGCACCCAGTCGCGCTTCTCGAAGACAATCTCCTCCAGCGGCCGGCACCAGCCGCCCCAGTGATTGGTGCTGCCGCCCAGGAAACGCAGCCGCCCGCCGTCCAGGGCGGTATAGGGCACGCCCGACTGGCCGCCGGCATAAAGCGACTGGACCTTGGAATCGAAAACCATGCCGCCGGATTCCAGCAGCAGGATGCTGTGGCCGCTGTCCGCCAACGCCAGGGCCAGCGCAATACCGGCCGGGCCGCCGCCGATGATCGCCAGATCAGGGGTCAGTACGGTTCCGGCGGGGAGGGTGCGGGCGTCTAATATTGCGCTCAAAATGGGCGTCCGGTTGGGCGAATAAAGCCAAGTTTAGCCCCGCGTCAAAGGGCGTGTCTTGTTGAAATTGTGCCGGAAAATGCGGCAGACGGAACTTTGAGCGCCGGATGCGGCCCTTTGCGCGGGTTATTTCTTCTCCTGCGCCGGCTCCATCCCGCTATCCCGAATAGCGCCGAAGGCCTTGGATGAAGCCAGGAAATGGATCAGGTCGCGCCCGTCCTTTTCATCGGGCGCGCCCTTCACCAGCCCCGCGGAATAGGGCGTGGGAAGCTGCACCGCCTTCGGAATCAGGCCGACTATCTCGATCCCCGCGACCGGCTTTAATTCGCTGAATTGCTGGACGCCCATTTCATATTCGCCGCGCGCCACATTCAACCCGACCGGCGTCGCCTGTATGGTGTGGGTTTTGGGCAGCATCTGTTTTTCAATGCCCAGCTTCTTGAACAGCACAGTCCGGAAGTAAACCCCGCTGGCGCTGTCGGAGAGGGCGAGCGACTTGGCATGGAGCAATGTCCGCTTGAACGCTTCGACACTCGAAATGTCCGGCTTGCTGGCGCCGGCCTTCACCGCCAGCGCAACATGGCCGATGCCCAAATCTGTGACGCTGTCCGGTACGATCTGGCCGCCGGCCACCAGCCCGTCCAGGGCGCTCCGCACCATGATGACGATGTCGGCGGGTTCGTGACGCGCCAGGCGCGCCGGAACGGCGGTGGGATCTGCGCCCATCGAAGGCGATTGCTTGGTGACCAGGACATTGCCTTTTTGCATCTCGTAGGCGGGAGCAAGCTGGTCGTAGGCGGCGCGAAATCCGCCCGAGATGAACACCGTCACAGTGCTCGCCATGGCGCCGGCTGCGCTCATCAGCATCAGGCAGAGCGTCGCCGTCACAAATCTCGCCACGCGCATTGCGAATACTCCCCGGGGGTCCGTCATGAGAGACCACAATGCCCGGCGCGCCTCAAGTCAGGATGTCGAGCAGCCTGCCTATGCCGGGGCCGGCCTGGCCGACCTTTGCCAGGGCGGTTTTTTCCAGCTGGGACGCCGAGCGCGTGATCTTTTCCGCATCCTCGGGAGCGCTGGCCTGCTTGGCCGCGCGCCGCAGATCGCCGGCATACGAAACCATGTCCGCCGGTGAGATGATTGTCTGCCCCATCGCCGCTGCTTAGCATTTGGGGTACGGCGGCCAAACGCGAATTTGCCACTAGGGCTAAAGCCTTCTTAACGGAATACTCCACCCGGCCGGCCGTCAGGCGGGCCGGGCATTGCGGACGGCTCAGATGTCCTCGGACACGCGCTGGAAGAACAGGATCACGGCCACCAGCAGGCCCAGGCGGATCATTTCGGCCATCACTGTCCCACCATCACGGTGGAGTTGACGGTCAGCGTCACCAGGGCCTCGCCGGCGATGGCGGCGGGCGGCGGCGCCTTGCGGCTTTGGCCCGCGGGCGCGCCCTTGGTGGTGGTAGGGGTCTCGCCGATCTGTTCCTGGGCGTTGCCCACGGTGATGGTTTTGTAGCGTTCGACCTTGAGGTTCAGGTCACCCGCGATATTGGCGGCGCGGTCCTGCATCGCCTTGAGCGCGGTGGCGGTCAGATCATCCTGCACCGCCTTCAGGCTGTCGGGCGAGACGAAAAAGCGCATCTCGCCCATCACCAATCCGTCATTCTGCAGATCGCCGGCCAAGTTCAGCACCGCGTCGATGTCGCCGGAGGTGAGGGTGATGGTCTGCTCGCCTTGCCACGCGCTCTCCTGGCCTTCCCTGGTATAGGGATGGTTGACGGCATAGGAGCCGGTCTCCGCGATCACGGCAGGCGCGTTTTTGACCTTGGCCAGCGCCGCAACCATGCGCCGGTTGATCTCGACCTGAATCTGGCGCGCGTTGGGGCCACGCAGGATCACCCTCAGAGTGGCGGTTATGCGGTCGCGCGGCACCACCAGCGCGGCTTGCTGCACCAGCTGGATATCGGTGGTGGTGACGGGCTTGGCGTCGGCGGGCCTGAAATCGGCTGCAAGAGCGGGAATGGGCAGGGCAGAGGCAAGGGAAAGAGCCAGCGCGGACGCCAATGGCCGGAGGTTTGATGTCATCACACATTACTCCTTTGAAGTGGGGATCCTTTGAAGCCGGCGGGCAGGAACGGCCCGCGCTCAGGAATGTGGGATGCGCCCGCCCTTCGTGCCACGGTAACGATTGGCCAATGCTGTCCCGGCCGATGACAAGAATTGTCCCGCCTGTTATGGATTTGTCCGGGTTTGTGCGGGTGTCATTGTGGAGGAATTGTCTCAAGCGCAGTCGGACGCCATCGCCCAGGCGGTGCGCGAGCAATTGGCGCGGCGGCGCATGTCGCGCCAGCGCTTGGCCGACGAAGCCAAGATCAGCATCTCCACCTTGGAAAAGGCGCTGAACGGCAATCGCGGCTTCACGCTTGCCACCATTGTCCGCCTGGAACAGGCGCTTGGCGTGTCCCTGCGCGCCGTGCCGCGCGCCGATATTGCCGCCGACCTTCAGGCGCCGTCCGAGCTGGGGGCCTATTCGCGCGCCGCCGTCAAGGTTCTGGAAGGCGGCTATCTGACCTTGCGTCCCTCTTTCGAGGTCAGGGACGCGATCTATGCCTATCGCACCGACCTCTACTGGGATGGCGGCAAACTGGCTTTCGCGGAAAGCGAGCGGCTGGACGCCGCCAATGCCCAGGCCGGGGTGGTCTCGGTGCCGATTCCGTCTGGCCACATCTATCTCAGCACCAATGCCCAAGGACAGATGCGGCTGGCGATGCTGGGGCGGCAATTGCGGACGGGCGAGATGTACGGTCTCCTGACCACGCTGCGCGCCGGGTCGGGCGCGCATCTTGAGCCGGTGGCCGCGCCCCTGGCGCTGATCCCGCTGTTCCCCGGCGCGGTATTCGGCCGCATCACTCCCGAACATGCCGGCCATGCTGACTATCACCGCCATCTCGCCCGCGTGATCGAAAACGGCTTCGCCCGCTTCGTGCTCTAGAGGGCCTTAACTCCGTGCGGCTTTCCCAGCCTTCCCGGAAAGAATAGGATGCGGCAAATGGAGGGCTTTGCCATGCGCGTTTCCGTACTCTTATGCCTGTTCGCCACCCTGCTGCTGGCGCCGCTGGGCGCCATCGCCGCGCCCGGCGACGCCGTGAACATTCCCGCCGGCGTTTTGCTCCAGCCCGCCGAACTGGCGGCCATGCTGAAGGCCGGCAATGCGCCTCCCATCCTGCAGGTTGGCTTCAGCGTGCTCTACCAGCAGGCCCATATTCCGAACGCCCAATATGCCGGGCCCGGCAATCAGGATGATGGCCTGTTGAATCTGAAAAGCCATGTCGATGCCCTGCCGCGCGACAGACTGGTGGTGATCTATTGCGGCTGCTGTCCCTGGACACGCTGCCCCAATATCGCGGCCGCCTATCAGCAAATGACCGCCATGGGTTTCAGCAAGGTGAAGGTGCTTTATCTTGCCAGCAATTTCGGCGCTGACTGGGTCGACAAGGGCTATCCGGTCACGCGGGGCGGCTGATGCTTTCTTATAAATCGGTGGCGCTGGCACTGCTGGCGGCGCTGTCGCCGCTGGCCGCCGCCGCTGCGCCTGCCCCCGTCAAGTTGAAAGTAGGGGACGCGGCGCCGCAATTTGTCCATACCGATCTTCAGGGGCGGATCTTCGATCTCAATGCCCTGCGCGGGAAAGTCGTGCTGATCGATTTCTGGGCCAGCTGGTGCCCGCCCTGCATCATCGAGATACCGCATCTGAATGCGTTACAGAAACGGCTGGGCGCGCGGGGCCTGCGAGTGGTGGGTATTTCGATGGATGATTCCGCTATGGTTACCAAAAAAACCATGCAAAAAACTGCGTTCGATTACCCGGTGGTGATGGGCGACGCCAAATTCGGAAATCTCTACGGCGGCGTGCTGGGCTTGCCGCTGCAATATCTGGTCGGCGCCGACGGCAGGATCCTCGCCATCTGGAGCGGCGAAGTGCCGCCCGCCGCGTTGGACAAGGCGATCGAAGCGGGTTTGGCAAAAAACGCCAGCAGCCGATAAAGCCGGCCTGAACAGGCGAGTTGACGCGCCTCCGTGCGCGCCCGCATTGTCGGCATTCGCGGATGGTACGGCGGGAGCAGCAAGACTCTCACGACGCCTCCGTGTAAAGGACGCTGGGGCGTCAAGAAAATTGGGGGGAACATGCCATACGCGCGTGCGTCGAGGTGGCTGGACGGGCAGTTGAAAAAAAAGCTGTTCCGGATACTGCTCAAACTCGAGGACCGGCGCAGCCTGGCTTACGACGCAAAGCACGGGGTTGAGACCGCCGGCGAAGTCGCGCTCGGCGATGTCGGCGTCGCGGCGCAGCATGTCGGGCGCGGCAATACCGTCTACCGGGTCACCTGGGGCGGGCTGGTCCAGAAGTCCCTTGCCCAGCTGCGCATCGACCATGCGCGCTACAGTTTCATCGATTATGGCTCCGGCAAGGGCAAGGCCCTGTTCATGGCCTCCGACTATCCCTTCAAGCGCATCATCGGCCTGGAATATGCGCGAGGGCTGCACGCGGTCGCGTCCGCCAACTGCCGCAACTATCGCAGCGCGGCGCAGAAATGCCACGCGCTTGAGCCGATCCTGGCGGACGTTCTGGAATACGAACCGCCGGCCGGACCGATAGTCTGCTTCATGTGCAATCCCTTCGATCAGGCGACGATGCGGCGCGTGTTCGACCGCTGGCGCGCCCGTCACGACAAAGGCGAGCGGGACATCCGGATCCTATATCTGAATATGCGCTCGATCCGGGAAATGTCGGCGGTGCTCGGGCAACAGGACTGGCTACAGCCCGTCGCCCAGGGCATGCGTTACGTCATTCTCGCGCCCAGGGACTGAATCGTGCCGCCGCCCTGGTGTCGCCGCGCGGGTCAATTTACTCGAGGCCGCGATCATCATAAAAGTGGGACACGGCGCCGGGCAGGCTTGGCCATGGCGGAGTTTTGCTTTGGCCCCCGAAATTCCATAAGGGGATAAAAATGGCGGGAACGGAACAGGCCGGCCAAAAACCGGCCTCGGCTTTCACGATTGGCTTTATCCTCGGCTGGACCTGGACCGTCCTGGCGGCTGGTGCCGGCGCCATCGCATTTGTCTATCTGGGGCAGCCGCTGGCCGGCGTCACTCTTGTCCTGTCGGCGCTTGCCGCCTGTCCGCTGGCCGTCTCCATCCTGGAAAAGCAGGCGGGCACGAAGCTTGGCGGCGGCCCAAGGCTCATCCTCGCCCTGATTTTCGCGGGTCTTGCCGGTTTGAGCCTCGAACAAAATCCGGCGGGATGGGAGAAACTGGTTGCCGGCCCCGCCCCGCCCCAGGCCAAGACATTGCTTGAGGACCAGGGCGATTTCGGAAACAAGACGACAAAGCTTTTCACGCCCCAGGGCAAGGATTGGACGCTGCAATGGTCGTTCGACTGCGCCAGCCTTGGCGACAGCGGGAATTTCAATGCCAAACTCATGCGCCAGGACGGTGGTGCCTCGCCGATTGCCACGGTGGAAAAAATCAACGACCGGGACTCAGGCACGGAGCAGTTTCACCAGTCCGGCACCTTTTACCTGCAGGTCGTCTCGGAATGCCGCTGGACCATCAAGGTGGACGGATGAGGCAGGCCCGGCTTCAGAACGGGTAATAGCGGATGCTGGAGAAGAGCATGTTGTCGTCGGTTGTCGGCTTGCCGCCGGCGCCGGCGAATGCGCTGAGATGTGTGTAGGAATACTGCATTCCCAGGCGGAAGCTGCCGAACTTGCCCTGATAGGATTTCCACCAGAATCCGGTGGCGACCTGCTCCAGACTTTCAAGGTTGGGCGAGCAGGCGCCGCCTTCGATCGCGCAGCCCGCCAGATTGTAGGCGGGATTGCCGAGACCGAAATGCGCTGTGCCGACATCGTAATATTTGGCGCTTTCGCCTTCCTGCCCGGCATATCCATACAGATCCAGCGCCGGCGTCGCATGCACGGTCGCGCCGGCCAAGAGGGTGGTCTCGCGGGCGGGCGCCAGGGCGCCATCAGGCTTGAAGGTCACGTCTGGAAGCTGGCCGGTGCCATAACGGCCGATGCCTTGCCCGGTCATGCTGGTGAGTTGCAGATCGAGCAGCTTGGGGACGGCGGTCCAGGTCACGCTGCCGCCTAAGCCGCCGCCCGGGACACTGACATTGTGGATCTGGGCGCGCGCGCCAAGAGCGTTGACCGCATTGGTGTTGATGCGGTCATAGAAGGAGCGGTAGATCCCGAACAGTTCGACATGCAAAGGCCGGGCACCGTCGATCGCCGGCTCCCAGGCGAATTTTCCAATCAGGTCGGGGGTATGATTGAGGGAGAAATTGTTGGTCTTGTCGAATTCCGGGCCACCGGCCGCCAGGTTGGTGACACTCACGCCCTGGGCCGCCGCGGCGTTGGCTGCGAAGCTGGTCTGCGGATTTTCCACCGACACCGATGCCCAGAATTCCTTGTCCCAGTTCTTGGTGATGCGCAATTGCGCCTGGCGCGCCCAATTGAAGCCGACGACATACTGGGCGTCGATGGTTGTCGGGGCGACCTCGTTGCGCGGCGTGATGCCATGGCTGTTCAGCGTCAGCAGCGACCAGTTCTGCCCGGCCAGCAGCTCAAGGCCCAGGGAATCCCAGTCGATCGTGGCGTACATGTTGCGAATGCGCAGATTGTAGGAATTGCTTTCGTTGGAGTTGGCGGTTTGCGCGCCGCCCAGGAAGTCGAACTCGTTCCACATCGCGATATGCGTATTGGCATCCAGGTCGCCCTGCACCAGCAGCGACAAGCGGCTTTGGCGCGCCGAGAAACGTATTTCCGATGTGTGTCCCTGGGGCAGGTTGGAATAGGGCACGCCGCTATAGGAGCTGCCGATATCGGCCTGTTCGTCGCGCGAGCGATAAACCCCTTCCGAGGCCAGGAAACCGCCCAGCGTGACGCTGACCTTGCCGAAATCGGCGGCGCTGTCCGCCTGGGCGGGCATCGCCGCAAGCAGGCTCACGATCGCGCCCAGGCCGGCGGCAAGTTTCTTTGTCATGATGGGATCCAGACCTTTGTAATCCGGGGCAGGCTGGCAGCGCCTCTTGACTGCGGTTTTTCACCAAATTGTCAGTGTGTGTCAGGATGTGTCAGAGCCGCATTTGTCATCATCGACGGCCTATGCCTCAATGCTGCAGAATGGCGGTGGCGCCGCGGCGCAGGAAACCAGCGCTCAGGATGCCGGCGCTGATACAGGGAAGATCGGGTGCATGGAAAATATCGACCGCCGCCGCGTGATGGGTGCGGGCCTTGTGCTGGCCGCCACACCCTGTTTCGCCAGCGACCCGAAAGTCTCCTTCAAGGTCCCCGATGGCGCCACCGACTGTCATCACCACATTTACGACCCCCGTTTTGCCTATATGAAGGAGGCGATCCTGAAGCCGCCCTTCGCAACCGTTTCCGATTACCGCAAGCTGCAGAAAAAGCTGGGCACCAGCCGCAACGTCATGATCCAGCCCTCCACCTATGGCACCGACAATCGCTGCGTGCTGGATGTGCTGGCGCAGCTGGGCGCAAATTGCCGCGCCGTCTGCGTCGTCAACTCCCGGGTCACCGATGCCGAGCTGAAAAAGCTGCACGCCGCCGGCGTACGCGGGGTACGCATCCAGTTCGGGCTGGGCAATCCCGTCGGCGTCGATGAAATGATGCCGCTGGCCAAACGCATTGCCGCCATGGGCTGGCACATCCAGTGCAACATGCCGCCGGAGCAATTGGTGCAGATGGAGAAGCTCTTGCTCAGCCTGCCGGTGCCGGTGATCATCGATCATCTGGGCCGCGCGGTGGATGCCAAGGGCGCGCAATATGTCACGGTGCGCAAGCTGCTGGACAGCGGCCATGGCTGGGTGAAGCTGTCGGGCGCCTATCTTTATGGCGGCGGCACCGCACCCGATTACAAGGGCGCCAGCGCGGCTGCGAAGGGCTACATCCAGGCCGCGCCGGAGCGTTGCGTCTGGGGCAGCGACTGGCCGCACCCCGACGCGACCAAGAAACTCGATCCGGTGGTGATGCCCGACGATGTCACGCTGCTGAACCTGATGAGGCAATGGGCGCCGGAGGAAAAGCTGCGTCACCGCATCCTGGTGGAGAATCCCGAACAGTTTTACGGCTTCGACTCCGCCTCGCGCCCGAAAGCAAATTAGGCGCGCGCCCATGACGTATTCCTATGGCGGCAAGCAATACATTGTCGTTGCCGTTTCGGGCGGCAATTACTCGGGCGACTATATCGCCTACACGCTGCCGAATGGGTAAGGCCGCCGGCGCCACGCGCGGTCGCGCAGCTTGGGTTAGATACGCGTCATCCCGCCTTCAGGAGCAGTATTGCCAATATGGCGCCGAATACGGCAATCGATGTCGCGAGCGCCATAAACCACGGGATTTCCCTGGGCTTTGGCGGCGCCTGAATCTCAGCTATCAGGAAATTGAACTTCGACATCTGCTTCACCTTGGGACAACTTTTTCCCCCACTTGTGTCTGGGGCTGCAGCGGCCATGCCAACCCAAAGGGGAAAGCCGCGCCGTCAACGCCAGCAAAGCGATGCTTAACGGATTATGCGCCGGGATTTTTGGGCGGCGGGCCGCGGCAATAACGGGTTTGATAACCTTAGGGAGGCTTTAATCCCCAGGCGCTAGAATTCGCGCCGATCCAGTATGTCATCTCGCGAGCGGGAATATTTGATGTGGCCCATATCCAATGCTGCCGCAGTTGCCATTTACGCCAACGAACGGCGCAAATTTCCCCGCCGGATCAGTGGCGAAGAAGCCGAGCTGTTTATTCCTGTTGAAGACATGAGGATTCCCTGCGTCGTGGCGAACATTTCCGCCGGCGGCGCCAAGATCACATGCGACGCAATTCCGCCCATCGGTACCACCGTCATATTGTTCCTTAAGGGACGGGCGGGCAGGGAGGCTGTTACAACCCGGTATGGCGAGGGTGAATTGGGTTTGAGGTTCACGACGCCTGGAGACAAGTAGGAGTATCTCCGGGACATACGCTATTGACCGGGACGAACTGTCGCGGCGCGGCCTGGCTTGATGGGGCTTTTGCCCTTCGGCATACAAAAACAGCAGAATTTTGAAGCCCTGAAGGAACAAGCCATTTCGTACGGCCTGCATTAACCATGACTAAGCCCGTTAAGCCGAGACCGCGGCGCTGTGGCATTCGTGATAGTTAATCTGGATATCTAAAGCGTTCATCACAGATTTCATGAAAGATTAACACTTGCGCCTTGTGAACCAGGGTTTTGCTGATTAGCGTCCCGGGGTGGGCTGGATGTATGGGGAATTTCGAATGAAAAAGTTTCTTTTGGCGGCTGCAGCGGTTTGCAGCATCGTGGGATTTGCCGGCAGCGCAAGCGCCGACGTGTTCGATTGGAGCTATTCCGGAGGAGCCGGCGTCTCCGGAAGCGGTACCTTCACGGCCAGTTTTGTAAGCGGAGTGACCTATCAGCTCACCGGGATTACCGGAACTGCCAATGGGCAGACAATTACCGGTCTCAGCAGTTATGATGGGCCAGATCAGTTGATCTTCCCGACCTCGCCTGTCGTCATCGATACGCTTGGTTTCGCGTTCAGCGTAGCAGGCGGCAATTCGTATAATCTCTACGAGGATTTTGGAAACTATACTCCAGGCCCGCCCTACGGTTGTGGGGCAGAGTATTGCTTGCTTGGGCCGGGCACTGTCGGCCCCGGCGATCAAGACGTCGCTCTCACCAGTTTCACCATAACGCCAGCGAGCGCCGCCCCCGAACCCGCCATTTGGGCAATGATGCTGGCCGGTTTCTTCGGCGTCGGTTTCGTAATGCGCGGATCACGCCGCAAGGACGCGGTCGCCGCGGTCGCCGCGACCGTCTGACCTCTTCTGCCGTGGAAATACAAACGGCGGCTCTCGGGCCGCCGTTTTCGTTTTGCGCGTTCAAGTCAACCTGGAAAAATTGGAGTGGGCGAAGGGAATTGAACCCCCACTGACAACTCGGAGAGTTGCCGTTCGACCATTGAACTAAGCCCGCAGCGGCCAAGGTACGCGAGCGTTACGATTTGACCATGACCGACCAATAGTCGGGTTAACTCCTCCAGTCGATGGCGGAGCTGGCACATAGGGCGTGGAAGGCGGCATCATCTGGCGCGCCGGGCCGAGCGGGCAAGCCGCCTTCGGTGCAAGGCATCGACTATGACGCGCAATGCGTACGGCGTCTATCCCCCGCTCAGGGCCTGAACGATGCACACCTCGTCGGATGGGTGAAGATCGCGCGCCAGATCGAATATTTGCGCGCCGTTGACGAACAAGCGGATGTGCCTGCGAATATTGTCCTGTTCATCGATCATGCGAAACCGGATGCCGGGATAGCGCAGGTCAAGATCGGCGAGCAATTCGCCCATCGTTGCGCCGCGCCCCTCGACTTCGCTCGCTCCGGTATAGGAACAGAGCGGACTGGCAATCAATATATTCATCGGTCTCTATACCGGTCGCTGCAATGAGGGTCATCCCATCTGCGCGGTCTCAACCGCATATATTTCCGGCAGATGCCGGGCGATGCAGGCCCAGCTCCGGCCTTCATTCCGGCTCGCCCATAATTCGCCGCTTGTGGTGCCGAAATAGATCCCGGCCGGATCTTTTCCGTCCGCCGCCATGGCCTGGCGTTTCACCGTCCACCAGGCCTGGCTTTTGGGCAGGCCCGAATCCAGCCGCTTCCAGGACTTGCCGCCGTTGCTGGTGCCGTAGACGGCGGGCTGGCCCTTCACGCTGGTACGCGGCCAGACGGTCTGCCCGTCCATCGGAAGAACCCATGCCACATTGTCGTTGCGGGGATGCACGACCATGGGAAAACCGATATCGCCGATCTGCCCGGGCATGGCCTTGCCGATGCGCTTCCAGACCCGCGACGGACCGTCGAGCCGGTATATGCCGCAATGGTTCTGCTGATAGAGCCGCTCGGGGTTGCTGGGGCACAACCGGACACAATGCGGATCGTGAAAGGCAATGTTGCCGGCATCCAAGCCTTCCACCACCGCCATGCCCTCGACGATCGGGTTCCAGTTGCGCCCTCCGTCCCGCGTCTCATGCACGCCGCCGCCCGACATGGCGAAATACAGGTGCGCGGGGTCGCGCGGATCGACGATGATCGAGTGCAGCTTGGGGCCGTCCGGCGTACCGTCCTGCTCGCTGCCCATCCAGGCGCGATAGCGCGGGTCATCGTTGACGCCGGAAAAAGGCTCCCAGCTCCGGCCGCCATCCCCGCTGCGGAACAAGCCTTGCGGCGACGTCCCGGCGTACCAGACATCCGGCTCATCCGGATGGCCCGGCGTAAGCCAGAAAGTGTGATTGACGATGCGGCCCTTTTGTCCTTCGGGCGCCTTTGGAAAAGCAGGGGGCCGGGCCGCCTCCTTCCACGACCGGCCGCAATCGGTTGAGCGGAAAATGGTCGGTCCGAGATGGCCGGTGCTGGCCGCGGCCAGCAATGTCCTGCCATCGCGCGGATCGAGCACCAGATGATGAATGATGTGGCCCAGAAAGTGCGGGCCGTCGGCGCGCCATTGCTTGCGTGACGGATCGGCGTGATAGAGCCAGGCGCCCTTGCGCGTGGCGACCAGAACCAGATCGTGGCTGCGCTTTGTTTTCGTTCGATCCCGGCGCGGCGAGACCTTCGATTTGCGATGGGCGGGCGCGCTTTTGCGTATCATCGGGCATCCCTCCGGTCAATCGCATCGCAGTCTGCGATAATTCTGCTGCGTCCGTCTACTGCGGACACATGCTGGCATGCGGCGGCATCTCGCCGTCCATGCATGCAGCCGTGAAGTTTGGATAGGGTTGGCACAAGCCGCGCGCGCGTTGACGGCATTCGTCCTGAACAAACCCCGCACGCCAATTTGGCCGGCCGGTTTCTGCTCGCTCCCGATCAGCCTTTGATGGCCAAATGCTCCAGCGCGGCGCGAACTACGCGCGATGGGGGTTTCAGCCTTGAGGTTCCCAAAGTTCCGTCGATATGCCGCCGTCAAATCCCGAACGAATCCAGGCCTTTGTTCTTTTTCGCGGGAATTTGGCGGCCGTATGCCGGGAAGCGCAAGGGCAGCGCTGACCCGCTCCTCCAATAGCCGGCACCTGCCGGTGCCTTGCGCGTTATAGTCAACGGTCAAAAACGGGATGGCGCTTAATGTCGAAGGTTACGTATGCCGGATTCAAGATCAAGGGCATCAGTGACGGCACACTCTATAGAGCGCGGGTGGAGCGGGGCGATAATGCGCCGTTGCGGGTAAATGGGCAAACCACCCAGGTCTGGGAGACCTCGCAATCCATGGATGAGCAGACCGCCATCGGGCAGGCCATTTATCTGATCGATACCGGCCGGATAAAATAGCCAAAAAGCCCCGGCGTCGCTCGGGCGCTAAATTACACTTGGAAGTGGAACGAAAATGCCCGAAGTCGCGGGTCCCGTGTTTAACTAGACCGCGAGAGCGGCGCTTTCTTTTCTGCGCCGCATCGCGAAGCCGACCGCGCCAAAGCCGATCAGCATCATCGCCCAGGTGGCGGGTTCGGGCACGCCGGTGGTCACGACGATGTTGTCCAGCAGATTGCCCTGCTGATCGGCCGGACCGGACTCCATGAAGTCCACCTTGCCAGAGGCGTTTCTGAACAATTCCGTATAAAGCGTGTAGGGCTGGGCGTTGCTCGAGGGCGTAATGTCGAAGAACTGGCTGCCGATGCTCACGCGCGTTGTTTGATTTGTCGCGCCGCGCAAATTGCCGGCGAGCAGGAAGCTCACAGTATAATCGCCCGCGGCGAGCGTGGCGACGGACTGTATTTCACCAGCCGGGCTAAATCCTGTGCCCGTGGTGCCATCGAGGTCAAGCGAGACCCCGCCATTATAGGCCAGATAGGCGAAATCATCGGTGGCGCCGACCAGATCGACCGAGGGTTGGCCGAGGGTGGGCGTGCCAGGTACCGGAACGAAGGTCGCGTCTCCCGTCCAGTTCAGGACCGCGATATCCGCATCAAAGTTATCGGACAACACCGTGGAGGCGTTTGCCGCGCTCGCGCCGAGAGTCAGCGCAAATGTCGAAGCCAGTGCCAGGCGAAGTTTCATTGGAAATCCCATAATCAGAATGCGGCGGCCTATGCCGTTTGCTTTTTCAATTCCATCCTACTCTCGCCAATTTTCATATTCCTAATTATGGTAAACCAAGAAAACCTTGGGACAGGGTTAACGGCGGCGATGCCCCCAGCTACAGAAAATCAGAGGAATTCAGGGGATACCATACGCAATTGGCTTCGCGTATTCCCTCTCCACTTTTGGGGGGGAGGGTCGGGGTGAGGGGCCGCCGCCACAAAAAATGGTGTTGGAGCTGAAATATTTCTCGCAAGGGAATATCGGGGTCAGGGTAAGAATTGACTGTCGCAGATAAATTGCTGCTGCGCGACTTTGTTTGATGAGGCCTTGCCCATGACCGTGCGCGACAGTCGAGCCACCCTCATGGGCGCGCAAGCGGCGCCGGACAGGACAGCTGTCAGCCGGCGGTCATGGCGATCCGCACGACATCGGAAATATTGCAGGCGTTCATCTTGTCCATGATCCTGCCGCGATGCGCCTCCCCCGTGCGGGGAGAAACGCCAAGCTCATGGGCGGCAATCTTGGTCGAGCGCCCATTGGTCGGAAGGCTCATGAGCCTTGGCTCAAGACAATGCTGCAAAGCACAATTCGGTGTTAAAGAGGAAGGATCTGCTGCTATCCTGACCGATGTCGCTTGATTCATTTTCGCAGCGCTGCAAAATTGTCCCGAGTCCAGCTGATCTGGCGGACTTGCCAATGAACATAAACCAACCTCGATTCCTGCCAGGATGATGGAGACAGAACCATGAAGCTCTCAGGAAAAAAGACCGCGATCGCGATCGCGGCGCTTACCACCACCGCCACCGTGGCGCTCTGGGCCTCCAGCGGTTTCGGCCAGAACCTGGCGGCCGGTCCCTTCAACCCCGCCCAGGTTGATGCCGGGCGCACCGCCTATGCCGGCAACTGCCTGGTCTGCCATGGCGACACCATGTCGGGTCTGGGCGAGGCGCCCGCCCTCGCCGGCAAGGGCTTCATGGTGACCTTCGGTAACAAGACCTCCAAGGACCTGTTTGATATCGTCAAGGCCGAGATGCCCTTCGGCGCGCCGGGCAGCCTCTCCGACGAGACCTACACCAACCTGATTGCCTTCATGCTTCACGCCAACGGCGCCCGCACCGGCACCGCGGCCCTGACCTCCACCGTAGCGGTTCGCATCAGCACTGCCGCCAATGGCACGGTGGCCGCCGATGTCTCGGCCGGCATCAAGCCGGTCCAGACCGCCCAGGCAGCTCCAACTGCCGCAGCGCCCGCAGGACGGGCCCCGGCGGCGGCGCCCTCGCGTGCCGAAGGCGCCAGCGGCAGTTTCACCACCAACACAAATCTTGGCGTCGTCAAGGCGGGCAATATCCCGAACTATGTACCGGTGACCGACGAGATGCTCACCAATCCGCCGGACGGCGACTGGCTGATGTATCGCGGCAATTATGCCGGCTGGAGCTTTTCCAAGCTGGGCCAGATCACGACTGCAAACGTGAACCAGCTCCAGCTCAAATGGACGCTGGCGATGAGCGAGGGCGGCACCAACGAAACCACGCCGATCATCCACAATGGCGTGCTCTTCCTGCTCTCCTCCGGCAACACGGTGCAGGCGATCAACGCGGTGACCGGCGAGGTACTCTGGCAGAACAATATCGGGCCGCGGCCGCCAAACCTGGAGCCGGGCGGCGATGTGGGGACCCGCTCCATCGCGGTTTACAACAACCTTGTCATTGTGCCGACGATGCAGAGCAAGCTTTACGGCCTGGACGCCAGGACCGGCAACATTGTCTGGCAGTCGTTTATTTCCGACCCCAGCATTCCGGAAGAAGGCCAGCATGGCAATGACGGCGGCGTGATCGTCGCCCATGGCAAGGCCATCGTCGGCATGACCAATTGCGGCCGCATTCCGCAGATAGCGCACTGCTATATCAGCGCCTATGACGCCAATACCGGAAAGCGCGCCTGGAAGTTCAACACCGTGGCGTTGACCGGCCAGCCGGGCGGCGACACCTGGGGCAAGCTGCCGGACGATCAGCGCGCCGGCGCCGAGACCTGGATCGCCGGCACTTTTGATCCGGTACTGAACACGACCTATTGGGGCACAGCCCAGTCCAAGCCCTGGCGGCGCGACCTGCGCGGCTCCGGTGACGGCGCCACGCTGTACGCCAATTCGACCCTGGCGCTCGATGTCGATACCGGCAAGCTGAAATGGTATTTCAACCACGCGCCGGGCGAGAGCCTGGACCTGGACGAAGTGTTCGAGCGGATTCTCATCGATCACGGCGACCAGAAAACCCTGATGACCACCGGCAAGGCGGGCATCCTGTGGAAGCTGGATCGGGTCACCGGCAAATATCTCGACTCGCGCGAGACGGTGTTCCAGAACGTCTTCACCAGGCTCGATCCCAAGACCGGCACGCCGGGCTATCGCAAGGACATCATCGACCAGAAGACCGACCAGTGGCTGCCGTCATGCCCCGGACCCGAAGGCGGCAAGGACTGGCAGGCGGCGAGCTATCACCAGCCCTCCGACCAGATCATCATTCCGCTCAGCCAGAGCTGTGTGCTGATGCTGGGTTCGGGCACGCAGATGTTCTACGAAATGCCGGGCAGCAGCGGGAACATGGGCCGGGTCTCGGCTTATGAGACCAACACCATGAAGCCGATGTGGTCCTTCCAGCAGCGCTCGCCATTCCTGACCGGCGTGGTCTCCACGGCGGGCAACCTGGCCTTTGTCGGCGATTTCGACCGCGTCTTCCGCGCGGTCGACACCAAGACCGGCACCACGCTGTGGAAGACGCGGCTGGGCACCACGGTGCAGGGGCACATCGCCTCCTTCGCGGTGGACGGCAAGCAGTATATCGCGGTGATGACGGGCCTGGGCGGCGGCAGCCCGGAGCAGAAGCCAACCTTCATGCTGAGCGAGGAAGTCACCCGCTCGGCACATGGCACAGAGCTCTATGTCTTTGGTTTGCCGGACAGCAACCAGCAGGCATCGAACAAGTAACGGTTCGGAAAAAGAAGCCCTGGCGCTTTGCGTCGGGCGAGACGCGGCACCTGCTGCTGGAGCGCGGTGGGTGGATGCGAGGGTAGGGCGTTTTGAGGGCGCCGGCCCCGGGCTCAGAGCGGCTTCACCGGCAGCCGGGCGCGGAAGTCGCGATTGACGGTGTAGATGCTGTCGGGAAGGGCAATCCCGTCATTCTTCAGCAGTTCCCGCATCGCATCCTCAACCTCCAGGCGGGAGGCGTCGGGGTACTCGATATTCCGCCTGGCGTCCGCATCGCGTTCATGCGCCAGGGCCGTCTTGAATATCGCCGTGGTGGTGGCGCGGTCCGGATCGGGGAACAGATGCGCGACCGCCTTGGCCTGGTCGAGGTGGCCCGCCTTGGTCAGGATATCCATCGCGCCACGGACGAGACCGCTCACAAAGCGGGCCTGGTCGGGGGCGGCGAGCCGGTCGTATTCGTAGATTTCCAGCGCCTGCGCGGCACCGCCTCTGAGAAGGCATGCCGACAAAAGGAGCGTAATTAGCAATGGGCGCATCAGCATTCTCTCATGAGGCAAAAGCCGCAATCGCTGCATAAGACCGCTTCCTACATCCCTTTTTCGGGCGTGCGACTGTCTCATCCTCCCGGCGCATGGCGATTTTATTGGCCGGGGCCGACATGGCTGCCGCCGACCACACCGCGTTTCAACAATGTGCTCAGAGGCACCAGGCCTTTATAGAGGAATTTCTGCACGCGCTGGCCGCGATAGGTTTCCGTGGTGAAAATATTTCCCTTGGAGTCCGTGACGACGCTGTGCACCGCATAGAACAGGCCCGGCTGGCGTCCGCCGCCGCCGAACCAATAGAGCTCCTTCATCGACAGGCGGTCAAAGACATGGATCTTCATGTTGGAGCCGTCGGACAGATAGAGGAACTTCTGCTCCGGATCCTTGGAGAAAGCGATCTCCCAGACCGAGCCTTCGCCCTTGGTAGTCCCCTCAACGGCATATTGCTTCACATAGGTGCCGTCGAATTTGAACACCTGAACGCGGTTGTTGGTGCGGTCGCAGACATAAAGCAGGCCGTCCTTCGAAGGCTCGGCGCAATGGACCGGGTTGCCGAATTGCGGCGAATCCGGATTGAAATGCGGAATCGGCTCATCGCTGGGCGGTTTGCCATAGGCGCCCCACATGCGCTTCAATTTCATCGTCACCGGATCCCAGATCGAGACGCGATGGTTTCCGTAACCGTCCGCAGCGACCAGCTCGCCCGTCGGCAGGAAGCGTATCGTGGCCACGCCGCGCACATTCTCGGTGTCGAGACTGCCCTTGCTGCCATTGGCATGGCCGATTTCGCCCAGGAACTTGCCGTCCTGGGTGAATTTGAGGATGAAACTGTCGTGATAAAGACCTTTTTCCCCGCCGCCTTCGCCCGCCGCACGGGGAGCACGCGGTGCGAACTGCGCCTCGCTGCCCGGCGCGAAAGCGGCGGGCTGGCCGGCGCCGTTGGCGCCGAGCCAGACATTGCCGGCAGTGTCGACCGTGATCCCGTGATTGGACGTCGGCCAGTCATGGCCTTCGACCTTGCCCCAATGATGCAGCAGGTTTCCGGCCTCGTCGAATTCCAGGACATCGGGCGCCGCCGTGCAGCAATCCGTTTCTTTCCGGGTCGAAAAGGATTCCATCCGCTCCAGCGATCCCGGCCGGTGAACGATCCAGATATTGTCGTGGCTATCCGCGGACAGGCCGATGGTCTGGCCGATCACCCAGTTGTTCGGCAGAGGCTTGGGCCACAACGGATCGACTTCAAACATCGGCACCATGACGTCGCCCGGCGCCTGCGCCTGGGCGCTGCCGATCAGGGGCACCTGGCTGCCGCCAAGCGCCAAAAGCGCGGCAAGACCGGCGCCGGCAAAAAATTTCCGGGAGCGGATAAGAGTCTTCATACTTTTTCCCCGTCCTTGCAGGGGTGTTCTACCCCCGTTGGTGCATGAAGGCTTGCACGACAGCTACGGGCACACAAGCTGACAAGAAGGAAAGCTATCCGCTTCGCACTTGCAAAAATAGATACGCCAGATGGTCAGCGTATGTCTCCGCCATTGCGCCAGACCGGCATTACTTCCCTTTTTTCGCCTTCGGGTCCTTTAGTTTGGCCGTTATGCCATGGGGATGGCGGACATCGCCTCGTTTATTCTGCCTGCGAATATAGGTGATCGTCGCTGCCGGATTTTGATGCTTCGCCTTTAGCCCGGCAATCAGGGCGTCTTCGGCTTCGACGGTCATGCTTTCGTGTTTGCTGCCTAGATGAACGCCGACCACATATTTGAAGACCATCTCGGTTTTCCTCGCATTATTTGCAGCCAGGACAGGCTAGCCTGATTCCGCACTCTGTGCCGAACGGCCCCGGATGCCGGTCTTTGGGCCCCGCGCGGCGCAAGCCCAGGGTTGCAGTATTCAAGTCGATGTGGCGGAAGCCACGCTCGAAGCCCCAGCCGATGCGCCGGCCGAAGCCGCGCTCTTACTGGTATACTTCTTGATGAGTATTATCCCCAATCCGGTGGCGACCAGCGCAGAAACCCCCACGAGAATGTATTCCAACTGGTGATTGTTCTGCGCCTGCTGGACGCCTGCGGGCTTTCCAGGAGCCAGCGGCCCCGAATTGTCCGCAGCCGCCAATTGGCTCGGCATCGCCAGGACCAGGGCGAAGAACATTGAACCAGTGGCGCGCATGAATTGCCTCTGCATCCTCTCATCACTTTCTCGGGCGCATTCCTGTCAACGCCTTCGGTTGCTTTGGTTTGCCAATAATACCATGTGGATGACCGTCGTTAGGGCGCTTTTGGGAAACCGCACCTGAAAATGGCGTGTCCCGTCTTCGCGGTTCTTTCGTCGTAACCTTGAGGGTCGCTGCCTCCGATGGGGCAATATTCAATGTCCCCCGTCCAGCGGTCCAATAGAAAGAGCTTTTCCTCGGCCGTGTCGGCCCCGCGCTCGCCGCCTCCCGCATACCCGTAGCCAATGGTGGTGATCTGCCATCGTTCGATAAACAGGATGCTGCCTGCGATCAGCAAGGCTCCGGTCACAACCGCCAATTCCAACTTCATAGCTACCCCCTTTTGTCCTTAAATGCCTGCGTCCGCCTGGCTTTTGTTTGCGAACGTAGCCGCCTGGGCGGACGCAACCGCAAAACCCGCGCAGAAAAGAAATGCCGCCGCCGCAATTCTGAATCTCATCCTATTCCTCCCGCCCGCGATCGCTTTTAATTGTGTTCCAGCTTCAGGACATGCGCGTTTACCGAGTCGGCCACCCAGATGGTTTTCTCGTCGTCCGACACCGCCAGGAAATGGCCCTCACCGATATCGTTGGACTGCGGATCGGTGCCACGCTTGCCGAACCAACCCTCTATCTTGCCGTCCCAGCTCATCTTCATCACCATGCCGTCCTGTCCCGTGGACATCCAAAGCTGTCCCTTGGCGTCCGCATAGAAGCCGCTGGTCAGGTTCTGCAACTGGATGTCGTGATGGTTCTTGAGGTCCTGGTCGAAGATCCAGATCTTCTGGCTGGCGCGGTCGCCCACCCAGACCTCGCCTATGGGCGAGACAATCACGGTATGGATTACGGGGTATAGCCCGTCGGGATGGGCGAGGCTGGCCGAGGCCAGCAAGCGGCCATCCTTGTCGAACTTCATCACGCGCGGGTCTGAACCGGCGGGCGCGGGCGGATTGGGCACCGGGACCGATCTGAGGCGCGTTGGACCGCTGTTATAGGTGACGCAAAAGGAGCAATCGAGGGGCGGACTGGTGCCGCCATGGCTCTGCACCACATAGAAATTGTCGTGGCCGTCAAAACCGACGTCGAGGGGCTGGTTGAACATGCCATTCCACTTGCTGTCATCCCAGGGCGCGTTTTCGCCATAGGTGCCGAACATTTTCAACACCTCGCCTTTGGCATTCAGCTTGTAGATCACGTTCATGAAGCTATCGACCACCCAGATGTTGCCGTGGCGGTCGATGCGCATTCCATGCGGGCTGGTGGCGATGTTGGGATTGAACACCCGCTTCACTATCGTGCCGCTGGGGTCATATTCCACCATCATGATGGCGGGGTTGCGGTTGAGCACCAGAAGGTCGCGGTTCGGCATCAGCCCGACAGCGGCGATATTGCCGAATTTCTCGCCATTGGGCGGGGCTGGCCGGGCGCCAAAATGATAGGGCAGTTGCGGCGCGTCGGGGATCTTCGGTGGGCCGGGCGGCGCCGGTTGGGCCTTCCCGCGATCAGGTGCCTTCTGCGCCAGCACCGGCATGGCCAACGCCATCATGGCAGCCAGAATCAGATTTGCGATTTTCATCGGACCACTCCCCTGACCGGTTGTTGTCTGTCCGTCATACCCTTGCAGGGCGGCGCCGGAGGACGCGCGCAGATGGTGCCGTATCTGGAGATTGTGCGCCAGTGCCGCATCTTTGCCAGCATTCCACCGCTGTGCTTTAAATATGCAGGATCGATGCCTGGCGAGCGATGCCAATCAGAAATGTGCTCAAGATACTCGCGGGCTTCGCTATCGCCATTCCGCTTTTAGAATGACCCTTGCGGGGGCCAGCCATTTCAATTTCAGCGACAACGGACTTCTGAAAAGCAGGGGTCTGCAGCAGCTGCTCCGCCTTGCTGGCTTGATGAAAATGGATGCCGGTCAGCAATTGGGACTCACATCGTCTTAGGTGCGGGCCTTTCTGGATGTGAATCTGATGGGGGCCTGGACGACGCAGTTGCGAAAGAGTCCGCAGAATTGACTGGCCGATAACCGCGGCCTAGCCGTTTCCCTTTTCTTCGGCGCGTCTGGCCAGCTCCAGCCAAGCATCGGCAAGTTCCTGGAGCGTGCGCTTGCGGGTCTCATCCTGAACCCCTTGGATTTGTTTCATGATTTCCTTCGCACGGGTACGGCAGGCCTCGGCTTTTGCCGCGTTTTCGTCCGCCAAATTCTGCCTCCGCACAATTCCGCACAGACCGACAAACGAGCGGACTTTAAGACGGTTCCATGAATAAATGCCGCCGGTGACATGCAATCAATTGACATGGATCAGGCGCGAGGCGCCCGGCCGTGGCGGGACAAAACACCAATGGCCCATGTTTTTGAACTAGGCCAAGTATTCACCCGCGAAATTGGCCCGGTGACAATGACGATAGTGCTCACGCATGTCGGCATTGATATTGCCACGTTTGCAGTGGCGCCTGACAGCGCGCGTCAGGTTACTCTTGGCCAAACCAATCTGCAGAACTGGAAGCGCATACCGGGTACCGAACGTGACTGGTACATAGAAGCCGTTATTCCCGATGGCCAGCTTCTTTGGAGCCTTTTCATTCCTGGTTTCGAAGCCGCATGGGCTTTTTACGCGTCGAAACATCCCGAGGTGGCGGAGGTCGGGGGCTATATACGCATCGGCGCGGCCGACGATGCCAGCGACAGTGAATTGATGATTTTTGAGGACGCGGGCGGAATGGGGCCGCAGCCATTCCTTGGTTATGGCGCCGCTGTAGAGAGACTTCACAGCCCCAAACAATAGACCTTTATACCACGAACCCCAGCACCGCACCCGCGGCAATCGCGACGATTGCCAAAACAGCAAACCAACCCAACGGCGCCAGAAGCTGCGGCCGCGGCCGGCGCTCCTGTCTGCCGAGTATATGGGAATCGGAAATTATCATGTCGGTCTCCGGGGCAATCGAATAGCAGCCCAAATATTTGTCGACTTATCTCAAAATCAAGAGCGCCAATGTGGTTCCGAAAACGATGGTGGTAATCGCAAAAATCACCAACCAGGAGTCCGCTCTGGCGCTGGATGGCGCCGGCTTTGGGGCGCGGGAAAAATCGATCTTCGGCATGTGTGTCACCCTGAAACAATCTCTGATGGTCGTTGCACCAGATGTGCCAACCAACAGATATCAGCCAAGGCGCGCACGCCTTGGCCGCAAAGCGGATCGCCAATTTTCCATGGCCGTCTTCCGAAATATCGCTGCAGCGCAGCGTCCCTGTCGCAAGCTAATGGATGCGGGGTGACCTGAGGGCCAGGGCCGCGCCCGCGGCAACAGCGACAATTGCCAAAACAGCGAACCAGCCCGTCGGCGTCAAAAGCTTCGCCCCTGGGCGGCGATTCTGGCCGCCGAGAATTTCCATGGCGGAAAGCGTCGTGTCTGTTCGCGGTGGGATCTGATAATTCATGCCGTACCCCAACACCGAATTCGGGACGGGTCGAGCAACATGCGAAATTAACCTGAATCGCGCTTCCCCTGCGGTTATCCGGGCCGCACCCGCTACTGGCTGGCTGAGCCGGCGCGCGCCGGCTTGGCCGCCATTTTCGTCGGTTATGATTCTGGAATTGGTTCGCCGCCGGCAGGCGAACCGTGAGCAAGTCTTTATTTTAAAGATGCACCCAAACCGGTGCTGTCCTTGCAATTGCTGCAGTGCAGCATTACCTCTTTGGGGCAGGAATTGCCGGAGTTGCGATGCGCCCGACCCGATTTTCGCCTCTGGGCATACGTTTGCCCTTGCCGCGCGCGCGTCCCGTCCCGCCCGTTTCCAACAGCACCCTGCGGCCGACACTCACGGAACAGGCGGAGTTTGGCGACAACCCGGGCGCGCTTCGCATGTTCGCCTACGCGCCGCCATCCCTGCCCAAAAATGCGCCACTCATTGTCGTTCTCCACGGTTGCGGCCAAAGCGCCGGCGATTACGCCCATGGTGCGGGCTGGCTTGCGCTTGCCGATGAACTGACATTCGCGGTGCTGGCGCCGGAACAGACCCGCGCCAACAATATGAACACCTGCTTCAACTGGTTTCAGCCTGGCGATTGTGCCCGGGACCAGGGCGAGGCGGCCTCCATTCGCCAGATGATCGAGCTTCTCGCCGCCGATCGTGATCTCGATCGTTCCCGCATTTTCATAACCGGCCTCTCGGCGGGCGGCGCCATGACAGCCGCCATGCTGGCGGCCTATCCCGAACTCTTCGCGGGCGGCGCGATCATCGCCGGGCTGCCTGCCGGTTCGGCCGCCAATGTGCCGGAAGCCCTGAACAGCATGCGGCAGGCACCGGCGCGGTCGGCCGAGGCGTGGGGCGCGATGGTGCGCCAGGCCTCATCCCATCAGGGGCCCTGGCCCGCCATTTCCGTATGGCATGGTGATGCCGATGCCACCGTCCATGTCAGCAATGCTGAGGCGCTGGTCGCGCAATGGACAAGCGTTCACGGCCTGCCGCAAAAGCCGATGCGGATCGAAAAAGAAGGCGCGCATTGCCGCAACATCTGGAAACGCGACGACGGCACGGTTGCCGTCGAGGCTTTTCTTGTGTCGGGCATGGGCCATGGCACACCGATTGGCGGTCCCGCCGGGAATCGCTATGGCGAGACCGGTCCTTTTTTTCTGGATGTGGGGTTTTCTTCGAGCGCCCGCATCGCGGGTTTCTGGGGTTTGGACACGACCAACGCCGTCGCTGCTGACGTCATCCGCCCTACCGAACCTTCCGCGCCAGCGTCTGAAACAGTTGCGCCGCAATCGGTCTGGACACCAGCGCCGAAACAGGAGGGCCGCGTCAAGGCGGTCATTCTTGCCGCGCTCAAGACCGCGGGTCTTCTGAAGGACTAGGTAGGCAGGCGATAGCCAGGGGATGGCCGGACGGCCGTAAAAAAACCCGGCAGCTTTCGCCGCCGGGCGCCACTGTCGAGAGTCCTGGCCTCAGCTCGCCAAAACCATTTCTTTTTTGCGCCGCATGGCAAAGCCAACAGCGCCAAAGCCGATCAGGAACATCGCCCATGTCGCGGGTTCTGGAACGCCGGCGGCTATATCGCTTGCCGATGGCGGATCGACCACCGACGAATCCGCAAAATCCCAAACGCCGGTAAAGCCGGGGGTGTTGTATAAATCCCCATATAGACCTTGCGGCGCGGTGATATCGAATGCGGCTGAATTGCCGCCGCCGAAATCCAGTTCCGGCCGCGCACTCGATTCATTGGGCGAAAGATTCCCTATCAGCCCGGCCACCTTGTCGCCGTCGATGACGATCGCGGGGTAGGCTTCACGCGGCGATGTGGAGAACGGGAACATTCCATCCGATAGACTGTCGGTGGAAGCCCAGGTCATGCCCCCCGCATCGACACGGAAAAAGGAACTGCCCGAGGTTGGCAGGCCCCACAACCCGACAATATATTCGCCAGGATTGCCGGCATAAGGAAGCAGGAGACTGGCATCGAAAGAGGCCGTCAGCGTGACGATGGATCCGACAGACAGATTCGGGTCGATCCCCGTATTAAGGCCCGGCCAGAATTCATGGCCCTGCTGGGTTAATGTGCCCGTCAGCGAGACGTTGAACGTCCCGGCCGCGGCCGGCGTGGCGAGAATGGCAAAACCCGCCAAGGCTATGCCGCAGATAGAACTTTTCATGGATACCCTCATTTTATACCGCCGTTTTTTCTCACATCGTCTTGAATAGGCACACTCTGAAGCCTGCTCGACGTGCAATCTGTGTTCAAATGCAACAAGAACTGGGACAAATGGTTCCCAATGCTGATTACTCGATAAATGCTGCAGGGAGCATGCCAAAGTGCGATTTGGGTTAATGTCGCTCGACCCGCACGGCGAGGCCGCTTGGCTCCACCATTTTTTGTTTAAGCGTGTTCCTCTCCCCCATAGGGGGAGAGGGTTAGGGTGAGCCTCCGGTGCGCCCTGCGCACAAGCATGTCCAGTGGACATGCTTGAGGAGGCGAACGCCGCGAACTTGGGTGAGCGGCCGGATAAGGGGGCAGGGCGCTACGCGGGGGCAGTTGCTGTCGGTGCTGCATGGCAGGCCGGCGGTCCTGGCGGCCGAGGATTGGCGGAACGATTATAGGGCCATTCCGTGACGCGCGTTTGGCGAAGTACCTCGAACGTCCTCTTTTGGCGCAAAGCGGACATCGGTCGAATGATCATTTTTTTGGTGCAAAGCAGACGTAGCTCTCGTCGATTGAACGAGCGGATTATTGCGCCAAGAGGCGGGCTGACCATCCTGATGTTGTAGTCTATAAGTCCGGCCCGCTTGAGAGCGGCGATGGTGCCAGTTAAAGGCCGATGAGTTGCCAGAAAGAAACGATCCAGCACCTAAAGGATTGGCGGCACTTACGCGTCATCCGGCTTTAAAGTGCAGCTTCTTCCCTCAATTTCGGGATGCAGCTCAAATATATCCTCACGCATTTGCGCTGCTAGAATGGCCAATCTCTCGGCGAAATGATGATTCATCTCGGGCCGCGCTCTAATTGTTGCGGCCATGATATCGAGTTCCGTAGCGAACTTATCGTATTCCGGTATAGTCAACGGCTTCTCAGATTGATGCATAGCGGGGTCCTAGGTTCATATGGCGGCCCGCCCCCTTATCACGAATGTAGATAAAGATAGCCCCTGACTACTCAGCGCAGCACTGTGAGAAGGGTCAATATGATCGATATTGACCATCACTGAGTCCACACGTCATGGCATAACAGGGTGTGGCGAGCTGAACGGCCCCGCTGGTTCAAAATATTTTACTGTGATGACATCCGAAGGACAGCTTTTGTGCCAAAGCCTGCGGTCCCTGCAAAGGAGTCGAGTTTGGTTTCTCATCCGTCGCCAGAGACCCGGGGTGGCAAAATTAGTCAAAGGCGGATGAACTTTGCGCCACTTAGCAAGTTCCTTTATGACCCGGATTTCTCGACACTCTACGCATATTGGACGCACCAATGCGGTGGCCGTACGATGCCTTGTCGAGCCGACATCAATCCACGAGACATTGTATCTCTCTTGCCGCTCGTTTTTATTGTGGAAATTTGCCAACCGTTGCGCTTCCGCTTTCGCTTGGTTGGTACGGCGATCTGCGGTCGTTGGCACGATGATTTCACGGGAAAGTGGCTCGATGAACTGGATTTCGACGGGGAACTAGAGACCGTGTTGGAGCAATATGCTTCCGTCGCTCGGATTGGAGCGCCGAGGGCCGACGAAATGGAGTTCGTAAACGGGGAGGGTCGGTATCTTCACTATCGCCGACTGCTTCTCCCGCTATCCGAAGGGGATCAAATGCCGAACATGCTGATCGGGATTCAAAAGGCAATTGGCACCGATGGGTATTCGACCGCGTTGCCAAAATGGATGTGATTGATTGGCGTCTAATTCTTCCCGGTCTTTTGGCTGGTTGAGTTCTCAGCCTACCGGTATCGATCGCAGACATTTAGCGAACAATCACTGCTACCGGCCCGGATGATTGGAGGTCCCCAAGGGTCAACCCTGATTAGCCGCTCGGCAGCGATTGCTGTTTGCATACGGCTTCAAGGATTTTCGGCCAAATACCGCCCACTTCGTTGTGGTTTCCCTGCACCGAATTATCAATCAATCTTTCACACGCCAGCGTTGCGCTTCGACCATAGACTCTGACCATCGCAGCGGCGGCGATTTCAATATGTTGGGGATCGATCATTTCGACTAAATGATCCGAAGGCAGCAAAGTTCCCGGCTCAGGGAGGCGTCAGGCCAAACTGAAAACGGCGGCCATCATGCCCGGAAAACACCGACAGCGCTCGACGGAGGACCATTGGGCGGGCCTGGATGCCGGTTAGCGATCGTCCGGGATAATTCCGTCCGGCAGGAAACCTTTCCGCTGCAAAGCGCTTAACCAGTCGGGCTGGCGGAGAAAGCCGTGGCAGGCGACCTTTCGAATATGATGACCGAGGCAGATGAGGCGGTGAAGCGACCGCTCGATCCCATGTTGAAAATTGCTAGATGGCCCGAGTGGGGCGTCGAGAGATGGGAAGAAATCGAGCAGAATGAGGTTTCTTCGTTCCACACTTTTTCAGGCGGAGATGGACCGGAACAATCGCAGGAATTTCGGGTGGGCAGAGCTGGGAGCCAAGCCGGTGCCCCTTCGCAAGAAATCCATCGGACTGAGATTCCTTCGTTCCACTCTGTTTCAGAGGGAGGTGGACGGGAACGACCGCAGAAAGTTCCGATCGGCAAAGGAACGAACCAAGCCGAACCTCCTTCCGGGCATGGCGGCAGAGCTGAAAATAAGCCCCGTAAGAATATTTCAGGGATTGCGCTGGGAATTATGGTCGGTCTCTTGGTTTTGGGAGGCCATTTCAACAGCTTCAAGATGTCATCCGCAGAGGTACCGGCACCGCGGCCCGTCACAATGGGACCGCCGCCATTACGACGCAGCACCTTGATCGCGCGGCCTGCCCGTCAACCTGCGACAGCGGCACCTGCTGTCATCCTGAAAGCGGATCTCCCGCAGACCCTGCCGGATGCTATTCTGGCCCCGTTGTGGCCACCGGAGAATGGCGCGAACAGCATGCGGTCGCCGCGGCTTTACGCAGCCGGCGTTGCGATCACCGCGCCTATGGTCCCGCAGAAAATCCCGTCGCAGCCGCAGCACGCTATCATTGCGGGCCACAAGCCAACACGTTCCCGCGTATTGGCGCATCCCGTCGGGGCGAAAACGGTCCGGCGATCGGCGCGATACGTTTCCGCGCGCGCATGTATCCGCATCTATCCCGAAACCGGCCGGTGCCACTAGTGATGATTGGTCAAGTTTTGTCGCTACGCAATCGCTGCCCAATAGAGTTAGTTCTGGGGACACGATACTCAATTCGCAAAAGTCGTATTGCCGCTGCGGGACTTTGTGTGATTGTCGCCTGCGCCTATAGCCGCGCGCTGGGCTGACCCCTTGGTTATTCTGTCGACCCTAGCGAGGACGCCTAGCAACAGCGCATCAAAGTAAATCGCTGTTAACGCGATCGTTTCTTGGAAAATGTTGGACACCGTCTACATACATTCGTGCCGCCTTCCGGCGGTACAATGGCGTCAGAGCGACGCCATTGTTTCCTTTGGCCAACAATGGAGACGCCAATTTAACAATTTCGGATGCAAATTGCCCCAGCCGGCTCGATTTATCCTTCTGGGGTATTCCTATGATTCCTAAGACTCGGAATTTCATCCGCTCGGTTGCGCTCATTCTTGTGAGCATTGCAGTTTCTGCTTGTGAATTTCAACGCGCCCAAGAGGCTTCCGATGCACAGACCGCGATGGTGGGCATGTCAAAGGAACAAGTGCTCGCGTGCATGGGTTCGCCCGTAAATACCGCCATGGCAGGCACCACGGAAGTTTGGACGTATAATTCAGGAAATGGCCGCACGGATAGCGTGGGTGTCGTAAACGCTTGGGGCGGATACGGGTGGGCCAGCGGAATTGGTTCGGCCACGACCACAGAACGCTCCTGTAAGGTTGATGTTGTGATGAATGTGGGGCGCGTTTCACGCATCAACTATACAGGTCCCACAGGGGGGTTGCTGACGAAGGGCGAACAATGTGGCTTTGCGGTTGACAATTGCATGCAACAAGCTGCTGCGTTCACGCCACAGCCAACTGCGACGGTAGTACCGCACTATGTTGAGCCTGCGGCTACCACCACTGCGATAGCCTTGCCGTCGCAGTCGTATCCCACCCGGACTTCGACCACCGCAGCGGATACCACGCCACAGCCGGTTTGCTCAAAAGAAGACCATGAGATGGCGCGCCTCGCTCGTCAGAACGGCTATCAACACAATTCCGCCTGCGATTGAGCGACGGGCTCTGTAGAGCGACGACGCAGCAAGTTTGAACGTCTATGTCCGCTATTGACCCAAAGCGGACATTTGTGGGGTCACTAACGGGCAGCGAATGTTGGCCAGGCCCGCTTTAATAATTTCCTAGCCGGCGAGCAGTCAGCCAATTTTTGAAGGTATCGGCTCGCGCCGGACGCCAGTCAAACCCAGCCGATTTCGATTATCTTAGACT
Organism: Rhizomicrobium sp.; assembly: GCA_035568995.1. Classification (GTDB taxonomy): domain Bacteria; phylum Pseudomonadota; class Alphaproteobacteria; order Micropepsales; family Micropepsaceae; genus Rhizomicrobium. The sequence goes on along the minus strand of DATMNL010000001.1, from coordinate 7,156 downwards.
GGTCGCTATCGACGCGAAATCTGTATTCAAGTTCGTGCCGACGGTTGTAAGACCGGTGATGATGACCACCGCGATCAAAGCCGCGATCAGGCCGTATTCGATGGCCGTAGCGCCGTTTTCGTTCGCAATGAATCTTGCAAATAATTTCTGCATAGGAGTCTCCACCAATAGGGCGATTTGCACGCTGTTTCGATGAATGCAGAGGCTAGGGAAGGCCAATTAATAGGTCTTAAACACCAGGCCAGAGTTTTTAGGGTATACGCTCCAAATATGTCGCAAAGTATATTGATCTGGCGGCTTTCACATGCCGCTGATAATTGCCCGCAAGGTCCACCGAGTCGCCGCAGCGTCTGTTGAAAGCTGTTCAATGCTCTTCTTCGGTGCCCGGCATCGCCGCGTGCAACACGACAATCGCATTCAAGATGTTTTTCCACGCGGCGGCGCCGGTGGCATCGCCCTTCTCAAGGATCGGGGTCAGAGTGAGAATAGACTTCGGAAGTGAATTTGCCGCTTCGCGACTTTCTTTAATGGAGCCCGTGCCCCTCGCGCGCCGCCCGCACGGCCACGACGCTGCCGCTAGGCCGTTGATTGCGCGCGGCGCAGCTCAGGCGCTTGGCTCCACCATTTCCGCCCTTAGGCAGTGGTGCAGAATTGGCTGGGATGGTGATGGGCGAAAATGGTGGAGCCAAGCGGGATCGAACCGCTGACCTCCTGCATGCCATGCAGGCGCTCTCCCAGCTGAGCTATGGCCCCAATCACAGGAGCCGGTCTGGTGTCCGGCCCGAAACTTAAACCGACCTAGGCTTCGTCCTTGGCGATGCCCGGATCGATGATCCCGGCGACATCGTCTTCCTCGTCTTCGACTTCGGCCAGAAGCCCGTCATCGGCTTCTTCTTCCTCGTCGTCCTCGACTTCAATGTCCTCGATGGCGACTTCCTCATCGCCTTCCACCACGCTCATGCCGGATTCCGCCTCGGCTTCTTCTTCCTCGGCGGTTTCGTCCTCATCCTCGCCGGTGGCGGCCACGACCAGCGGCGCCTCCACCACGGCGGCTTCTTCCTCTTCTTCCTCGGCCTCGGTCTCGCTGTCCTCGTCCTCGGTCTCTTCTTCCTCGGCCTCTTCGGGCTGGACCACGGCGGCGGCTACGGCGGCCTCGGGCTGGCGGCCGCGGCGCTGCTTGTAAAGCGCCTCCGGCTCAAACGAAGTCCCGCATTTTGGGCACTCGATGGGCTTTTTCGAAAGGTCGTAGAAGCGCGTGCCGCAACTGGGGCAGCCACGTTTTGTTCCAAGATCCGCCTTGACCAAGCTGCTTGTTCCCATAAAGAAGGGTTGGTGGAGGGGCGCGTTTGCCACGGGTGCCGCCCCTTGTCAAAGGTAATAAAAAGGCTGCCATGCACCCCCATACGCCTGTTCCTTTAAGAGCCAGCAAAGCGCCGCCCCTGCGGGGCGTGGGCGAAGTTCCCGGCGATAAATCCATCTCCCAACGGGCGCTGATCCTGGGCGCGATGGCCAAGGGTGAAACCGCCATTTCCGGCCTTTTGGAGTCAGGCGATGTCCATTCCACCGCCGGCGCCCTTCGCGGATTCGGCGCCGAACTGGTCCGCCAGGCCCCGGGGCGCTGGCGGGTCAGGGGAACCGGGGTCGGCCATTGGCAGAGCCCCAAACAACCTCTCGACTTCGGCAATTCCGGCACCGGCTCGCGCCTGGTGATGGGGGCGATGGCGACCACGCCCATCACCGCCGTCTTCACCGGCGATGCCTCGTTGCGCGCGCGGCCGATGGCCCGGGTGGTCGAACCGCTGAAACTGGCTTTCGGCGCGAGTTATAAAGGGCAGGGACCCAAGGTCCTGATGCCGCTCACTCTGCACGGCTCGGCATCGGCCAGGGATGTCGATTATCATGTCAAACTCGCTTCGGCGCAGGTGAAATCCGCCGTCCTGCTGGGCGCTCTCAATGCTTCCGGCGCATGCACGGTGACGCAAGATGTCCTGACCCGCGATCACACCGAGAAAATGCTGAGAGCCTTTGGCGCCGATGTCAGGGTCGAGAAGCTGGCTGGCGGCGGCGAACGCATCCACACACGCACGGCACTGGATTTAAGGGGCTGCGTGGTCGAAGTGCCGCGCGATCCCTCCTCGGCGGCCTTTCCTTTGGTCGCCGCCCTGATCGTGCCGGGCTCTGACATCACCTTGCCCGCCATCCTGCTCAATCCCCGCCGCACCGGCCTGATCGAGACCTTGCTTGAGATGGGCGCGGATATTCGCATCGAAAACCGCCGCACCAGCGGCGGCGAGGACATCGGCGATCTCATCGTGCGCCACTCCAAACTTAAAGGTGTTGTCGTTCCTGCCTCGCGCGCCGCTTCCATGATCGACGAATATCCCATCCTCTCCGTCGCCGCCGCTTTCGCTTCCGGCAAAACCGTGATGATGGGCCTCGAGGAGCTCAGGGTGAAGGAAAGCGACCGCCTCGAGGCCATCATCGCCGGATTAGCCCATAATGCGGTTCATGCCTTTGAAAGCGATAACAATTTAACGGTCGAGGGTATGAACAAAGTCCCCGGCGGCGGCCTCGTCACCACCCATATGGACCACCGCATCGCCATGAGCTTTCTGACCCTGGGGCTCGCCAGCGAGAAGCCGGTCAGCGTGGATGATGTGAGCATGATCGCCACCAGCTTTCCCGAATATCAGGATCTGATGCGCCACCTCGGCGCCGCGATGGAAACGCCATGAGTATTGTGATCGCCGTCGATGGCACCGCCGCCAGCGGCAAGGGCACCCTGGCCAAGAAACTCGCCCAGCATTACGGCTTCGCCCATCTGGATTCCGGCGCGCTGTATCGCCTCACCGCCTTCAGTGTCCTGGAAGCCAAGGGCGATCCCCGGAACGAAGCCGATGCGGTTCGCGGCGCGCAGACTATGGATTTCAATCTTGCCGGCGACTCCCGCATCCGCACGGACATTATCGGCCAGGCCGCCTCTTTTGTTGCCGCCCTTCCGGCGGTACGCGCGGCGCTGCTGGATTTCCAGCGCGAATTCCTGGCCCATCCTCCCGGCGGCAGCCCCGGCGCGGTGATGGATGGGCGCGATATCGGCACCGTGATCTGCCCCACCGCCACCGCCAAACTCTATGTCGATGCCCGCCCGGAAGTCCGCGCCAGGCGCCGCTGGACCGAGCTCAAAGCCATGGGAATCCGGCGCGGCGAGAAGGATTTGCTCAAGGAACTCAATGCCCGCGACGCGGCCGACAGATCCCGCCCCATATCCCCCCTTGTCCAGGCCCCCGACGCCGCCTTGCTCGACACCTCCGATTTGGGTATAGACGCGGCGTTCGCGGCAGCCCTTGCCCTGGTTTCTTCCAAGATCGAGGGCGCGCTCAAGGACCGTCCCAGGGGCTAAAGGAGGCCCGACGGCTTTCGGGCATCCCGCTTACTTTTCCAATCCAACCCGCTCATGCGCAAGCATGGGAAGACCAGCGCGCTTCTTCCATGGAAGAACCGCTCGGCATGAACTGTTCAGGACTTCAAACCGCATGGCCCGCGTCGCCACTCTCGCCCGTCAGCCTTCTTCCGATTCCATAGCCTCTCCCAGCCGCGATGATTTCGCCGCGATGCTGGAGCAGAGCTTCGTGACCCAGAGCCCCCAGGAAGGCCAGGTCATCAAAGGCACCATCATCGCCATCGAAAATGATTTCGCCATGGTCGATGTCGGCCTCAAAACCGAAGGGCGCATCAGCCTGAAGGAATTCTCGATGCCGGGGATTCCCGCCAGCGTCGCGGTGGGTGACACGGTCGAAGTCTATCTGGAGCGGGTCGAGAACGCGCTCGGCGAAGCGGTCCTCTCCCGTGACAAGGCCCGCCGCGAGGAAAGCTGGATCAAGCTGGAAAAAGCCTTCAACGACCAGAGCCGCGTGCAAGGCGTGATCTTCGGCCGCGTCAAGGGCGGCTTTACCGTCGACCTGGATGGCGCCGTGGCGTTCCTGCCCGGCAGCCAGGTGGACGTGCGCCCGACCCGCGATGTCGGCCCGCTGATGAACCAGCCCCAGCTTTTCCAGATCCTGAAAATGGATCGCCGCCGCGGCAATATCGTGGTCTCGCGCCGCGCCGTGCTGGAAGAACGTCGCGCCGAGGAGCGCACCAGCCTGGTCGCAAGTCTGCAGGAAAAGCAGATCGTGGAAGGCGTGGTCAAGAACATCACCGATTACGGCGCCTTTGTGGATCTTGGCGGCGTGGACGGCTTGCTCCATGTCACCGACATCGCCTGGCGCCGCGTCAGCCATCCCACCGAAGTCCTGTCCGTTGGCCAGACTGTCACGGTGCAGATCATCAAGATCAATCACGAAACCCAGCGCATTTCGCTGGGCATGAAGCAGCTGCAGACCGATCCCTGGGAAGGTGTCGCCACCAAATATCCGGTGGGCGTGCAATTCAAGGGCAAGGTTACCAATGTCACCGATTACGGCGCCTTCGTGGAGCTGGAGCCGGGCGTCGAAGGCCTGGTGCATGTCAGCGAAATGTCCTGGGTGAAAAAGAACCTGGCACCGTCCAAGCTGGTCACGCCCGGCACGGAAGTGGATGTGCAGGTGCTGGAAGTGGATTCCAACAAGCGCCGCATCTCCCTCGGCCTCAAACAGACCCAGGAAAATCCCTGGAATTCCTTCACCGCCCATCATCCGGCGGGCAGCGTGATCGAGGGCGAGGTCAAATCCATCACCGAGTTCGGCCTGTTCATCGGACTGGATTCCGATATCGACGGCATGGTGCATCTCTCCGACCTCAGCTGGTCCCAGCCGGGCGAGGAAGCCATCAAGGCCTACGAGAAGGGCCAGATGGTCAAGGCCAAGGTGCTGGACATCGACGTCGAGAAGGAACGCGTTTCGCTCGGCATCAAGCAGCTGGAAGAAGGCACCAAGGCCGATAAGGCCAGCGCCGGCGCCAGTGGCGGCGGCCTCAAGAAGAACCAGGTCGTCACCGGCACGGTCACCGAGGTCAATGACGGCGGCATCGAGGTGGAACTGGAAGGCGGCGTGCGCTCCTTCATCCGCCGGGCCGACTTATCCCGTGACCGCAACGACCAGCGCCCCGACCGTTTCGGCAAGGGCGACAAGGTCGACGCCATGGTCACTAGCGTGGACAAGGCCAGCCGCAAGGTTTCACTCTCCATCAAGGCCCGCGAAGTGGCTGAGGAGAAGGAAGCCGTGGCGCAATTCGGCTCGTCCGACTCGGGCGCCTCTCTGGGCGACATCCTGGGTGCGGCGCTGAAGAAGAAAACCAAGAAAGGCGATGAGTGAGCAGGATTAGCCAAAATCTCCCGCGGAGATTTTGCCCTGCGAACGCGGATTAACGAAAGGACCTTTCGTCCGCCGAACGCCGCTTCGATGTCCTTGGTCATCGAAGCGGCAAGACGTAATCAGCATAGAAGGCGGGAACTTTGTTCCCGCCTTCTTCTTTTGTATCTGCGCGTACTGCCCGCGTTTTGCACACTGGGCAGAATTGGCCAGCGTCCCGGCCCAACGTCATTGATTGAGGGAGAGAATTTCATGGCTGCGAAAACGAAGAAAAGTCTATTGGCCGAACGAGTGAACGAACTGGAAGAGGCCGTCACTCGTCTGTTCACCGGCGCGGCGCCGTCCAAGAAAAAGAAACGCCGCAAGGCCAAGAAGGCCAAAGTTGTGAAAAAGGCGAAGAAGGCGGCCAAGAAGACCTCCCGTAAGGCCAGGCGGAAGTAACGCCAAACAGGTTACCGCTGCAGCGTGTCCGTCGGTGGACTGTTTGCTTTGATCCGGCATCATCGCGCCCCTGATGCGTTTTCTTGGGATGAGAATGTTTGCCGCTATGGCGGTTTTGGCTCTATGCGCAGCGCCTGCCTGGTCGCAGACCTCGCAGCGGGAGCAGCCCGCAAGCGTGGTTCCGAGCCCCTTTCAGGCCTTGGGCAACATCATCCGCAACCGCAATGCGCCGTCGCCGGCCCCGCCGCAGACTGGCACCAGCCGGCCATTGGCGCTGCCCACCGCCATCCCGCCCAATACAGTTGGGGCCAATCCGCGGCGCTGACATCGGTTCACCCGTGATAGGCAAAGGCGAACAGCGCCAATCCCACCACGCCCAGGCCCATGGCGCCCAACCAGAAGGGCGTCCGCCGCGTGATGATCGCCACGGTGGATAATGCAATGCCGATCTCGATCAGCGTGGCCGATCCCGTCAACCAATGATGACGCTCCTCGTGAAGGGCGCTGGCGGTGGTGTGACCGTCGCGGTCTTTCTCGAATTCCTCGGCGCTTTTGCGCGCTTTGTCCTGGGCCGCGCGCTGGTCGGCGCTGTCCTTGGCGTAATTTTCGGTGCTGTGGGTGGCCACCGCGGAATCCGCCGCGATGTCGTACATATGCCGCTTGAGGCTATCGGCCTGATACTCGTTCCAGGCATCGGTTGCCTTCTCCTGGGCCAATACCGCCTCGCTTGATTCGGTGATGGCGCGGCCCCCTTCCACCGTCTCCAGGCTGCCCGCCGCCGCCGCCATGACCGCGAGCACGGCGATTGTGATGGAGACCCTGGATATAAAGGGATTTGCCTCATGGACAGCATGTTCGGCATGCTCTGCATTTTCATGCGCTTCCAGGGCCGGATCGTGTGACATGGATATGCCTTTTCGGGTTGCTCCGGCAGCCTAACTGGGCCGGGCGGCACGGGGAAATCCCGCCTGGACTGCCTAATAAATGGGCAGGCAAGGGGCCTCGGCGTACCCCCAGACCCGCTAACTGGCCCCTTATGTCCAAAAAAGACTGATCTTTCAGCGGGTTCCGGTTGACGGGGCATGGGGTGTCTGACAATTTAACAGGGCCGGGCGGCGTTACACGCGCGGTTTTGTCCCTTCAGGGGCTGGGATGATCAAGTCTGAACTGGTTGCGCGGCTGACCGCGCGCTATCCGCATCTATACCACCGGGACGTGGAACGTATTGTCACGACCGTGCTGGACAGCATCACCAAGGCGTTGGCCGATGGTCATCGCGTGGAGTTGCGTGGTTTCGGTGCTTTCTCGGTGAAAGTGCGGCCGTCGCGCATGGGCCGCAATCCGCGCACCGGCGAGCCGGTCGCGGTGGGCGAGAAGCGCGCGCCTTTTTTCCGCACAGGTAAGGAATTGCGCGAGAGGCTGAATGG